>NZ_JBGDOX010000011.1:0-160346 GCF_046558195.1 Salmonella sp. 5800 | reverse complement strand
GTGAGAATGACCATCCCGCCCTGCGCCGTGTGCGCCGCCATCCGCCGGGTGAGGCGCGCCACGCCGTTAACGTCAATAGCGGTGAACGGCTCGTCGAGCACCCACAGCGCGGCGCGGGTCAGCCACAGGCGGGCCAGCGCCACCCGGCGCTGCTGCCCGGCCGAAAGCCGGGCGACCGGCACGTCCTCAAATCCCGCCAGCCCGGCCTGCGCCAGCGCGTCCGGGAGGCGCGCGCCGTCGCCGGGGTGGAAAAAGTGCAGGTTCTCCCGCGCCGTCAGGCGGGATTTAATCCCCGGCTGGTGCCCTATCCACAGCAGGCCGGAATGGAAGCTGTCACGCACGCGGCGCAGGGGTTCGCCCTGCCAGTACACCTCGCCGCCGTCCGGGCGCGCCAGCCCGGTCAGCAGGCGCAACAGGGTGGTTTTTCCGGCGCCGTTGCCGCCGGTGACCTGCACCCACTCCCCGGCCTCCACGGTGAACGACAGCCCGCGAAACAGCGTCCTCTCGTCCCGCTCGCAGTACAGATCTCTGGCTTCAAGCATTCCCACTCATCAACGTCCTGTCAGAAACCTGGTTTAACATCACGCATATCCGGCAGTTTATGCGCGATCCCTTTGTGGCAATCGATACAGGTCTGTCCATCTTTTACCGCCTGATCGTGCATTTTCGCCGCGACGCCTTTTTGCGCGGTCAGATCCATAAAGTCGAAATTGTGGCAGTTACGGCATTCCTGCGAGTTGTTGTCTTTCATGCGCCGCCACTCATTTTGTGCCATTGTCAGGCGATGAGCTTCAAATTTCTGCGGTGTATCTATCAGCCCAAATACCTTCGCGTACAGCTCTTTACTGGCTTTGATCTTACGGATCATCTTCGGCCCCCACTCATGCGGCACATGGCAGTCAGGACAGGTGGCACGAACGCCGCTACGGTTGTTGTAGTGGACGGTTTCCATATACTCCTCATACACCGTGTTGCGCATTTCATGGCAGCTAATACAAAACTCTTCGGTGTTAGCCTTTTCCATTCCGGTATTGAAGCCGCCCCAGAAGATGATGCCGCCGATAAAACCGATTAACAGCAGCGTCCCCAACGCCAGGCGGCTGGGGCTGCGCCACCATCGCCAGACGCGCTTTATCCAGCCGGGTTTACGGTTAGAATTTTCCATAATGACCTCTTATTTCCCGTAACCTTGCGAGGGGGTAAAGGTATTGTCGATAATCGGCGCGGTATCAGACTGCGGTACGTGGCACTGCAGGCAGAAATAACGACGCGGCGCGACGTTGCCCGACACTTTACCGTCGCTGTCCATAAAGTGCGTCGGACTGATACGCGGCGCGCCCGTCGTACGATAACTTTCCACGCCGTGGCATTGCAGACAGCGGTTGGTATTGGTCGTCACCTGGTAGCCCTCGACGCTGTGCGGGATCATCGGCGGCTGGTTGACGTAATTTAGCGGCATACGTTCCTGCTCTTTCGGCATACGAATCGCCCCTTCCTGCGTCCCGGATACTTCCGGCGACTGGCTCAGATCCACTCCGTTTGCCGCCCAAACCGCACCACTTACCACCAGGGCAAGCGTGGCCATCCATTGACACAGCGCTTTCATCAGGTCATGGCTTTTCATTGTTTCGCTCCCGAACTCCATCGCATTTACACTTCATCCTTCGAGCTGCCTCTTTGTTGGCTGTGCTCGAAAATCCCAGTCACATCGTTATCTATGCTCCCGGGGATTTCCTCGCTTACCGCCGCGATGCATCCCGAATGATGTTGTGTATCGTTATTGTAAAAACATCCTCAGAACAGACATCCACGCAGCGACCGCAGGTCATGCAGTCGCGGTGAGTGACCTGCGCCGGGCTTTGCTCATCCAGCACCGGCGCACGTAGCACATGCGGTTCCGGGCAAACATGAAAACAATCCATACAGCGATTACATTTCTCACGTTTTTTGGCCGTCACGGTCACTACGCCTTTACTGCCCAGCACGCCATACAGCGCGCCCATCGGGCAAATATGCCCGCACCAACCGTGCTCAACGACTAATAAATCAAATAAAAACAAAGCAATAATCAGCAACGCGCCGCTACTAAATCCCATAATCAGACTACGACCTAACAGCGACACGGGATTAATCCATTCCCACAGCAGCGTGCCGGTCAACGCCGAACCGATTAACACCACCACCAGAAGGACGTACCGTATATGGCGTGGAATCGTCGCAGACTGGTTCAGGTCAAATTTCCTGCGCATCCAGTTAGCCAAATCGGTAACGGGGTTTAGCGGGCAAACCCAACTGCAAAATAATCGCTTTCCCGCCAGCGCATACAGCACAGCGATAATCACTGCTCCCGTCAGCGCCACGGTAGCGGGAAGATGTCCACTGGCGAGACTTTCCAGGGTAATCAGCGGATCGGTCAACGGGAGGGTATCGAACAGCAAACTACTGCTGTAGTTGCCATGCAAAACCCAAAAGCCCAGCCACGGGCCGCTGAGAAACATCCCCAGCACCATAAACTGGCTGATACGGCGTAACACCAGCCAGCGGTGGCTACGCCACCAGCCTTTTTTCGCCAGCGCTTCTCGCCCGGCGTCGCGTTTACGATTTGCCATCTTTCCCCTCCAGCCAGCCGAAGCGGTAATGGTGTCCTAACTCCCCTTTCGCCAATGACAACGGCAACACTTTTATCGCTGGTTGCTCCAGTACGCAGACTTTTTCGCATTTGCCGCAGCCGGTACAGGCGTCGCTGTGTACGGTGGGCAGAAAGCGCGCATGTTTGCCGGTGCGCATGTTGCGATCCAGCTCCAGCGTGATGGCCTCATCGATTTTCGGGCATTCGCGGTAACAAACGTCGCAGCGCAGCCCCTGAAAGTTGAGGCAGTTTTCCTGATCCAGCAGCACCGCCAGCCCCATGCGCGAGTCATCAATGGAGGCGATATCTTTATTCAGCGCCCCGCTGGGGCAGACTTTGGCGCACGGAATGTCTTCACACATTTCGCAGGGGATGTCGCGAGCGACGAAATAGGGCGTGCCTGCCGATAGCCCGGAGGCCAGCGTCGCCAGTTTTAGCGTGTCGTATGGACACGCCTGAACGCACTGCCCGCAGCGCACACAGGCGCTGGCGAAGACATTTTCATTCAGCGCGCCAGGCGGATGCAGCCGCACGCCCGTTGCGCGCGCGGTTTGCTGTTGCAAGCCCAGCGCCACGCCAACCGCCGCCAGCCCGCCCGCAGTGCGCACAACATCACGCAGGAAGCGGCGGCGGCCATTTTGGGGTTTCGCTGTACGGGACATAACGCGTTACACCTTCGCCAGCTTAACGGCGCACTTCTTGAAGTCCGTCTCTTTAGAGAGCGGGTCCGTCGCATCCAGCGTCAGGTTGTTCACTAGCTGAGCGGCATCGAAGAACGGCATATACACCAGTCCCTGCGGCGGACGGTTACGTCCACGCGTTTCGACAATCGAAATCACTTCGCCGCGGCGGGACGACACTTTAACCTTATCCCCACGACGCAGATCGCGCGCTTTCGCATCCAGCGGGTGAATAAAGACCACTGCTTCCGGGAAGGCGCGATGCAATTCAGGCACGCGGCGCGTCATACTGCCGGTATGCCAGTGTTCCAGCACGCGACCGGTGGAAAGCCACAGATCGTACTCGTTGTCCGGCGACTCCGCCGCGGGTTCAAATGGCAGCGCGAAGATCACCGCTTTGCCATCCGGTTTACCGTAGAATTTGTACCCTTCCCCCGCTTTTACATACGGGTCGTTGCCTTCGCTGTAACGCCATTGCGTCTCTTTGCCTTCGACGACCGGCCAGCGCAGACCGCGCGCGTTGTGGTAATCGTCGAACGGCGCCAGATCGTGCCCGTGGCCACGTCCAAACCAGGCGTATTCTTCAAACAGCCCTTTTTGCAGATAGAAGCCCAGCTCACGAGACTCATCGTTTAACTGATCCTCTTTCAGCTCGCTCAGCGGGAATTTGCTGACCGCAGGCGTGGCGAACAGAACGTCATACAGCGTTTTACCGCGCAGCTCCGGCTTCTGGGCCAGCAACGCCTCCGGCCAGACCTCCTCGGTTTTAAAACGACGGGAGAACTGCACCAGTTGCCAGAGGTCGGATTTAGCTTCGCCCGGCGCTTTAATTTGCTGACGCCAGAACTGCGTGCGGCGTTCGGCGTTGCCGTAAGCGCCTTCTTTCTCAACCCACATGGCGGTCGGCAGGATCAGATCCGCAGACAGCGCGCTCACCGTCGGGTAAGGATCGGAGACAATGATAAAGTTACGCGGATCGCGCCAGCCCGGCATTCGATCTTCATTGATGTTCGGCCCGGCCTGCATATTGTTATTACACATTACCCAGTAGACGTTCAGCTTGCCGTCTTTCAACGCACGATCCTGCGCCACCGCATGTAAACCCACTTTTGCCGGGATAGTGCCAGCGGGGATCTGCCAGTGTTTTTCGCAGATATCACGGTGTTTTTCGTTCGTCACGACCATGTCTGCGGGCAGACGGTGTGAGAAGGTTCCCACTTCACGCGCCGTACCGCAGGCGGAAGGCTGGCCGGTCAGCGAGAAAGGACCGCAGCCAGGCTGGGAGATTTTTCCGGTCAGCAGATGGAGGTTGTAAACCAGGTTATTCGCCCACACGCCGCGGGTATGCTGGTTAAAACCCATCGTCCAGTAAGAGATCACGCGCTTATTCGGATCGGCGTAGAGCTGCGCCAACTGTTCCAGTTGATCTTTCGGCACGCCGGTCATTTCAGCGGTCTTGTCCAGCGTATATTCCGCCACGAAGGCTTTATACTCGTCGAAGCTCATCGGCTCGGAAGCGTCGGAGCCCGGATTCTTCGCCGCTTTTTCCAGCGGGTGCGTCGGGCGTAAGCCGTAGCCGATATCCGTCGCCCCTTTACGCAGGTTCACATGCTTTGTGAAGAAATCCTGATTTACCGCGTTGTTCTGAATAATGTAATTCGCGATATAGTTAAGGATCACCAGATCGCTTTGCGGGGTAAAGACAATACCGTTGTCCGCCAGCTCAAAGCTACGGTGCTGGAAGGTGGAGAGGACAGCGACCTTCACATTCGGGTCGGACAAACGGCGGTTAGTGATGCGCGACCATAAAATCGGGTGCATCTCCGCCATGTTGGAACCCCACAGCACAAACGCATCGGCCTGCTCGATATCGTCGTAGCAGCCCATCGGTTCATCCATGCCAAAGGTGCGCATAAAGCCCACCACCGCCGAGGCCATGCAGTGACGCGCGTTCGGGTCGATGTTGTTAGAGCGGAAACCAGCCTTGAACAGTTTCGCGGCGGCATAGCCTTCCCAGATGGTCCATTGACCCGACCCAAACATGCCGATCGCTTCTGGTCCTTTCTCTTTCAGGGAGGTTTTAAACTTCTCTTCCATCACATCGAAGGCCTGTTCCCAGCTCACCGGCGTAAACTCGCCGTCTTTGTGATAGCTGCCGTCTTTCATGCGCAGCATCGGCTGCGTCAGACGATCTTTGCCGTACATGATTTTGGGCAGGAAGTAGCCTTTAATGCAGTTCAGACCACGGTTGACCGGCGCGTCGGGGTCGCCCTGGCAGGCGACCACACGGCCCTGCTGCGTTCCCACCAACACACCGCAACCCGTTCCGCAAAAACGGCACGGCGCTTTATCCCATTTGATGGCTTCCTGCTGCCCGACAACGGCGCGGGCGACGCCCGGCACGCTCAGACCGGCAGCCGCCGCAGCGGCCGCAACGGCGTTAGCTTTCATAAAGCTACGACGACTGAGTTTCATGGTGTTTCCTCACCTTGCTCATCCTGCTGGTGATAAACCAGCGACACCGCCAGTACGCCCTCGACATTGCGTACTGACTCAATTGTTTGCATCAGCGTTTCACTCTGATCTGCTTCCACCACCACGATCAGTTGCCCGCTTTCAATGTCGCTTAACGCGACTTCGCAACCCGGCAATGTATTCAACTGTGTGCCAATGGCGGCGGTGTTCTGACTTTTGGCCTGCACGACCAGGCTACAGACCTGCCAGTTAGTGCGCATGGTGGTTCTCCGCTTTGATGGCTGACACGGGACAGATAGCCACACACGCCCCACATCCGTTACAGGCCTGCGAGTCAAGCTGCGGCTGGTAAATGCCGGATAGCGTGGGACGAAAGGTAATGGCCATAGGTTCACAACTGTCCTGGCAGCGATGGCATTCAACCGATTGCCTGGCGAGGCAGTTTTCCGTGAGCGTAAAAACCAGATCCCAGGCCCTGGTGTGGCGCGGAAGAAAAAGCGATTCGGTACAGGCCTGCGCACAGGCATAACAAAAGCTGCACTCGCCCCGTTTGAAATCTACGCTCGGATATCCCCCCGCCCCTCGCTGCAGGATGTCGGCCTCACACGCCTGGATGCAGGCGTCGCAACGCAGACAATGTGCGAGAAAATAGGTTGTTTCTCTGGCCCACGGCGGAAGAATCCCATTGCTGGCGTTGCGCCAACTGCCGGTCAACATGCTTCGACGGGATAAATCAACCATGATATCGCCCTTCCATAACGACACGCTTCCATAGGGAGTGAATACCAATAAAAACCGTACAATTTATGAGTAGTTGTTTTTGTAAATAAGATATTTCAGGATGTGTAAGAGATGCATACCCCGATAGAGGTAAATGCTGTTGCCGGATCAAAAGAGTGCCGGGTAAAGACCCGTAAACGTGCTTTTTCTCACATTTCAATGAGTTATATAGATGCTTATATAACGAAAATCACTAATAGTTGATAATTTCATTTACATTATCAATATCGGAATATTCCACTATATAAAAAGACGCTATTTTATTAATAATCTTGAAAATATGAGTAAATACAGATTAATAGATAATATGAATGTGTTAATCTGTTGTCCGTGCATACCGAAAACAGCAGAAAGGAAATACTGTGAACAATCAAATGAAGATGTTTGTCCCTGCCGTTGTCTTCGCCGCCCTCGCCAGCGCCTCTGCCTGGGCTAACAATGGTGATACCGCCCAGCCGCTGGAAAAAATCGCCCCCTATCCGCAGGCGGAAAAAGGAATGAAGCGGCAAGTGATAACCCTTACCCCTCAGCAGGATGAATCAACCCTAAAAGTGGAACTGTTGATTGGCCAAACGCTGAATGTGGATTGTAACCAGCATCGCCTCGGCGGCACGCTGGAAACAAAAACGCTGGAAGGCTGGGGCTATGACTATTATGTCTTTGATAACGTCACCTCTCCGGTATCAACCATGATGGCCTGCCCTGACGGTAAGAAAGAGCAAAAATTCGTCACCGCCTGGCTGGGTGAAGACGGGATGCTGCGCTACAACAGCAAGCTGCCGATCGTGGTGTATACCCCGGCGAATGTGGACGTGAAATACCGCATCTGGAAAGCGGACGCTAACGTACAGAACGCCGTCGCGCGATAATGTTACGCTGCCCGGTCACACTTACCGGGCATCTGAACATGTCGACTCACGCAGCGCTCCGGGGTTCTTTTTAAAACACGTCTGGAGCCCCGCTCGCCCGCCGCAAGAAATAACCCGATGCCTGGTGGCGACGCGTGGCATCTTATCAGGCCTACCCGCGTGCGGACGTAGGGCTGCCATCAGGTGGTTCATCCGGCGCCATAGTCCATTACGCAGTACGCGCAACCGCATCACGCGAGGCGGCGTCACGTTCGTCGCCGGTGAGTTCGGTTAGCTGTCCGTTACGCATTTCAAGCAGACGATCGGCGTGAATAAAATAGTGATCATCATGGCTGATGGCGAAAATGGTTTTGCCCATTTCCTGCATTAACGGCAACAGTACCTGATAAAATTCCCGGCGGAAATGCGGGTCCTGATCGGCGGCCCACTCATCCAGCAAAATAATATCGCGCTCTTCCGCCAGCGCCAGCAGCAGCGCAATGCGCTTTTTTTGCCCTTTCGACAGTTTAAGATTCAAAATGCGCCCGTCGTTTAGCTCCAGCTTGTGCGTCATTTTCAGGTGCTCAAGCCACTTTTCGACCAGCGCGGGATTGGCGGGTTTCCCCTGCGGCCCCAGCAGGCGGTCGAATAACCACACATCGGTAAACACCGCAGAAAACAGTTTGCGATAATCTTCCGGCTGTCCGGCGGCAATAGGTTGACCATCAAGTAAAATCGTTCCCGATTGCGGCTGGTATAATCCGGTCAATAACATGGCCAGCGTCGATTTCCCGCTACCGTTGCCGCCAATTAAAAACAGCAGTTCGCCGCGGTGAATCGTCAGGTTGATGGGCCCCACGGAAAACGCGTTATCCTGATAGTGAAAAACCACGTTGCGCAGCTCCAGCGTCTTCCAGTCGGGAAAGGCTTTCGGCTGTGGAAAATCAGGCTTATACGGGGCGAGCGCGAATTTATTCAGTTTATTAAACGCCACCTGGGCGGTCAGTAGCGTTGGCAACGCCCCCACCGCAGACAGCAGCGGCGTGCGCAGGAACAGCAACGTCAGTGAATAGGTCGCCGCGACGTTGGTATCCGCCCAGCCGAGACTATTCGCCATCCAGAAGACCAGGCCTATCGCTCCCAGCATCATGATATTCGACCAGTTGACGGCGCTCAGGTGAAAAGTATCGGCACGGATAATGTGATGACGGTACTCTTTGGCGTCCGGGGTATAACATTGCTGAAAAATCTGCTCCGCACGCTCGCGGTTTAGCGTCAGCTCTTTGCGTCCTTCCAGCACCGTCTGATAGTCGTTGTACAGCTTATCTTCGGTCTCGCGCAGGGTCGCCATATGCTGGTAAACCCGCGCCACCAGCACAAATCCGCCCCAGATAGTGACCGCCATCCAGATAGCCGTAACCAGCAGCATTTTTGTCGATAGCATCGCCAGATACGCCGCCGAGCCGACGGTGAGGATAATGCCCTGCACCAGCTCAGGCAGACGCACAAAGGCGATAGTAATATTGCGAATATCGCTGGTCAGACCGGCCAGTAAAGAGGCGCTGCCCAGTTGCTCAATGCGTTCAACGTGTGTATCCAGAATGCGCTTGATAAATTCGCTGCGCAGGCGGTAAATGAAATGGTGTCCCAGAGTGGTGAGCGCCAGTTGGGAACCTAATGTGACGACCATTAGTAACAGGAGCAGACCGAGAAATTCCGGCAGCACCATGACGGTGGTGTCCACCGTTTCAATCAGGCGCTGATTGATAAACGCGATCAGGCCAATCCCCAGCGCCGCGCTGGCGAGGCTCAGCGCCATCACGCTAATAAATGGCCAGCGGTACTGCCGCCAGACAAGAATAAGAAGTTCCATGCATACAACCCGGACCGATAATAACAGCCCGCAGTTTAACTAACTCCACCTGCACAGCAATAATAATTCTTATTTTTATTCTTTTTCAGCCGCCTGACGGAAGGTGAGATTGTAACGAAATTCACCGGTCATGGGATGAAAGCCCGCTTTAAGCGGCTGGATACCATGATAAAACAGCCGGGACTCGCCGCCCCAGACCACGATATCGCCATGCTCCAGTAAGATCCGCTGGAGCGGATCGCTGCGACGCAGGCCGCCAAACTGAAAAACCGCCGGCACCCCCAACGAAACTGAGACGATAGGCGCGCGCAGATCCGGCTCGTCTTTATCCTGATGCAGCGACAGTTTTGCGCCGGGCGCGTAGCGATTGATCAGGCAGGCGTCCGGTTGGAAGCTCGCATACCCTGCCGCGATTGCCGCCTGACGACATACGCTGGCAAACGATAACGGCAGCGCAGGCCAGGGTTTATCGGTCAACGGATCGCGCACGGCATAACAATAACCGTGACGATCGGTAGTCCACCCTAACGCGCCGCAGTTGGTCATCGCCACCGACATGGTGTAGCCGCCCGGCGTCACCATCTGACGAAACGGAGACTGACTGGCGACAAACCCGATATCGTCTAATAGCGACTGCGCCGCGCGAAACGCAAAGCGGCGCAACACCACCGCGCCAGGCGCCAGGGGCTCTTGCCAGGGCGCTTCATCAGCAAATAGATCCAGCATTGCTACTCCTCTTTTTGCGCTTCTCGCTTTAATAGCTGCGCTTTTCGACGCACGCCCCAACGATAACCGGAGAGCGCGCCATCGCGACGCACGACCCGATGACACGGGATCACCATCGCCAGTTTATTCGCGCCGCACGCGCTGGCGACCGCGCGTACCGCCGTGGGTTTACCGATAGTCGCGGCAAGCTGTTGATAGCTTACGGTTTCGCCGCAGGGAATCGCGCATAACGCCTGCCAGACCTGCTGTTGAAACGCGGTTCCCTGGATATCCAGCGGCAACGAGAGCAGCACATCGCGTGTGTTGATAGCCGCGACAACCTGCCGCACCCGTTGCTGAAAAGGCGCGTCAGCAGGTTCGTGGCGGGCCGCCGGGAAAAGGGTGTGTAATTCAGCCAGTAGCGCGTCGTCGCTATCACCGGGGAGAATCGCGCAAATCCCCCGCTCGCTCTCCGCCACCAGGCACCGTCCGTAAACCCAGTCCGTCAGCGCATAGCGAACGGAGACATTATCGCCGCCTTTGCGAAACTGTTTTGCCGTCATGCCCAGCGTCTGGTCGGCATGACGGTAGTAGCTACTGCTATCCGGGAAGCCAGCGCGGTAAATAGCCGCCGTGATCGGCTCTCCTTTCGCCAACGCCTCACGCAGCCGCCGGGCGCGCCACGCCTGCTGCCACCCTTTCGGCGTCATTCCGGTGCTCGCTTTAAACAGACGGTGCAGATGAAACGGGCTCATCGCCACCGCCTGCGCCAGAGACGCCAGCGTTACCGGCGTCTCCTGCTCAAGCAAACGGCAGGCGCAGGCAATCTTATCCAACCGCCGTTGCTGCGCGCGCGCATTATCCGGCTGACAGCGCTTGCAGGGGCGAAAACCGGCGTCCAGCGCCTGCTGCGCGTTGGCAAAAAAGCGAACATTTTTACGTAACGCCCGCTTCGAGCGACAAGAAGGGCGGCAAAAAACGCCGGTGGTTCGCACCGCAAAAACGAAACGCCCATCCGCGCTGGCATCGCGCGCCTGCACCCGCAGCCAGCATTCATCATCGGTAAGTAACGCTTTTTTCATCATAGACTCCTTCATTAAGCATAGTGCTTGCTTACATGCAGTGTGTCCGTAAATCCGCCCACAAAAACCCGTAATCTTGCGTTTTAATTCTTATCGCTCACCAGGAACGTTTTGAACTGCGGCGACATCCAGGTTTTAAAGCCTTCACCTTCTTTCATGATCATAAAGACCGCCAGCCCTTCCCGCCGCACGACCTCTTGCGCCTTTTGCGTACCAAGCACCATCAGGCCGGTGTCCCAGCCGTCCGCTTCCAGCGCCGTTGGCGCAATGACCGTAACCGATACCAGGTTGTGTTCAATGGGGCGCCCCGTTTGCGGATCGATAACGTGCGAGACACGCTTGCCATCCAGCTCATAATAGTTACGGTAGCTGCCGGAGGTGCTGATGCCATGCCCGTTGATATCCACAATCGCCTGCACCGCGTTTTCCCGGTCGGTCGGCTTCTGAATCGCGACGCGCCACGGCTGCCCCTGCGCATTCATCCCGCGGCTGCTTAATGCGCCCCCCACCGAGACCAGATAACGCGCAATGCCCTCCTGCTCCATCAGTCGCGCCAGATGATCCGCCGCATAGCCCTCCCCGACCGTGGAGAGATCAACATAAAGATCCGGCAGATCTTTTTGCAAAAACTGATGTCCAGCCCTGTCGATAACCTGCAAATGTTGCAGGCCTGTTTTCGCTTTTGCCGCATCGATTTGTGCTGGTGTTGGGATATGCAGCGGCTGCCGATCCGGCCCAAACCCCCACAGATTGACCAGCGGGCCCACGGTGATATCCATCGCGCCATCCGTCTTCGCGCCAATACGCAGCGCCGAGGTCACGATATCCGCCATGGCTTCGCTGACCGGCCAGGGCGCAAGGCTGCGTGAATGGTTAAAACGCATCAACGCGGAGTTATTTTTATAGGTAGAAAGCAACCAATCATCAGCATCAAGCTGAGTCTGGATTTTAGTCTGTAACTCTGCGGCGCGTTTCGCATCGATACCAACCACGCTCACCCGCCAGAGGGTCCCCATCGTTTTACCTTCCAGCACCTGAGCGGCAGGTGACGCTGTTGTCGTTTCGGGAGCCTCATCGCAGCCCATAAGTAAAAAAGCCGCCGCCAGACACACGGCCCGGCAAAAAGTCATTTTCATCGCTGTTTATCCTCATTCGAATGGACGCAAGCGTATATCAAAACGTCGTATTTGTACGCCGGAATAAGGCATGAAAAAAGGGCCCGCAGGCCCTTTAGCAACATCTTTTGCTGATTAGAACTGGTAAACCAGACCCAGCGCTACGATGTCGTCGGTGTTGATGCCCGCATCGCGGGTAAAGTCGTTTTTATCCAGCAGGTTGATTTTGTAATCAACATAGGTGGACATGTTTTTGTTGAAGTAGTAAGTCGCGCCGACATCAACGTATTTTACGATGTCCTGGTCGCCATAGCTGGCGCCGTAGCCGTTGCTGATGTCCTTACCTTTAGACTGCAGGTAAGCCACAGACGGACGCAGACCAAAGTCGAACTGGTACTGAGCAACCACTTCAAAGTTCTGCGCTTTGTTGGCAAAACCGTAAGAGGTGGACGGGTTGCTACCGTTAGAGGTACCAAAACGGGTTGCGTTATAGGTCTGAGAATACTGCGCTGCCAGATAGATGTTGTTCGCATCGTATTTCAGGCCGCCGGTGTAAACCGTGGCGCGATCGCCGTTACCATACAGGCGAGCGTTAGCGGTGTTGTTCTGATCGGCAGTACGTTTAGACGTGGTGATAGCGCCACCGACAGAGAAGCCTTCGCCGATTGCATAAGTCAGCGATCCGCCGTAACCGTCACCGTTCTGGTTCAGCAGGCTGCGACCGTTGGTGTTTTCACCGCTCACGCTGCCGTTTTTGCCCTGATACTGCAACGCGAAATCCAGACCATCCACCAGGCCGAAGAAGTCGGTGTTACGGTAGGTGGCATAGCCGTTACCACGCTGCTGCATAAAGTTGTCAGCGCCGTAGGTGTCGCCGCCGAACTCCGGCAGAACGTCGGTCCAGGAGGTCACATCATAGGTTACGCCGTAGTTACGACCATAATCGAAGGAACCTGCGTCAGCGAATTTCAGACCCGCAAACGCCACACGCGTCCAGGAGTCGTTGCTGCCTTCAGTCTGGTTGCCCTGAATCTGATATTCCCACTGGCCATAACCGGTCAGCTGATCGTTAACCTGCGTTTCGCCTTTGAAGCCGATACGCATGTAGGTCTGGTCGCCGTCGCTGCCTTTGTCGTCAGAGAAGTAGTGCAGGCCATCAACTTTACCAAACAGGTCTAATTTGTTGCCGTCTTTATTATAAATTTCAGCCGCATTCGCTGCGCCCGCCACCAGCAGAGCTGGTACCAGGAGGGACAGTACTTTAACTTTCATGTTATTAACCCTCTGTTATATGCCTTTATTGCTTTTTTATGCCACTGCTTACTGGTTAACCCTCATTAACCAGTCGGCAAGTCCATTCTCCGCAAAAATACAGAATAATCCAACACGAATATGATACTAAAACTTTTAAGATGTTACAGTTATCTACATAGATGTTTCAAAATATGAATTTTACGGAACTTTTTTAAAGCAAAAATCAAGTAAAAATAAGCACAAATAGACAAAATATATTCACGAAACTTTTAAAATCAACGGGTTAAATTGATGAAATTCATAGCACTGAATGATAAAACAGAATCTTCATTCGCAACTAAAATAGTGACCGCTATCATCATTAACTTTATTTATTACCGTCATTCACTTCTGAATGTCTGTTTACCCCTATTTCAACCGGATGCTTCGCATTCGGTTTTTTTTACCCTTTTTCAGACACACCCGGCTGATTTATGCTACCTGCCTAAAACTATCACGGTTATTCACTACCCTCCCCTGCTCGACCGTTCGTAAGACATTAGCAAATAATTTCTTGATATTTAGTGCTAAACATTTATAAGTAGTCTTTATATTTGTACCATTCTGCGAAGGTTGTACGCTTTTCCCGTCCCGCCGACGGAGCGCGTGTTAAGTTGCCCGGCATGACGTAAGAGTCTGGAAATTCATTCATTACCCTTTATACTGCCCTTCACCTTCAGCGTTGCTTTTACAGGTCGTAAACATAAATGAGTCAGTCTGACACAACGGTCTCTACCCGATTCTCCCTTCTACCGGGAAGCATTACCCGTTTCTTCTTATTGCTGATCATTGTGCTGCTGGTAACGATGGGCGTTATGGTACAGAGCGCCGTCAACGCCTGGTTGAAAGACAAAAGCTATCAAATTGTCGATATCACCCACGCTATTCATAAACGCGTGGATACCTGGCGGTATGTTACCTGGCAAATTTATGACAACATCGCCGCGACCACTACGCCATCGACAGGTGAAGGACTTCAGGAAACGCGTCTGAAGCAGGATGTGTATTATCTTGAAAAGCCGCGACGTAAAACTGAAGCGCTGATTTTCGGTTCCCATGACAGCGCCACGCTGGAAATGACGCAGCGTATGTCAACCTATCTGGATACGCTGTGGGGCGCGGAAAACGTGCCGTGGTCAATGTATTACCTCAACGGACAGGATAACAGCCTGATTCTTATCTCTACCCTACCGTTGAAAGATCTCTCTTCCGGCTTTAAAGAGTCCACTATTGGCAATATCGTCGATTCCCGCCGGGCAGAGATGTTGCAACAGGCGAATGCGCTGGATGAGCGCGAAAGTTTCTCCTCATTGCGAAAACTGGCCTGGCAAAACGGTCACTATTTTACGCTACGCACGACCTTCAATCAGCCAGGACATCTGGCGACCGTGGTGGCGTTTGATCTGCCCATTAATGATTTAATCCCGCCGGGAATGCCGCTGGACAGTTTTCGGATAGAGCCTGACGCAACCCAGGCGACGGGGCGAAGCAGTGAAAAGGAAGCGCCTGATAGCGTCACGATTAGCTTTAACGGTTCAAAAATAGAGATCTCCTCAGCGCTTAACTCTACCGGAATGCGCCTGATCTGGCAGGTACCGTTCGGTACGCTTTTGCTTGATACGTTGCAAAATATTTTGCTGCCTTTACTGCTGAACATCGGGCTGCTGGCGTTGGCGTTATTTGGCTACGCTACGTTCCGTCATCAGCCGGGACGGACGACGGAATCGACATCCGGCAACGCGGCGAATAACGAGCTTCGCGTCTTACGCGCTATTAATGAAGAGATCGTTTCTCTGCTGCCGCTGGGTCTGCTGGTCTACGATCAGGAAGGAAACCGCACCGTGATCAGCAATAAAATCGCCGATCATCTGTTGCCGCATCTTAACCTGCAAAATATTACCAGCATGGCGGAACAGCATCAGGGCGTGATTCAGGCGACAATTAATAACGAACTGTATGAGATCCGTCTGTTTCGCAGCCAGATCGCCCCCCGCACGCAGATCTTTATTATCCGCGATCAGGACCGGGAAGTGCTGGTGAATAAGAAGCTTAAACAGGCGCAGCGTTTGTATGAGAAGAATCAGCAGGGCCGCGCCGCCTTTATGCAAAATATCAGCAACACGCTTAAAGAGCCCGTACGCCAACTGGCGGTTAACGCCGCGGCAGTCACCACGCCGGAAAGCCTGAAACTGGCGGATCAGGCGGATGTATTGGTACGTATGATCGATGAAATCCAACTGGCGAATATGCTGGAAAATGACGCATGGAAAAGCGAAGCAACGCTGTTCTCCCTGCAGGATCTTATTGACGAAGTCGTGCCGGAAGTACTGCCCGCCATTAAGCGTAAAGGGCTGCAACTGCTGATTAATAACCATCTTAGCGGCAACGATGAACGCTGGGGCGATCGCGACGCCCTGCGCCGGATTTTGCTGCTGTTGATTCAGTATGCCGTCACGACGACCGCTATGGGTAAAATTACGCTTGAAGTCGAGCAGGATGAATCTATCGCGGAGCGTCTGACTTTCCGTATTCTGGATACGGGCGAAGGTGTAACGTTAAACGAGATTGATAATCTGCATTTCCCGTATATGAATGAAACGCAGGGCGATCGTTACGGCAAAGCGAATCCGCTCACCTTCTGGCTGTGCAATCAACTGGCGCGCAAACTGGGCGGTCATCTCAACATTAAAGCGCGAGAAACGCTGGGCACGCGCTATACCGTTCATGTCAAAATGCTTCCTCACGATCAGCATACTCAGGTCGAAGAGCGCCTGCTGGACGACGTGAGCGTGATGGTCGATGTGACGTCCAACGAGGTTCGCGCGATTGTGCTGCGTCAGTTAGAAAACTGGGGCGCCACCTGCATCACGCCGGATGAAAGGCAGATAAGTCAAGAATATGATCTCTTTTTAACGGATAATCCGTCTAATCTTACTGCCTCGGGCTTGCTTTTAAGCGATGATGAGTCAGGCGTGCGGAAAATTGGCCCGGGTCAGTTGCGCGTCAACTTTAATATGAGCAATGCTATGCAGGAAGCTGTACTACAACTTATCGAAGAGCAGCTGGCGCAGGAAGAGATTCCCGCCTCCCCGCTCGGCGGAGATGAAAATGCCGAGCTTCATGCCAGCGGCTATTATGCGCTATTTGTAGACACAGTACCGGATGATGTTAAGAGGTTGTATACTGAGGCGGCAACCAGCGATTTCGCTGCGCTGGCCCAAACGGCCCACCGCCTGAAAGGGGTGTTTGCCATGCTTAATCTGGTACCCGGCAAGCAGTTATGTGAAACGCTGGAACATCTGATTCGTGAGAAAGATGCTCCAGGTATAGAAAAATATATCAGCGACATTGACGCCTACGTCAAAAGCTTGCTGTAGCAAGGTAGCCCAATACATGAACAATATGAACGTAATTATTGCCGATGACCACCCGATTGTACTGTTCGGTATTCGCAAATCACTTGAACAAATCGAGTGGGTGAATGTTGTCGGCGAATTTGAAGATTCCACAGCATTGATCAACAACCTGCCGAAATTAGATGCGCATGTGTTGATCACTGACCTCTCCATGCCGGGAGACAAATACGGCGATGGGATCACCTTGATCAAGTACATCAAGCGTCATTTTCCGAGCCTGTCTATTATCGTTCTGACCATGAACAACAATCCGGCGATCCTGAGCGCCGTGTTGGATCTTGATATTGAAGGGATCGTACTCAAGCAGGGTGCGCCAACCGATCTGCCTAAGGCGCTGGCCGCGCTGCAAAAAGGCAAAAAATTCACCCCGGAAAGCGTTTCTCGTCTGCTGGAGAAAATCAGCGCAGGCGGTTACGGCGATAAGCGCCTGTCGCCAAAAGAGAGCGAAGTATTACGCCTGTTCGCCGAGGGCTTCCTGGTCACCGAAATCGCCAAGAAGCTCAACCGCAGCATTAAGACCATCAGCAGCCAGAAGAAATCGGCGATGATGAAACTGGGCGTAGAGAATGATATCGCGCTGCTCAACTATCTCTCTTCCGTCACCCTGAGTCCGACAGACAAAGAATAAATCGCTTTTATGTTACCCAGCCTGATGGCGCTACGCTTATCAGGCCTACCAGTCGACTCATCTTTTACAGGCCGGACAGGCGACGCCGCCATCCGGCATTTTTTATGCCCGCGTTTTACGTACCCGCTCGGCATACACCGCCAGCGTCTGTTTCAACACATCCAGCGTCACAGGCTTCGACAAACAGCTGTCCATACCGGACTCCAGGCAACGTTGTTTCTCTTCCGCCAGCGCGTTCGCCGTCACGCCGACGACCGGCAGCGTCAGCCCAAGCTGACGGATACGCTGCGTCAGGCGATAGCCGTCCATGTTCGGCATGTTCACATCGCTCAGAACAATATCGATAGCATTTTTACTCAGAACATTCAGAGCGTCCACACCATCATTGGCTGTCTTACACTGATATCCCAGCGATCCCAGTTGATCGGCCAGCAAGCGGCGATTGATCGGATGATCGTCAACGACCAGAATCATCATGTCGTCATTTGAATCTGCGGTTTTATCCGTCGTCGGCAATGCGCTGGAAAGCGCTTCACTATCCAGCTCAATACTATAAATACGCGCCAACAGTGCGGGCAACTCATGCACCGACGCCACACTATGCACCCACTCGCCCGGCGCTCTTTCCAACGGAATCCCGATATGACGGCGGCAAAAGACGACCGCCGCCCTCCCCTGCCAGGTATGCTCCAGCGCGTCATCGACAATCAAAATATCGTCCGCGGCGGGTTCTTGCCCTTCATAACGCTGCGTATGAACGCCGCTACGCGCCAGACTGGTCTCAATAAACTGGCACAAAGAAGTATTGCGCACCGCCAGCCAACAGCAGGTTCCGGCGAGTCCTTCCACGCTCTTTTTCACAGGGTATTGCGCGCCATAAAGCGGGATGCGCAGCGTAAACTGGCTTCCCATGCCCGGCTCCGAATCGACGGAAATATCGCCGTCCATCATGCTGATCAATTTTTCGCAAATCGCCAGCCCCAGACCGGTCCCCTGAAAGTTACGCTGTACGCCGGTTCCCACCTGGAAGAAGGGATCGAACAGGCGAACCACCTCTTTTGCCGGAATACCGACGCCGGTATCCCGCACGCGAATGCTGAGATAATCCCCATCACAGCGCACATGCAGCACGATGCAGCCAATATCGGTAAACTTAATGGCGTTGCTCAACAGGTTTGAAATGACCTGCTGTAAACGCATCGGGTCGCCGTTCAGAGATACCGGCACGTCAGGCTCAATAAAACAATACAGGCCGAGCTGCTTACGCACCACCAGCGGCAGATAATTGGCGGTGATATGGTTCATCACCTCTCGCGGTGAAAATTCGCGCGGCTCAATCTTTAGCTGTTCCGACTCAATTTTCGAGAAGTCGAGAATGTCGCTGATAATTTTCAGCAACAGACTGGAGGAGTTATTCATCGCCGTGACCAGCCGATCCACGCCTTTTGGCAGCTCTTTGGTTTGCAGCAGATCGAGATTGCCAATGATACCGTACAGCGGTGTGCGCAATTCATGGCTGACCGTCGCAAGGAACATGGATTTAGACTGGCTTGCCTGTTCCGCCGCCTGCGCCATCTCCTGCAGCGACTCTTCCATTTTGACGCGCGTACTCACATCTACCAACACGCAAATCGCGACGTTTTCATTGCGATAGCGGGAATGGACGAAGCTAATTTGCAAATTGGTATTATTGCTGGTCAATACATCAACGAAGTTAACCTGCTGGCCGCAAATGATTTGCGTCAGGCGCTGTCTGTCTTCATGCGTGAGCATGTTCAGGTAGGTGTGCGCCAGTTCGTTACTCAGAATATTGACACCATCGATAGTGCGCAGAATACAGATCCCCACCGGCGCGGAGGCAACGATTTTACGGTTGAACTGTTCATGCTCTTCCAGACGCTGGGCATCGCTCTCCGCCGGAATGAAAATTCGCCGCTCATACATCCGCGCAAGCGTAAACAGCCCTGCGCCCACCAGCACGTTTAGCAGGATAGCATTCAGGATAAGAATACGAATACGCTCCAGGACTAAATCTACAGGCACAGAATAGACAATACTGAGCGAGGATGGCGGCAGGCTTTTTTTGAGTACCAGTTCGCGAAAACCTGGCGTATAACCAAACCAGGATCGCTCCTGCATCCAGCGCGGCTCTGCTTTAATATTGCCGTCAGGACCGGTCAACGAAATCAGCGAATGGCCGTTCTCATCAATAATAGTGACGCCCATCGGCAAACTGCCCGGCGTGAAAAAATTTTCCATGCGGATGGACTGCTCGACGCCCAGCAGCGCCTGCAGACGATTGGCCAGATACACCGGCGTCAGCGCATAAAAGTAGCCCACGCCCTGACGCGCGCCCTGGCTTATCCAGAAAAGGTTATTCCCACTTTCTTCCTGCGGCGCGTTGCGGTATTTCATAATCCGCTCATGTAACGCTTTTAACGCATCATCGCGCTCCACGGGCATTTCACGCAGGCCGAAATTCGCCATACAGAGGTTATCGCTGCCAATCAGGAAAACGCGGTTAAGATCATACGCCGCTGAAAAGTTGTCGCGCCAGTAACGCATAAACCAGGCCAGCGACTCCAGCGATCCGCGCCAGGCGGAGCCCATCGCCGCACAGTCTGAGTCGGCGAATAGCGGTTCAAAGTCCGGCACCACCATTTTGTCATCACGCGCACGCGACGACATAACGCCGTTTTCCGCCGTTAAACGGTTCTCGGCAATATATTTGAGCTCTTTCATCACATCCGACGTGCGCTGGATAAAACGCTGCGCCTGATCGGAGCTAAGGTTGAACTCCTGACGAATTTCAGACTCCCGCTGGTGCAGGGCATTGACGATGTAAAACACCGAAACAAAGGCGATTAAGAGCCAAATGAGTAACGCTAACGCTCTGAATAAGTAGCGCGAGACTTTCAGCGTAGTTCGAAAGGAAGCAAGGTATTTCAAAGGGGCGAAGCTCCGCCTCAGGATGTAAATAGAGTGTGACTAAGGTAGCGGTAAATGACGTAGCCCGCAACGGCAAAGAAAAAGGGCCGGATATCCGGCCCTCGCACAGTAATAACATTACTCGTCAGCGTCATCCGCAACGTCGTCATCGCTTTCCGCTTCCGGGGCGATATCCTCATCCCCTTCCGCCACGCTGCCGTCGATAGCGTCGAGTTCTTCGTCATCTACCGGTTCAGCAACGCGTTGCAGACCCACCACGTTTTCATCTTCCGCCGTGCGGATAAGGATAACGCCCTGGGTATTACGTCCCACTACGCTGATCTCGGACACACGGGTACGCACCAGAGTACCGGCATCCGTGATCATCATGATCTGGTCGCAATCGTCTACCTGTACCGCACCGACAACGGAACCGTTGCGCTCGGTCACTTTGATAGAGATAACGCCCTGCGTCGCACGAGACTTGGTCGGGTACTCGTCCGCTGCGGTACGCTTCCCGTAGCCGTTTTGCGTTACGGTCAGAATAGCGCCTTCGCCGCGTGGGATGATCAGAGAGACTACTTTATCGTCTCCCGCCAGCTTAATACCGCGCACACCGGTCGCGGTACGCCCCATCGCACGGACGGCGTCTTCTTTGAAGCGCACCACTTTACCCGCAGCCGAGAACAGCATGACTTCGTCAGAACCAGAAGTCAGGTCAACGCCAATCAGCTCGTCGCCGTCGTTGAGGTTCACCGCGATAATACCGGCGGAACGCGGACGGCTGAATTCGGTCAGCGCCGTTTTCTTCACGGTACCGCTGGCGGTCGCCATAAAGACGTTGACGCCTTCTTCGTACTCACGAACCGGCAGAATCGCGGTGATACGTTCGTTGGCTTCCAGCGGCAGCAGGTTAACGATCGGACGACCGCGCGCGCCACGGCTGGCTTCCGGCAACTGATAGACCTTCATCCAGTACAGACGGCCCCGGCTGGAGAAGCAGAGGATAGTGTCATGGGTGTTGGCCACCAGCAGGCGGTCGATAAAGTCTTCTTCTTTAATACGCGCGGCAGATTTACCTTTCCCACCACGACGTTGCGCTTCGTAATCCGTCAGCGGTTGGTATTTGACGTAACCCTGGTGAGACAGCGTCACGACAACATCTTCCTGGCTAATCAGATCTTCGATATTAATATCGGCGCTGTTGGCGGTGATTTCGGTACGACGCTCATCGCCGAACTGATCGCGAATTAACTCCATCTCTTCGCGGATCACTTCCATCAGGCGATCGGCGCTGCCCAGAATGTGCAGCAGTTCAGCAATCTGCTCCAGCAACTCTTTGTATTCGTCGAGCAGTTTTTCATGCTCCAGGCCGGTCAGTTTCTGCAACCGCAGATCCAGAATCGCCTGCGCCTGCTGCTCAGTCAGGTAGTACTGACCGTCACGCACGCCAAATTCTGGCTCCAGCCATTCCGGACGCGCGGCGTCATCACCGGCGCGCTCCAGCATCGCAGCAACGTTGCCCAGGTCCCACGGACGCGAAATCAGCGCCGCTTTTGCTTCCGCCGGCGTTGGCGCGCGGCGAATCAGTTCGATAATCGGGTCGATGTTGGCCAGCGCAATCGCCAGAGCTTCAAGGATATGCGCGCGGTCACGGGCTTTACGCAGTTCAAAAATAGTCCGACGCGTCACCACTTCACGGCGGTGGCGCACGAACGCTGAAATGATATCTTTCAGGTTCATGATCTTCGGCTGGCCGTGATGCAGCGCCACCATGTTAATACCGAAGGAAACCTGTAGCTGGGTCTGGGAGTAGAGATTATTAAGCACCACCTCGCCCACCGCATCGCGTTTCACTTCAATCACGATGCGCATCCCGTCTTTGTCGGATTCGTCACGCAGCGCGCTGATGCCTTCCACGCGTTTATCTTTCACTAGCTCGGCGATTTTCTCGATCAGGCGCGCTTTGTTCACCTGATAGGGAATTTCATGGACGATGATGGTTTCACGGCCCGTTTTCGCGTCAGCTTCAACTTCCGCGCGGGCGCGAATGTACACTTTGCCACGACCGGTACGGTAGGCTTCTTCGATACCACGACGACCGTTGATGATCGCGGCGGTCGGGAAGTCCGGACCCGGAATATGTTCCATCAGCCCTTCAATGCTGATGTCTTCGTTGTCGATATACGCCAGGCAGCCGTTAATCACTTCCGTCAGGTTGTGCGGCGGGATATTCGTCGCCATACCTACTGCGATACCGGAAGAACCGTTCACCAGCAGATTCGGAATTTTGGTCGGCATGACGTCCGGAATTTTTTCCGTACCGTCATAGTTATCCACGAAATCCACCGTCTCTTTTTCGAGATCGGCCATCAGTTCGTGGGCGATTTTCGCCAGACGGATCTCCGTATAACGCATTGCCGCCGCGGAGTCGCCGTCAATAGAACCGAAGTTACCCTGACCATCCACCAGCATGTAACGCAGCGAGAATGGCTGCGCCATACGAACGATGGTGTCATACACTGCGGAATCGCCGTGGGGATGGTATTTACCGATTACGTCACCAACGACACGGGCAGATTTTTTATAGGCTTTGTTCCAGTCATTGCCCAATACGTTCATGGCGTAAAGTACGCGACGGTGTACCGGCTTCAGGCCATCTCGGACATCCGGCAGCGCACGGCCAACAATGACCGACATCGCATAATCCAGATAGGAGCTCTTCAGCTCTTCCTCAATGTTGACCGGTGTAATTTCTCTCGCAAGGTCGCTCATCTAACCGCTATCCCTCTACTGTATCCCGGATTCAAAGGTCGCAAATTATAACACATTCGCCCACGTACTGGTAAACGGAATGCAGCCAGACAATGCTTTATTCGGGTGCCGCATGCTCTCTTCATTTATAAGCGTGGTCTCGGCGTTTATTGGCGATCGGCTTCAGAGGCGACACAGGGGAGATCGGGGCCTGGGTTAGAAAATCAATACCTCCCGTGTATACCCGTCATACTTCAAGTTTCATGTGCGTTGGCGGCGAGTTACTCGGCCCATCCCTGGGCCTCTCCCCGTCGCGGTTAGCGCAAGCGCTGTTCAAGACAGTTAACCGTTTTATCCTACAACTCGAATTATTTAGGGGATATGCCAGGAGGCGTAAACCATAATCAGTATCACCAGATGCTATTTAATCACATAGGCCAGGTATTCTTTCACTACCTCATCGTTTAATTCCTGACCCAATCCGGGCTGTTCCGGCGCGACATAATAGCCATTTTCCGGCTGATAATCGTGGGTACAAAGTTCCCGAATAGATGCTTTCATCGCATTGGTATGATGCTCATGAATAATAAAGTTGGGAATTGCTGTTTCCATATGCAGCGCGGCTACCGTGGAAACAGGACCGCCGCAAACATGCACCTGTACAGTGGTGTCATAAATATTAGCATAGTCACAGATTTTCTTTCCTTCGGTAATTCCGCCGCAGAGACACAAATCAGGTTGCGCTACGGCAATAGACTGCTTCTCCAGTAATTCCCTGTATCCCCATCTTGTGTAGGAACGCTCGCCAGTGGCGATTGGAATCGTTGTTGAACGGGAAACTTTCTGCATATTATCAGAATTTAATGGATGAATCGGTTCTTCATAAAGAAAGATACGATACTTTTCTATCGCCTTCGCAAATTGAATAGCTGAGTTTGTACCGAGAAGAGAATGGATTTCCACGATAATATCAGCATCATCCCCCATTGCTTCACGCATAGCGGCAATTCGCGCTTCCCCCATTTTTAATTGATCGGCCAGTAACAATCCTGAATAGTTACGATTTTTATTCTGAAAAACACAGTCATCGCCATTACGATCGATTTCGAGTGGATCCACTTTAATCGCATCATATCCATCGTCAAGAGCCGCACGCGCCGCCTCAGCATATTCATCAGGTGTCACTAATATCTGGCGTTTATCCCCCCAACCAAATTGTAACTGACTAGCATAGGTTCTTAATTTTTCATTAGTTTTCCCGCCAAGGAGCTGATAAACAGGTACACCTAAATATTTACCTTTGATATCCCAAAGAGCAATATCAATAGCGCTCATTCCGGCATAAAAAACGTTTCCGCCCCCCATCCCCCAAAAAGTCTTTCTGAAAAAGAACTCCCAAATTTTTTCGATATTTAGTGGATCTTCACCCACAATCAATGGCGCCAGATCTCTGATGATCCCTACGCCAGCTTTAGCGCCTGCGCCATAGGCCAGTCCTACTTCGCCAATACCACTTAATCCTGAGTCGGTATTCACCCGGATAAGTACTGGATTATAGGAGGACATCGTTTGATCTCTTTTTTTTAATTCACAGTCAAAAACTTCAATAGACGTAATTTTCATAATTTCTCCATTTATCAGGTTCGTGATACAACATTTGTTTGTTGGCTTTTTTCTTTTTTCACATCAATTTTCATTAACGCCAAAACGGCTACCGCAGCGAAGCAAAGTATTGCCTCTACAATAAATATTCCTGTCGCACCATAATGAGTAGAAACGAATCCCAGTGACTTATTAATCAGGAATCCGCCAAGACTTGAACATGAGTTAATAAACGCAATGCTGATAGCCAACCCTGACGGCGACAATAATGCAGAAGGCAGCGCCCAGTAAGGTCCGTAATAGCTGAGGATCCCAACACCATAGAACGTTAGCCCCAGCATTCTCAACGACATTGAGGGGACAAGAGCAATCATCAGAAAACCACAGCCTGCCAGAAACATGGGGAATGCAGCATGCCATTTTCGTTCATTCTTTTTATCGGAATGCCAGCCCCACCAGGGCATGCTGAACATAGCGAAAATAAACGGAATACTCATGATTAAACCAACGTCAGTATCCGTAAAATCAGCTGAAAATCCCTTCACCAACCCCGGCAACCAGTAGTTTGCCGCCAGAGCAGCCGCCTGAATCAACATGTAGGCGAAAGAAAGCTGAAGCAAAACTGGATTTTTGATTACTGAAAGAAAGGATGAGTTGGTATTTTTATTTAATGCCGCTGCGGTTTCATTGTCAGTGCGTAATTTATTAACTAAGGCCGATATCTGCTGTGGCGTAAGCCATTTAGCCTTTTCTGGACTGTCAGGCAGTAAATAAAATGTCAGGATGCCAAGGAATACGGTAGGGATACCTTCAATAGCAAAAAGCCAGCGCCAGCCTTCATAATCCGGGGTATTCAAATGCTCGATGATCCAACCAGACATCGGTGCAGCCAATACCGATGCTACAGCAATAGATAACATGAAGAAACTATTGACTTTTCCGCGTTCACGAGCCGGGAACCAGCATGCAAGATAATAAACCATGCCCGGGAAAAATCCAGCTTCAAATACCCCCAAAAAAATGCGAGCCAGCAAAATATGTTGAGTATCTTTAGCAAAAAAAATCAGCCCAGTTACCGCTCCCCAGCCGATAATAATGGAACTAATCCATTTTCTTGCACCAAGCTTTTGCAAGCCAATGCTACTCGGAATTTGAAAGACTAAATATGATATGAAGAATATAGAAGAAATATTAGCGAAATCCTCAGGCGTAATACCGAGAGATTCATTCATGCGTAATGCAGCAAACCCAATATTGACACGATCCATATAGTTAAAAAAGTAAAGAATAAAGGCCAAAGGAATGATTTTCCTTTTTACAATACGAATTGCATCGTATAAATTTTCTTGTGGACTACTCATTTTGCATCACCTTTTATGATTCAATGAATAAGGGTATTGACCGGAATCGATGTTACGTAAAAAACAATACAATTCAAAAGCTAATGTGTCATATCTGATATATCAGCAAGCAAACTTAATGAAATATACAATAACAACAATAAAGTATGTAAATTTTCTTATATCTGATATATTAGATCCGTTAATTTTGAATAAATTAATTACAATGGAGCCGGGTTTAACCATGGAGGAGAAGAAAATGAAAAATAGATTAAAGCGTGACTTTAGTCACATATCAATTGAAATACCCAAATCCATCACCCAGGTGATTAAAGAGAAAATAAGGGAGATGATTATCCATGGCGATTTCGATCTTGGGCAAGCGATCAGTGAAAATGAACTATCAAATATTCTGATGGTAAGTAAAACACCAATTCGTGAAGCTTTTATTTGGCTGAGCTATAATGAAAACCTGGTCAACATCATTCCCCGCAGTGGGACATTTGTTTTTTCTGTCACCGACGAGGATATCAATGATCTCATCAAAATGAGGGTTATCCTTGAACAGGGCGCAATTCGTGAAGCGATGGAGAAAAATGCTAACAATGTCATAGTCGAATTAAGCAATATTTTATCGAAGTCAGCAAAAATTAATGCAGAGCGAGATACGCAAGCTTACCTCAAACTGGATCATGATTTTCATTATGTTTTTGTGAAATATGCCGATAATAAATACATTTCACAAGCACACCTGTTGATCTCAGCACGTTTATTGGCAATTCGCTACAGACTGGATTTTACCGCTGAATATATCACCAGCTCTAACCGTGGACATGCCACTATTTTGGATATGTTAAAAAACAACAACGTCGAGGGCGTCTGTAATTTTATCACGCACCACATCGGTAGCGGTTTTACAGAACGCGCAAGAAAACTTCTTGCGCTGAAAGCGTAATAAAGACGGCAGTAGATATAACGCAGCGACTTTGCACCTGCTATACTGCCCCGATAGATCAATAGCGGAATCTCATGTACTCATGAACACTGAAAAACCGTCGGTAGCTCACAACGTTGACCATAATGAAATCGCCAAATTCGAAGCCGTCGCGTCGCGCTGGTGGGATCTGGAGGGCGAATTCAAGCCATTGCATCGCATCAACCCTCTACGCCTTGGCTACATTACTGAGCGCTCAGGCGGCCTGTTTGGTAAAAAGGTACTCGACGTCGGATGCGGCGGCGGCATTCTGGCGGAAAGTATGGCACGCGAAGGCGCAACCGTCACCGGGCTGGATATGGGCTTTGAGCCTTTGCAGGTCGCCAAACTGCATGCGCTGGAAAGCGGCATTGAGGTAGAGTACGTGCAGGAGACGGTTGAGGAACATGCGGCAAAACACGCCCAGCAATACGACGTCGTCACCTGTATGGAAATGCTGGAGCACGTCCCCGATCCGCAATCGGTCGTCCACGCCTGCGCCCAACTGGTTAAACCCGGCGGTGAGGTGTTCTTCTCAACGTTGAACCGCAATGGGAAATCCTGGCTGATGGCGGTCGTAGGCGCTGAGTATATTCTGCGCATGGTGCCAAAAGGCACGCACGACGTGAAGAAATTCATTAAGCCTGCTGAACTGTTAAGCTGGGTAGATGAAACCGTCCTGAAAGAGCAACATATCACCGGGCTGCACTACAACCCGATAACCAATACTTTCAAACTCGCTCCCGGAGTAGACGTTAACTACATGTTGCATACCCGCGCTAAAAAAGCCTGACATCAAAGAATTTTCCTATAAGGGTTGCGTTAGATCATCGGGCGCAACCTTTCTCTTCGATGAAGAAATCAGCATTCGATCAAATTTTGATTTTTTTTTATGAATTGTTGACATCCTCTCCAGGCCTTATCAGACGCGCATTTAGCGATTCTTACGCTTTTGCAACCGCAATTTAACGCCAAAATCAACTCTTGTACTCAAAAGAATCCCTACTAGAATACTCACCATATAGCGTTTCACTTATCGATTACCCCCTATATATAGTATTTATCCACAGAGTTAGTCACAACGTGGCGTTGTGGATAAGCGGGGGGATATTTTTCTTTCACGGACAGGTAAACAGGTAGAAAACCACATGAATCAGAGTCTGCTGGTGACAAAGCGTGACGGCCGTACTGAGCGCATCAATCTCGACAAAATTCATCGCGTGCTTGATTGGGCGGCAGAAGGACTGAATAACGTATCGGTTTCTCAGGTCGAGCTACGCTCGCATATTCAGTTTTATGATGGGATTAAGACCTCCGATATCCATGAAACTATCATTAAGGCCGCCGCAGACCTGATCTCTCGCGATGCGCCGGATTATCAATACCTGGCTGCGCGTCTGGCGATTTTCCACCTGCGTAAGAAAGCCTTCGGCCAGTTTGAGCCGCCCGCACTTTACCACCATGTGGTAAAAATGGTTGAGCTTGGCAAATACGACAATCATCTGCTGGAAGACTACACGGAAGAAGAGTTCAAGCAGATGGATTCGTTTATCGTTCACGATCGCGATATGACCTTCTCCTACGCTGCCGTTAAGCAGCTGGAAGGGAAATATCTGGTGCAAAACCGCGTGACCGGCGAAATCTATGAAAGCGCACAGTTCCTCTACATTCTGGTAGCGGCCTGCCTGTTCTCGAACTACCCGCGTGAAACGCGTCTTGACTATGTAAAACGTTTTTACGATGCGGTCTCTACGTTCAAAATCTCGCTGCCGACGCCCATCATGTCCGGTGTGCGTACCCCGACCCGTCAGTTTAGCTCCTGCGTACTGATCGAGTGTGGCGACAGTCTGGATTCCATCAACGCCACCTCCAGCGCTATCGTGAAATACGTTTCTCAGCGCGCCGGTATCGGCATCAACGCGGGACGCATTCGTGCGCTGGGCAGCCCGATTCGTGGCGGCGAAGCGTTCCACACCGGCTGCATCCCGTTCTACAAGCACTTCCAGACGGCGGTGAAATCCTGCTCGCAGGGCGGCGTGCGCGGCGGCGCGGCGACACTGTTCTATCCGATGTGGCACCTGGAAGTGGAAAGCCTGCTGGTGCTGAAAAACAACCGTGGCGTGGAAGGCAACCGCGTACGTCACATGGATTACGGCGTACAGATCAACAAACTGATGTACACCCGCCTGCTGAAGGGCGGCGACATTACGCTGTTCAGTCCGTCTGATGTACCCGGACTATACGATGCGTTCTTCGCCGACCAGGACGAATTCGAACGCCTGTACGTGAAATATGAAAACGACGACAGCATCCGCAAACAGCGTGTGAAAGCGGTCGAACTGTTCTCGCTGATGATGCAGGAACGCGCCTCTACCGGTCGTATCTATATCCAGAACGTTGACCACTGCAATACTCACAGTCCGTTCGATCCGGTTGTCGCCCCGGTACGCCAGTCTAACCTGTGTCTGGAGATTGCCCTGCCGACCAAACCGCTGCACGATGTCAACGATGAAAACGGCGAAATTGCGTTGTGTACGCTGTCTGCATTCAACCTGGGCGCCATTAAAACTCTGGACGAGCTGGAAGAACTGGCTATTCTGGCAGTACGCGCTTTGGATGCTCTGCTCGATTATCAGGATTACCCGATTCCGGCTGCCAAACGCGGCGCAATGGGCCGTCGTACGCTGGGCATTGGCGTGATTAACTTCGCCTACTGGCTGGCGAAAAACGGTAAACGTTATTCCGACGGCAGCGCCAATAATCTGACGCATAAAACCTTCGAAGCCATTCAATACTATCTGCTTAAAGCGTCCAACGAACTGGCGAAAGAGCAAGGCGCCTGCCCATGGTTCAACGAAACCACCTATGCAAAAGGCATTTTGCCGATCGACACCTACAAAAAAGATCTGGATGCGATCGTCAACGAACCGCTGCACTACGACTGGGAACAGCTGCGTGAGTCGATCAAAACCCACGGTCTGCGTAACTCCACGCTATCGGCGCTAATGCCATCGGAAACGTCGTCCCAGATCTCCAACGCCACTAACGGCATTGAGCCGCCGCGCGGCTACGTCAGCATCAAGGCCTCGAAAGACGGTATTTTGCGTCAGGTCGTGCCGGATTATGAGCATCTAAAAGACGCTTACGAACTGTTGTGGGAGATGCCGAACAACGACGGTTATCTGCAACTGGTGGGTATCATGCAGAAGTTTATCGATCAGTCGATTTCCGCCAATACCAACTACGATCCGTCACGTTTCCCGTCAGGAAAAGTGCCGATGCAGCAACTGCTGAAAGATTTGCTCACCGCGTATAAGTTTGGCGTGAAAACTCTGTACTATCAAAATACCCGCGACGGCGCGGAAGATGCGCAGGACGATTTGGCGCCTTCTATTCAGGACGATGGCTGCGAAAGCGGCGCTTGTAAGATCTGATAAATAGTGCCGGGTAGCGCTATGCTTACCCGGCCTACGATTGTACGGTTTGTAGGCCGGATAAGGCGCTTGCGCCGCCATCCGGCGCTCATCCCATAAAGGATTCACTTCAATGGCATACACCACTTTTTCACAGACGAAAAACGATCAGCTCAAGGAACCCATGTTCTTTGGCCAGCCGGTCAACGTTGCACGCTATGACCAGCAGAAATATGACATCTTCGAAAAACTGATCGAAAAACAGCTCTCTTTCTTCTGGCGTCCGGAAGAGGTCGACGTCTCCCGCGATCGTATCGATTATCAGGCGTTGCCGGAGCACGAAAAACATATCTTCATCAGCAACCTCAAATACCAGACGCTGCTGGATTCCATTCAGGGACGTAGCCCGAACGTCGCCCTGCTGCCGCTCATTTCCATCCCGGAGCTGGAGACGTGGGTAGAGACCTGGGCGTTTTCTGAGACGATTCACTCACGATCCTACACCCACATTATTCGTAACATCGTCAACGATCCGGCGGTCGTTTTTGACGATATCGTGACCAATGAGCAAATTCAGAAGCGCGCCGAAGGGATCTCCGCCTACTACGACGAACTTATTGAGATGACCAGTTACTGGCATCTGCTCGGTGAAGGCACCCATACCGTTAATGGCAAAACGGTTGTCGTGAATCTGCGTGAGCTGAAGAAAAAACTGTATCTGTGCCTGATGAGCGTGAACGCGCTGGAAGCCATTCGCTTCTACGTCAGCTTCGCCTGCTCTTTCGCATTTGCCGAGCGTGAACTGATGGAAGGCAACGCCAAAATTATCCGTCTGATCGCCCGTGACGAAGCTCTGCATCTGACCGGCACGCAACATATGCTGAACCTGTTGCGTAGCGGCGTGGACGACCCGGAGATGGCGGAAATCGCCGAAGAGTGTAAACAGGAATGTTATGACCTGTTCGTGCAGGCGGCGCAGCAGGAAAAAGAGTGGGCGGACTATCTGTTCCGCGACGGTTCGATGATCGGCCTGAATAAAGATATCCTGTGTCAATACGTTGAATATATTACTAATATTCGTATGCAGGCGGTAGGGCTGGATCTGCCGTTCCAGACCCGCTCCAACCCAATCCCGTGGATCAATACCTGGCTGGTGTCCGATAACGTTCAGGTCGCGCCACAGGAAGTGGAAGTTAGCTCTTATCTGGTCGGACAAATCGATTCGGAAGTCGATACCGACGATCTGAGTAATTTCCAGCTCTGATGGGACGCGTCACGCTGCGTATCACTGGCACACAGCTGCTGTGCCAGGATGAACACCCTTCTCTGCTGGCCGCGCTGGAATCGCATAACGTTGAGGTGGAGTATCAGTGCCGCGAAGGATATTGCGGCTCCTGTCGTACCCGGCTGGTTGCCGGTCAGGTTGACTGGATTACGGAACCTTTAGCGTTTATCCAGCCGGGAGAGATTTTGCCCTGCTGCTGCAGGGCAAAAGGCGATATCGAAATCGAGATGTAACTCAGTGCAACTCGCTGGTGGAAACCAAAGGCATCACGCCACGTTTTTTCATCTGCACGGCATACAGTGCGCCAGCGAGTACCACCAGCACCGCGCCAGCGACATAAATCATACGATAGCCAACCGACTCAACCATCATTCCCATGATAAAGGCGCCAATCGCCATTCCGGCATCCATCGCGTTAAAGAACAGTGAATTCGCCACGCCGATTTTATGCGGTTCAACCGAGCTGATAATTTGCGTCTGGAAAACCGGCGTGACCGAACCGTAGCCGATACCGATGAGACCGCCGGAAATAATCATCATGATGCTGCCATTGGTGTAGCCCAGCGCCACCAGACCGATGGTAAAAGCCAACAGGCATGGGAAAACAACATATTTCGGCCCTTTTTTATCACAAATATTCCCGGTGAAGGTACGGCATATCATCAGGAAAATCGCGTAGCACAGCAGGAAATTACTGGCCGCCGCCATTAAATCCAGCTCACGCGCATACAGCGCCAGGAAAGCCGACACGCCGGCATAGGAGAAAGTCATAAAAAAGGTGACCAGCGCAAAAGGCAAGGCGGCGCGGTCAAACATCGCGGCAAAACCCAGATTCGGTTTCGAACCATCGGCATGACGAATTACCGGAGGGACCGTCACAATCAGGGAAAGCACAATCCCTAACGCCGCTACAGCGGAACAAAGCCAGAATGCGGCAGTGAACGCGTTCCAGCGGGCCATATTCAAACCGATCCACGGTCCGACGACCATCGCCAGGCCCATCGCTAAAGAGAAAAAGCTGATGCCCTCTCCACGTCGGGAGGCCGGAATTAACCGCGCTGAAATAGTTCCTTTTACCGTGGTAATAACACCAAACGTAATCCCATGAAGTACGCGGATAAAGAGCAGCGACTCGATAGAATGGCAAACCGGATACAGCGCGGTAATCACCAAAAAAGCCAGAGAAGAGAGCACCAGAATCTTTTTATTCGAATATTTTCCCACCCATTGTCCGGCAAATGGCCGAATAACAATTGCCGCGGCCAGGAAACATGTCACTAACAGCCCGGCCTTATCTGCAGAAGCATGCAGGCGGTCAGCGATATAAATGGGTAATAAAGTTAGCAGTACATAAAAAACAAAAAAGATAATAAAACTGACTATGGTGATTGCCCAAAAATCCTTCGTCCATAATTTTTCTTTCATTCTTAACGACCCGTTCAGATGGCGCACGCAGGCAACGCTCAGCTCAACTGAACACCTATCAGGTGCGTCAAAATGTGATGTATTCGATAGAATCACAGTATAAACAAGTGCACTCTATTAGAAAAATTAATCGTTTTAATCATATTGATTAGGTTTTACTAATGACGCTAACCCAAATCCACGCCCTGCTTGCCGTACTGGAGTACGGCGGATTTACCGAAGCCAGCAAACGGCTATACATGACGCAATCCGCCGTCAGCCAGGCCATCTCCGCGCTTGAGGAGGAGCTCGGCGTTGACATATTGATTCGTGAGCGTCGTAAAGAGATTGAGCTTACCGCCGCCGGTAGCCGCATCGTCAGGCACTTACGCGCGATCCAGCGCGACGTCAACGCGGTAAAAGAGATTGCCGAACAAGAAAAAAAGAACCCGGCCCGTACGCTACGGATTGGCTGTTTTCCCAGCGCCTGCGCCTGCATTTTACCCGGCGTCATTCGCTATTTTGAAAGCCATCATCCAAATGTAAAAATTATCCCCTATGAAGAGAACAGTACGGCTATTATTGATTCGCTGCAGGACGGAAGTATTGATGCCGGTTTCGTTCCTTTTCCGGTCAACGGTATGTATTGCGTCCCCATTTACCGGGATAAATTCACCGTAGTGGTGCCTGAAAATCATCCCCTGGCGGCCAATAGTACGGTAACGGTCGAAGAACTGATGGACGAACCACTTATTGTCAGTAAAGGTCGTTATGAATTAAGCATTATGGCGTTGTTTAAAGAAAAGGGTATTGAGCCGATATTTAAATATGAATTTAACCATCCCGATACTGCGCTGAATTTTATTCGCCAGGGATTAGGTATCGCCTTATTGCCAGAATTAACCTTAAAAGCCACGACAGGAAAATTATGCTCCGTGGCGCTGGAACCCACCTTTTATCGACAAATTTCCCTGTTAGCAAAAGAACCGCCGGTAGAAGGAAGTCCGCTATTTTTATTACAAAAATGTATGGAAACACTGACCGATGAGGGGTTGCTATAAAACAACCCCGCCTGATGGCATTGCGTTTACCAGACTTACGCTGGCAAACGTTGCGCCAGGCCGGATGAGGCGTTTATGCCCTCATCCGGCGCGTCACTTCGACTATGGCAAACCTTTAGTCATTTTTTTGCAGGAACATGACCGCCTTATCCGGGAAGTCAGTGAACAGCCCGTCGACGCCCGCCTTGTTATACAGGATGTCGTACAACTGATTGACGTCTGTGGCATAGTCCGGCAATTGATCGGCACGCACAGTGTAAGGATGCACTACCATCTTATTCTGATGCGCGTCTTGCACCATTCCAGTCAGCTTGATATTCCCTTTCGTTGAGCCTTCCGCAACCAGCATATGGTAATCCGGACCAATACCGTCCGCATATTCCGCCACCTGCTTCATAGCGCCCGGCTTAAACATCCAGTCGTAGTTGTAATTTACCCAACGACCGTCCGGCTGTTTCTGCTGTGTTTCATTCCAGTCGGTATACGCAATAAGTTGAACCAGATTGAGATCCATCCCCATTTTGGGTTCCAGTTCATTCTTAATACGTTTCAGCTCAGCGACATCAAAACACTGCAAATAGACATTGTCCTGCTTGCCGGTGTAACCATACTTCTTCAGCACTTCCAGCGTTTTCGCGGCAATATCTTTCCCTTCCTGATGATGGAACCACGGCGCTTTAATTTCCGGATAAATACCGATATTTTTACCGGTAGAGTGATTTAATCCCTGAACGAATTCAATTTCCTCTTCAAAGGTATGAATGCGGAAATCAGATTTTCCCATCGGGAAACGGCCCGGATAAGTTTGTACTTTTTTGCCGTTTTCAATATCAAACCCTTCGGTAAACTTCAGGGATTTAATTTCATCCAGCGTAAAATCGATAGCGTAATAGCGCCCATCTTTACGCGCCCGGTCCGGAAAACGGTCAGCGACGTCAGTCACCCGGTCAAGGTAGTGGTCATGGAGGACGACCAGATGGTCGTCCTTTGTCATCACTAAATCCTGTTCCAGATAATCTGCCCCTTGCGCATACGCCATCGCTTTCGCCGGTAGCGTATGCTCCGGCAGATAACCGCTGGCGCCACGGTGGGCGATAACGACTTTTTCAGCCGCCACGGCGCCGCTTCCGATGGTCATTCCTGCCAACATTAACGCCACGCTAAGGTTTTTCAGTGTGGTTTTCATGTTATTAGCCTCCGTTGCGTTTTAACTGCAGCTCATCATGATGGCGTTTTTCACCAATCATCACGACCACCAGCAGGATTACCGCCAGAATGCTGCCGCCAATCATCACCATAAAGCCGCCATCCCAACCGAAGAAGTCAACGGTATAACCCACAATGGCGCTTGCAGCGACAGAACCGCCCAGGTAACCAAACAGACCGGTAAAGCCCGCCGCCGTACCCGCCGCTTTTTTCGGCGCCAGTTCCAGCGCGTGCAGACCGATCAACATTACCGGGCCGTAGATCAGGAAGCCGATGATAATCATACAAGCCATATCAACGTTCGGGTTTCCTGCCGGGTTCATCCAGTAAACGATGGTCGCGATAGTCACCAGGGTCATAAAGAACACGCCGGTCGCGCCACGGTTGCCGCGGAAGACTTTATCCGACATCCAGCCACACAGCAGCGTGCCCGGAATACCCGCGTATTCATACAGGAAGTAGGCCCAGGAGGATTTATCCAGTGCGAAATGCTTCACTTCTTTCAGGTAGGTCGGCGACCAGTCGAGGATACCGTAGCGCAGCAGGTAGACGAACACGTTGGCGATAGCGATATACCACAGTAATTTGTTCGGCAGTACGTACTGCATGAAGATCTGCTTCGCAGTCAGCTCTTCTTCCGCTTTTTCGTTGTAGTCGTCCGGATAGTCGTTTTTATACTCTTCGATAGGCGGCAGACCGCAGGATTGCGGCGTATCGCGCATCATTGCGAAAGCGAACAGCGCCACCACAATCGCGCCAAAGGCTGGCATATAGAGCGCCGCTTTCCAGTCGTTAAACCACGCCATCCCCAGCAGGAACAGCAGTGGCGGGATCCCGCCGCCGACGTTATGCGCACAGTTCCAGACCGACACAATGCCGCCGCGCTCTTTCTGCGACCACCAGTGAACCATCGTACGTCCGCACGGCGGCCACCCCATCCCCTGGAACCAGCCGCAAAGGAACAACAGTACAAACATCACGGCGATGCTGGATGTCGCCCACGGTACAAAGCCCATAAACAACATGACTGCTGCGGCCAGAATCAACCCTGCCGGCAGGAAAACGCGCGGATTCGAGCGATCGGACACCGAACCCATTATAAATTTCGAAAAACCATAAGCGATGGAAATCCCGGACAGCGCAAAGCCCAGATCGCCGCGTGAAAAACCCTGTTCTACCAGGTAGGGCATCGCGAGGGCAAAGTTCTTGCGCACCAGATAATACGCGGCATAGCCAAAGAATATCCCCAGGAAAATCTGCCAGCGTAATCGGCGATAGGTCGGATCAATCTCCGCCGCTGGCAAGCGCGCTTTATGCGGCGCTGGTTTAAAAATACTCAACATATTGTAGCCTCCGTGGCCCGTATTTTATTTAGAGGTAAACACCGCAGTTTGTTCACACAACCCCGCTGCTCCCAGTGTGGCCGCGATGTTAAGTAAAGATACGTCACGTTAATGTGAATTACAGCACATATTGTTACAGTTTTATGACCAATGTTCAGAAAGGCGCACGAAATCACGTTTCATTTTCGAATAGTGAGCGATTATGCGCGAAATCAAACATTCCATATGATTTGTATGGCTAAATGATAAAAAACGAACTGTGAGGAAAAACAATGAAAACTCGCGACTCGCAAGCAAGTGACGTGATTATCATTGGCGGTGGAGCAACAGGCGCAGGGATCGCCCGCGACTGCGCGCTGCGCGGTTTACGTGTCATTCTGGTGGAACGGCATGATATAGCGACCGGCGCGACCGGGCGTAACCACGGACTGCTGCACAGCGGCGCTCGTTATGCGGTTACCGACGCGGAATCCGCGCGCGAGTGCATTAGTGAAAACCAGATTTTAAAACGGATCGCCCGCCATTGCGTCGAACCGACGGATGGTCTGTTTATTACGTTGCCGGAAGATGATCTTGCGTTTCAGGCCACCTTTATTCGCGCCTGTGAAGCGGCAGGCATTCGCGCTGAAGCCATCGATCCGCAGCAGGCTCGCATCATCGAACCCTCCGTTAACCCTGCGCTCATCGGTGCGGTAAAAGTGCCGGATGGCACCGTGGACCCCTTCCGCCTTACCGCCGCCAATATGCTGGATGCCAGAGAACATGGCGCAATCGTGTTAACGGCGCATGAAGTGACCGGGCTCATTCGTGAAGGCGCAACGGTCTGCGGCGTCCATGTGCGCAACCATCTCACTGGCGAAACCCAGACGCTTCACGCGCCGGTGGTGGTCAATGCGGCAGGCATCTGGGGGCAACGGATCGCCGAATACGCCGACCTGAGTATTCGCATGTTCCCGGCGAAAGGCTCGCTGTTGATCATGGACCATCGGATCAACCAGCATGTCATTAACCGCTGCCGGAAACCATCGGATGCCGACATTCTGGTACCTGGTGATACGATTTCACTGATCGGCACCACCTCTACCCATATTGATTACAATGAGATAGACAGCAACCGCGTCACCGCAGATGAAGTCGATATCCTGCTGCGTGAAGGGGAAAAACTGGCCCCTGTCATGGCGAAGACGCGTATTCTGCGCGCGTATTCCGGCGTCCGCCCGCTGGTGGCCAGCGATGACGATCCCAGCGGTCGTAACGTCAGCCGCGGTATTGTGTTGTTCGACCACGCCGAACGCGACGGGCTTGATGGCTTCATTACCATTACCGGCGGGAAGCTAATGACTTACCGCCTGATGGCGGAATGGGCGACCGACGCCGTATGCCGCAAGTTGGGCAATACTCGCCCCTGCATCACGGCGGATACGCCGTTGCCTGGCTCAAAAGAGTCTACGGAACATACGCTGAAACGCATTATCTCGCTTCCCGCGCCGCTACGCGGATCGGCGGTTTATCGGCATGGCGATCGCACGCCGGGGTGGCTGAGCGAAGGCCGCCAACACCGTAGCCTGGTCTGTGAATGCGAGGCCGTCACGGCGGGGGAAGTGCAGTATGCCGTCGAAAACCTAACCGTGAATAGCCTGCTGGATCTGCGCCGTCGCACCCGCGTAGGGATGGGCACTTGCCAGGGCGAGCTATGCGCCTGCCGCGCGGCCGGGCTATTGCAGCGTTTTAATGTGACGACCGCGGCGCAATCTATTACGCAACTCTCTGAATTTCTGAATGAGCGCTGGAAAGGCGTACAACCTGTCGCCTGGGGAGACGCGCTGCGCGAAAGCGAATTCACGCGCTGGGTTTATCAGGGATTATGCGGTCTGGAGAAGGAGCACCAGGATGAAATTTGATACGGTTATTATGGGCGGCGGTCTCGCCGGTTTGCTGTGCGGACTGCAACTCCAGCAGCATGGATTACGCTGCGCCATCGTCACCCGCGGACAAAGCGCGCTGCATTTTTCCTCCGGCTCGCTGGATCTGCTCAGCGCCCTGCCCGACGGCCAACCGGTGACCGACATTACCGCCGGGCTTGATGCGCTGCGCCGCCAGGCACCTGAACATCCTTATTCGCGTTTAGGCGCGCAAAAAGTCCTTACGCTGGCGCAACAGGCGCAAACGCTACTTAACGCCAGCGGCGCGCAGTTATACGGCGACGTACAGCAGGCGCACCAGCGTGTCACGCCGCTTGGCACATTGCGTTCAACCTGGCTTAGCTCGCCGGAAGTACCGGTCTGGCCGTTATCCGCACAGCGAATTTGCGTCGTCGGCGTTAGCGGATTACTGGATTTCCAGGCGCACCTTGCGGCAGCGTCGCTGCGCCAACGCGACCTCAACGTGGAAACCGCAGAAATCGACCTTCCGGAACTGGACGTACTGCGTGATAACCCGACGGAATTTCGCGCGGTCAATATTGCGCGTCTACTTGATAACGAAGAAAAATGGCCACTGCTGTACGACGCGCTGTCGCCAATAGCGACAAACTGCGACATGATCATCATGCCCGCCTGTTTCGGGCTGGCGAACGATACGCTGTGGCGCTGGCTTAACGAACGTCTGCCCTGCGCGCTCACGCTGCTGCCGACGCTGCCGCCATCGGTGCTCGGTATTCGTCTGCACAATCAACTCCAGCGCCAGTTTGTCCGTCAGGGCGGCATCTGGATGCCGGGCGATGAAGTGAAGAAAGTCACCTGCCGTCGCGGTACCGTGAGCGAAATATGGACCCGCAACCATGCCGATATCCCACTGCGCCCGCGTTTTGCCGTACTTGCCAGCGGTAGCTTCTTTAGTAGCGGTCTGGTTGCCGAGCGCGAAGGGATCCGCGAACCTATTTTAGGGCTCGACGTACAGCAAACGGCCACCCGCGCCGAATGGTATCAACAACATTTCTTCGACCCACAGCCCTGGCAGCAGTTTGGCGTCGTGACGGATGACGCTTTCCGCCCCTCCCTTGCGGGCAACACGGTAGAAAATCTGTATGCAATAGGTTCTGTGCTGGCGGGATTCGATCCTATAGCTGAGGGATGCGGCGGCGGCGTCTGCGCAGTCAGCGCCCTCCAGGCCGCGCACCATATCGCTGAGCGTGCAGGAGAACAGCAATGAGCGACACACGTTTTGAAAGTTGTATTAAATGTACGGTGTGCACCACCGCGTGCCCGGTCAGCCGCGTTAATCCTGGCTACCCTGGCCCTAAACAGGCCGGACCGGATGGCGAACGCCTGCGTCTGAAAGACGGCGCACTGTATGATGAGGCGCTGAAATATTGCATTAACTGCAAACGGTGTGAGGTCGCCTGTCCATCGGACGTGAAGATTGGCGATATCATCCAGCGCGCCCGCGCGAAATACGATACGACGCGCCCGTCATTGCGTAACTTTATTCTCAGCCATACCGATCTGATGGGCAGCGTTTCAACGCCGTTCGCGCCGGTGGTCAATACCGCCACCGCATTAAAGCCAGTGCGCCAGTTGCTTGATTATGCGCTCAAAATCGATCATCGCCGCACCTTACCAAAATACTCTTTCGGCACCTTCCGCCGCTGGTATCGTAGCGTGGCGGCGCAGCAGGCTAAATACAAAGATCAGGTCGCCTTTTTCCATGGCTGTTTTGTGAATTACAACCATCCGCAGCTCGGAAAAGATCTGATTAAGGTGCTGAACGCAATGGGTACTGGCGTACAGTTACTGAGTAAAGAGAAGTGTTGCGGCGTACCGCTGATCGCTAACGGTTTTACGGATAAAGCTCGCAAACAGGCTATCAGCAATGTGGAGTCGCTACGCGAGGCGATTGCCGTCAAAGGTATTCCGGTCATCGCCACGTCATCCACCTGTACGTTTGCGTTGCGCGATGAATATCCTGAAGTGCTGGACGTGGACAACGCCGGGCTGCGCGAACATATCGAGCTGGCCACCCGCTGGCTATGGCGCAAACTGGATGCCGGGAAAACGCTGCCGCTTAATCCTTTGCCGCTGAAAGTGGTCTACCATACGCCGTGTCATATGGAAAAAATGGGCTGGACGCTTTACACGCTTGAATTATTGCGGCAAATTCCGGGGCTTGAATTGACGGTACTTGATTCACAGTGCTGCGGCATTGCCGGTACGTATGGATTTAAAAAGGAAAACTATCCGACATCACAGTCCATCGGCGCGCCGCTGTTCCGCCAGATTGAAGAGAGCGGCGCCGACATTGTCGTCACCGATTGTGAAACCTGTAAGTGGCAAATTGAGATGTCTACAAGCAAGCGCTGCGAACACCCCATTACGCTACTCGCCCAGGCGCTCGGCTAAGTAAAAAGCGCCGGAGCCCCTCCGGCGCCATTACCCTACTAACCGGGACCGATTTTCCATCAGACATATACCCTTCATACTTCAAGTTGCTTATGTGTTGGCTACGGATTATTTTGGGTATAAACGCGGATGTCTCTTTGCAATAACCTGCCCTATTTGGTTAACCATGACCGCTAACCCACGGTGGCATGACAGATAACGACGTTACTGTTTATAGAGCAATATCTCTTGTATCGACGCGTTACCAGCCTCCTTTAAAGAGGGGGATAACTGAATATCTCCAATAATAATTGAGTGTTATGTGAATAATAATAAAATCAGGTCTATGCCTGATTTAATATATCCCCCACTAACAATAATATTTTTACAAATAATTATAAATTACATCATATTCGCTACTTTCACCTACCAGGAAACAGAGCAAAATGAATATATGTGTAAATTCACTTTACCGATTGAGCATACCGCAATTTCACAGCTTATATGCAGAAGAGGTGAGCGATGAGACGCTTGCGTTGTTGTTTAGCGCCGTAGAGAACGGTGATCAGAATTGTATTGATCTGTTATGCAATCTTGCGTTACGCAACGATGACCTGGGACATAGACTTGAGAAATTTCTTTTTGATCTCTTTAGCGGAAAAAGGTCGGGATCACCAGATATAGACAAAAAAATCAATCAGGCTTGCCTTGTATTACATCAAATCGCCAATAACGATATAACAAAAAATAACACTGAGTGGAAAAAGCTACATGCCCCTTCCAGATTACTTTATATGGCCGGTTCCGCGACAACCGACCTTTCTAAAAAAATAGGAATAGCACATAAAATTATGGGCGACCAGTTCGCTCAGACAGATCAAGAACAGGTAGGAGTTGAAAATCTTTGGTGTAGTGCGCGAATGTTGTCGTCAGATGAGCTGGCAGCTGCAACGCAAGGCCTGGTTCAAGAATCACCTTTTCTCTCGGTAAACTATCCTATTGGGCTTATTCATCCTACCACCAAAGAAAATATATTACGCACTCAGCTACTTGAAAAGATGGCTCAATCAGGATTATCTGAAAATGAAGTCTTTCTGATAAATACAGGAGATCACTGGCTTATCTGTTTATTCTATAAACTTGCAGAAAAAATAAAATGCCTTATATTTAATACTTATCATGATTTAAATGAAAATACTAAGCAAGAGATTATAGAAGCAGCAACAATTGCAGGCATATCAGAAAAAGAAGATATTGATTTTATTGAAATGAATTTACAAAATAATGTACCCAACGGCTGTGGTCTATTTTGTTACCATACAATTCAACTCTTATCGAATGCCGGACAAGACGATCCTGCTACCACACTACGAGATTTTGCGGAAAAGTTCTTAACGCTTTCAATAGAGGAACAAACACTATTTAACACCCAAACCCGGCGACAAATATATGAATACAGTCTCCAGTAATGGTGAGTACTTAGAGCCTATCCCATTAGGCTCTTATCCTGAAATGATGCTCTGCGAAGAATTTATAAGTATATAAGGGTGGGAAGGCCAGACCTTCCCACTAAAAGTTCTATGCCGTCAATGATTCAACCACGTCTATCCAGCCATGCTCGCTGATAATGTCCTCGCCATTAAGCCAGCGGCGCAGCATATTTAGCGCCATCATCGCGCAGACCTCCTGACGTATTGCCAGACTATACCGATTGGCGCTAAAACGCACGCGTAAGGCATACGTGCCATCCGGCATTTTTCTCAATAACTACGTTTTGCCGTGCTTACTGACTGAACAGATTTAAACATCGCCAACCTGCTGTCCAGCGCCTCGGTGTAGAGCATCGTATCTACCCCGACCGCGACAAAATTCGCGCCCCACGCCAGACATTTCTGCGCCATTGCCGGATCGACCGCCAAAAAACCCGCCGCTTTTCCGGCGGCGCGAATACGATAAATACACGCTTCAATGATCCGCTGCACTTCCGGGTGTCCGGCATTATCGGGGTAACCCAATGAAGCAGAGAGATCTGCCGGACCGATAAAGACGCCATCAATGCCTTCAACCTCCAGAATCGCGTCAAGGTTTTCCAGCGCCATTTTGCTTTCAACCTGCACCAACAGGCAGAGCGACTCATTGGCCTGTGCCATATAGTTGTCGATTCTCCCCCAGCGCGCCGCACGCGCCACGCTCGCGCCAACGCCTCGTTGCCCCAACGGCGGGTATCGGGTAGCGGAAACGACCTGGCGCGCCTGTTCTGCGGTGTCAACCATCGGGATCAGTAGCGTTTGCGCCCCGATGTCCAGTACCTGTTTAATGAGCGCTTTACTTCCCTCGATCGGGCGAATCACCGGCTGGCTGACGTATGGGGCGATGGCCTGTAACTGATGATACAAGTCCTGCACCGTATTAGGCGCGTGCTCGCCATCTATTAACAACCAGTCATAACCCGACGTCGCCGCAATCTCCGCCATATAAGAGGTGGTTGAACTGAGCCACAAACCAATTTGCGTATCCCCTTTACGTAATCCTTCTTTAAAAGGATTTGATAACAATGCGTTCATAGCGATCCTTACAACGTAGATAAGATTAATGATGCGCAGCGCCGGATTGCGCCACCGGACGATTAACGCTCAGCGTGAAGATAATTAATGAGCCAATGATGGCGACTCCGGCCAGCGTCAGCAGGCCCGCCGCATCGCTGGCAAACAACGTTTCCGCTTTTACGCGCAGAATTGGGGCAATAAAACCGCCCACAGCGCCAAACAGATTAACGAAACCAATTCCTGCCGCCAGAGCCGTACCGGAAAGTAGCTGCGTCGGCATGGTCCAGAATACGGGCTGAACGGCAATAAATCCTACTGCTGCAACACAGAGCGCCAGAATAGCGAGCACCGGAGAAACCAGACCTGACAGGCCAATGCCAATACCCGCAGCCAGTAACGTCACTGCCGCAACGTTACGGCGATCGCCGGTACGGTCGGAGTAGCGAGGAATAAGCCATGTGCCAAGCAAAGCCGCCACCCAGGGAACCGCTGTTACCACCGAAGCGGTAAAGCCCACTTTAGTGCCCAATAGCGCGGCAACCTGGGTCGGCAGGAAAAAGATGAGTCCGTATACCGCCACCTGAATCGTCAGATAAATAATAGCCAGTTGCCAGACGCGTCCATTACGCAGCGCATCCGCAAGCCTTGACGTGACCTTTTTCTCTTCTTCGCTCGCCAGTTGCCTGATAAGCGCGTTCTTTTCTTCCAGGCTAAGAAAACGCGCCTGCTGCGGAGTGTCATCAAGCCAGAAAAAGGTGAATATCCCTGCGCCAATCGCCAGTAGGCCTTCGATAACGAACATCCAGAACCATCCCGGGTGCCCCATAAAACCATGCATCTCCAGCAGAGCGCCGGAGAGCGGCGAACCCAACGTTAACGCCAGCGGCGCGCCCATATAAAATAGCCCCATAATGCTGGCACGGTTACTCTGCGGGAACCATTGTGAAGTGAGATAGATCATGCCGGGGAAAAATCCAGCCTCCGCCGCGCCCAATAGCGTGCGGATTATCAGGAATTTTGCTTCACTATCCGCCCAGGCCATCGCAGCAGAGAGAAAGCCCCACAGCAGGGTAGTCGTGCCGATCCAGGTTCTTGCGCCAAATTTGCGCATCAGCAGGTTAGCCGGTACGCCAAGGAAAGCGTAAACCACAAAGAAAATACCGGCCCCTAGCGCGTAGGCTTCATTACTTAGCCCGGTATCTATCTGATAGGTCTCTTTGGCAAAACCAATATTTGAACGATCCAGAAACGCCAGTACATACAGTGCCAACATAAAAGGAATTAAACGTGCGCGGTTTTTCTTCACTACGCCGTCAAGTAAAGTGATGCTCATAGCAATATCCTCAACAGGATGAGGGCGTTGCCGTACAAAGGCAACGCACGAGTTATTAGTGGCTATAAGGGCGTTTCAAGTGACAGTCACGGTTAAGCTCGACGCCGAAGCCCGGCTTATCCAGCACTGATTTATGGATGCGTCCATTCACCGGCACCGGCTCATCCAGGAGAATCGGGTCAAATTGCGGACGCAGGGTGGAGCAGTCCGGGCTGGTCATCAGGAACTCGCTGAAAGGGGTATTAGTGAAAGTAATAACTGCATGGTGCGAATAGACAGACGAACCGTGCGGCACCACCAGTTGCCCGCGCGATTTGGCAAGCGCGGCGATCTCAACCAGCGTGGTTAATCCGCCGCACCAGCCAACATCCGGCTGCATAATATCAATGCCGGTTTCTGCCAGAGTGCGGAAGGATTGCAGCGTACCATGGTGTTCGCCGCTGGTAACCATCATCCCTGCAGGCGCGTTGCGTTTTAATTCGCGATAGCCTTCATACTGCTGCGGCGGCAGACACTCTTCAATCCATTTGAGATTAAATGGCGCACAGGCGTGAGCCAGTTTAGTCGCATAGTTCACATCCTGACTCATCCAGCAGTCGAGCATCAGCCAGAAATCCGGCCCGCACTTTTCACGCATATCCGCCACCATCGCGGCATCTTTACGGATCCCCGCATCACCATCGTGCGGTCCCCAGTGAGTCGGCATTTTACCGCCGATAAAGCCCATTTCTTTAGCCAGATCCGGGCGTGCGCCGGTGGCGTAAAACTGAATTTCATCGCGCACCGCTCCGCCCAGCAATTTATAAACCGGCAGCCCAACCACCTTGCCAAACAGATCCCACAGCGCCAGATCCACACAGGAAATCGTGTTCATCACCAGACCGCCGGAACCGGAGTAGTACATGGTCGCGCCGAGCATCTGATCGTGAATAAGTTTGATATCGCTTACGCATTTGCCTTCAATAAACCGGTTAAGATGTTTTTCTACGATAAAACAGCCCATCTCCCCTGCTGTCGAAACGGCGAACCCCGTCTGCCCATTTTCCGCCTCTACTTCGACAATCAGCGTCCCTAACACGTTGATCCCAAAAGACTGACGAGACTGCTCATAGTCGCGATATTTGCTCATGGGAGTGGCGATATGGTCATCAATCCAGTGATTTCCTCCCTGGTCGTGATAATCCCCGCCGCCAGCCCCTTTCTCTGCGGTAGCGCCCCCAATAAACCAGGCTCGAACGTGTTTAATTTTAGGAAGAGTCATAATATTCTCCATTTTAAGATGCGAGTGAGTCGAAGGGACTTTTCCATCCCAACAGGCGTGAAATATCTTTGGCACAGGCAATAGCTTTACCGGCCAAATAATCAAGATTCTCTTCGTTGATTTGCAGGCGCGTGCCGACCACTGAAATTGCCGCGGTCAGTTCGTTTCTGGCATTAAATACCGGTGCGGCAACGCAGCGGACATCCGGATAATCCTCCCCGTTATCAAAGCTCCATCCACGCTGGCGAATGCGTTCCAGCTCATCATTCAATTGTTGCGGCTCGGTGATGGTGGTCAGCGTGGCTCGCTCCCATACCATTTTTTCAATAATGGCTTTGCGTACGGCGGCCGGCTGCCATGCCAGCAGGCATTTGCCGATGCCGGAACGATAAAGAGAGAGGCTTTTCCCCTCATGCGAGCGCACGCTGATAGTGGATGAGGATTCCACTTTCAGTATGTAATACGCATTTTCGTGGTCGATGATCCCCAAGTGACACAGCAGCCCGGTTTCATCCATCAGTTGTGTTAGACGAGGACGCGCCAGCTCCCGCAGATCCATCTTGCTGAGCGCATGACCCGACAATTCAACGAGCTTAGTCCACAGGCAGTAGTTCTCCTGATGATCGAGGCTAATAAATCGCTGACGTTTTAATTCATTCAACAGCAGGTACGCGGTGCTTTTTGGAATACGCAGCGTTTCAATAATGATTGCCGCGCTGCATGGGCCAATACGCGCGATCAAATTGAGGATGTCGATTGCGCGAGTAAGAGCCGGGACTTTACTTGATTCCAACATATTGGACTCCAGTCTGAGACACTGGAATCAGTGTGAAAGGTCAGCAGGGAAAAAATTGTGAAGCGCGTCAAAGCTTATCCGCCTTCCAACGGAGTGGAAGGGTTAACCATATAAATGTGAATTAACGCACGTATTACTTTGTATTCAGTACAATTGGCTGGACAAAAAAGCAGATAATATTGCCGGATAATGGCATAGCGGCCTTATCCGGCTCACGATGTCGTTCCCATCGCAGATAAGAGAAAGGGATTATGATGTCAATGATTCAACCACATCTATCCAGCCATGCTCGCTGGTAATGTCCTCGCCATTAAGCCAACGGCGCAGCATATTTAGCGCCATCATCGCGCAGACCTCCTGACGTATTGCCAGACTATACCGATTGGCGCTAAAACGCACGCGTAAGGCATACGTGCCATCCGGCGTCGCCAGCGCGAAATTAAGATGTTCGTTTTCCAGCCCCGACACGGCCAGCGCCAGACCGGCATAATGATTGCTGCGCCGTTCTGTCGTCCAGTGCGCCGTTTGCGCCAGCGTCTCTTCCTGAGAAGGAACGACTTCGCTGGCAAGAACAGGCGCCCCGGCGCGGGAAAGCTGTAGCGCCAGTAAGCCGCTGGTGTATTGCTCGCTCAACGTCAGACTCAACTGCCTTTCCTGCAGGCGGCGGGCTATTTGCGCCGGCAGATTTTCCGTACCTTCAAAAATCAGGTTCTGTCCGGCGACCCGTTTGACCTCTGGCCATAACGCCAGCATCGCCTCCCGTTGCGTCGCCGGGCCGGTCAATTTCAGTTCAATGATCGGCATTGATGAGCGATACCCCATCGTCACGCCGGGCGGCAACGGCAGTGAATCGAGACGCTGCGCGAGGTCACTTTCTGAACGTCCAAAAGTCGTTAACCGCAGGCAAAGCGGCGGCTCCGGCAGCGAAAAACGCGCGCGTAACCGCGGTAAGATTTCCTTCTCCACCATAACCTTAAATTCCGACGGTACGCCGGGGGTGAAAAACATCAGGCAGCGGTTGAGCTGTAGCGCAAATCCACAGGCAGTGCCGACCGGATTATTAATAAACTCCGCGCTGGCAGGCAGTTCCGCCTGTTTACGGTTGCTCGACGCCATCACGCGACCACGCTGCTGAAAGTAACGTTCCATTTCGGTCAGCCACGCCTGGTGCAGTACTAATCCTTCGCCTTTTGCCGTTGCCGCGGCGAGCGCGCTTAAATCATCGCTGGTCGGCCCTAACCCGCCATTAACAATCAAAACATCAGCATGTTGACTGCGTTCACGCAAGATAGCGACCAGACTGTCCAGATTATCGCCTACCGTATTTCGCCGTGATAACGGAACGCCCTGATGAAAGAAAAAATCAGCCAGCCAGGCGGCATTGGTGTCAACGATTTGTCCGTGCAACACCTCATCCCCGGTGGATAGCATTTCCACATTTAGCATTGTGTTCTCCTGCTCTTATGATGAAAACACTATAACGCAAAGACGAATATGACGTGGAAAGAAGAATGACGGGAACAGGAGGAATATGGCGCGACGATTGCCGCGCCGTTAGCATCAAAAGCTGGCGTTTACGCCAACATAAGGGCCGTCAGCAATCGCATTATCGCGGTTGCCGTCTTTACCCGCCAGGTTCAGGTAACGATAACCGGCTTCAATGCTCAGCGGGCGCATAATGGTGAAACGCGCGCCTGCATTCGCTTCTTCATAACTGTCGATACCGCTGGACAGCGAATCTGGTGAATAATAATACTCGCCGAACAGACGGAAGCTGTTGCCGATTTTCCATTGTAGCCCACCGCCGACAGCCGCCGCATAGCCTTCATCGCTGTCTTTCGGATTGGTATAAATACCTTTACCGCCGACCGTCGCCAGCAGCGGTCCCACCGGAATGTTTAGCCCCAGACCCACGCCCGCAGCGTCGCCATCATCATCGTTGTGCATCCAGTTGCCGCTTAGCGCCAGCCCCGTCGATTCCGTACCAAAACCCACGCCAATGTTGGTGTAATCTTCGCCCGCCTGGCCGCTAATACTGATGGCCTGCGCCGATGCAGAAACGAACAGCATTCCGGCAAAACCTAATAATATGCTTTTTTTCATTTTTACCCTTTCCAGCAAGCACATAAAGAAAAACTCCCCAAAACGGCAGAATTGTACTGCCAGACGCTGAGGAATCAATGCACTAAAAAACCATTCCAAAAACATATTGTAACGAAATACTACTTTCGCCATGCCGCATCATTGCGCCATCACATGGCGACGCCTGCATCAACAGGATTAACAAAAAACGCAGTCTGCGTTATCGCTTCCATTTTTCACAAAGAATTTCGCAGAACGATTTGTTAAGCTGATGACCTGGTGGTTTAAGGAAGCGACTTATGCGTCAACGAACTATAGTTTGCCCATTAATTCAAAATGATGGCTGTTATCTGCTGTGCAAAATGGCCGACAACCGCGGCGTCTTTCCCGGTCAGTGGGCGCTGTCGGGCGGCGGGGTCGAGCCGGGCGAACGCATTGAAGAGGCGCTGCGTCGGGAGGTTCGGGAAGAACTCGGCGAACAACTGATTCTGAACGATATTACGCCATGGACCTTCCGCGACGATATCCGTGTTAAAACCTACGCTGATGGCAGACAAGAAGAGATTTATATGATTTATCTCATCTTCGACTGTGTTTCCGCTAATCGCGATATATGTATTAACGACGAATTTCAGGACTACGCCTGGGTCAAGCCAGAAGAACTGGCGCTGTATGATTTGAATGTAGCGACACGCCACACATTAGCATTGAAAGGGTTATTATAATAACGACAGCCGCTTCAGGCTGTCTTTACGCTTTTAACATGCGGCTAGCCGGGAACAAATTCACCATCTAAAAAGAGTTTTCCGTTTTCCGCATGCATAACGAGCGCATTAAGATAGTCCGGATCAAACTTTACGCCGCGCTTATTTTTTGCAATATACGTCAAACAATGATTATGGGTAAAAATGACTATATTTTTATTCTGCGACTTTTTCAGTAACGTATTGATTGAAGCATAAATACCGCTGCCGCAATCCATCATTTTTTTATCCACCGTAAGCGACCTGCCCGCAGAAAACCAGGTTGCCGACTGGATGGTGCGCACCGTATTACTGGAATAGAGATTGTAATTTTGTATATCGGCACTGAAGGCTTTACCCAGCGCTCTGGCATCTTGCGCACCGTTGACCGTAATCCCCGTACTGTCTGACAGGCAGGTATTATCGGAACGATCGCACCGCTCGGCATGGCGGAATAACACGACTACCGGATGCTGCTTCGCCAGCGCCGCCAGCGCTTTACCGTTAATCTGCGGTAGACCGTTACCACTCCAGGCATGTTGTGAGGTCAACCCGGCGATAATAACCAACGCCCCCGCCAGAGTCGCGAGATAGCGTTTGTTTTTAATAAAGCGTAGGGTAAATGCCAGCACATTAACCTCTCAGGCAGACAGTGCAGCTAACTTAATAGCAATACGATTAAAATGAAATTCCGCAACGGAAGACCAGGCCAGAAACATAAAAACAGCTTTTGGGCATGCATAAAATGCCTTAAACTTTCGGCGAAAGCAAAGCATAATTCCGTTAAAAATTATCTTTTTACTTCACCTTAATTTCTTAATGTTAATTTAATATTCATCCAGTAGGGTTCAGCTAAATGCGTTAAAAAATAAGCCCTTTTCTATTGCCGAAATATTTGAAAAGCGGCTTTCAATGGCTGAAGGAAAAATGATGTCGGACTTTTTGCCTTTCTCCCGTCCGGCGATGGGCGCGGAAGAGCTCGCTGCCGTTAAGACCGTACTGGACTCAGGTTGGATAACAACTGGCCCGAAAAATCAGGAACTGGAAGCGGCGTTTTGTCGGCTAACAGGCAATCAATATGCCGTTGCCGTCAGTTCAGCCACTGCCGGTATGCACATCGCGTTGATGGCGCTGGGCATTGGTGAAGGCGACGAGGTCATTACACCGTCAATGACGTGGGTTTCTACGCTAAATATGATCGTTTTACTCGGCGCGAACCCCGTCATGGTCGATGTCGATCGCGATACGCTGATGGTCACGCCTGAACATATCGAAGCCGCGATTACGCCACAAACCAAAGCAATTATCCCCGTCCACTACGCTGGCGCGCCCGCCGATCTGGACGCTATTTACGCTCTTGGCGAGCGTTATGGCATTCCAGTGATTGAAGACGCGGCGCACGCGACAGGAACCAGCTACAAAGGTCGCCACATTGGCGCCAGGGGCACCGCGATTTTCTCCTTCCACGCCATTAAGAACATTACCTGCGCTGAAGGCGGTATCGTCGTCACGGATAACCCGCAATTCGCCGATAAACTGCGCAGTCTCAAGTTTCACGGGCTTGGCGTTGATGCCTGGGATCGACAGAGCGGGGGACGCGCGCCACAAGCGGAAGTCCTGGCGCCGGGCTACAAATATAATTTGCCTGATCTCAACGCCGCTATCGCGCTTGCTCAGTTACAGAAACTGGATGCGCTTAACGCTCGCCGCGCCGCCATCGCAGCGCAGTACCACCAGGCAATGGCAGACCTGCCTTTTCAGCCTCTGAGCCTTCCGTCGTGGGAACATATTCACGCCTGGCATTTATTCATTATCCGGGTCGATGAAGCCCGCTGCGGTATTACCCGGGATGCTCTGATGGCATCGCTGAAAACGAAAGGCATCGGCACAGGGCTGCATTTCCGCGCCGCGCATACGCAAAAATATTATCGCGAACGTTTCCCAACGCTCACGCTGCCTGACACCGAGTGGAACAGCGAGCGGATCTGCTCACTGCCGCTCTTCCCGGACATGACCGAGAGTGACTTTGATCGGGTCATTACCGCCCTTCATCAGATAGCAGGACAATAAGCATGTTTGACGCCGCCCCCATAAAAAAAGTCTCGGTGGTTATTCCTGTCTATAACGAACAGGAAAGCCTGCCGGAATTGATAAGACGCACCACCACCGCCTGCGAGAGTCTGGGCAAAGCGTGGGAGATTTTATTGATAGATGATGGTAGCAGCGATAGCTCGGCGGAGCTGATGGTTAAGGCGTCCCAGGAGGCCGATAGCCATATCATCTCTATTTTACTCAACCGTAACTACGGTCAACATGCAGCAATTATGGCGGGGTTTAGCCATGTAAGCGGCGATCTTATCATTACGCTGGATGCCGATCTGCAAAACCCGCCGGAAGAGATCCCACGTCTGGTGGCGAAAGCCGATGAAGGGTTCGATGTGGTAGGCACCGTGCGCCAGAACCGACAGGACAGCCTGTTTCGCAAATCGGCGTCAAAAATCATTAATCTGCTGATCCAGCGCACAACGGGCAAAGCGATGGGCGATTACGGCTGCATGTTACGCGCCTATCGCCGCCCTATTATCGATACTATGTTGCGCTGCCATGAACGCAGCACCTTTATCCCTATTCTGGCCAACATTTTCGCTCGTCGGGCTACCGAGATCCCGGTGCATCACGCTGAACGTGAATTTGGCGACTCTAAATACAGTTTTATGCGTCTCATTAACCTGATGTATGACCTGGTGACCTGCCTGACGACGACGCCGCTGCGCCTGTTGAGTCTGCTGGGCAGCGTTATCGCCATCGGCGGGTTTAGCCTGTCGGTATTGCTTATTGTACTTCGCCTGGCGCTGGGACCGCAGTGGGCGGCGGAAGGCGTATTTATGCTCTTTGCCGTCCTGTTTACCTTCATCGGCGCGCAATTCATCGGTATGGGGCTGCTGGGCGAATACATCGGTCGCATTTATAACGATGTCCGCGCCCGCCCCCGCTATTTTGTTCAACAAGTTATCTACCCGGAAAGCACGCCGTTTACTGAGGAAAGTCACCAATGAAAGCCGTTATTTTTGCCTATCACGATATGGGATGTCAGGGCGTGCAGGCCGTACTGGATGCCGGGTATGAGATTGCCGCGATTTTTACTCATGCCGACAATCCTGCGGAAAACACCTTTTTTGGCTCCGTCTCCCGGCTGGCGGCAGAATTAGGGATTCCGGTTTATGCACCGGATAACGTAAACCATCCTATCTGGGTCGACCGCATCGCTGAGCTTGCGCCGGATATTATTTTTTCGTTCTATTACCGCAACCTGTTAAGCGAAGAAATTCTGCACCTCGCCCCGGCTGGCGCGTTCAATCTGCACGGTTCTCTATTGCCTGCCTATCGTGGCCGTGCGCCGCTAAACTGGGTTCTGGTTAACGGCGAAAGCGAAACGGGCGTAACGCTGCATCGTATGGTCAAACGTGCCGACGCCGGAGAGATTGTCGCCAGTCAACGCGTCGCTATTGCGCAGGACGATGTTGCGCTTACCCTGCATCATAAGCTATGTCAGGCCGCGCGCCAGTTGCTTAATAGCATCCTGCCCACCATGAAATGCGGCGATATACCTTCTGTTCCTCAGCGTGAGTCTGACGCTACATATTATGGTCGCCGCAGGCCGGAAGATGGCCTTATCGACTGGCACAAACCGGTTTCCACGGTGCATAACCTGGTGCGGGCGGTAGCCGCCCCCTGGCCCGGCGCGTTCAGCTATAACGGCTCGCAAAAATTCACTATCTGGTCTTCCCGAATTTGTCCGGATGCGCAGGGCACGCTTCCCGGCTCGGTAATTTCGGTCTCTCCGCTGCGGGTCGCCTGCGCCGATGGCGCGCTGGAGATTATTACCGGCCAGGCCGGAGACGGTATTACTGTACAGGGCTCGCAGCTTGCACAGACGCTTGGTCTGGTGGCGGGCGCGCGTTTGAATCGTCCACCAGCGACCAGCGGTAAACGTCGCATTCGCGTTCTCATCCTCGGCGTCAACGGTTTTATCGGCAATCATTTGACCGAACGGTTACTGAATGAAGAGAATTACGAGGTCTACGGTATGGATATCGGCAGCAACGCCATTAGCCGATTCCTGCTCCACCCTCGCTTTCATTTCGTGGAGGGAGATATCAGCATCCACTCAGAATGGATCGAATATCATGTCAAAAAATGCGATGTCGTACTGCCGCTGGTAGCAATTGCTACCCCGATTGAATACACCCGCAACCCGCTGCGCGTCTTTGAACTTGATTTTGAAGAAAACCTGCGGATTATCCGTTATTGCGTGAAATACCGTAAACGCGTGGTTTTCCCGTCTACCTCTGAAGTGTACGGCATGTGTACGGACGCCTCTTTTGACGAGGACAAATCGAATCTGATCGTCGGGCCGGTGAATAAGCCACGCTGGATTTACTCCGTTTCCAAACAGCTTCTCGACCGGGTGATTTGGGCTTATGGCGAAAAAGAGGGATTGCGCTTCACGCTTTTCCGTCCCTTTAACTGGATGGGGCCGCGGCTGGATAGCCTGAACGCGGCGCGTATCGGCAGTTCACGCGTGATAACGCAGTTGATTCTGAACCTGGTAGAAGGGACGCCGATCAAGCTTATCGACGGCGGTCAGCAGAAGCGCTGTTTCACCGATATTCGTGACGGGATCGAAGCCTTATTCCGCATTATTGTGAATGAGGGTGATCGGTGCGATGGCAAAATCATTAATATCGGCAATCCTGACAACGAAGCCAGTATTCAGGAACTGGCGACGCTGTTGCTCGACAGTTTTGATAAGCATCCGCTGCGCTGCCATTTCCCACCGTTTGCCGGTTTCCAGGTCGTCGAAAGCCGTAGTTATTACGGCAAGGGTTATCAGGATGTCGCACACCGGAAACCCAGTATCGACAATGCCAGGCGCTGTCTGGACTGGGAACCGTCTATTGCGATGCGTGATACGGTTGAAGAAACGCTGGACTTCTTCCTGCGCAGCGTAGATGTCGCGGAACGCGCATCATGACGAAAGTCGGTTTACGCATTGATGTTGATACCTTGCGAGGAACGCGTGAAGGTGTCCCCCGGCTGCTGGCGACATTGCATCGCCACGGCGTTCAGGCCAGCTTTTTCTTCAGCGTCGGGCCGGACAATATGGGACGTCATCTTTGGCGTCTGATAAAACCGCGATTTTTATGGAAAATGCTACGTTCAAACGCCGCTTCGCTCTACGGTTGGGATATTCTGCTGGCCGGTACTGCCTGGCCGGGAAAAAATATCGGCAACGCCAATGCCGGGATTATTCGTGAAACGGCAACATACCATGAGACGGGACTACATGCCTGGGATCACCATGCGTGGCAGACTCACAGCGGCCACTGGAGTATCCGCCAGCTTGAAGAAGATATCGCGCGCGGCATAACGGCGCTTGAGGCCATTATCGGAAAACCCGTCACCTGCTCAGCCGCGGCCGGCTGGCGAGCGGATGGGCGCGTTGTTCGTGCGAAAGAACCGTTCAACCTGCGGTATAACAGCGATTGCCGTGGAACCACCTTATTCCGTCCGCTACTGATGCCGGGCCAGACAGGGACGCCGCAAATCCCGGTCACCTTACCCACGTGGGATGAGGTTATCGGCCCCGCGGTTCAGGCGCAGTCGTTCAATACCTGGATTATTTCCCGTATGTTGCAGGACAAAGGCACGCCGGTATATACCATCCATGCGGAAGTCGAAGGTATTGTCTATCAGACGCTGTTTGAAGATTTGCTCGTTCGTGCACGTGACGCGGGAATCACCTTTTGTCCTCTGGGCGAACTGCTGCCGACATCGCCTGAGTCTCTGCCGTTGGGGCAAATTGTACGTGGACACATCCCTGGCCGTGAAGGTTGGCTGGGGTGCCAACAGGCAGCGAGCGCCTCATGATGAAATCGATACGCTATTATCTGGCTTTCGCCGCGTTTATTGCGCTCTACTATGTTATTCCTGTCAATAGCCGCCTGCTCTGGCAGCCGGATGAAACGCGCTATGCCGAAATAAGTCGGGAGATGCTGGCGTCTGGCGACTGGATCGTGCCGCATTTTCTGAGATTACGTTATTTTGAAAAACCGATAGCCGGTTACTGGATAAACAGTCTGGGTCAGTGGCTTTTTGGCGCTACCAATTTTGGCGTGCGGGCTGGTGCTATTTTAACGACATTACTGGCCGCAGCGCTGGTGGCGTGGCTGACATTCCGCTTATGGCGGGATAAACGTACCGCGTTGCTCGCCTCCGTTATCTTTCTCTCCCTCTTTGCCGTTTACAGTATCGGGACGTATGCGGTACTCGACCCGATGATCGCGCTTTGGCTTACGGCCGGGATGTGTTGTTTCTGGCAGGGGATGCAGGCCACGACCCGAACGGGCAAGATTGGGATGTTTTTGCTACTGGGTGCAACCTGCGGTCTGGGTGTATTAACTAAAGGCTTCCTCGCCCTGGCCGTACCGGTAGTGAGCGTGCTGCCGTGGGTCATTGTCCAGAAACGCTGGAAGGACTTTTTGCTATACGGCTGGCTGGCGGTCTTGAGCTGCTTTGTGGTTGTCCTTCCCTGGGCGATCGCCATTGCGCGACGCGAAGCCGATTTCTGGCATTACTTTTTCTGGGTGGAGCATATCCAGCGATTCGCCATGAGCGATGCCCAGCATAAAGCCCCTTTCTGGTACTATCTGCCGGTACTGCTCGCGGGAAGTTTACCGTGGCTGGGGTTACTGCCTGGCGCGCTTAAACTGGGCTGGCGCGAGCGAAACGGCGCATTCTATTTGCTCGGATGGACGATCATGCCGCTTCTCTTTTTCAGCATTGCGAAAGGGAAACTGCCCACCTATGTTCTTTCCTGTTTCGCACCGATAGCGATACTCATGGCGCGCTTCGTCCTGCATAACGTAAAAGAAGGCGTCGCCGCGCTACGTGTCAACGGCGGGATCAACCTGGTGTTCGGGTTAGTCGGGATCGTCGCAGCGTTTGTCGTCTCCTCATGGGGCCCGCTGAAATCGCCGGTGTGGACGCATATCGAAACCTATAAAGTGTTTTGCGTCTGGGGCGTCTTTACTGTTTGGGCGTTTGTGGGCTGGTATAGCCTCTGTCATAGCCAAAAATACCTATTACCCGCGTTTTGTCCGCTGGGACTGGCGCTGCTGTTCGGCTTTTCCATCCCCGACAGGGTGATGGAGTCCAAACAGCCACAGTTTTTTGTCGAAATGACCCAGGCGCCTTTGGCATCAAGCCGCTATATTCTTGCCGACAACGTGGGCGTCGCCGCCGGGCTGGCCTGGAGTCTGAAACGAGACGATATTATGCTCTACGGACACGCGGGCGAACTCAGGTATGGTCTTAGCTATCCTGATGTGCAGGATAAATTCGTTAAAGCCGACGATTTTAACGCCTGGCTCAACCAGCATCGTCAGGAGGGCATTATTACGCTAGTACTTTCAATAGCCAAAGATGAAGACATCAGCGCTCTTTCCCTTCCCCCTGCGGACAATATTGATTATCAGGGGCGTCTGGTGTTAATTCAGTATCGGCCTAAATGATCGGCGTCGTTCTGGTGCTTGCCAGTCTGCTCAGCGTTGGCGGTCAGCTCTGCCAGAAGCAAGCGACACGGCCATTGACGGCGGGCGGACGCCGCCGTCACCTGATGCTGTGGCTGGGCCTGGCACTAATATGCATGGGCGCAGCGATGGTGCTGTGGCTGCTGGTGCTACAAACCCTGCCGGTGGGAATTGCTTACCCGATGTTGAGTCTGAATTTTGTCTGGGTCACGCTGGCGGCATGGAAAATCTGGCATGAACAGGTTCCGCCCCGCCACTGGTTGGGCGTCGCATTGATTATCAGCGGCATTATCATTCTGGGGAGTGCGGCATAATGGGCGTAATGTGGGGACTGATAAGCGTTGCGATTGCCTCCCTCGCCCAGTTGAGTTTAGGATTCGCCATGATGCGGCTGCCATCGATAGCGCATCCACTGGCGTTTATTTCCGGACTGGGCGCATTTAATGCCGCGACCCTGGCGCTATTCGCCGGTTTGGCGGGGTATCTGGTTTCCGTCTTCTGCTGGCATAAAACATTACACACGCTCGCGCTCAGCAAAGCCTATGCGCTACTGAGTCTCAGCTATGTGCTTGTCTGGGTAGCCTCAATGCTGTTACCCGGTTTGCAAGGCGCTTTCAGCCTAAAAGCGATGCTCGGCGTATTGTGTATTATGGCGGGGGTAATGCTGATTTTTCTGCCCGCCAGATCATGAAGGCTTGCGCGTCAACCTCTGCCATTCGTCGCAGGAATAACAGCGTGCATCAACGATTTTTAAGGTCTGGTGTTTTTCCCGATTAATACAATACTGCGCATCCTGTAAAGGCGACAGGATATCGCCGGGACTCAGTAATATCATGGAATTCGCCTCGGCGATCATTTTTAGCGAACCGCCGCTATCGCACAGCACCAGAACATGGCACGCCCTCTTTTTGACATAATGCGATTTCTTAACCAACCATTCCATAGCGCCCCCGTTTCACGCTGATTGTTCATAACACGTTACACATCAACGGATAAACAAAACGGCAATAGCGATGGAATGGTTGTATATTAACCTAACATTAATTTTTACAGCTCTCACACACCCACTGCTGGAGCGCACGGCGAGATATTTTAATCCCTCCGTTTTTCAGTTCTGACGGCAGTGTCAACCAGCGAACCGGCTGCTGAAAACGCGCCAGCTTATCGCGAACCCATTCAGCGAGGTTCACGTCTCCGGCCTGCGATGCATACTCCACAACCGCAACGGGACGATGACCAAACTCTTTATCTTCTACCGGCACGACGAAGGCTTGTTGCACCAGCGGATGCGCGTTAATAACGCGTTCGACTTCCTCCGGCTGAATGCCTTCGCCGCCGCTAAAGAACAGGTTGTCCAGCCGCCCGGCGATGGTTAGCCTGCCGTGGTTCAGCTCGCCGCGATCGCGCGTGGCAAACCAACCCTCGTCATTAACCAGCGGGATCAGTTTGCCATCACGCCAGTAACCTTCCGCCATACTGGCGGCGCGCAGCCAGACTTCATTATCGACGATCCTGATCTCTCTTCCGGGGAGCGGCGCGCCAACATCATCCGAACCATCGGCCTCTTTGGCGCATACCGTAGACGCGAACTCCGTTAGCCCATACCCGCACCAGCAACGAATCCCTTGTTTGCTGGTCTGGTCGGTGAGTTCAACCGGAATCACCGCGCCGCCGAGCAAAACGGCTTTCAGCGTCACCGCCGCCCGATTCGCCAGCAGCCGCCATAGCTGCGTCGGCACCAGCGAAGCATGAGTACACCCTGCCAGCATCTGCTCCAGCGGTTGCTTATCGCGTACCGTCATGCGCGCCCCGGCGAAGAGCCAACGCCACATAATACCCTGCCCGGATACATGAAACAGCGGCAGCGATAGCAGCCAGTCATCCTGAGGGCCAAACGGCATTAGCGAAAGCACCCCCTGCGCGCTGGCAAGATGCGCCTGGCACGTATGTACAGCCGCTTTTGGCAATCCTGTGGAACCCGATGTCAGCGTCATAGAAACCAGACGCTGCGGTTGCCAGGCCACGGCATACGCCGCTGTGCTCTTTTGTATCTGCAACGCGGTTAATCCGGAAAACGCGTTTTCGCCTTCCAGTGTCAGCGCAAAACGCAGCGTTAACTTCGGCACCAGCGCCTCCAGCAATGTCTGGGGCAACTGCGGGTTGACGGGCAGAACCCGCGCGCCGCACTGCATCAGCGCAAGCCATGCCAACAGAGTGCGCGGCTGATTCCCGGCGCGCAGCAGGACACCGTCCCCCTCCCGTACGCCCTGCGCGGCAAACCCGCCCGCCAGCGCATCAATACGCTCACAGAGGGCGCGCCAGCTTAGCACTTCATCGTTCAGGCGCAGAGCGGGCGCCTGACTGCGAACCTGACGCCAGTGGCGCCACGGCCAGTCCGTGAATGTCATAACAGTCGTTCCAGCTCATCACGCTTCAGACAAGGCAACGCGCTACCGGGCCAGGGGCGAACCTGTTGCGCCTGCATCAGATGCAAGGTATCCAGTCCGGGCAGCGTTCCCGGCGTCAACCAGGCGGCAATCCGCGCCAGTTGCGTCAGGCCGAGGCTGGACTCGATCGAAGAGCTGATGACCGCCGTCAGTCCCAACGCATGGGCGGCAGCGACTTGCTCACGCACTTTATCAAGCGATCCGGTCAGCGTAGGTTTGATAACCACAGCCCTGACGCCCTCTTCGGCTTCAAAGGTGAAATCCGCTTCGCGCAGACTTTCGTCCCAGGCAATCGCGATGCCGGTTTCACGGGCAAAGGCGCGGGAATCATCCCGCGTCTTACACGGTTCTTCGAGAAAGGCGATACGAGCGCGGTAGTCCGGATTAACATACTTTGCGAACTGTTGGGCTTTTAGCGGCGTCCAGGCGCGATTCGCATCCAGACGCAGATGCAGATCCGGGATCGCCTCCAGCAGCAAATTAACCACCATGCCGTCGCGTACCGCTTCATAGAGACCCACTTTGACCTTAGCGATTTTCTCGCCGGGCATATCGGCAAGCCGCAGCACCAAATCGTCAGGATCGCCAGTGCATAACGGCGCAGCGCGATAGTCCGCCGCCTCCGGCAAGACGCCAGTCAGTTCCGCCAGCGCGCAGCTTGCGCCAAACGCGACCGAAGGCATCTCCGGTAATCCCTCGCTCCCCTGAAGCCAGTCGTTCACCCATGTTAGTAGCGCCGTCTGCGCCTCTTCCCACGTTTCCTGACTGAACCCCGGCAGCGGAGAGATCTCTCCCCATCCCTCACGCTCGCCGTCACGCAGACAAACATACAGCCCGTCACGAGTTTTTAACCGCCTGTCGCGCAGAACCACCCCCGCGTCCATGGGGATCTGCCAGCGGTATACCTGCGCGCTACGCATTATGGGTTCCGTTTGAATTTGCTGAAGTCAGGCTGACGCTTCTGGTTAAAGGCGTTACGGCCTTCCTGCCCTTCTTCGGTCATGTAGAACAGCATGGTAGCGTTGCCGGCCAGCTCCTGCAGCCCGGCCTGACCGTCACAGTCAGCGTTCAGCGCGGCTTTCAGGCAGCGCAGCGCCATCGGGCTGTTTTGCAACATTTCGCGGCACCAGCGCACGGTCTCTTTTTCCAGATCCGCCAGCGGAACAACGGTGTTAACCAGCCCCATGTCCAGCGCCTGTTGCGCATCGTACTGGCGGCACAGGAACCAGATTTCACGCGCTTTCTTCTGACCAACGATACGCGCCATATACGAAGCGCCCCAGCCGCCGTCAAAGGAGCCGACTTTCGGACCGGTCTGGCCGAAGATGGCGTTTTCCGCCGCGATGGTCAGGTCGCACATCATGTGCAGCACATGACCACCGCCGATGGAATACCCCGCGACCATCGCGACAACCGGTTTTGGACAGGTGCGAATCTGGCGCTGGAAATCCAGCACGTTCAGGTGATGCACGCCGGAGTCATCCTGATAACCGCCGTAATCGCCGCGCACCTTCTGGTCGCCGCCCGCGCAAAATGCTTTATCGCCTTCGCCGGTCAGAATAATCACGCCCACGTTGTCGTCGTAGCGGGCATCCGCCAGCGCCTGAATCATCTCTTTGACGGTCAACGGACGAAATGCATTGCGCACCTGCGGACGATTAATGGTGATTTTTGCAATACCGTCGGTGGATTTTTCATAACGAATGTCGGTGTAACCCTCCGAGCAGTCGTGCCATTCTACCGGTGCGTAAAGCATTGTTTCATCAGGATAGATCATAGTGTGTCCTTTAGTCAGAGACGCAGAATCTGAGCCAGACTGTCTACCACGCCAGCGGGGTTTTCCCGATGCGCGTTGTGTCCGGCGTTACGAATAACATGGCATGTCGCTGCCACTTCCTGCGCCAGGGCGCGGAATTTGCTGTCGCGTTCGCCACATAAATAATAAAACGGAAATGCCAGCGCGTTGAGCGCCTCGCGTAAATCCGGCTGGGCGGCAAGCGATGTCGCCTCCAGCATCGCAGCCAGCGTTTCGCCGTTATTCTGGCTACGCAGCGCCGTCAGCGCCTGCCTTTGCTGCGCCGTCAGCGAGGCGAACACCGGCTGCTGATACCAGTCGTGAAAAACCTCAGTCAGGGGTTCACGACGAAAACGCTCTGCCCAGCGCCCGTCGGACAATCGTCTTTCAGCGCGCGCCTGTTCATTTTGCAGCCCCGGATGACCGCCTTCGACCACCAGGCCGCACAGGCCTGGTATTCCCTGGCCGGCTGCCATCATCGCCACCCGGCCGCCAAGAGAGTATCCCACCAACCAAAACTTTAGTATGTTGTAACTAATTAACGTAGCGCGCAGCAATCTGATGACATCGGCAAAGCCGCCGACCGGAATAGCCGCAGATCCGCCATGTCCTGGTAAGTCAATATAAAGCCGCGAACAGCCGTGAAACTGTTCACCAACCGGCTGCCATTCGCGGCAATCGCCAGAAAAACCGTGCAGGAAAACCAGCGAGGGCGCCCCAGGCTGTCCGGGCATGTGCTGCGCGTGCAACATCATAGATGGCTTACCTGAGCCAAAAGTTGCTGCAACGTCTGCGCGCCGTCCGTATCGTTTACCACCAGCTCGATCACCGTCGTCGCCGGGGTTCGCCACGCGCCAGCCAGCGCAGATTCCAGTTCTTCCCAGTTTTCCGGGCGATGATAGCGCAGGTTAAACATGGCGGCCGCATGGTCAAAATGGACGTTTTGCGGCATCAAATAAAAGCGCTCACGTTTGCTTTGCGGCGTCGGCAGCAGGGAAAAGATCTGCCCGCCGTTATTGTTGACCACAATCAACACAAACGGCGCGGATACCTGACGTAGTAACGCCAGCGCGTTAAGATCGTACAGCGCGGATAAATCGCCGACGATAGCCAACGTCGATTTGGCGCTGGCGCGCTGCACGCCCGCCGCCGTGGAAAGCAGGCCGTCAATGCCGCTCGCTCCGCGATTGCTGTATACCGGATAGCCGGCCGGCAACTGTGACAGCGCGTCGATCAGACGTACCACCAGACTATTGCCCACGAACAATTGCCCCTGCTCCGGCAGATAGTCGCGGATACGGTGCGCCAGCTGCGCTTCGCCAAAGGTGTCTCGCTGCGCGACCACCCGTTGCCACGCCAGTTCCGCCAGACGCGGGATCTCTACACACCACGGTTTACGTTTTTCCGCCGGATGCATCTCCAGCCAGTCGGCGATTTTCGCTACCAGTCTGCGTCCACGATGGTGCGCCGGGTCCAGACGACCTTCAATATTGTCGATTACCCAATACTCTTCCGGCTCGCAGGTTGCCTGCCATTGCAGTAAGCGTTTTCCGGTAAGGCTACTGCCAAGCTGGACGACAATCTGCGCCTGCTGCAGTTCGGTCACCGCTTTGGCGTTGCCGAGCCACAGGTCGGCGCACGGCAGCGGCTGCCCGGTTTGCGACAATACGTCGCCAATTAATGGCCATCCCAGAGTTTGCGCCCACTGCGCCACTTTTTTGCCTTCTTCCGCGCTCATACGCCCGGCGACGACAACGCCGCGTTTTTGTCTCCAGAAGAACCAGTCGCGCTGTTTGTCGCTTTCCAGTCGACGCGCTTCGCGCAGCCAGGGTTTTTCATCCTGCCACCAGTCACCGAGACGCTGCTGCCAGACCAGGCCGGTGTCATTCATATCGCCATACAGCGGTTCGGCAAAAGGACAGTTAATGTGCAGCGCGCCCGCATGAAGCATGGCGAGCGCATTATCGATGGTCGACACCAGCCAGCGCGCCGGAATATCCTGCGTGGGACGCGGCAACGACAGAGTTTGGGAGGGGTGCGAGGCAAACATCCCCGCCTGACGGATCGCTTGGTTGGCGCCGCAGTCAATCAGCTCCGGCGGGCGATCGGCGGTAAGTAAAATGAGCTTCTCGCCCGTCAGCCCCGCCTCAATCAGCGCCGGATAGAGGTTCGCCACGGCGGTACCTGAAGTGACAATAACGGCAACCGGCTGTTGGCTGACTTTCGCCAGCCCTAACGCCAGATGACCAAGCCCACGCTCATCAAAGTGCGTATGGTGAATAAAAGCAGGATTCTCTGCCGCCGCCAACGTGAGCGGCGTGGAACGGGAACCAGGGGCGATACAAACATGCCTGACGCCATGACGGGTTAAGGCTTCCAGGATGACCGCCGCCCAGCGCCGGTTAAATGCACTTACTGACATGAGTTTGTCCGGTATCAATCATTGGGACTAAGTATAAAGAGCTGCAAAAATGGATTATTGATATGGGTCGGGAATATGTGACTCATTACGCATCCATCTGCAATAAGGTACGTAACCCGGCCGCTTTATTATCTATTTCCTGCCATTCCTGTTCCGGATCGGAGCCGCGGACGATTCCCGCGCCGGCATACAATCGCACCACATTGGCCGTCACTTTGGCTGAACGTAACGTCACGCAAAACTCACTTTGCCGCGTGGAGAGATAGCCTGCCGACCCGGCATACCATTCACGTTCGAACGGCTCATGTTGTTCTATAAAACAACGCGCGGGTTCACGAGGGATCCCGGCGACCGCTGCGGTAGGCTGTAACTGGTGCAGGCAGAGCGTGTCGTCCGCCTGATTAAGCGCCGTCCAGATACAGCGGCGCAAATGCTGTACCTTGCGCAGTCTGAGCACCTGCGGCGGCAGCACATCCAGCGAGTGGGTGCAGTTTTGCAGTCGCTGGCAGATGTCTTCGACAACCAGCATATTTTCTCGCTGGTTTTTATCGTCTTTCATTAACCATTCGCCAAGCTGCCAGGCTTTATGGTTATCCGGATGGTTCGCCACCGTCCCGGCCAGCGCTTCGGTACGCAGCGCCGTTTCACGCCGCCGCCAGAGCCGCTCCGGCGATGATCCCAAAAAGGCGGTATCGGCGGAAAAAGCCATAAAAAAGTGGTAGCAGTTGAGATTTAAACGACGACTGGACGCCATCATCGCGGCGGCATTGACCGGACGGGAGAATTGTAAGTCGGTGGCCCGCGCCAGCACAACTTTATCAAACGCCTCTTGCGCAATGGTGTGGGTGGCCTGCTGAATCAGCTTCACCCAACCGTCTTTGTCCGGCCAGTGTTGTTCGCTCGTGAGCGAAAGGCGCAGCGCCGGAACAGGCTTAATACCGACCAGAGAAGCGAGAAACGCTTTCGCCTGACGCGCATCATCGCGTAGCGAAACGTCACTGTGCAGATGTAAGCGTAAGGTCGCCGTACCCCCGCTACGTCGCCACTCCAGCCGCGGCAGCAATAAGTAGCCCTCTTTCGGCTCGAACGCATTCAGCCCCCAAATACGCAGGTCAGGCTGCGCGTGCTGACGTAAAAACCGTTGCGCCAGATCGAGCGATGAAAAAACGGTGATTGCCCCGAGAACGGCAGCCTCTTCGTCGCCATTACGCTGTTGCCAGTAGAATTGCGGAAAGGATGACTGGCTGGCCAGCCAGCTCAATGCATCGAAGGCATCGTTTAAAGGGAAAGGCGCATCGAAAACGCAAAGCCCTGGCGTCGCCGGTATCTCTTGCGATAGCTGACGCGTCAGATTTTCCAGCGCAGTAGTAATAGAATGCACGCGGACCCTCCCTGTTAAAAACCCCACATTATACGGGGTACTGCCCTAAAAAAGCAGTACCTCATTTAGGGAGGGTTGCAATTCTGTTCAGTGGGGGGATTTAGCGCCGCGCCAGCAGCAGTCCAAGTACCAGTCCTACCGCCGCGCCTACGCCAATACCCTGCCAGGGTTTTTCATGAACGTAGTCATCCGCTTTATAAACGGCCTGCTTTGCCCGGTAATAATAGCTATCCGACGCATGGCTTACGCGGTTTTTCACCTCTTCCAGCGCTTGTTCCGCGCGGGCTTTCAGCTCAATGTATTTTTGATCGGCGGGATCGCCTGAGGAACGTAAAACCTCTTCCAGCGTTTCGCTGAGCAAAGTCAGATCATCATCAACACGTGATTCACCAAATTGATATGACATTCTCATTCTCCGTTGTGTTAACACCTGCTCCTAACTATAGTCAACGGTTTCGGTTTATGCCTGATGAACCTCCCGCGCCATTCCCCGGTGCGGAATGCCGTCTTCGTCATAAACATCGGTAACCGGAATAAAACCAAACCGCGCATAAAAAGGTTGTAGATGCGCCTGCGCCCCCAGATATAGCGGCTTATCCGGCCAGCGCCGCCCACAAGATTCCAGCGTTTTCGCCATTAATTGCTGGCCCAGTTTCGCCCCTCGCCAGGCATCGCTGACGATCACCCGGCCAATGACAACCGGGTCTGATTCGTTATCGCTTTTCAGAATCCTCGCATACGCCACCAGTTCATCCTGATGCCAGCCCAGAATATGCCGATTGTCGCCGACTAAATCATCGCCATCCACATCCAGGTAAGGACAGCGCTGTTCTACCACAAAGACCGCGCAGCGCAATTTGAGTAACGCGTAAAGTTGAGGAACGGTAAGTTCGCTATGGTGGAGATCCTGCCAGTCAATCATGATGCGCTCCTGTGTTGTGGTAATCTTGGGTTAAACGATAACCAAACGTGTATGGACAAGATGGAATTAATTTTTTTAGGTACGTCCGCAGGCGTTCCCACGCGCTCACGCAATGTAACGGCAATTTTATTACATCTGCAACATCCAACGCAGCCGGGAGTATGGCTTTTTGATTGCGGCGAAGGGACACAGCATCAAATGCTTAATACCGCGTTTCATCCCGGTAAGCTTGAGCGCATTTTTATCAGCCATCTTCACGGCGATCATCTGTTTGGCCTGCCGGGTCTGCTATGCAGCCGGTCGATGGCGGGGAACCCCCATCCGCTAACCGTATACGGGCCTCAAGGCGTGCGTGAGTTTATTGCAACCACACTGCGCCTTAGCGGTTCATGGACCGATTTTCCGTTGCAAATTGAAGAAATTAGCGCAGGCGATATTCTTGACGACGGTCTGCGTAAAGTGACCGCGTTCAGGCTGGAGCATCCACTGGAGTGCTACGGATATCGCGTTGTTGAACATGACAAGCCTGGCGCGCTGAATGCCAGGGCGTTAAAAGCCGCAGGCGTTACGCCCGGCCCGCTGTTTCAGGCGTTGAAGGCAGGAAAAACCGTCACGCTTGCCGATGGAAGGCAGATCAATGGCGCCGACTACCTTGCTCCCGCCGTGGTCGGGAAATCAGTGGCGATTTTCGGCGATACCGCGCCCTGCGAGGCCGCCCTCGCGCTGGCGCAAGGCGTGGATGTGATGGTACATGAAACCACGCTGGATGCGTCAATGGAGGAGAAAGCCAACGCTCGCGGACACAGCTCCACCCGTCAAACCGCGACGCTGGCGCGGGAAGCTGCCGTCGGTCGGCTGATCATGACCCATATTAGCTCACGCTATGACGATAAAGGCTGTCAGCGCTTACTGGCGGAATGCCGCGCTATTTTCCCGGAGACGGAACTGGCTTACGATTTTTCTGTTTTCCCGGTTTAGCGCTCCATTTTTTGTCCTCATTGCCGATAACACTAAAAAAGGCAGGCTTTCATAATGAGGTGAGGATGGACAATTTTCAGAAAGATATTGATGACAGGGCGAATTTAACCCTGTCAAACCGTTTTGAGCTGCTGTTATTCCGTCTTGGTACATCGCTGCATGAACAGAAGTCAGAGCTGTTCGGCATCAATGTATTTAAGCTGCGCGAAATCGTACCGATGCCCGCCTTTACGCGCCCGGCAGGCATGAAAGCGCCGCTATTGGGCATGGTCAATATTCGGGATCAGGTCATTCCGGTGATTGATTTGCCAGCGGTAGCGGGCTGCAAGCCGGAAACCGGGCTGAATATTTTGCTGATCACCGAATATGCGCGCAGCGTACAGGCATTTGCCGTCGAGTCGGTGGAAAATATTATGCGTCTTGACTGGCAGCAGGTGCATACCGCCGAGAAAGCCGTCAACGGTCGCTACATCACCAGTATTGCCTGCCTGGATGACAACAAAGAAACCAACAACCTGGCGCTGGTGCTCGACGTTGAGCAGATCCTTTATGATATTGTCCCCTCCAGCCACGATCTGCGCGCCACCAATCTGAAGACCAATAAATTTTATATTACCCCAGGCGCGGTAGCCATTGTGGCGGAAGACTCCAAAGTCGCCCGCGCGATGCTGGAAAAAGGGCTGAACGCAATGGGAATTCCGCATCAGATGCATGTGACCGGCAAGGATGCATGGGAGAGAATCCAGCAACTGGCGCAGGAAGCGGAGGCCGAAGGTAAGCCAATTAGCGAGAAAATCGCGCTGGTTCTGACAGATCTTGAGATGCCGGAAATGGATGGCTTTACGTTAACGCGTAAAATTAAAACCGATGAACGGCTGAAAAAGATCCCGGTCGTTATTCACTCTTCCCTTTCCGGCAGCGCCAACGAAGATCATGTGCGTAAGGTGAAGGCCGACGGCTACGTCGCCAAATTTGAAATCAATGAACTCTCTTCAGTGATACAGGAAGTGATGGAGCGCGCGGCGCAAAACGTCAGCGGCCCGTTGGTAAGCCGGCAGTTGCTAAGTTAAATTCCGGTCGCTGAGACCTTACCTGCCGGATGGCGGCGCAAGCGCCTTATCCGGCCTACAATCCATAGTTATTTCAACGCATTACATCAGATAATAAAAAACCCGCTTCGTGAAGCGGGTTTTTCGTTTTTACTTATTGCTTACATCAACGGCGTCGCTAACTGCACAAGGCTAATCAGCGGCTGCGGCCAGACGCCCAGTACCAACACCAGCAACGCGGAGATCAGCACCACGATCCCGCCCGCGCTGTACTGCCAGTTTGTCGGCGCGTCGCGTCCCGGTTGCTGCGGCGCGTGCAGGTAGAGACTCACCGCAACGCGCAGGTAGTAGTACAAACCAATCGCGGAACCCACCACCACGGCGGCGACCAGCCACCACAGGCTGGCCTGAACGCCGACCGCCAGCACGTAGAATTTGCCGATAAAGCCCAGCGTCATCGGGATACCTGCCAGCGACAGCATCATCACCGTCATCACCGCGGCAAGAACCGGACGGTGCCAGAACAGACCACGGTAAGAGTACAGGGAATCGGCATCCGGGCCGCGGAACGGGCTGGACATCAGGCTGACCACGCCAAACGCGCCGAGGCTGCTGAACAGATAACCGGCCAGGTAAACGCCAACCGCTTCCATCGACATCTCGCCGCTCTGCAGGGCAATCAGCGCCACCAGCAGATAGCCGAGGTGAGAGATAGAAGAGTAACCAAGCAGACGTTTGATGTTGGTCTGGCTCAGCGCCATCAGGTTACCGAAGATGATAGAGGCAAAGGCGATAATGCCCAGCACCACGCGTACCGCTTCGCTGTCGCCTACCGGCGCATAGAGGAACAGACGCATCACCACGCCGAAGATAGCGATTTTGCTCGCCGTCGCCAGGAAGGTGGAAACCGGCGCAGGCGCGCCCTGGTAAACGTCTGGCGTCCACAGGTGGAACGGCACCAGAGAGAGTTTAAAGCCCAGACCGACAATCATCAGGCCAAAGCCCGCCAGCAGCAACGGCTCGTGCAGCATACCATCGCCGAGGCTCTTACCGAGCGCTTCGAAAGACAGGTTGCCGGACTGCGCATAGACCAGCGCCATCCCGAACAGCAGGAAAGACGAGGCGGCGGCGGAGAGGATGGTGTATTTGATACTGGCTTCCAGCGAGCGCTTCTGGCGGAAAGCATAACCAATCAGGCCGAACAGCGGCAGCGAGATCAGTTCAATACCGAGGAACAGCGCCGCCAGATGGTTGGCATTCGCCAGCAGAATTCCCCCCAGGCTGGCGATTAACACCAGCAGGTAGAACTCTTCCTGGTTATCGTTATAGCCTTCCAGCCACGGGTAGGCAAAGGTGCAGGTGGCGAGGCTCGCCAGCAGCACCAGCCCGGTGTAGAGCATCGCAAAGCCGTCAACGCGCATCAGCGGCGTGACGTCCATTGCCCCGGCCTGGCCGACAAACCAAAGCGAAACCAGAGCAGCGTTAAGCCCAATGACCGACAGCGTGGCATTGAGGAAGTGATTGCGTCGCCACGCAATGGAGAGCATCACAACCACCACCGTCAAGCCGACGATCAGCAGCGGTAGCAGCGCAATCAGGTGTTGTGGAGTTATTGTCATGGCGATTTACGGCCTTGTAGTAGTAACAGAATTAACAAACCACTGCTGGATGTTGCTCATCGCAGAATGCGAGGTATCCAGAATCGGCTGCGGATAGAAGCCAAGCAGTACCAGAAGCACCACCAGCAACAGAATGATAAACAGCTCGCGCAGCGACATCCCTGGCAGTTCCTGGCTGGCAATCTGGCTCTTCGCTTTACCAAAGTAAGCGCGATGCAGCATCGCCAGCGAGTATACAGAGGCGAATACCAACCCAAAGGTGGAGATCACGGTAATCATCGGCACCACCTGGTAGCTGCCGAACAGAATCATAAATTCGCCGACAAAGTTACCGGTGCCCGGCATCCCGAGCGTCGCCACCGCAAAGAACATGGACAGCGCAGGCAACCATTTCATTTTGCCCCACAGGCCGCCCATCATACGCATGTCACGCGTATGCAGACGTTCGTACAACTGGCCACACAGAATGAACAGACCGGCTGCGGACAAACCGTGCGCAATCATCTGAATCACCGCGCCCTGGTACGCCAGTTGGCTGCCGGTGTAGATAGCGATCAGCACGAAGCCCATATGCGAAACGGAGGTATAAGCAATCAGGCGCTTGATGTCGTATTGGGTAAAGGCCATCCACGCGCCGTAGAAAATGCCGATAACGCCCAGCCACATGGCGATGGGCGCAAACTCCGCCGACGCGTTCGGGAACAATGGCAGGGAGAAACGCAGCAGACCGTAAGCGGCGGTTTTCAGCAAGATACCGGCCAGGTCGACGGAACCGGCGGTCGGCGCCTGGGAGTGCGCATCCGGCAGCCAGCCATGCAACGGCACCACCGGCATTTTCACCGCGAAGGCGATGAAGAAGCCCAGCATCAGCAGATATTCCACACCGTGGGACATCGGCGTGTTCAGCAGCTCTTCATAATTGAAAGTCCACACGCCGGTCGCGTTGTAGTGCACAAAGACCAGCGCCAGGATGGCAATCAGCATCACCAGACCACTCGCCTGGGTGTAGATGAAGAACTTGGTCGCCGCCGTGATACGCGTTTTCCCGTCAGAAGCTTTGTGGCCCCACAGCGCTATCAGGAAGTACATCGGCACCAGCATCATTTCCCAGAAGAAGAAGAACAGGAACATGTCGATGGCCAGGAACACGCCGATAACGCCGCCTAAGATCCACATCAGGTTCAGGTGGAAGAAGCCCTGATATTTTTCGATTTCTCGCCAGGAGCAAAGCACCGCCAGAACGCCGAGCAGGCCGGTCAGCACCACCATTAGCAGCGACAGTCCGTCGAGCGCCAGATGGATAGAGATGCCAAAACGCGGGATCCACGGCAGAACAAATTCAGATTGCCACTGCGGAATACCGGCGGATTGCGTCAGTGAATAGCCGCCCTGCAACCACAATTGCAGACCGAGCGCCAGCGTCAGCCCCATGGTAATCAGCGCTATCCAGCGCGGCACCTTCACGCCAAAGCGTTCGGTCTGCCAGCACAGAAAGCCGCCGATAAAGGGGATTAATATCAACCAGGGTAATAACATAGCTAAGTATGTCCCTTATATTTACTCCTGCTCAGGCTATCTCACTCGTCAGCCCAAATCCTGCCAGTGCTCACACAAAACGCAGCGCGTTTTGAACGTCCGTAAGGACGGCCCCGTAGGGGTGAGCTTCGCGAATCATCCTCACGTACTTCAGTACGCTCCGGTTGCTGTGCGCTGGCGGTATCCGGTCTGACTTCGCCGATGACGCCTGTACTTCAGGAACAGATTTTCAACGAATTCTAAAAATTATTTTTGGGTTTGTAGGCCGGATAAGCACTGCGCCATCCGGCAGTCGTTCATCCAGCCAACAAACTCAACGCAGTACCATCAGCAGCGCCAGCACCACAACCGCGCCGATGCTCATGGATGCCACATACCAGCGCAAATAACCGTTCTCGCTCAGTACCAGGCCTTTGCCTGCAAAACGGGAAAGGATAGCCGGAATGTTCATCAACGCATTAAGCGGGTCGCGCTTCAGCAGCCAGGCGATACCGAGGAATGGCTTGACGAATACTTTGTCGTACAACCAGTCAAAGCCCCAGGCGTTATACCACCAGGTCCCCAGCAGACGGCCCGGCGCGCTGTTGGCGATCGACGTCACCAGCGTGCGTTTACCCAGCCACAGCCATGCGGCAATCAGGATGCCGGCAATCGCCACTACGCCAGAGGTAATTTCCAGCGTCATGACGCGACCATGCGCCAGTTCAGTTGTCTGCGGCAGCACCCCCTGCAATGGCGGCACAATCAGCGCGCCAACAAAGGTAGACAGGATCATCAGGACAATCAGCGGCAGATGATGGGTAATCCCCTTCCCTGCATGAGCATGAATTTGTTCTTTACCGTGGAATACGATGAAAATCATCCGGAAGGTGTACAGCGAGGTCATGAACGCGCCGACCAGACCCGCCACCATCAGATTGATATGACCGTTAGCCATCGCGCCGGCCAGGATCTCATCCTTACTGAAGAAACCCGCAGTGACCAGCGGCAGCGCCGACAGCGCCGCGCCCCCCACCAGGAAGCAGGCATACACCAGTGGAATGGACTTACGCAGACCGCCCATCTTAAAGATGTTCTGTTCGTGATGGCAGGCCAGAATTACCGAGCCGGAGGCCAGGAACAGCAGCGCTTTAAAGAAGGCGTGCGTCATCAGGTGGAAAATCGCCGCATCCCACGCCTGTACGCCCAGCGCCAGGAACATGTAGCCAATCTGGCTCATGGTGGAATAGGCCAGCACGCGTTTGATGTCGGTCTGCACCAGCGCGGCGAAACCTGCCATTACCAGCGTAATCGCCCCGATAATGCCCACCAGATGCAGAATTTCCGGGGTCATCAGGAACAGACCATGGGTACGAGCGATCAGGTAGACACCGGCGGTCACCATGGTAGCGGCGTGGATCAGCGCGGAGACCGGCGTCGGACCGGCCATCGCGTCGGCAAGCCAGGTCTGCAACGGTAGCTGCGCAGATTTACCGACCGCGCCGCCCAGCAGCATCAGCGTCGCCCACATCAGCATGTTGTTGCCGTCAGCAAAGTGCGCTGGCGCCAGCTCGACCATTTCGCGGAAGTTCAGCGTGCCCAGTTCGTTGTAGAGGATGAACAGCGCGAAGGCGAGGAACACGTCACCGACACGGGTCACCACGAAGGCTTTCATTGCCGCTGCGCCATTCTTCGGATCGCTGTAATAGAAGCCGATCAACAGATAAGAGCACAGGCCCACGCCTTCCCAGCCGAGGTACATCAACAGCAGGTTATCGGACAGCACCAGAACAACCATGCTGGCGATAAACAGGTTGGTATAAGCGAAGAAGCGGGAGTAACCCTCTTCCCCACGCATGTACCAGGAGGCGAACATGTGGATCAAGAAGCCGACGCCGGTGACCACAGAGAGCATGGTCAGCGACAGGCCGTCCAGCACCAGGTTAAAACCGATGTTGAAGTTACCGACCGACATCCACGTCCACAGCGGCTGGCTGAACGCCTGTTTGCCGTTGGCGAAGAAATCCATCCCGACAAACGCTGTCACCAACGCCGCCAGACCAACGGAGCCCACGCCAATGGTCGCGGAGAGATTTTCCGACCAGCGTCCGCGAGAGAACGCCAGCAGTACAAAGCCAATCAATGGCAGAATAATGGTTAAGGCAAGCATGTTCATCCACGCATCTCACTTACTGAATCGATGTTCAGGTTCTGGCGACGGCGATGGAGTTGCAGCAACAGCGCAAGTCCAATACTCGCTTCCGCAGCCGCAAGGCTGATGGCGAGAATGTACATCACCTGACCATCGGTCTGGCCCCAGTAGCTCCCGGCGACCACAAAGGCCAGCGCGGAGGCGTTAATCATGATTTCCAGCCCGATCAGCATAAACAGCAGATTGCGGCGGATAACCAGACCGGTTAAACCCAGGACGAATAAAATCGCAGCGAGGATCAGTCCGTGTGTTAAGGGGATCATGCGCGCTCCTCCGTTTTTCTTTTCGCGCGGTCATCGGCGCGGTTGCTTAGCACTTCGCCCGCACGCTCTTCACGACCGACGTGGAACGCCACCACCAGGCCTGCCAGCAGCAGCATAGACGCCAGTTCGACCGCCAGAACATAAGGCCCGAACAGCGTAATGCCCACCGCTTTCGCACTAATCGGCGTGCCGTCGATGCCCTGGTCGTTAACGCCCAGAATGGCGTACACAATGACCGCCAGCATAATGGCCGACAAAACCGCCGGACCAATCCACACCTGCGGCTTCAGCCACTGGCGTTCCTGTTCGATTTCGCTGCCGCCGAGGTTGAGCATCATCACCACAAACACAAACAGCACCATGATGGCGCCTGCGTAGACGATAATTTCCAGCGCACCGGCAAAATAAGCGCCCAGCGAAAAGAACACCCCGGAAATCGCCAGTAGCGATATCACCAGATACAACAGCGCGTGTACCGGATTGGTATGGGTGATCACTCGCAGGGTCGCGAGGATGGCTATCAGGCCACAGATATAAAAAGCGAATTCCATTGCCCTCTCCTTACGGTAACAGGCTCTTGACGTCGATAGGCTTGGCTTCGTTCTCTGCTTCGCCTTTATCTTTGCCGTCGATTGCCATACCCGCCATCCGGTAGAAGTTATATTCCGGGTATTTGCCCGGACCGGAAATCAGCAGATCCTCTTTTTCGTACACCAGATCCTGACGTTTGTATTCGCCCAGTTCGAAGTCCGGGGTCAACTGAATCGCCGTGGTCGGGCACGCTTCTTCGCACAGGCCGCAGAAGATGCAGCGTGAGAAGTTAATGCGGAAAAATTCCGGATACCAGCGGCCATCTTTGGTCTCCGCTTTTTGCAGAGAGATACAGCCTACCGGACAGGCTACCGCACACAGGTTACAGGCGACGCAGCGCTCTTCACCGTCCGGGTCGCGCGTGAGCACGATACGGCCACGGTAACGGGGCGGTAAATAGACCGGCTCTTCCGGATACATCCGCGTTTCGCGTTTGGCGAACGCATGCAGGCCGATCATCCAGATACTGCGTACCTGAGTGCCGAAACCTACTAATAATTCTTTTAAGGTCATGGTCTTTGTGTCCCTTATTGCGCCTGCCACAGAATGACAGCCGCCGTTACCAGCAAGTTGATGAGCGTCAGCGGCAGGCAAACTTTCCAGCCGAAGGACATTACCTGGTCATAACGCGGACGCGGTAACGACGCACGAATCAAAATGAACATCATCATGAAGAACGCGGTTTTCAGCGCGAACCAGACGAATGGCGGTAAGAACGGGCCATGCCAGCCACCGAAGAACAGCGTTACCATCAGCGCGGAAACGGTGACTATGCCGATGTACTCCCCCACGAAGAACAGACCGAATTTCATACCGGAATATTCGATGTGGTAACCGTCCGCCAGTTCCTGCTCGGCTTCCGGCTGGTCAAACGGGTGACGGTGACAGACCGCTACGCCCGCGATGGCGAAAGTAACAAACCCAAAGAATTGCGGAATCACGTTCCACAGATGCGCCTGGTTATTGACGATATCGGTCATATTAAATGAACCGGCCTGCGCCACCACGCCCATCAGGGAAAGACCAAGGAACACTTCGTAGCTCACCGTCTGGGCAGACGCGCGCATCGCGCCCAGCAGCGAGTATTTGTTGTTGCTCGACCAACCGGCGAACAGCACCGCGTAAACCGCCAGACCGGCCATCATCAGGAAGAACAAAATCCCGATGTTTAAATCGGCCACCACCCAATTAGGGCTAACCGGCACAATGGCGAAGGAGAGCAGCAGCGAAGTAAACGCGATCATCGGCGCCAGGGTAAAGATGACGCGATCCGAGAATTTCGGGATCCAGTCTTCTTTAAAGAACATCTTGATCATATCCGCGACCAGCTGGAGCGAGCCGCCCCAGCCAACGCGGTTTGGTCCATAACGGTTCTGGAACAGACCCAGCAGACGACGTTCGCCAAAGCTCATGAAGGCCCCGCAGGTGACGACCACCAGCAGAATCACCACCGCTTTGAGAATGCTCAGCAGGATCTCAATCAGATCCGGTGTAATCCAACTCATTGTTGCGCCTCCCGCAGATCCTCAAGACGCGCGCCAGCCAGAACCGGCGCGATGCCAGGCATACCCATCGGCAGACCTACCTGCCCTGCCGCTAACCCTTCAGAGATTTCAACCGGCAGCGTCACCGTATTGCCATCGTAGCTAAAGGAGACGCGCGTCCCGGCATTGACGCCCAACTTCGCAGCATCCGCCGGATTAAGTTTGATATACGGCTGCGGCATACGGCTCTGGAAGACCGGAGAACGCTGAGACAATTCGTCGCTGCCAAACAGGTGGTAATACGGCGCAATACGCCACTGACCGTCCTGCGCCTGGAAGCTTGCCGGCACGGTAGTGAAATAATCCAGACCGCCCTCAGTCGCTTCAATCAAACGCACGCCCGGATCGCCGTGACGCAGTTTGCCGCCCACTTCATCCTGGAATTTGTTCCACGCCTGCGGGGAGTTCCAGCCCGGCGCCCAGGCGAACGGAATTTCAGATCGCGGGGCAGTCGGTTGGTTATTCCCTTCCATCGAGAAGGCGAACATGGTGTCTTTATCCTGCGGCTGACGTGGTTCATGCACGCTGATATTGGCGCGCATCGCCGTACGACCGCTGTAACGATGCGGTTCGCGCGCCAGCTTCTGCCCACGAATGCGGAAGGTCGCATCCGGCGCGGCGTCTTTAATGCCGGCAAATTGCGGCATGGCGGCAATGACCGCGTCGATCACATGGTCAAGCTGTGTCCAGTCCACTTCGCGGTTTTCGACGGTGCTGTGCAGCGAATGCAGCCAGCGCCAGCTTTCCAGCATAATCGTCTTGTTATCGTAGTAGGCCGGATCATAAACCTGGAAGAAGCGCTGCGCGCGGCCTTCGTTGTTGATGACCGTACCATCGCTTTCGGCGAAGCTTGCCGCGGAAAGCACCAGATGCGCGTTTTCCATAATCGCCGTGCGCTGATGGTCAACCACCATCACCAGCGGCGCTTTGGCGAGCGCGGCGTTCACGCGCGTAGCGCTTGCATGACGGTGGAGATCGTTTTCCAGCACCACCACCGCGTCCGCGCTGCCGGTTTCCAGCTCACCCAACGCATCGTCAAGCGAACCGCCGCCCATCATGCCCAGCCCCATGCTGTTCACGGAGCGGGCAATCATAGTAATACCGACATCGGCGCCACGGCCTTTCAGCGCTTTCGCCACGTTGGCGGCCGCCTGAATCACCTCACTGCTACCGGCGTTAGTGCCGGAGATAATCAGCGGTTTTTTCGCGCCGGCCAACGCCTGCACAATGACATCAATTTTGTTTTGTAAGTCGCTGTCGATACCGTCAACCGCAGGCGCTGTATTGTCCAGCGCATGGGCAATCGCAAAGCCCAGGCGCGCCTGATCTTCCACCGGCGCGCGATAGGTCCAGGCGGCGATATCATCCAGACGGGTGTCGTCCACGTTGGTCACGAACAGCGGATGTTTGGCACGCTGGCCGATGTTAAGGATGGCCGCAATCTGCCAGTCGGCCACTTTCTGCGCCGCCGCCATTTCACGCGCTTTACCTTTCACCGCCTGGCGTACCGCCAGCGCAACGCGCGCGCCGGTCTGGGTAACGTCTTCGCCCAAGACCAGTACCGCGTCATAAGATTCGATCTCCCGCAGCGCCGGGGTGTAAATTCCGCCTTCACGCAACACTTTCAGCGCCAGTTGCAGACGCTCCTGCTCGCCGCGCGCGATACCGGTGTAGAAGTTTTCCGCACCAACCAGCTCACGCAGCGCAAAGTTGCTCTCAATGCTGGCGCGTGGCGAACCGATACCGATCACTTTCTTCGACTGGCGCAGAATATCCGCCGCGCCCTGCATCGCCTGCTCGGCGTTGAGAGTAATAAAGTCATCGCCACGGCGCTGAACCGGCTGACGCGGACGGTCTTTCAGGTTCACATAGCCATAGCCGAAACGACCGCGGTCGCAGAGGAAGTAGTGGTTAACGGTACCGTTGTAACGGTTTTCGATACGGCGCAGTTCGCCATAGCGCTCGCCCGGGCTGATGTTACAGCCGATGGAGCACTGCTGGCAGATGCTCGGCGCAAACTGCATGTCCCATTTACGGTTGTAACGCTCGGAGTGCGTTTTATCGGTGAAAACGCCGGTCGGGCAAATCTCGACCAGGTTACCGGAGAATTCGCTTTCCAGCGTACCGTCTTCCGGACGCCCGAAGTAGACGTTGTCATGCGCGCCATAGACGCCCAGATCGGTGCCGTCGGCATAATCTTTGTAGTAACGCACACAACGGTAGCAGGCGATGCAGCGGTTCATTTCGTGAGAGATGAACGGCCCCAGATCCTGGTTGCGGTGGGTACGTTTGGTGAAACGGTAGCGACGGAAACTGTGACCCGTCATCACGGTCATATCCTGAAGATGGCAGTTACCGCCCTCTTCACAAACCGGACAGTCGTGCGGGTGGTTAGTCATCAGCCACTCCACCACGCTTTCACGGAACTGTTTCGCTTCTTCGTCGTCAATAGAGATAAAGGTACCGTCGGTGGCTGGCGTCATACAGGACATCACCAGGCGACCACGCGTATCTTCCGCGTTTTGGTATTGCTTCACCGCACACTGGCGGCAAGCACCGACGCTTCCCAGCGCCGGGTGCCAGCAAAAATACGGAATATCAAGGCCGAGGGACAGACATGCCTGTAGCAGGTTGTCCGCGCCGTTGACCTCGTATTCTTTGCCGTCTACATGAATCGTAGCCATTAGCATGCTTCCAAATTAAAAATCGTTAACTCACCAGCGCTCTTTGAGCAGGTTCGGCTGAATACCATTGATTAAATGGGTATTACTGAACGGCTGCTTGATGCCAGCTTCGAATTCTTCGCGGAAATACTTAATTGCGCTTTGCAGTGGCTCAACCGCGCCCGGCGCATGCGCGCAGAAGGTTTTACCCGGTCCGAGGAAACGACACAGTTGCTCAAGTGTCTCGATATCCCCCGGCTGGCCTTCGCCACGCTCCAGCGCGCGTAGAATTTTCACGCTCCACGGCAACCCGTCGCGGCATGGCGTACACCAGCCGCAGGATTCGCGGGCAAAGAACTCTTCCAGGTTACGCACCAGCGACACCATGCCGATTTCGTGGTCTACCGCCATCGCCAGCGCGGTGCCCAGACGGCTGCCTGCTTTACCGATGCTTTCGAACTCCATCGGCAGGTCAAGATGCGCCTCGGTCAGGAAGTCGGTTCCCGCCCCGCCCGGCTGCCAGGCTTTGAATTTCAGGCCATCGCGCATACCGCCCGCGTAGTCTTCGAGGATCTCGCGCGCGGTGGTGCCGAACGGTAATTCCCACAGGCCCGGATTCTTCACGCGGCCCGAGAAGCCCATCAGCTTGGTACCCGCATCTTTGCTTTTCGAGATGTTCTGGTACCACTCTACGCCGTTGGCGAGGATTGCCGGGACGTTGCACAACGTTTCGACGTTATTCACACAGGTCGGCTTGCCCCATACGCCGGAGGTCGCCGGGAAGGGCGGCTTGGAGCGTGGGTTCGCGCGGCGGCCTTCGAGGGAGTTAATCAGCGCCGTTTCTTCACCACAGATGTAACGCCCTGCCCCGGTGTGGACAAACAGTTCAAAGTCGAACCCGGTGCCCATGATATTTTTGCCAAGCAGCCCGGCCTCGGTTGCTTCAGCAATCGCACGGCGCAGATGTACAGCCGCTTCGATATATTCGCCGCGCAGGAAGATGTAACCACGATACGCTTTCAGCGCGAACGCGGAGATCAGCATACCTTCCACCAGCAGGTGCGGCAGCTGTTCCATCAGCAGACGGTCTTTATAGGTGCCCGGCTCCATTTCATCGGCGTTACACAGCAGGTAACGGATGTTCATGGATTCATCTTTCGGCATCAGGCTCCACTTCAGACCGGTGGAAAAGCCCGCGCCGCCGCGCCCTTTCAGACCGGCGTCTTTTACCTGGCTGACGATTTCATCCGGAGACAGGCCGGTCAGCGCCTTACGCGCGCCTTCGTAGCCGTTTTTGCTACGATATTCATCCAGCCAGACCGGCTGTTTGTCATCGCGCAGACGCCAGGTCAGCGGGTGGGTTTCGGGAGTACGGATAACGTTTTTCATTTATACCGCTCCAGTAGTTCAGGAATGGCTTCCGGGGTCAGATGGCTGTGAGTATCCTCATCAATCATCATGTTCGGCCCTTTATCGCAATTCCCCAGGCAGCAGGTCGGCAGCAGCGTAAAGCGACCATCAAAGGTCGTCTGCCCCGGTTTGATGTTGAGATTTTTTTCCAGCGCGGCCTGAATCCCCTGATAGCCGGTGATATGGCACACCACGCTGTCGCAGTAGCGAATCACGTGGCGACCGACCGGCTGACGGAAGATCTGGCTGTAGAATGTGGCGACGCCTTCGACGTCGCTCGCCGGAATACCCAGCACATCGGCAATAGCGTAGATCGCGCCGTCCGGCACCCAGCCACGCTGCTTCTGAACGATTTTCAGCGCTTCAATGGACGCCGCACGCGGGTCTTCGTAGTGGTGCTTCTCGTGCTCTATCGCTTCACGCTCTGCCGCACTCAGCTCAAAAGCCTCGGTTTGTGGTTGTTGATTCTCGTGCATAATTAGCGGTCCACATCTGACATAACAAAATCGATACTACCCAGATAGACAATCAGGTCGGAAACCAGGCTACCGCGGATCGCCGAGGGAATCTGCTGCAGGTGCGCAAAGCTCGGCGTGCGCACGCGGGTACGGTAGCTCATAGTGCTGCCGTCGCTGGTCAGGTAGTAACTGTTAATCCCCTTAGTCGCTTCCACCATCTGGAAGGACTCCTGCGCCGGCATTACCGGGCCCCAGGAGACCTGCAGGAAGTGGGTGATCAGGGTTTCGATATGTTGCAGCGTGCGCTCTTTCGGCGGCGGCGTGGTCAGCGGGTGATCCGCTTTGAACGGGCCTTCCGGCATGTTATCGAGGCACTGCTGAAGAATGCGCAGACTCTGGCGCAGCTCTTCCACTTTCAGCATCACGCGGGTATAGCAGTCGGAAACGCCGCCGCCCACCGGCACTTCAAAGTCAAAGTTTTCGTAGCCAGAGTATGGACGCCATTTACGTACGTCGAAGTCGATCCCGGTCGCGCGCAGCCCTGCGCCGGTGGTGCCCCACTCCAGCGCCTCTTTCGCGCCGTAAGCGGCAACGCCTTGCGAACGCCCTTTCAGAATGGTGTTACGCAGCGCGGCTTTCTCGTAAGAATCCAGACGCTTCGGCATCCACTCAAGGAACTCTCGCAGCAGGCGATCCCAACCGCGCGGCAAGTCGTGCGCGACGCCGCCGATACGGAACCAGGCCGGGTGCATACGGAAACCGGTAATGGCTTCCACCAGGTCATAAATTTTCTGCCGGTCGGTAAAGGCAAAGAAGACCGGGGTCATCGCGCCGACGTCCTGAATAAAGGTCGAGATGTACAGCAGATGACTGTTAATGCGGAACAGTTCGGAGAGCATCACGCGGATGACGTTCACACGATCCGGGACGGTGATCCCTGCCAACTTTTCTACCGCCAGCACGTACGGCATTTCATTGACGCAACCACCGAGGTATTCGATACGGTCGGTATAGGGAATGTAGCTATGCCAGGACTGGCGCTCGCCCATTTTTTCGGCGCCGCGGTGGTGATAGCCGATATCCGGCACGCAGTCGACGATTTCTTCACCGTCAAGTTGCAGGATAATACGAAACGCACCGTGCGCAGACGGGTGGTTCGGGCCGAGGTTGAGGAACATAAAGTCCTCGTTGTCAGTCCCGCGCTTCATCCCCCAGTCTTCCGGCTTAAAGGTCAGCGCTTCCATCTCCAGATCCTGCTTGGCTTTGGTCAGCTCAAACGGGTCGAATTCGGTCGCGCGCGCCGGATAATCTTTACGCAGCGGATGGCCTTCCCAGGTTTGCGGCATCATGATGCGCGTCAGGTGCGGGTGGCCTTCGATATCAATACCAAACATCTCCCAGGTCTCACGCTCGTACCAGTTGGCGTTAGGGAAAAGTTTAGTGAAGGTCGGCACGCGCAGGTCGTTTTCAGACAACGCCACCTTGAGCATGATATCGCGATTACGCTCAATGGAAATCAGGTGGTAGAAAACGGAAAAATCCGCGGCGGGTAACCCGTCACGGTGCGTACGCAGGCGTTCATCCATGCCGTGTAAGTCAAACAGCATGACGTAAGGTTTCGGCAGTTTCTTTAAGAAATCGCCAACCTCCAGTAGTTGTTCACGCTTGACCCAAACAACGGGGATACCGGTGCGGGTCGCCTGAACGGTAAAGGCATCCGGCCCAAAACGGTTGCGCAGTTCGCCGATAACCGGATCATCAAGATGATCGCGGGTACTCCATGCAGCGTCTTGCGCGGTTAAGTCGGTCATATTGTTCACCATTGCAAATGGTCCGTGGTGGTCGGCAGTGCTTCGCGCTATTAAAATAGTGATTAGCGAAGTGAAGTGCTGCTGCCGACAGGCGCAAATTAAATCTCGTCCGGGGTACGCAGGTTCGTGACGGCAATACGCTCGCCGCGTTTACGTTCGCGTTCTGGCTGCATATTGGCGCGATACACGCCCTGATCGCCCACCACCCATGAGAGCGGACGGCGCTCTTTGCCAATCGATTCTTGCAGCAGCATCAACGCCTGCATATACGCTTCCGGACGCGGCGGACAGCCAGGGATATACACATCCACCGGGATAAACTTATCAACGCCCTGCACTACCGAATAAATATCGTACATGCCGCCGGAGTTGGCGCAGGCACCCATAGAAATGACCCATTTTGGCTCCAGCATTTGGTCATACAGACGCTGAATAACCGGGGCCATTTTGGTAAAGCAGGTACCGGCCACCACCATCAGGTCAGCCTGACGTGGCGACGCACGCAGCACTTCCGCGCCGAAACGGGCAACGTCATGCACTGCGGTAAAAGAGGTCACCATCTCTACATAGCAGCAAGAAAGGCCGAAGTTGTAGGGCCAAATTGAGTTTTTACGGCCCCAGTTAACCATGTCATGCAGTTTGCCCATGAACACGTTTTTGTTAACTTCCTGCTCCAGGGGGTCGGTTACGATCTCCTGTTTTTGCAGGGGGTAACGGTCATTCTCACCGTTAGGATCTATGCGGGTGAGCGTATAATCCATCTTAATGCCTCGCGGTTAGCGTTGACGATTAGCGATACTGTTCGTTTCCGGGTTCATACGCTCGCGGCGTGAACGCGCGGGCGTCCAGTCCAACGCGCCAATACGCGCCAGATAAACCAGACCAGCCAGTAACACAAAAATAAAAATTGCAGCTTCCACAAAGCCAACCCAGCCGCTTTCGCGGATAGAAGTCGACCATGCGAACAGATACAGCGCTTCAACGTCGAAGATAACGAAGAACATGGCTACCAGGTAAAACTTGGCAGACAGGCGTAAGCGGGCGGTGCCGACCGAGTCGATACCTGATTCAAACGGAACGTTCTTGTGCCTCGCGCGTGCGCGACCGCCCAAAAACCAACCGCCTACCAGCATCAGGCAGCACAGGCCAATGGCAACGATAAGAAAGATAGCGAATGCCCAGTGATGAGCGATGACTTCAGTGGATGTTGACATACTCATTGCTTACTCATCAAAAGTAGCGCCAGTTTCTCTGCTCTTTACGGCAGATGGGCGCCACATCGATTCATGGGGAGGAATAAAAAAAACCCTACAATTACTGTAGAAAATGATAAAAACAGCTAATTGATGTGGTTTTTTACTCCTTTCTATAACCTTTTGTCAACTTTAACAAAAGTTCCTTCACATTAATTTACATCAATTCATCACCATTAACATTAAGTGCCATCCTGGAGAAAATGACTCTTCGGCCAGGGGAGATTTTATGTTGTTGAATCGTGTCCGTTGTGAAGCAAAAGAAATAACACACACCTATTTTGACAGGAATTTGTGAAGATGCCTCCCCCTAAATGGGAGTATTTTCTTGATCTGTGACACGCTTTTGTTAATTCACCCCCTAAAACAGCAACAATTTCTCTAGTTTTTTAACATGCAAATTCATAAAATGGATGTTCTGGTTATTTTTTACCCACATTGAACTGCGAATCGCTACTGGCTGATTTACCGCAACTTTTACAATTTGTACGGTTAAGCGCGTACAGATGGGCACAAAAAAAGAGCCACTGAGCGTTTTTTCATCGCCAGCGGCTCTTTTTTACATTTACGACTTAGCGCCTTTTGCCTGCGAGCTACTCAAAACCCCCTTCCACCATCAGCGGATCATCTCCGCCCTCTGCAGAAAACTGGTTGTAATGCCATGGGTTTTGATAGCTTTCCATCGCATGGAAAATCACCATCGCCAGCTCGTTCTGGCTATTGGGATCGCGGCACAACAGATATTCCGTATCCGGCAAAGGCGGTAATCCGTCTGCGGCGCCCAGCACGCGAAGGTCGGGACTCATCATTTCGACAGGTCGAGCCGTTACGCCAAGACCGGCTTTAACGGCCGCGCGTACCGCCGGTAATGTAGACGCCACATAGGCCAGCCGCCAGGGAATACCCGCTGCATTTAGCGTCTCCAGCACCATATCGCGGAATGGGCTGGGATCGTCCAGCAGGACTAATGGTACGGGCTCTCCCCTTTGCAAAACATACTCAGCCGCACAATACCAATGGGTGGGCGAGGTCCGCAAATTCAGACAGTCCAGCGAATGAGGTTGGTTAGTCGTCACCACCAAATCTACTTCCTGCGATTTAACCATGTCCACCATATAGGCGTTGCGTTTTACCCGTACATCAAGCGCGAGTTTCGGATAAACCGAGCTGATTCGGCTAAGCAAAAAAGGCAGGATAGTATCAGCTGATTCATCAGAAGCGCCAATTGTTAACACTCCCTGAAGATTACTGAACATTAATGATGAACACGCCTCATCATTAAAACGCAGGATTTTTCTGGCGTACCCCAGAAGCTGGATACCGTGTTCGGTCAAAAGCTTGTTACGACCATGGCGGGCGAACAATTCCTTTCCCACGAGTTGCTCAAGACGCTGCATTTGCTGACTGACCGCAGACTGAGTACGACATACCGCCGCCGCCGCCGCGGCGAAGGTGTTCAGATCGGCAACGGCCACGAACGTTCTCAGCAGATCGAGATCGAGGTTAATTATCGGACGATTTGCATTTATCATAATTTTTCACTTACTGGCGGGTCATATCGGGCTGACCTGGTTAATGCTGTGCATTCAGAAACAAGCAATTCCATTTGTAATGTGCATCCTTCGCAGTACCGCCTGGTTACCCAGGTAAATGTTAGAATGTAATTGAAAATACGACCAAAACACTTCTCTTACTTACTGATATAATACCAAATGCAACTGATCGGGATATATCAAAGAGAATGTGTCATACCTTTAGGCGTCTACAGATTTCTGCTAATGATGGACGTGTAAATCTTGTAACAGCGTCAAATAGTTTACCGAGACGCACAGATACAAAAACAATATATTGAACAATAGGTTATGTATAAAATCGCGTCATGATAATTAGCAGACAACGCAGACTACGCCCCCGTTTCGGATCATTATCTTAACCTAAAACCGCTATATTTATAAGTATTATTACGAATAATCTTAACCTTGGATATGTTATACTAATCGGACCAGAAAGATATTATTACGACTTTAGTAAATGCTTTTTAAATATTAAATAATAATTAATTAAGATTTCTACCATTCATTAATTATACTTAACAATAGTTTCACACCCCCCGCCGCCGGAAAGGTCTAACCTTCTCATTTTACCTTTAATACTCAGTATTTCCGAAATAGCCAGCGCGACACTAATGATGAATGCTTATCTCTCATAAAACAGATAATTTCTGACAACATAAAAAACCACATTACGCGCAATCATATAGAATAAAACACTATACATACAGACAAAAATAGAAAATGCATCTAACCAAATGATTTTATGAAGTTTTAAACAGCACGAAAGCGCGTTAAAAATAAACAAAATCTTCTTCTGTTCACTCTTCAAAACTCACCGTCGTGGGAGTACATTGTTTCGTGCTGACTTCCACGGCAGGGAGTGGCAATAACAGCTAAAAGGTCAAGATTCATGTCCCCCATTGAAAAATCCAGCAAACTCGAAAATGTCTGTTATGACATTCGTGGCCCCGTTCTGAAAGAAGCGAAACGCCTTGAGGAAGAAGGTAATAAAGTTCTTAAACTGAATATCGGCAACCCCGCCCCCTTCGGATTCGAAGCGCCGGACGAAATTCTGGTCGATGTCATTCGTAATTTGCCGACGGCGCAAGGATATTGCGACTCGAAAGGGCTTTATTCCGCCCGTAAAGCGATTATGCAGCATTATCAGGCCCGTGGAATGCGCGATGTAACCGTGGAAGATATCTATATCGGTAACGGCGTTTCCGAGCTGATCGTTCAGGCGATGCAGGCGTTGCTTAACAGTGGCGATGAAATGCTGGTTCCCGCGCCCGATTATCCGTTATGGACAGCGGCGGTATCGCTCTCCAGCGGCAAGGCGGTACATTATCTTTGCGATGAATCTTCCGACTGGTTCCCGGACCTTGACGATATCCGCGCCAAAATCACCCCACGTACGCGTGGTATTGTCATTATTAATCCAAACAACCCTACTGGCGCCGTCTATTCTAAAGAATTGTTGATGGAAATTGTCAACATTGCGCGCGAGCATAATCTCATCATCTTCGCCGATGAAATTTATGACAAGATTCTCTATGACGATGCCGAGCATCACTCTATCGCCGCACTGGCGCCTGATCTGCTGACCATCACCTTTAATGGTTTGTCTAAAACCTATCGCGTCGCCGGCTTCCGCCAGGGCTGGATGGTGCTGAACGGGCCGAAAAAACATGCGAAAGGCTATATTGAAGGGCTGGAGATGTTAGCCTCAATGCGCCTGTGCGCCAACGTCCCGGCGCAACATGCTATTCAGACCGCGCTCGGCGGCTATCAAAGCATTAGCGAATTTATTCTGCCGGGCGGTCGACTGTATGAACAGCGTAACCGAGCCTGGGAGTTGATTAACGATATTCCCGGCGTTTCCTGCGTAAAACCGCGCGGCGCGTTGTACATGTTCCCCAGGATCGACGCTAAACGTTTTAATATTCACGACGACCAGAAGATGGTGCTGGACTTCCTGCTACAGGAAAAGGTGCTGCTGGTGCAAGGTACCGCCTTTAACTGGCCGTGGCCGGATCACTTCCGCATTGTGACGCTACCGCGTGAAGATGACCTGGAGATGGCCATCAACCGCTTTGGGCGTTTCCTCTCAGGTTACCATCAATAATCTTAAATTCAGGCTACTTCGGTAGCCTGAATTGCATCTTCATCCCCCTCCCCGCACAATGAAGTCTGCCGCAGTGAAAACAAAAGGTAATCTATGAAGCAGAGCCATTTTTTCGCCCATCTCTCCCGCATGAAGTTGATTAACCGCTGGCCGCTGATGCGTAACGTGCGTACGGAAAACGTCTCCGAACATAGTCTGCAGGTGGCGATGGTCGCCCATGCGTTGGCGGCGATAAAAAACCGTAAATTTGGCGGTCAGCTCAATGCTGAACGCATCGCGCTTCTGGCGATGTATCATGATGCCTCGGAAGTACTGACCGGCGATCTGCCGACGCCGGTAAAATATTTTAATTCCCAGATAGCCCAGGAATATAAAGCGATCGAAAAAATCGCCCAGCAAAAGCTGGTTGATATGGCGCCGGATGAATTACGCGATATTTTCGCACCGCTTATTGATGAGAATGCCTGGAGCGAAGAAGAACAGGCAATCGTAAAACAGGCCGATGCGCTTTGCGCCTACCTGAAATGCCTGGAGGAGCTCTCAGCGGGAAACAATGAGTTTGGCCTGGCAAAAACGCGGCTGGAAAAAACGCTGGAATTACGTCGCAGCCAGGAGATGGACTATTTTATGGCGGTGTTCGTACCAAGTTTCCATCTCTCTCTTGACGAGATAAGCCAGGATTCACCGCTTTAGTTGCCGGATGGCGGCTAACGCCTTATCCGGCCTACCGTTCTTCCCGTAGGCCTGATAAGCGTAGCGCCATCAGGCCTTTTCCTGTCTGGGGTTAAAACGGAAACAACATCGGAATCATCACAATACAAACCGCCATCACAATAAGCGTGAACGGCACGCCAAGCTTCACAAAATCGCTAAAGCTATAGTTTCCCGGCCCCAGAACCAGAGTATTGACCGGCGATGAAACCGGCGTCATAAAGGCGGCGGATGCCGCCATCGCCACCGCCATCGCAAACGGATAGGGCGACACCCCCATCGATTTCGCCGCCGCCAGCGCAATCGGCGCCATCAGCACCGCCGTTGCCGTGTTAGAAATGAACAGTCCTATGACGGCACACAGCACGAACAGGCATCCCAGCATCATATATGGCCCATAGCCGCCGCCGATATTCATTAACCCTTGCACGACCAGAGAGACGCCGCCGGTTTTTTGCAACGCCTGCGCAAACGGCATCATACCCACAATCAAGATAATGCTCGGCCAGTGGATCGCTTTATATGCGCTTTCAGCATCAATACAGCGAAATTTTCCCATCAGCAGGCAGGCGATAATCGCCGCGATCGGGTTGGGAATTTCATCGGTCAACATCAGCGCCACCATCAATACCAGGCAGAAAATGGCGTGCGGCGCCTGGCTGTGCGCAGGAGAGGCTTCGCTGACCTCGACCGGCATATTCAGCACCACAAAGTCGCGGCCTTTTTGCCCCAGCAGGCTGATTAACTTCCAGTTCCCCACGACCAGAATGATATCGCCCATCAATAACGGCTCATCGGCCAGCGACCCTTCCAGCGCGACGCCGTCGCGTTTCAGGCCGACCACATTCAGCCCGTAACGTGTACGGAAAGCGATTTCACGCACCGACTTGCCAATCAGTTCAGACTCCGGAATAAGCGAAATTTCCGCCATCCCGACATCCAACGCCTGATCGGAAAAATATTCTCCACGCAATACCATCGGTTCCAGCAGTTGCTCGGCGCAGAACTCTCTGAGGTCAACCTCCGCCGCCGACATATCAATCAGCAGAACGTCGCGAGCGCGAAACTCCGATACGCCGTTCACATTGACGATAACCCGCCGAAAGCGCCGCCAGCGTTCAACGCCGATGACATTGGCGCCGTAACGTTCGCGCAGTTTAAGGTCGTCCAGCCGCTGTCCCACCATTGGCGAACCGGGGCGAATCGCCAGACGGCGAGCGCGCCCCGTCAGACGGTACTCGCGGATAAGATCGCGGAAAGTGCGCCGCTTACCGGCCTGTTGTCCGGGCGCATCGCCTTTTAGCATGAAGCGCATCACCAGCATATAAACAATGCCGAGCGCCAACACCACTATCCCCAGCGGCGTCACGCTAAAAAAGTTGAACCCGTGCAGGCCTTCACGCAGCAGTTCACTGTTAACCACCAGGTTCGGCGGCGTCGCCACCAGCGTCATCATTCCGCTGATAAGCCCGGCAAAACTCAGCGGCATCATCAGGCGCGAAGGCGAGGTTTGCATATGCATAGAAACGCTAAGAACAACGGGGATAAAGATCGCCACCACGCCGGTTGAACTCATGAAAGCGCCAAGTCCGGCGACGGTGATCATCAGTAAAACCAGCATTTTGATTTCACTGCTGCCCGCCATTTTAACCAGCCAGGTACCGACCACCGTCGCAACGCCGGTGCGCACGAGGCCGTCGCCAATAATAAATAAGGCGGCGATAAGAATGACATTCGGATCGCTAAAGCCGGAGAAGGCTTCCGGAAGGGTCAAGGTACCGCTAAGGACAAAAGCAACAATGACGAATAAAGCCACCGCATCCATACGTACTTTGCCCGTCGCAAACAACACGACGGCAATCGCCAGTAAAGAGAGAACCCAAATCAATTCACCGTTCACAACATATCCTTGTCAGATGAGAAGATAACGCGATTCTGCCATAAATATGCCCCGCCAAAGCGGGGCGATATCATGATCAGGTCTTTCTTAACACCACCACATCGCCGTTTGGTTGTTTAGCGACCGATAATTGCGTCAGGCTATCCAACGCAAAATCAACATCCGCCAGACGCGGCGTGTCGGCCGGCGCATTGACCGCAATGACGTGGCAGCCCGCAGCCAGTCCGGACAGCACGCCAGCCGGGGCATCTTCTACTACGACGCACTCCTGAGGGGCCAGGCCAAGCAGTTGTGCGCCCAGCAAATACGCATCCGGCTCCGGTTTGCCGCGTTTGACTCGTTCGGCGGTGACAAACACCTCTGGCGCTGGAAGGCCCGCGACCTGATGGCGCGCACGCGCGACCGGCATTGAACCGGAGGTGACGATAGCCCACGGAATGCCCGCTTTATTCAGGTGATTGAGTAAATCGACTGCCCCCGGCAACGCGGTGATCCCTGCGGTTTCAGTGGCTTCTATTTGCTCCAGGCGCGTAAACTCAGCGGCAATTTCCGCCTCCGATTTACCCGCCATAAAATGCCGCAACGAGGTGATCGCCTGTTTGCCATGAATAAAGCCCAGCACCTCATCATGAGCAAGGTTAAAACGATCGGCCCAGCTACACCACGCGCGTTCGACGGCAGGTAATGAGTCAACCAACGTTCCATCCAGATCAAACAGAAAACCTTTACACTGCACGCGAGCCTCCTCAGGCATTAATGATTTGATTGATTTCATTCGCGCTCAGGTGGTACTGACGCGGGCAGGCATGCCAGATATTCAACATCCGCTGGTATTTTTCCCACATCGGCGTCTGGGCATTAAAGCCGTGTGTCCCGGCGTCAAAGTGAGTGTAGCGTCCTTCTATATTCACCATAAAACGGACATAGCCGAGGTAGCGCGCTTCCGTCGCGGCGTCAAACCCCAGGAAGGTGACGCGACGTTCGTCGATGGCTTGCGTATCTTTGAGGTTGGTCCAGGAGACGTGCAGCGCATGGTACATCTCCATAATATCGATGATGGTACGACAGGTCTCTTCCGTCAGCTCGCCAAACTCGCGATCCAGCTCGCGCATCTGCAGGCCGTAGCCGCGTTCAATAATTGTTTGTAAGCGACGGTAACGCTCGGCGTTGGTGGGATCGAGCATCGTCATCATTTTGTACTGGTTAGACAAAATCAGACGTTGCGCGTTGGTCATTTCCATTTTGAACTCCTGTATCACGCTATAGCGATGAAAAAAAGAAGGCATTGGTATGCCTTCTTTTATATGCGTAATCCGGGGTCAATTACAAATCATCCAGGAAAGTTTTATCCAGTTGTTTGAAGGCGCGCTTAAGCGTGTCAGCTAATGCCTGGTAATCCGGCTTTCCTTCTACCGGCGCCAGCGCTTGTCCAGCCTCCTGCAATTTACCGCGAACTTCGTAAAACCAGTTAAGGATTGAAGGCGGCAACGGCGTCACGGAACGTTTCCCTAACCACCATAATCCCTGCATAGGCAAGCTCAGGGCAAACAGGGCGGTCGCCACGGCCGGACCTAACTGACCGCCCAGCGCTATCTGCCAGCATAATGTAAAGACGGCGACAGGCGGCATAAATCGTATGGCATAGCGCGTCATACGAATGACGCGGTTTTCGACGAAAACGGGCGCCAGCCGCTTTTCCATCGGCCACGTCTTCGCGTAGTGCTGCCCCCGGCGAAATAAGCTAAAAAAATTTACGGAGCGATTATCCGGTGTCGACATGGCCTACCTCAACTTCACATATAAAATTTAAAAAATTTGTGCAAAACAACAACTGCGAGGGACAACGTTCAAAACATTTTGTCTTCGATACCCACTATCAGGTATCCTGTGTCGGCCTGTCAAAGGCCGGTAGTTTAAAATCATTGAGTCGTCAATATTACACATAGTATGCCATTGGCTGAAAAATACGCAAAATGGCATAGACTCAAAGGTATTTCTTCCATCATGCCCAAAAAAACTCCTGCGCATGATGTTAATCATAAATGTCAGGGCTATCATGCGCTACGCTCTATGGCTCACTGACGTTTTTTTAGCCACGTATCATAAATAGGTACTTCCATGTCGAGTAAGTTAGTACTGGTTCTGAACTGCGGTAGTTCTTCACTGAAATTTGCAATTATTGATGCAGTTAATGGTGATGAATACCTTTCTGGTTTAGCCGAATGTTTCCATCTGCCAGAAGCACGCATCAAATGGAAAATGGACGGCAGTAAACAAGAAGCGGCTTTAGGTGCAGGCGCCGCTCACAGTGAAGCGCTGAACTTTATCGTTAACACTATTCTGGCACAAAAACCAGAACTGTCTGCGCAGTTAACTGCAATTGGTCACCGTATCGTACACGGCGGCGAGAAGTATACCAGCTCCGTAGTCATTGATGAGTCCGTCATTCAGGGCATCAAAGATTCCGCCTCTTTCGCACCGCTGCATAACCCGGCTCACCTGATTGGTATCGCCGAAGCGCTGAAATCTTTCCCGCAGCTGAAAGATAAAAACGTTGCAGTATTCGACACCGCCTTCCATCAGACCATGCCGGAAGAATCTTACCTGTATGCCCTGCCGTACAGCCTGTATAAAGAACACGGCGTTCGTCGCTATGGCGCACACGGCACCAGCCACTTCTATGTAACTCAGGAAGCGGCAAAAATGCTGAACAAGCCGGTAGAAGAACTGAACATTATCACCTGCCACCTGGGCAACGGCGGTTCTGTTTCCGCTATCCGTAACGGTAAATGCGTGGATACCTCTATGGGTCTGACCCCGCTGGAAGGCCTGGTCATGGGTACCCGTTCCGGCGATATCGACCCTGCGATTATCTTCCACCTGCACGACACTCTGGGCATGAGCGTGGATCAGATCAACAAAATGCTGACCAAAGAGTCCGGTCTGCTGGGTCTGACTGAAGTGACCAGCGACTGCCGTTATGTTGAAGACAACTACACCACCAAAGAAGACGCAAAACGTGCGATGGATGTTTACTGCCACCGCCTGGCGAAGTACATCGGTTCTTACACCGCTCTGATGGACGGTCGTCTGGATGCAGTCGTGTTCACCGGCGGTATCGGTGAAAACGCCGCGATGGTTCGCGAACTGTCTCTGGGTAAACTGGGCGTGCTGGGCTTTGAAGTCGACCACGAACGTAACCTGGCGGCCCGCTTCGGCAAATCTGGTTTCATCAACAAAGAAGGTACCCGTCCGGCGGTGGTGATCCCAACCAACGAAGAACTGGTTATCGCGCAGGACGCGAGCCGTCTGACTGCCTGATTTCACACCGCCAGCCTCGCTGGCGGTGCTGTTTTGTAACCCGTCCCCAAAAGACGGTAACGAAAGAGGATAAACCGTGTCCCGTATTATTATGCTGATCCCTACCGGAACCAGCGTCGGCCTGACCAGCGTCAGCCTCGGCGTCATCCGTGCTATGGAACGCAAAGGCGTTCGTCTGAGCGTCTTTAAGCCTATCGCCCAGCCTCGCGCTGGCGGCGATGCGCCTGACCAGACCACCACTATCGTTCGCGCGAACTCTACCCTGCCGGCGGCTGAACCGCTGAAGATGAGCCACGTTGAATCTCTGCTCTCCAGCAACCAGAAAGACGTGCTGATGGAAGAGATCATCGCGAACTACCATGCGAATACCAAAGACGCGGAAGTGGTGCTGGTTGAAGGTCTGGTTCCGACCCGTAAACATCAGTTCGCTCAGTCTCTGAACTATGAAATCGCGAAAACGCTGAATGCGGAAATCGTTTTTGTCATGTCTCAGGGGACCGACACGCCAGAACAGCTTAACGAGCGTATCGAACTGACGCGCAGCAGCTTCGGCGGCGCGAAAAACACCAACATCACCGGCGTTATCATCAACAAACTGAATGCGCCGGTTGATGAACAAGGTCGTACTCGCCCGGATCTGTCGGAGATCTTTGACGACTCTTCCAAAGCGCAGGTGATCAAAATCGATCCTGCTAAACTGCAGGAATCCAGCCCGCTGCCGGTTCTGGGCGCGGTGCCGTGGAGCTTCGACCTGATTGCGACCCGCGCTATCGATATGGCGCGTCACCTGAACGCCACCATCATTAACGAAGGCGATATCAAAACCCGCCGCGTTAAATCCGTTACGTTCTGCGCGCGTAGTATTCCGCATATGCTGGAACATTTCCGCGCAGGATCGTTGTTAGTGACCTCCGCTGACCGTCCGGACGTACTGGTCGCAGCTTGCCTGGCCGCGATGAACGGCGTAGAAATCGGCGCCCTGTTGCTGACCGGCGGCTATGAAATGGACGCACGCATTTCTAAACTGTGCGAACGCGCATTCGCCACCGGTCTGCCGGTCTTTATGGTGAACACCAACACCTGGCAGACTTCGCTGAGCCTGCAAAGCTTCAATCTGGAAGTCCCGGTTGATGACCATGAGCGCATCGAGAAAGTTCAGGAATACGTCGCGAACTACGTTAACGCTGAGTGGATCGAGTCGCTGACCGCCACTTCCGAGCGTAGCCGTCGTCTCTCTCCGCCGGCGTTCCGCTACCAACTGACCGAGCTGGCGCGTAAAGCCGGTAAACGCGTAGTGCTGCCGGAAGGCGACGAACCGCGTACCGTCAAAGCGGCGGCAATCTGCGCTGAACGCGGCATCGCCACTTGCGTACTGCTGGGCAACCCGGATGAAATCAACCGCGTCGCGGCATCTCAGGGCGTTGAGCTGGGCGCAGGTATTGAAATCGTCGATCCGGAAGTGGTGCGTGAAAGCTATGTCGCTCGCCTGGTTGAGCTGCGTAAGAGCAAAGGCATGACCGAACCGGTTGCCCGCGAACAGCTGGAAGACAACGTGGTGCTCGGCACGCTGATGCTGGAGCAAGACGAAGTCGACGGCCTGGTTTCCGGCGCGGTTCATACCACCGCCAACACCATCCGTCCGCCGCTGCAGCTTATTAAAACGGCGCCGGGTAGCTCCCTGGTCTCTTCTGTGTTCTTTATGCTACTGCCGGAGCAGGTTTACGTTTACGGCGACTGCGCAATCAACCCAGACCCGACTGCAGAGCAGCTGGCAGAAATCGCGATTCAGTCTGCGGATTCCGCCATTGCCTTCGGCATCGAACCGCGTGTGGCAATGCTCTCCTACTCCACCGGCACCTCTGGCGCGGGCAGCGACGTAGAGAAAGTACGTGAAGCGACGCGTCTGGCGCAGGAAAAACGTCCTGACCTGATGATCGACGGTCCGTTGCAGTACGACGCCGCGGTCATGGCTGACGTAGCGAAATCCAAAGCGCCGAACTCGCCGGTTGCGGGTCGCGCTACCGTGTTCATTTTCCCGGATCTGAACACCGGTAACACCACCTACAAAGCGGTACAGCGTTCTGCCGACCTGATCTCCATCGGGCCGATGCTGCAGGGTATGCGCAAGCCGGTGAACGACCTGTCCCGTGGCGCGCTGGTTGACGATATCGTCTATACCATCGCCCTGACGGCAATCCAGGCTTCTCAACAGCAGCAGTAACAGTAAAAGCTAATGCCGGATGGCGGCGTGAACGCCTTGTCCGGCCTACAGGTGAGATACCGTTGTAGGCCGGATAAGACGCGTTAGCATCGCCATCCGGCATTCTGCTATTTACCCTGCAAAGCGGAATTTTTTGCTTAACTGCGCTGCATCAATGAATAACTATTCCCTTCTTCTCATACTTAGCCTCTTTGCTTTGCAACAGGGATAGTCTGTCATGTCTGTCGTTACAGAATCAAAAACAGCCAGAAAATGGGCAATGCCCGATACGCTGGTCATCATCTTTTTTGTCGCCATTTTAACCTGTATCGCCACCTGGGTCGTCCCCGTTGGGATGTTTGATAGCCAGGAAGTGCAGTATCAGGTCGATGGTCAGACAAAAACCCGCAAGGTCGTCGACCCGCACTCTTTTCGCATTGTGACCAATGAGGCCGGGGAAGCGCAGTATCATCGCGTACAATTTTTCACTACCGGCGATGAAAGACCAGGGCTGATGAATTTTCCGTTTGAAGGGTTAACATCCGGATCGAAATTCGGCACTGCCGTCGGCATCATTATGTTTATGTTGGTGATTGGCGGCGCATTCGGCATCGTGATGCGTACCGGCACCGTGGATAACGGCATTCTGGCGCTTATTCGCCACACGCGGGGCAACGAAGTCCTGTTTATTCCGGTGCTATTTGTCCTCTTTTCGTTAGGGGGCGCCGTATTTGGCATGGGCGAAGAGGCGGTCGCCTTTGCAATTATCATAGCCCCGCTGATGGTCAGGCTGGGCTATGACAGCATTACCACCGTCCTGGTGACCTATATCGCCACCCAAATTGGCTTTGCCAGTTCGTGGATGAACCCTTTCTGCGTAGTCGTCGCCCAGGGGATTGCCGGCGTGCCGGTACTTTCCGGCTCCGGGCTGCGTATTGTGGTCTGGATTGTCGCCACGCTGATTGGGCTGGTTTTTACGCTGGTCTACGCCTCACGCGTGAAAAAGAATCCGCTGCTGTCCCGCGTCCACGAATCCGATCGCTATTTCCGCGAACAGCAGGATGAAGTCGTCCAGCGCCCTTTCACCTTCGGCGACTGGCTGGTACTGCTGGTCCTGACCGGCGTAATGATTTGGGTCGTCTGGGGCGTGATTGTCCACGCCTGGTTTATTCCGGAGATCGCCAGCCAGTTTTTCACCATGGGCGTGGTGATCGGCCTCATCGGCGTTATCTTCCGCCTCAACGGTATGACGATCAACGTGATGGCGTCCTCATTCACCGAAGGGGCGAGGATGATGATCGCGCCCGCCTTGCTGGTGGGTTTTGCCAAAGGCATTCTGCTGCTGGTCGGCAACGGCGAAGCCGGGGAACCCAGCGTGCTCAATACGTTGCTTAACAGTATCGCTCATGGCATCAGCGGGCTTAATAATGCTATCGCCGCCTGGTTTATGCTGCTCTTCCAGGCGGTATTTAATTTCTTTGTCACGTCCGGTTCGGGTCAGGCGGCGTTAACCATGCCATTACTGGCGCCGCTCGGCGATCTGGTCGGCGTTAACCGTCAGGTGACTGTTCTGGCCTTCCAGTTTGGCGATGGCTTCAGCCATATTATCTATCCGACATCGGCCTCGCTGATGGCCACGCTGGGCGTGTGCCGGGTCGATTTTCGCAACTGGCTGAAAGTGGGGGCGTCGCTGCTGGGGCTACTGTTTATTATGTCCAGCGTGGTCGTCATTGGCGCGCAGATGATGGGATATCATTGATCCAAAATGCCGGATGAGCATCAGCGCCATCCGGCAATATCTCCATGATTAAAGCAGTGATTTCGCGGCTTCTACAATCGCTTCGGCGGTGAGTCCGTACTCTTGTTGTAAGAAATTCTGCGTTCCTACCTGCCCATAACGCTCTTTGACGCCAACACGGCGCATCGGCACCGGGCAGTTTTCCACCAGCACTTCCGCCACCGCTGACCCTAGTCCATTATGGATGCTGTGGTTTTCACACGTGACGATACGCCGCGTTTTTTCCGCATAGTTTTTCACCAACATGCGATCGATAGGCTTTAAGGTGAACATATCAATGACCGCGGCGCTCACACCTTCCTGCTCCAGTTGGCGCGCCGCCTCCAGCGCCTCCACCACCATAATGCCGTTGGCGATAAGCGTAATATCACCGCCCTCACGCAGTACGTTGCCCTTGCCAATGGTAAAGGTAGAGCCTGGCGCATAGATACTCCGCGCCTGCTTACGGATGGTACGCAGCCAGTAAAAACCGTCCAGATCCATTAGCTGGCGTAAAATATCCGCGAACATCACCGCATCCGTCACCTCCAGTACTACGGAGTGCGCCAGCCCGCGAACAATCCCCATATCTTCAAAAGACATATGGGTGCCGCCGTTATGGCACGCCGTCACTCCGGCATCGGAGGCGATCACTTTGACGTTGTTACGCTGATAATCCAGCGCCATGAAGAGCTGATCAAAACAGCGACGGCTGGCAAAAGCGGTAAAAGTATGCACAAACGGTTTGCGACCGGTCAGCGCCAGCCCCGCCGCAGTGCCAATCACATTCGCCTCCATAATACCGCAGTTAATGACATGCTGCGGGTAGTCACGCGCCACGCTGTCCATCGCCATTGAGCTCATTAAATCAGCCTCAAGCGCAATAATTGGGCTTCCGGCCTCAATCTGCCCAGCGACAAAACCGGCGTAAACTTTGCGCATTTCGATATCGTCTTTAAGCCCTGCGGGCGCAAGCTTAATCATGCATGACCTCCAGTTGATGAATGGCCTCATTGAGCGTCTGCTTCATGCCATCCGTCAGGCGTAAGTGGTGAGAATTCGTTAACTGCTCCAGGCATGGCACCCCCTGCCCTTTAATGCTGTCAAGGATCACTACCCGTGGCTGGGCATCGGCGGGCGGCACAGGCTGAACCACCGCCAGTAGTCCGGCGATATCATCGCCTTTGACGGTGACGACATCGAAACCAAACGCGCGGAATTTCCCTTCCAGATCGAACGGATTGATAATCTCCTCCAGCTCACCGTCAAGCTGCTGTTTGTTCCAGTCAATGAAAACGGTCAGATTATTCAGGCGGTGGTGGGCAATAAACTGAAACGCCTCCCAGCACTGCCCTTCATTCAGCTCGCCATCGCCGACAATGCAAAATACCCGGTTGGATCGCCGCGCCAGTTTATGCGACAAAGCCATTCCGCCCGCAATAGAGATGCCCTGTCCCAGTGAGCCGGTCGTGGCGTCCACGCCGCGCGTTTTTAGCCGATCCGGATGGCTGGGAAGACGGGTGCCGTTCTGGTTAAGCGTATTCAGCTCTTCGAGCGGGAAATAGCCTTTAATCGCCAGGGTACTGTACAACGCGGGGCCCGCATGGCCTTTCGACAGCACGAAGTAATCGCGCTCCGGCCAGTCCGGGTCGGCAGGGTCGATTTTCATCACCGCGCCGTACAGAACCGCCAGCGTTTCCACTACCGACATGCTGCCGCCATAATGACCAAAGCCAAGATGGTTTAAGGATTTGAGCGTGGCGACGCGAATGTCGCGCGCCAGTTGGGTGATTTCGGTTACGTTCATTCTTTCGCTCCGCTATTTTCCTGCACTTCGGCAGTCGCTTTTTTGTTTTTGGCCAACACGTTGTACGCCACCAGTAGCGCGAATAGCGCCACCACCAGCCCCGTGATAGCCATCGGCGACAGATAACGCGCCAGGTTACCCAGCAAAATACCGATTACGCCAAAGTCAGCATCCGAGAACGTGGTATTGGCGAAGCCGATCGCGCCGAGAACCGGCAGTAACAGCACTGGCAGGAAAGTGATTAATAGACCATTAGCAAATGCGCCGATCATCGCCCCGCGGCGACCGCCGGTGGCATTGCCAAAGACGCCTGCGGTCGCGCCGGTAAAGAAGTGCGGCACAACGCCTGGCAGGATCAACACAAGCTTCATCTGTCCAAGCAGGAACAGACCCACCAGCCCACCGAGAAAACTGAACAGGAAGCCAATCAGTACCGCGTTAGGGGCATAGGGATACACCACCGGGCAGTCCAGCGCCGGACGCGCGTTTGGCACCAGTTTTTCTGAAAAGCCGGTAAAGGCCGGAACAATTTCCGCCAGAATCAGACGGACGCCTTGCAGAATGATGAATACGCCGGCGGCGAAGGTGATTGCCATGATGATGGCGTACACCAGATAGTTTTGCCCGCCGCTAAACGTCGCTTCGACATACTCACGCCCTGCGCTGACTGCCATGATCAGATAGATAATCATCATGGTCAGCGAAATCGAGATAGAACTGTCGCGTAAAAAACTGAGGTTTTTCGGCAGGTTCATCTCTTCCGTGGAGCGGGAGCCTTTACCACACAGGCTGCCAATCCAGCCGGAAAGCACATATCCCAGGGTACCGAAGTGACCAAACGCAATGTCATCGGTACCGGTAATCCGCCTCATATAACGTTGGGCCAACGCCGGGAAGAAGGCCATCACCAGTCCCAGGATTAGCGATCCGGTGAAGACCAGCCCTACGCCCTCAAACCCCGCCACGGTCAGGATTACGCCAATCATACAGGCCATGTAAAAGGTGTGATGCCCGGTCAAAAAGATATATTTAAGACGCGTAAAGCGCGCCACGACAATATTGGCCACCATACCAAATGCCATAATTAACGCCGTGGACGCGCCATATTTCTCCAGCGCGATTGAAACTATCGCTTCATTATTAGGAATAATGCCCTGAATATTAAAAGCGTGTTCAAACATACCCCCTAGCGGGTTTAATGAACCCACCAGTACGGTTGCGCCGCCGCCAAGCACAATAAAACCTAAAATGGTTTTAATCGTGCCTTTTACCACATCGGAAAACGCTTTTTTCTGCGCCACCAGACCAATCAGCGCAATTAATCCTACAAGCACCGATGGCACTTTTAAAATATCAACAACAAAATTCAGCGTTTCAAGGATAAACATATCCACCTCGCCAGCAATAATTATTGTTTAGCGAACCATGCGCGCAGCTGCGTTTCCAGTTCGTTGATGTCGATGATGTTATTGATCACCACCAGTTGGCTTTCCGGCACGCTGGCGCTGGCCGCAATATCTTTGGCCATTACAAAAAGATCGGCGGCCCCGGGCGTGGCCGATGAGAGATCGGAGTGTTCCACTTCAGCGTCAATATTGAGTTTCTTTAATACTTTTTTAATGTTCATTTCTACCATAAAACTACTACCCAGGCCGGAACCGCAAATTGCCATGATTTTCATTATTATCACCTTTTAAAAGTAGAGTTGGTCTGCATCACGCACGGGCGTAATGTTATTTACCGCAAGAAAATGGAATAAAATCAAAAACGGTCAATAATCGCTTTAATGTCCTCCAGGTTTTTTGCCTGATGTAATTTTTCCATATCTACATCACTGGAAAATAATTCCGCCAGCGCCGATATCATTTCGATATGACTGTGCTTATCAGGCGCCGCCAGCATAATAATGATGTCAACCGGATCAAATTCGTCTGCGCCAAATGAAACGCCGCGCTGTAGTTTCAGTAACGATAAACCTAACCCTTTCGCCCCCTCTTCCGGCCTCGCATGCGGCATCGCTAACCCTGGCGCTAATACATAATACGGCCCAAGCTTTTGGTGCTGCTGAACAATCGCCGTAAGGTATTCCGGTGCGATAACACCTGCGTCCAGCAGGGGTTTGCCGCAAATTTCCAGCGCCTGCGGCCACGTTTCCACGCTCTCCCGTAGCGTGATGGTTGCGTCAGATAACCAGGTTCCCAGCATGTTATTCGCCCCCACGGTGTATGAAATTATGAACAAACTTTATTCAAGCCATTCGATATTAGCTGCGATCGTTATCACAAAGATAGCGCTACCAGCGACTATTACTCAGAATTGTGATAGCGCTATCAAATTAAAATCATGGTGTGAAATCACAGCAAAAAAGCGGATTTAAGGCGTATACTGCCAGTCATGCGAAGCAAAGAACGACAATAAAAAAGCATCTCAACATGTTGTAATGACGCAGGAATTTGTATGTCGATACCCCGTAAACGGCGCAGTACCGGTAAAGTGACTATCGCCGATGTAGCCCAACTTGCCGGTGTAGGCACGATGACCGTATCACGAGCCTTACGCACGCCGGAACAGGTCTCTGATAAACTCCGGGAAAAAATCGAAGCGGCAGTGCATGAGCTGGGCTATATGCCTAATCTCGCCGCCAGCGCGCTGGCGTCTGCCTCCTCGCACACCATCGCAATGGTCGTACCGAACCTTGCGGAAGCGGGGTGTTCTGAAATGTTCGCCGGGCTGCAACAAATTTTACAGCCCGCTGGCTACCAGATTATGCTGGCGGAATCGCAGCATCGCGTGGAACAAGAGGAGAAGCTGCTCGAAACGCTGCTGGCCTCCAACATTGCCGCGGCGATTCTGCTTAGCGTCGAACATAGCACTACCGTGCGCCAGTGGCTGAAAAATGCCTCTATCCCGGTGATGGAGATGGGCGCGATTCGCAGCGATCCTATTGATATGAATATCGGTATTGATAACGTTGCGGCAATGTATGAGCTGACGGAAATGCTGATTCAGCGCGGTTATCAGAATATCGGGCTGCTATGCGCCAATCAGGAGCAGTGGATTTTTCAGCAACATCTGCACGGGTGGTACAAAGCGATGCTTCGCCACCATATGTCGCCAAACCGGGTGATTAATGCCGCCTTGCCGCCCAATTTTTCTACCGGCGCGTCGCAGCTGCCGGAGTTTTTACTGGCGTGGCCGGAGCTGGACGCGCTGGTATGCGTATCGGATGAGCTGGCCTGCGGCGCGTTATACGAGTGCCAACGACGGCGGATCAAAGTTCCGGACGATTTAGCGGTGGTCGGGTTTGGCGATAGCGATGTCAGCCGGGTCTGCCAGCCGCCGTTAACCACAATGGCCGTACCGCACCGTAAGATTGGCAGTGAAGCCGGACGGGCGCTGTTGGAAAGGTTAAATCAGGGAAACTGGAGCGATCGAAAATCCATCGCCTCCAGTTTATGTATGCGGGAAAGCTGCTAAAACGCTTATTCCGTCTCTTCCGGTTTCTCCTGGAGCGCGGCTTCGTTTTTGGCGTTGCGGGTCATCCACAGCGCCAGCGCTTTGAGCGAGTCCGGCGTAAATTCATCACAGCGCGCGGTGATCTCCTCCGGGGTCAGCCAACACACTTCGCTGACTTCATCTTCCTGAAGCGCGAAAGGCCCGTGGGAAACGCAGCTAAACAGCGCGCCCCAAACCCGGCAATGTGGGTCTTCAAAGTAAAACAGACCGTGTTCGGCAAACGGCACGCCTGCAATACCCAACTCTTCTTCCGCTTCGCGGCGGGCAGATTCCAGTAGCTGCTCATCAGCCAGGACCACGCCGCCTGCGGTAGCATCTAACATACCGGGCAAAAAATCTTTTGTTTCGGTACGACGCTGCACCAGAATTTTACCCATACCATCATGAACGACGATATACGTCGCACGATGCCGTAAGCGTTGCGCACGCATCTGTTCCCGGCTGGACTGTGCAATGACTTCATTGTCTTCATTCACAATATCCACCCATTCCGTACTTGCCAAACGACGCTGTTCCACCATCAGGAAACCTTCTTATTTCTGGCGCTCTTACGGCGCATTTACGTTTGTGAGGTAAATTACGAGTTAATTGCAACCTGCGCAATGATACTTTGATCATTGAGTGCGATTACGCTCAACACATTATCATCCAGAATACCGTAGCTTGCCGCATACCCGCCTTTCGGGATGCTCACTGACCCAGGATTAAAGTGATACAGTCCTTCCTGCTGTTGCGCCACCGGCAGATGCGTATGACCATAGACCAACACATCGCCAGTATGCAGAGCGGGCAGATTCGTCGGCCCGAAGAGGTGCCCATGCGTTAAAAATAGCCGCCTCTCTTGCGTCAATATTTGCTGCCACGGCGCAGTTATCGGAAAATGCAGCAGCATCTGATCCACTTCGCTATCGCAGTTGCCGCGCACGGCAATGATTTGCGTCGCCACCGCGTTCAGGCGTTCGGCGACCTGAGCGGGCGCATAGCCTTCAGGCAGCGCATTTCGCGGCCCGTGGTTAAGGACATCGCCTAATATCACCAGCCAACGCGCGCCGCTTTGCGCGAACCGCTCAAGCACGCGTTCCGTGGCGGGTAAAGAACCATGAATGTCCGATGCGAACATCAGTTTCATCGCTCACTCCTCGTTGTGAAAAACGGCGTTATGATACTGGAATATGAATAGATTTTCAGCCTGAACGCTTCGAGGAAAGCGCAATAAAACGCTGTACGGAAGCACGCTGCCACTGGAATGTCGCATACGCCGCCAGCGACGCCGGCACGTCATCGCCATGCAGCGCCAGACGATTGATCATCAATGCCAGATCGGTATCGGCAATGCACCATTCACCAAATAAATTTTGCGTCCCCTGCCCCAATAGCGCTTCAGCCGTCGCAAACAGTTTTGCCGCGCTGGCTTTTCCAGCCTCGCTTAGCGGCGCTTTTTTCGCCCCGGCAAACACCACGTCGGTAGGCCGTTCTTCGCGAAGCGGCAGTAAATCGCTGCGTAGCCACGCCTGAATCTGTCGCGCGCGGGCGCGTTTTTGTAAATCGTGCGGGTAGATACGCTCCCACTGCGGCGGCGCGAAACGCTCCTCCAGGTATTCCGCAATAGCGGACGACTCGCTCAGCTCAAAATTGTCGGCCTCAAGCACCGGTACGCGCTGCGTCAGCGCATATCCCCGCCAGCCAGGTTGCAGATGTTCTCCCTGGTCCAGATCGCGGGTTTTCAGAGTAAAGGAAAGCCCTTTTTCTTGTAATGCCACCCAAGCGGACAAGACGTAGGGAGAGAAAAAGTTCGCATCCGACCACAGCACAATAACAGGCTTACTCATAATGTCCTCTTGAGGGCGTATTAGGTTTCTTCCCAAAATATAGCGTCTTTCGCCTGCTGTCACCTGATGAAAACTAACACACATCAGGAGGCTTTCTATACTTAATTCAGCCCAGACTCTTTACGCATATGCAGGAGCCAAAATGATTGACCTTTACTACGCCCCCACGCCCAACGGGCATAAAATAACGCTGTTTCTGGAAGAGGCGGAGCTGGCGTATCGTTTGCTAAAAGTAGATATCAGCAAGGGCAATCAGTTTCGCCCTGATTTTTTGGCTATCTCTCCCAATAATAAAATTCCTGCCATCGTCGATCACGCCCCGGCAGACGGCGGTCAACCGCTTAGTCTTTTTGAATCCGGCGAAATTCTTCTCTACCTGGCGGAAAAAAGCGGCAAACTGCTTAGCGGGGAGCTGCGTGAACGCCATACCACGCTGCAATGGCTGTTCTGGCAGGTCGGCGGGTTAGGGCCGATGCTGGGCCAGAATCACCACTTTAACCACTTTGCGCCGCAGGCCATCCCCTATGCGATTGAACGCTATCAGGTTGAAACGCAACGCTTATACAACGTCCTGAATAAACGCCTGGAAACCTCCCCGTGGCTGGGCGGCGACCACTACAGTATTGCGGATATCGCCAGTTGGCCGTGGGTTAACGCACATCAGCGTCAGCGAATCGATCTTGATACCTACCCGGCGGTGTATAACTGGTTTGAACGCATTCGCACGCGTCCTGCGACAGCGCGCGCGCTGTTACAAGCGCAACTGCACTGTAACAGTACGAAAGCGTAACGCGGTAGCATACATCATGTATGATGTAGAGGTGTATACACGGAAAAAACCTGCGTCCGGCACCCTTATTCGTATTAAAAAACTGACATTAGGGAAGAGGAAATCCTCCCTACTCTGGAGGTCATATGCAGATTCTGATTACTGGCGGTACGGGCCTGATAGGGCGTCATCTCATTCCCCGGCTGTTAACACTGGGGCACCAGGTGACGGTCGTTACGCGCAATCCCGATAACGCGCGTCAGATTCTCGATTCCAGAGTGACATTATGGAAAGGGCTGGCGGAACGTGAGCACCTCAATGAGATTGATGCCATCATCAATCTGGCGGGCGAACCGATTGCCGACAAGCGCTGGACGTCGCAACAAAAAGAACGGTTGTGCCAAAGCCGCTGGGCTATCACGCAAAAGTTGGTGGATTTAATTCATGCCAGCGCAACGCCGCCCTCGGTGTTGATATCCGGCTCCGCCACGGGCTATTACGGCGATCTGGGCGACGTTGTCGTCACTGAAGATGAGCCGCCGCACAACGAATTTACGCATAAACTTTGCGCCCGCTGGGAACAGATTGCCTGTCGTGCGCAGAGCGACCAGACCCGCGTCTGCCTGCTGCGTACCGGCGTTGTCCTGGCGCCGCAAGGCGGGATTCTGGGGAAAATGGTTCCGCCGTTTCGCCTCGGACTCGGCGGTCCGGTGGGTAATGGTCGGCAATATCTGGCCTGGATTCACATCGACGATATGGTCAACGGCATCCTGTGGCTGCTGGATAACGATCTTCGCGGTCCCTTCAATATGGTCTCGCCCTATCCCGTCCATAATGAGCATTTTGCTCATGCGCTGGGTCGTGCGCTGCGTCGTCCGGCGATTATTCGCATTCCGGCGACGGCAATTCGCTTATTGATGGGAGAGTCGTCAGTGCTGGTGCTGGGCGGACAGCGGGCGCTGCCAAAACGGCTTGAAGCCGCCGGATTCGCATTTCGCTGGTATGATTTAGAAGAGGCGCTGGCGGATGTGATTCGCTAGTTCCCAAAGCGCCGTATCCTGCCCGGTAAGCGATGCGCCGCCGGGCTTCTTTTATTTCAGCGAGCCTTTCAGGAATTGCTGTAAACGCGGGCTTTGCGGATTGCCGAACACCTGCTCCGGATCGCCCTCTTCTTCAATTTTCCCCTGATGCAGAAAAATAACGTGCGAAGAGACATGGCGAGCGAAGCCCATTTCATGCGTGACCACCACCATCGTTTTGCCTTCTTCCGCCAGTTGTTGCATGATGCGCAACACTTCGCCGACCAGTTCAGGATCGAGCGCCGAAGTAGGTTCATCGAACAGTAAAACGTCAGGTTCCATCGCCAGCGCGCGCGCAATAGAAACGCGCTGCTGTTGGCCGCCGGAGAGATGGACGGGATATTTGCCCTGAGCGCGCTCATCAATCCCCACCTTCGCCAGATATTTCAACGCCCGCTCGCGCGCGTCGTGCTTGCTTAATCCCAGTACCTGAATCGGCGCTTCCATCACATTTTCCAGCACCGTCATGTGGCTCCAGAGGTTAAAGTGCTGAAACACCATCGTCAGGCGGGTACGCAACAAGCGTAGCTGATTTTTATCCGCCACTTTGAGCTGCCCGTCTTTGTCGCGCACCAGATTAATGTTCTGACCGTTCACGATAATCGCGCCTTCGCTCGGTTTTTCGAGGAAGTTAATACAGCGCAAAAAAGTGCTTTTACCGGAGCCGGACGAGCCGATGATGCTAATCACATCTCCGGCGCGGGCCTGCAGCGATACCCCTTTCAGCACTTCATGACCGCCGTAGCGTTTGTGCAAATCGATAACGTGTAATTTATTTTCTGACATCATGTTACTCGAATTATTTAGAGGACACGTGCTGCAACCAGCGTCTTTCCGCCCGACGGAACAGGCTTATCAGGACATACGAAATGAGTAAATACAACACGGCGGCAATGCCAAACGCGGTAAACGGCTGGTAAGTCGCTGAGTTAATATCGCGGGCGATTTTCAACAAATCCGGCACCGTCGCGGTAAACGCCAGCGCCGTAGAGTGCAGCATTAAAATCACTTCGTTGCTGTAGGCAGGCAAGGCGATGCGTAATGCCGACGGCAAAATAATGCAGCGATACATTTTAAATGACGAGAAGCCATAGGCCCGTGCCGCTTCAATTTCACCGTGCGGCACCGAGCGAATCGCCCCGGCGAAAATTTCCGTGGTGTACGCGCAGGTATTCAGCGTCAGCGCCAGTACGGTACAGTTCAGTCCGCTGCGGAAAAACGCGTTAAGAAGATCGGTGCCTTTGACTATCTCCAGCGTATACATCCCCGAATAGAACACCAGTAGCTGTACGTACAGCGGCGTACCGCGAAAAATATACGTAAACAGCCAGATGGGAAAACGGATGAATTTATTACTGGAAACGCGACCTACCGCCAGAACCACCGCCAGAAGACCGCCCATCACCACCGATGAAATTAACAACCACAGCGTAATCGCCACGCCGGTAAAACGATAGCCATCCGTCCACAGCAGGGATTTCCAGTACTCCTCAATGATCTCAATCACAAATCGGCCCTCTTCACGCCCACGGAATAGCGACGCTCAAGTAAGAGCAGCACACCATTGGAAACGGTGGTAAATACCAGGTAGATAAGTCCACAGACCACGGCAAAATAGAAAGGCTCCCAGGTGCTTTTACCGGCAAGCTGCGTGGCTTTGACGACATCTTCCAGGCCCAGCAGCGACACCAGCGCCGTCGCTTTGAGTATCACCTGCCAGTTATTGCCGATCCCCGGCAGGGCGTAACGCATCATCGCCGGGAACATAATCCGCCGGAAGGTTTGCCCGTGGGTAAAACCAAAAGCCGTCGCCGCCTCGATATGGCCTTTCGGCACCGCCATAAACGCGCCGCGAAAGGTTTCGGTAAAATAGGCGCCGTAGATGAAACCAAGGGTGATAATACCGGCCACCATCGGATCAATATCTATCTGGTCGATACCCAGCGAATCGGTCACCACGTTAAGCGCGATTTGCAATCCGTAAAATATCAGCAGCATTAAGACCAGATCCGGCACCCCGCGAATCAGGGTGGTGTATCCTTCAAAAATAAGCCCCGTTACCCGGTTTTGCGAAAGCTTCGCCCCCGCGCCGACAAGACCGATAAGCACGGCCAGCACCACGGAACTGAGCGCCAGTTCCAGCGTGACGATCGCGCCCTGTAAAATTACGCCTGAAAACCCGTACAACATGCAGCCTGTCCTGTTGTGTGTGGTGAAGTAAGAAGCCTCTTTTGCATTTTTGCCTCACATCACGCCGGATGGCGGCTGTGCCTTGCCCGGCCTACGATGCTCCCCGTAGGCCTGACACGCACAGCGCCATCAGGCAATGCAGACAGTCAACATTCTTTGGGCTTTATCTGCACCGACGGTGATTAACCGCCATAAACATCAAAATCAAAGTACTTTTTCGCCAGCTTTTCGTAAGTACCGTCAGCACGCATTTCAGCAAAGGCTTTGTTCAGCGCTTCGCGCAGCTCGTTATCCTCTTTGCGCAGCCCCATACCGGTTCCTACGCCGAATAACTTCTCATCTTTCACCGCCGGGCCGCCGAATTTATAGTCTTTTCCGACGGGCTGTTTAAGGAAACCTTCGCTGGCCGCGACCTCGTCCTGGAACGCTGCATCAATACGACCCGCCGTCAGATCGGAATAAATGTTGTCCTGCCCCTGGTAAGAGACGATCTCAATCCCTTTCGGCGCCCAGTGCTCATTGCCGAAGGTCTCCTGCGTCGTCCCCTGTAGCACGCCGACGCGCTTGCCTTTCAGCGACGCGACGGTCGGCTGAATATCAGAGTTCTTCGCCACCACCAGACGGGAATCAGCGGCGTAAAGCTTGTCGGTAAACGCGATTTCCTGCTGGCGCTTTTCAGTGATGGACAGCGAGGACATGATGGCATCAATTTTCTTCGCTTTTAAAGACGGAATCAGCGCATCCAGCGGGTTTTCCACGAACGTACACTGTGTGTTGATACGTTTGCACAGCTCTTTGGCCAGATCGATATCAAAGCCGACCAATTCACCTTGTGCATTTTTGGATTCAAACGGCGCGTATGTAGGATCGGTACCGATACGAATCTTTTGTGGAATAGCGGCAAATGCTGCGGTAGCGCTGGAAAATGCCAGCACCAGAGAAAGGGATAACGCCAGTTTTTTCATAACTATCCTCAACAGACTGTCTTTCCAGGAGATCTTTACAGATCCGATGCGACTATCGTGCCATTAATCAGGCCGACAAGGCAAAGCATTCTACCTTGTCAGCCGGTTTATTTTGCATAAAAATCGATTAAGTATGCATTTATGTGCCTGTTCCGCAACGGCTTATGCACCAAAAAGGTGCAAAACATCTATTTTGCACCGTGATAGTTCCCCATCGCGGCGCGTTATCCCCTTTTCTCAATCGCCGTAGACATTAAAATCGAAGTACTTTTTGGCCATTTTGTCGTAAGTTCCGTCCTGGCGCAGTTCGGTCAGCGCTTTATCAAACGCGGCTTTTAGCTCGGTATCGTCTTTGCGCAGCCCAACCCCCGTCCCGTCGCCAAAATATTTTTTATCCTTCACGGAAGGACCGGCAAACGCATACTCTTTGCCCGCAGGCTGCTTCAGGAAACCTTCGCTGGCGGCGACTTCATCCTGTAATGCGGCATCCAGACGACCGGCAGTTAAATCGGAATAGATAAGATCCTGGTTGGCATAAGCCACCACATCCACACCTTTTGTGCGCCAGTTATCATTGGCGTAAGCCTCTTGCGTGGACCCTTGCAGCACGCCGACATGCTTGCCTTTCAGCGATTCCAGCGTCGGCTGAATGGGAGACCCTTTTGCCGCAATCAGGCGTGAATCCGCAGCGTAAAGTTTGTCGGAAAACGCAATTTCTTGCTGGCGTTTATCGGTGATAGAGAGCGATGAAATAATGGCATCAATTTTTTTTGCTTTTAGTGAGGGAATAAGCGCATCAAAGTCGCTGGCGACCCAGGTACATTTCACCTGCATACGCTTACACATTTCATTACCGAGATCGATATCAAAGCCAATAAACTCGCCTTTGGAATCTTTTGATGAGAAAGGCGCGTAGGTGGTATCTGTTCCAATACGAACCGTTTGCGGGAGCGCGGCGTAACTGGCCGCCGTCGCACCCAAACCTATCAGCAAAGACAAAGCGAGAACGGTCTTCTTCATACATACCCCTCAAGTGGCGTCATTTTCTTATGTTTTACGTGGTGTTGTGTGTTTGCAGACTTTTTCATGCAGGTCTTATGCCATTTTCACGTCAGCAAAACGATTCGACGTTAAATTTGTTAATAAAACGTTGCAATATTGTCCTGATGTTGAAGATAGCAGGTATGACGGTTGAACCGCAGCGTTTCGGCGGCTTTTAACGAATTAAATGTTGAGGATATGATCGCGGTTACAAAATTGCCCTGAAACAGGGCAACAGGGACAATAATGCACGCTAAACAGACAACGCTATGCGCCCTGCCAGCGAACAAAAAGATCGTGCGGAAGGGGGATATCAAACTGATCCAAAACTCGGTTAACCGTTTGATTTATAACATCATCTAACGTCTGAGGAAGATGGTAAAAAGCCGGAACCGGCGGCATAATCACCGCGCCTATCTCAGCGGCCTGAGTCATTAAACGCAAATGCCCGATATGCAGCGGCGTTTCACGCACACACAGCACCAGAGGTCGCCGCTCTTTTAATATCACATCCGCCGCGCGGGTAAGCAGTCCGTCAGTATAACTGTGGACAATCCCCGACAGCGTTTTAATCGAACAGGGCAAGATAACCATTCCCGCCGTCGGGTAAGAGCCCGAGGAAATGCTGGCGGCAATGTCGCGCGCATCGTGCGTCACATCGGCCAGCGCCTGCACCTCGCGCAGCGAAAAATCGGTCTCCAGCGCCAGCGTTTGCCGGGCCGCCTGGCTCATCACCAGATGCGTTTCCACGCTATCGACATCGCGCAAAATTTGTAATAAGCGCACGCCATAAATCGCTCCGCTGGCGCCGCTAATTCCTACAATGAGTCGTTTCATGTTCTCTTACCGTTTACGAGCGCCGTTCATCCCACTGTGTTACGTAATCGGCTCAAAGTGGGTCTGAAGAGATACCATGACAAAAGAATCCCTATCATAAAAGCCAGCTCAACCAACATTATCACTACCCCTTGCTCACTAAACCAGGTGCCGACCATAATGGCAAAATTGGTGATAATGACAAATCGGGCCGTCCAGGGGAAAAGCGGCGATCGATAGCGTAGCAAATCGCTGGCGTACGTTCCATTACGCACCGATTGTCGGAAACGATACTGGCACCATCCGATGGTTATCCATGCCAGGCAACCCACCTGCCCGGTACTGGCGATCAGATATAAATAAAATTGCTGTGCGGGAATATAGCGGGTCAGCAACGACACCAACGCCAGCAAGGCCGTGATTAAAATAGCATACACCGGCACGCCGCCGCCGTTCGTTTTACCAAAGCAGGCTGGCGCAAAGCGATCGCCCGCCATAGACCACAGCATACGCGAACTGGCGTAAATGGCCGAGTTAGCGGCAGAAACCGCGGCGGAAAAGATCACCAGCGTCATCAGCGTATCCGCCCCCGGAATGCCCGCGTGGGAGAATACCCATACAAAGGGACTTTGTCCATTTGGCGTCAGTTCATGCGGATAGACCAGCGCCAGCACCGCAATCGCCAGGCCGTAAAACAAAATGATTCTGAGACCGATCCCCAGGATCACTTTCGGTAAAATAATGTGCGGCGATTCGGTCTCTCCTGCCGCATTTCCTACCAGTTCCACCCCCTGGAAGGAGTAAATCACGATCGTCATACAGACCACAATTTGCTCCCAACCGTGTGGAAACCACATTCCGTCTGTTTTTAACGTCGGGTGCCAGTCACTATGGCCCATTAGCGAGTAGATCATGACTCCGCCCGCGCAGATAAACAGCACGATCGCGAAGACCTTAATGGCCGAAAGCCAGTATTCGCATTCGCCAAAACTTTTTGCGGAGGTAAGATTGATGGCCGTCAGGATGAGCAGAATCGCCAGGCAGAACATATATACCGGAACCGCGGGGAAAAACTGGTGAGCAATAAACCCTGCGGCAGTGAGGTCGGCTGCCAGGGAAAAGACCCAGCTAAACCAGTAAAGCCAGCCAATGGTATAGCTCCAGCAAGGTGACGGCATAAACATCAGCGCGTAATGTTGAAATGAACCGGAGTGAGGAAAGGCGCATGATAATTCGCCAAGACACATCATCGTCGCCAGCATAATGGTTCCGGCAAACAGATAGGCCAGTAAGGTTCCCGCCGGCCCGACGCTGCTTAACGGCTCGGCAATGCCGATAAATAAGCCGGTGCCAATCGTGCCGCCCAGCGACATCATCAGCAGATGCCGTTTCTTCAGGTTACGCCGCAGACCGCCTTCAGGCTCTGCTGGCGGTGATTGTTGCAGGGTATCCATCGTTACTCCCTGTCTTTCGTGAGGTCAAAGATGCCGCCGCGACATAGCCGCGGCGGTTATGCGTTAACGCGTAAACCTCCAGGCGACGCCTTTGGTCTGGCAGGCCATTAACAGGCCCGTATAATCCAGCTCAAAGCGAACCACATCGCCTACTTTTAGCGACTGACGACAATCTTCAATATCCACCAGCGTATGATCGCTGGTTTGCCCTAAGATAGTGATAGCGTCGTCGCATGGCACACAGTTATCCGACGGCACATCCTGGCGCCCAAACGCCAGCAATGCGCGTCGGCGTATGCCACGATCGACAAAGGTTTTACTTTGCAAAAAGGCATCGACGCCCAGCTCCCCGACCGGGACGGTCGGTTTACTGTTCAGTTCGATGATTTCCGCTTCCAGGATATACATATCGGAACAGGCTTTATCGACCGGTTTTGCGGAGTGGTGAAATTCATTCAGGTATTTCATGTCCACATATTCAATGCCGAATTCATGCAGTCCGCCGATGCGCAGATGATTCAGTCCCTGCGGCCAGATACCTTTATCCAGCAGGTGATAGCTGGTGCAATTTCCCGCAGAAAGCCGCCGGACAGGAATACCGCTGTCGGCTTCCAGCCGGGCGGCCAGCGCCAGAAAATCCTCGCCATTTTTTACCGTTGGCAACACGGTGCCGTAACAATTAAAGTTGGTGCCCAGTCCATATAATTCCAGACCGGGCAGACCAGTAATCAGAGTCACGGTCTCAAGAATGCGTTGATATTCACCAAACCAGATACCCTCGCGTAAATCGCCCATATCCACCATCAGTAATACCTGATGCGTTTTCCCCTGGCGTTGGGCTTCTTGCGATAATGCCCGTAATACCACCGGCTCGCTATTTAAACTAATATCCGCGTAGCGCACCACATCTTCGATTTCACTCAGACACGGGCTGCGTAACAGGCAAGTCGTACATCCTGTCTCGCGTATTTTTTTCAAATTATAGGTTCGTGATTCAGCAATAACGGTAATTCCGCCGTTGAACACCGCCTGCGCGGTTTCCACGCAGCCGTCAAAAACTTTATTGACAGCCATCACGTCAATACCGCTACTTGCCAGCAGAGCTTTTTCCGTGCGGGCGTTTTCTTCCAGCTTGCGTAGATTTATTTCCAGAACTGGCATATACATTTTATTTTCCTCCCGCCATGCTTAAACGGGCATTACGTTTCTGCGCCCGATGGTAAATGTACTCCGCGACGACAACCGCCAGCACGGCTCCGCCAATAATTTTCCCGGCGTACTGGAAATATCCGCCCATATCAATTTGAGAAGGCGGAATAAATAACAGCGCAACGGCAAAGGCGATAGAAAGAAAGCCCAGCGCGGGTAAAATAGCCGGTAAAACCTTGCCCGGAATTTTAAAACTTCTTGGCGTATCCGGCTGAGTCTTACGTAAACGCCAGAACGCCGGGAACATCACCAGATAAGGAATAAAATAGGTGATGGTCGTTAGCGCCGTTAACATCCAGTAAGCCGCCGCAACGCTTGGCGAAATAAAAGTCGAAAAACACAGGACCGTGACAATAATCGCCTGTACAGTCAAGGCAAAGGCGGGCGTTTTCCACACCGGATGTAATTTGCCGATTCGGTCCCCCAGCAGATTATCTTCACGCGAGGCTTCCTGGAGCATATAAATCGGCCCCACCAGCCAGGAGTTAATCTGCCCGAGAGCGCCAAAAAACATACAGATGGCCATAACAGGAATTAACCACGGCATATGCAGCGTGTCCGCAGCAGCATGCATAGCCTGCATGACGCCTGCCACGATGTCGGTTTTCCCGGCGGGTAAAAGCGTGTTTAGCGCCCAGGTGCCGACCATATAGATCCCAACGATAACGGCGGCGGAGACGGCCATCGCTCGCGGAAAATCACGCTGTGGATTACGGGTACGCCCGGCAATCATCGGGGCGACCTCCAGTCCGGCAAACGCAAACATCATGCTGGATAAGAAAACGATCGTATCCCAGTGTCCGAGATCCGGAATCCAGTTTTTCGCTGTAGTGTAGTCCGTCTGCATCTGGTGTCCGGTACATAGCCATACTACCGCCAGCAAAATGAGGATGGCGGAGGGAATAAATACGCCGCACCAGGCGCTGATGCTATTAATAATTTTTGTCCATTCCATCCCGCGGATATTCATCAGCGTTAATAGCCAAAAAATTACCGCGGAACCAATACCGATAAACGCTTTATTTTCCGCCAGGCCGCCGCCGATCATATAGCCCAACGCGGTAAAGCCGAATTGCAGCATTAATGGGAAAAACAGTACGCAGGAAAAGAGAAAACAAACCACGACAATCCATGCAATACGTTTACCAAATGCCTCTTTAATCCAGACAAATATCCCACCATCTTTCGGCCAGCCGGTTGACAGCTCGCCGCATACCATCGCTAAAGGAAAAAACAAGCAGAATGCGGCTATCACCCATAACAACATGGCCGATGCCCCGTAAGGCGCCACGTTAGGGATTTGCCGCAAACTCAGAATAGCGATGACATTCATAAAGACAATGTCTTTGATGCCAAGTAAGCCAGAATTCGTGTTACTCATGGCCATCTCCTGTTATGCATTCAGGCATCACTGCCCTCTTCTTATCATCTGACGACGGGCTTCAGCATAAAACTGAAGCCCAAAACAGTATTAATAAATGTCGTACTTGACCATATCTTCGTAACTGTCTTCCCGACGAATCAGACGCGTTTCACCATTTTTATCGATCATCACCACGCCCGTGCGCGGACGGTTGTTATAAACGGTTTGACTTTCAATGGTGTATGCCCCGGCATCAAGAAACGCGACAATATCGCCAACATGAGTCTCCTTCGGCAGTAAAAACTCTTCACCTTTCACTCCCATGTGGAAATAATCTCCGCCATCACACAGCGGCCCGGCTAATTTTATCCAGGCGTCGTGCGCTGCCGTCATGCGAGATGCGTTATAGACATAAAAGAACCAGTCAAAATGCTGGCTGTCAGAGAGTACGCTGTAACCAGCGTCGACAAATTTCCATTCAACGTGGCATTCCACATTGCCGTTAAGATCGTAATTTGTTTTACGTTTTTCGCAGGAGACTTCCGTCAGTAACACCGCCGCCGACCCGGTCACTTTACGTCCCGGTTCAATACATATTTCCACATCGGTACGCCATTTATGCACTTCGCGAATGACCGCATCGGCAAAATCCTGGGCGGTAATACCGGCATACATATTATCTTTTAACGGGTCGCCATTCTCGTCGTCATATTTATAGGGAACCGGAATTCCGCCGCCCACGTTGATCAAATCAAATTTAATACCGAGCACCTCTTCCAGGCGACGGGATTCATCCACCAGCACTTTAGTCGCTTTTGCGAAAGGCTCTGACTCCGGCACCTGATCACCCACATGCATATGCAAGCCGCGCAAATGCACATAAGGCATCGCCAGAATGCGGCGGCAGGTTTCTTCCGCCTGTTCCAGGTCGAGACCTGACTTCGCATGGAAAGCGGTAACCAGTTCCGCATGCGTCGCCGAGGGAACATTCGGCTCTACACGGACGCAAACATTGGCGACTTTCTTCAGCTTGCGAGAGATGGCATCAATATGTTCCAGCTCATACAGGCTATCAACATTAATAAGATACAGATCGTTAGCGATGGCATATTCCAGATCGGCAGGCTTTTTCACCACGCCGTTGAAGACGATCTGATCGCCGCGAAAGCCTATCTCCAGACACTTGCGAACCTCATATTGTGAGTTTGCCTCCGCGCAAATTCCGGCGTCACGAATGGCTTTCAACACCCCCATGACCGAGCAGGTTTTTGACGCAAAGAAGGTTTTGGTATTTTTATGCGCCGCAAATGCCTGCTGGATTTCATGAATGTTACGAATAATCTCCGGCTCAGAAAACACATAGAACGGCGTGGGGTACTGGCGCGCCAGAGCGTCCAGATCGACCCCTTCAAAACACAAATGACCGTCTTTGTGCTGGAAACGGCGATCGCCGTTGATTACCTGCTCACGTAGCTGGTTGTAATTCTGCATAATCGAGTCAGTCATAACGCCCTCTGCTTAATGTTTATGGTAAAAATCCTCATTCTTTACAGGGATAAAGCAAAAGGCATGCCACTATTTTTTATCAAAATAATCAATTATTTATAAAAATAAGCTGTTTCTCATTTTCGTCATTGAGTTTGCTATTCATCACAACGACGAAAATTCGTCACTTTTATAATGGCAACATGAACAATAGATATGAGGAATGCATGTATGGCATCCACCAATCAGGAACTGGCCTCGGCGCTCAGGATGTTTTCCCGCTTTTTCGATTTGATTCATCAGCCGTTGGCCGTCATTAATGAGCGTGGTGAATACGTTTACTACAATCAGGAAAGCGCGGATCTGGACGGCTACAGTATTGAACGGGCAATGGGAAAACATATGCTGGATGTCTATCCGGGCATGAAAGAGACCCAAAGTACGATGCTTTCATCGTTAAAAAAAGGCGTGGAATACATTGGCCATTATCAAATTTATTACAATGCGCGAGGCCAGGCCGTTGACTATCAGCACACCACCGCGCCGCTCTATGCAAGCGATGGCGGCATGGTCGGCGTTATCGAAATCGGCAGGAATATGTCCGGCGTCAGGCGGCTCCAGGAGCAGGTGGTAGAACTGAACCAACTGCTGTATGCCGATCACCATGAGAAGCACCATGCCATTATTACCGAAAACCCGGAAATGCTCAGTAATATCGCCAAAGCCAAACGGCTGGCCGCCAGTAATATTCCGGTGACGATTGTCGGGGAGACGGGTACGGGTAAGGAGCTATTTTCCCGCCTGATCCATCAATGCAGCAAGCGGGCGAATAAACCATTTATCGCCCTGAACTGCGGCGCTCTACCGCCTACGCTTATCGAAAGTACGCTTTTCGGCACCGTGCGCGGCGCCTATACCGGCGCGGAAAATAGCCAAGGCTATCTGGAACTGGCAAACGGGGGAACGCTCTTTCTTGATGAGCTGAACGCCATGCCGATAGAGATGCAAAGTAAGCTGCTGCGATTCTTGCAGGATAAAACCTTCTGGCGGCTCGGCGGACAACAGCAACTCCACTCTGATGTCAGGATCGTTGCCGCCATGAACGAAGCGCCCGTCAAATTAATTCAACAAGAACGTCTGCGGGCAGATCTTTTTTATCGGTTGAGCGTCGGAATGTTGACGTTACCGCCGCTGCGCGCCCGCCCGGAAGATATTCCCTTACTGGCGAATTATTTTATTGATAAATACCGTAATGACGTGCCGCAGGATATTCACGGATTAAGCGAGACGGCGCGTGCTGATCTGCTCAATCACGCCTGGCCGGGTAATGTCAGGATGCTGGAAAACGCGATTGTACGCAGCATGATCATGCAGGAAAAAGACGGGCTGCTCAAACACATCATTTTTGAACAGGACGAGTTAAATTTAGGCGTACCGGAAACCGCGCCGGAAAATCCCCTTCCCTCGTCACCCGATCCGCAGTATGAAGGGTCGCTGGAGGTACGGGTTGCCAACTACGAAAGGCATTTAATAGAAACCGCGCTGGATACGCATCAGGGGAATATTGCCGCCGCGGCCCGCAGCCTTAACGTATCGCGCACCACGTTACAGTACAAAGTACAAAAATACGCTATTCGCTTCGGCGTGGTGCGTAATTGACATCGGCCAGCGGCATCGCGCCGCTGGCAAAGCCATTAGCCTTCGTTATGCATTTCCAGGTTTTCCATTTCGTTCTGGAACAGCACCGCTTTGGCGTCGTCATTACGTAATGAATCCAGGAAGTCGAGGTATTGCTGGTCTACGTCTTTGGTGACATATACCCCGTTAAATACCGAACATTCAAACTGCTGGATATCCGGATTTTCCGCGCGTACGGCTTCGATCAGATCGTTCAGATCCTGGAAGATAAGCCCGTCTGCGCCGATGATCTGACGAATCTCATCCACCTCGCGACCATGCGCGATCAGCTCATTGGCGGTCGGCATATCAATGCCATAGACGTTGGGGAAACGAATTTCCGGCGCGGCGGACGCCAGATAAACCTTCTTCGCACCGGCCTCCCGGGCCATCTCAATGATCTGCTCTGATGTGGTGCCACGCACGATGGAATCATCCACCAGCAGGACGTTCTTATCGCGGAATTCCGCGCGATTAGCATTGAGCTTACGGCGCACGGATTTACGGCGTAGCTGTTGGCCCGGCATGATAAAGGTACGTCCCACGTAACGATTTTTGACAAATCCCTGGCGGTATGGCTTGCCGAGAATACGGGCAATTTCCAGTGCGATATCGCAGGAGGTTTCCGGGATAGGGATCACGACGTCGATGTCCAGATCTTCCCATTCACGAGCGATTTTTTCGCCAAGTTTGGTGCCCATATTCACACGAGCGCTGTAGACGGAGATCTTGTCGATAAAGGAGTCCGGGCGAGCAAAGTAAACGTACTCGAACAGACAGGGATTACTGACCGGATTATCCGCGCACTGGCGCGTGAACAGTTGCCCCTTTTCGGTAATATAGATAGCTTCGCCCGGCGCGACATCGCGCAGAAACTCAAAGCCCAGCGTATCCAGCGCCACGCTTTCAGAAGCGACCATATACTCCGTACGTCCATCGCCAACGTCACGCTTGCCCAGCACTAACGGGCGAATGCCGTGCGGATCGCGAAAAGCCACCATGCCGTGGCCGATAATCATCGCCACGCAGGCATAGGCGCCGCGGATTTGACGGTTAGTCGCGGCAATCGCGGCAAAAATATTGTCGGCTTCCAGCGGATAGTGACGGAAGTTGTCGAGCTCGCTGGCGAAAATATTGAGCAGGATTTCGGAATCGGAGGTGGTGTTGATATGACGGCGCTTTTCTTCAAACAGCTTTTTACGTAGCTCGTGCGCGTTAGTCAGGTTGCCATTATGGGCCAACGTGATGCCATACGGCGAGTTAACGTAAAAAGGTTGCGCTTCGGAAGCGCTGGAGCTGCCTGCGGTAGGGTAGCGCACATGGCCGATCCCCATGTTGCCCTGCAAACGCTGCATGTGGCGAGCTTCAAAAATATCGTTCACCAGCCCGTTTGCCTTACGCAAGCGGAAGCAGTTATTCGCATCAATGGTGATGATACCGGCAGCATCCTGACCACGATGCTGGAGCACTGTTAACGCGTCATAAATCGACTGGTTGACCGGCATAACACCGGCGATACCGACAATACCGCACATACGTCATTTTCCTCGTTAAGCCACATCTCAGAACCTGTTACGTCCTGGGCAAGAAACTCGACGAGCTTTGCAGATAGTCAAAGAACCATCTGATGATGAAGCTGAACTGCGGGATGAGCTGCGATTTGCTCCAGTCTTCGCTTTTCGACAAGCCGGTAAAGGTATCAAGGAAGAACAGAATGGCGGCGACAATCAGCGCGCCTCGCAGTGCGCCGAAACAGATCCCCAACACCCGGTCAGTTCCCGACAGGCCGGTCTTCTCTACTAGCTGACCTATCACAAAATTCACGATAGCGCCGACGATAAGCGTCGCGATAAACAGTACCGCGATAGCAATCCCATTACGAACCAGTTCGTCTTCAAAGCCCGTAAACCAGACAGACAGGTAAGTGTAGTAGTGACTGGCGACAAAGAAAGCACAGCCCCACGTCACCAGCGATAACGCTTCACGAACAAAGCCGCGGATCAGGCTAACCAGACAGGAAAAAGCAATCACCGCGATAATGGCGTAATCAATCCAGACCATAGATGTCCCACGATTTTACGCCCTGTCGTCCTGTTCGGGGCGCATTCTAACAGAAAAAGAAAACGTTTGCGTAGGGATTTCCTTCCCACGCGTAAATAAAAATGGCGCTGAAAAAATATTCAACGCCATCACACTTTTTATCTCTTCGGGCACGACCAGAAGAGCTGCCATCGGCCTGATAAGCGCAGGATACCAGGTTTATTCCTTCTGCCGGATGGCGGCGTAAACGCCTTATCCAGCCTACAGAACTTCGGCTATTACCAGGTGAACACCGTAGGCCTTAACGCTGCGCGCTCAGGCAAAACGCGCCTTAGTTCGGGCTATATCCCATCACCACGCCGCTTAACCCGGAAATCTGCTTGAGCTCGCCAAGCGATCCTTTCATCTTATCTTTCGACGCATCCGGCCCGACGAGAATACGGGTTATTTTACCCTGTACCGGCGTTGATGGGGAAGTATAAACCCGGAACCCGGCGGAACGAAGCTTGCCGACTATCTCGTTGACTTTATCCGCGTTTTTCAGCGCGCCCAACTGTACGACATAGGCTTTGCCGGTCGGCGCAGGTTTATCGTCGGCGACTGGTTGCGGCGCGGGCGTCGGCGTGGAAGCGGCGACAACCGGCTGTTGCGGTTTAGGCTGCGGTTTCGGCTTTTCAACCGGCTTCGGTTTAGGCGTCTCCGCCGGTATCGGATCAAGCTCAATATTGTTAGACACCATGCGCGACGGGTCCAGCGATGGCGCTGCCGCATCTCCCGCCCGCACCTCTTCAGCCGCCCCTTCCGGCGGTTGTGTCGGCAGCGCCTGCGTTGCGGCAGGCATCATATCCGGCTCATCGCGGTCGCCAGGCTTCGGTACCAGTGGAATCGCAGCAAATTCATCCTGATAATGCTTTTTCTGTCCGTCCAGCAGACCGGGAAGCACAATAACCCCCAGCGCGACTAACACAATCGTGCCGACTAAACGATTCTGAAACTTACTCGCCACCGATTCTCCCCGCGTCTATCACTTCCATAACATGTGCGACGGTGTGGAACGATCCGCACACCAGCACGGTATCTTCTGGCTGCGCCGCGTCGATAGCGGCCTGCCATGCCTGCGCGACGCTATCATAGACATTCCCTTTCCCCAGATGTTCCAGAAGTTGTTCCGCCGTCGCGCCGCGCGGCCCCTCTAACGGAGCACAATACCAGTCGTCAACCACGCTTTTCAACCAGGCTAACGTGCCGGCGATATCTTTATCATGCAGCATACCAATCACCGCAAGCACGCGCCCGCGTTTCGGCAACATTTTCAGACGACCCGTCAGGTATTCCGCCGCGTGGGGATTATGGGCGACATCAAAGATAACGCGCGGCGACTCACTCACGATTTGAAAACGTCCCGGCAAGGTAGCCTGCGCAATACCGTCGCGAATCGCCTGCTCGTCAATGTTCAACCTGCTGGCGCGCAGCGCGGCCAGGGCGGTGGCGGCATTCGGCTGGGGAACCTGCGGCAACGGCAGTCCGGCAAGCGTACCGTCGCCATCGGTAAACGCCCAGTGGGTCGCTGTCACCTCATAACGCCAGTCAACGCCGCGACGCCGCAACAGCGCGCCGGTCTCCTGAGCGACATCCGCGATGGTTGCCGGCATTTCCGGTTCGCCGACGATAGCGGGTTTTTCCGCACGAAAAATCCCGGCCTTCTCGCGGCCGATACTTTCGCGATCCGGCCCCAGCCAGTCAGTATGGTCAAGCGCGATGCTGGTAATTACCGCTACATCGGCATCCACAATGTTCGTGGCGTCCAGGCGTCCGCCCAACCCGACCTCCAGAATCACCACGTCAAGGTTAGCCTGTTTAAACAGCCACAATGCCGACAACGTGCCATATTCAAAATAGGTCAATGAAATATCGCCGCGCGCCGCTTCTATTTCCGCAAAGGACGCGGTATGCGCGGATTCCGCTAATTCTTTCCCCTGCACGCGCACGCGCTCGGTGTAACGTACCAGATGAGGCGAACTATAGACGCCCACACGGTATCCCGCCGCGATTAACACCGACTCCAGCGTGCGACAGGTCGTACCTTTGCCGTTGGTTCCCGCAACGGTAAAAACGAACGGCGCAGGCTTGAGGATGTCCAGACGCGCTGCCACCTGGCTTACGCGCTCAAGGCCTAAATCGATACTCTTGCTGTGCAGGTTTTCCAGATAAGAAAGCCACGAGGCCAGGGGCGACGCAGCTTGAGGTATAGATTTGTTTTTCATTGATTCCGCTGCTTCTTTACGGTGAAAAGCAAAAGGGCAGAGCCTGCGGCCCTGCCCTTTTCAGTTATCAGGCCTCAGACTCCTGATCCGGCGCCGGAGGCACCACCACGCCTTCACGCGGGGCGTCCGGGTTCGGCGCGGGCAGATTCATCAGCTTCGCCAGAATGCTCGCCAGCTTCAGGCGCATTTCCGGGCGGCGGACGATCATATCAATAGCGCCTTTTTCGATCAGGAACTCACTGCGCTGGAATCCTGGCGGGAGCTTCTCACGAACGGTTTGTTCGATAACGCGCGGGCCGGCGAAGCCAATCAGGGCTTTTGGCTCGGCGATGTTGAGATCGCCCAGCATCGCAAAACTGGCGGAAACGCCGCCCATTGTCGGATCGGTCAATACCGAAATGTAGGGCAGACCACGTTCCTGCATTTTAGCCAGCGCCGCCGAGGTTTTCGCCATCTGCATCAGCGACATCAGCGCTTCTTGCATACGCGCGCCGCCGGAAGCAGAGAAACACACTAACGGACAGTTGTCTTCCAGCGCCTGTTCAACGGCGCGAACGAAGCGTGCGCCAACGACAGACCCCATTGAGCCGCCCATGAACGCGAATTCAAACGCGGCGGCGACAACCGGCATACCGTGAAGCGTCCCTTTCATGACCACCAGCGCGTCTTTCTCGCCGGTTTCTTTCTGCGCGGACGCCAGTCTGTCTTTATATTTTTTGGAGTCGCGGAACTTGAGCACGTCTTTCGGCTCCAGCTCGCTACCCAACTCCACAAGGGAACCTTCATCTAACAGGCTATGCAGGCGATTGCGCGCCGACATGCGCATATGATGGTCACACTTAGGACAGACCTCAAGATTACGTTCCAGCTCAGCGCGGTATAAAACCTGACCGCAGCTATCACACTTGGTCCACACCCCTTCAGGAATGCTTGCCTTGCGGGTGGGAGTAATGTTGCTTTTAATTCGTTCAATCCAGCTCATTGGTGACCTTTCTGCCTGAACCTTAGTCAGCTTTATTATAAGGGGCGCATAATGCCATTTTTGCCCCCAACAGACCATGAATGTTGCACATTAAAACATAACAGCCCGAAACTTTGGATAAAAAAGTGGTCGAACCGCTGAGTTACTTTCTATTTTGCGGCACGCGACGCAGCGCGCTTATGCCGGACAATCTCAATGACGCCAGGTAATATCGAAACCACGATAATCCCCACAATCAGCAGCTTAAGGTTATCCTGAATCAACGGTATCGTACCGAAGAAATAACCGGCGTAGGTAAAGAGCAGTACCCACAGCAGCGCGCCGATGACGTTATAAGCGGCAAAATGCCGATAGGACATGTGCCCCATCCCTGCCACAAACGGCGCAAAGGTTCTGACGATCGGCACGAAGCGAGCGAGAATGATAGTTTTACCGCCGTGTTTTTCATAAAACTGGTGGGTTTTATCCAGATAACTGCGGCGGAAAATTTTCGAATTCGGATTACTGAACAGTTTTTCGCCGAACAGTCGACCAATCGTGTAATTTACCGCATCGCCGACAATCGCGGCGATCAGCATTAACGCCACCATGACATGCACATTGAGATCGTTGGTTTCCAGCGAAGCCAGCGCCCCGGCGACAAACAGCAGCGAGTCGCCCGGCAGGAACGGCGTGACGACCAGGCCGGTTTCACAAAACAGAATCAAAAACAAAATAGCGTACACCCAGACGCCGTACTCCGCGACCAGCTCCGCCAGATGCACATCGATGTGCAGAATAAAATCAATAATAAAGTAGATCAGGTCCATATTTGTCTTTGCCTTTCTACCCGACACGTTTCGGGTGTACGATTCGGATTAGTCCGCCAGAAATAGCGGGCCCATTGGCGGTTTTGGAAGGTCAAACCGGTCAGGGTAATCCACCGCAACCAAATATAGCCCCTCCGCCTTCGCCGTTGCCGCCGCCAGCGTTCTGTCCCTGGCCGCTAACAGCTCTGCGATCCAGCTCTCCGGCTGGTTGTGAGCGCCTACTTCCAGCAGGCTGCCGACAATATTCCTGACCATATGATGAACAAAGGCATTCGCTTTGATATCGACCACCACATAAGGGCCGTGGCGGGTAACGTTGATGTGCATCACATTACGCCACGGCGTGCGCGACTGGCACTGCACCGCGCGAAACGAGGTAAAATCATTTTCGCCAAGCAGACTCTGCGCCGCGCGATGCATCCGCTCTGCATCCAGCGGCTCATAGTAATGCGTCACGCCTTTTGCTAATACCGCAGGACGCAGTCGATGATTGTAGATGATATAGCGATAACGGCGAGCCGTAGCGCTAAATCGCGCGTGAAAATCATCCGGTACAGTTTTCACCCAGCGCACGGCAATGTCACCAGGCAAATTCGCATTTACCCCCAGCGTCCATGCCGCATCTTTGCGCAATGCGGTCGTTTCGAAATGGACAACCTGCCCGGTGCCGTGAACGCCGGCATCGGTGCGCCCGGCGCAGAACACGTTAATAGGTTCATTTGCCACCTGCGAGAGCGCTTTTTCCAGCTTTTCCTGCACGCTGCGCACTTCATTCTGACGCTGCCAGCCATAATACTTGCTGCCGTCGTACTCAATACCCAGCGCAATTTTATAGACCGGCGATAATTGCTGTCCGGACATCAGTACAGATACTCCTGCACCAGCTTCTCCGCAATTTTAACGGCCATCAGCGCGCCGCCGAAACGCACGTTGTCCGCCACTGACCAGAACTGAATTTGTTCCGGCATACCGTAATCATTATGCACACAGCCAATAGAGAGCTGTGGATTGCCGGAAGCGTCGCCCACCTGCGTCGGGTAATCCGTCTCTTCTGACAGTACGATATCTTCACCGCGGGAAAACGCCTCGCGCGCCTCTTCCGCCGCCAGCGGACGGAGCGCTTCAAAGCTCACCATCTGCGCATGGCCATAGAACACCGGCGACTGCACGACACTGGCGGAGATCATCACGCCATCGTCCTGCAAAATTTTACGCACTTCATCGACGATACGACGTTCCTGGCGCACGCTGCCTTCACGATCCGGCAGCAGCGGCAGCATATTGAACGCCAACTGGCGGCCAAAGAAATCATCTTCATCAATCGGTATGCCGTTAAGCAGCTTCGCACTCTGTCCGGCCAGCGCATCGACCGCTTTTTTCCCCTGTGCGGACGCTGATAACATACTGGTGACGGCGATGCGCGACAGTCCCCCCTGATCGATTAACGGCTTGAGCGCCGCGAGCAGTTGACTGGTCAGACTATCGGCGACCGCAATCACGTTACGGTTACGGTAATCCGCCAGTACATACGGGTTAACTTCCGGCACGACCAGCGGCACATCAGGCTCCAGCGCGAACAGACCGCTGGAATCTATCACCAGGCAGCCTGCATTGGTCGCGTCGTCTATCCAGGCAGCCGATGCCTCTGCGCCGGCAACGAAAAACGCCAACTGCGCCTGCGTCCAGTCAAAGTCCGCCGCATCCTGGACAATGACCGACTTGCCACCAAAACGGAGGTGCTCGCCCGCGCTTTCATGACGCGCCAACGCATAAATTTCACCGACCGGGAACTGGCGTTCAGCCAGTGTTTCAAGCAGGGCTTCGCCTACGGCGCCCGTTGCGCCCAGAATGGCAATGTTCCAGCCTTCAGACATGGTGATTTACTCCAGAAATACATAAGCGTCCCTGTCGCATTATTCGACAGGGAGCATTAAGAAGACATTAATGTGCCGGGTGATGAACAGCGTTAAAACCTAGCTTACACAGCAAGGCGGCTGCCGTTTCGTCGTCACACATCACGTATAAAGACGACCATTCACGGCGCTCAAGATAATTTTTACGCAATTTATCAAATTCACCCGGAATTCCAGCGACTTTACGCAGCGGCGCATCGTCGCGGCGCACATCATACACCAAATGCGCCAGTCTTTTCAGCGTCGGTTGATCCAGCGGGCCGTGAAGCGTAATACGACCAAACTCAGGCGCAGGCAGTAATGTCTCCAGCGCGACACGCTGCTCGCGACCGATAAACGCGCTATACGCCTCAAAGACCTGGGTGGTGCCGCGCGCTTTGCCTTCCAGCGTATAGCCGGCAATATGCGACGTGCCGATATCCACGGCTTCCAGTAGCGCGACGTTAAGATCCGGTTCGCCCTCCCACACATCAAGCACCACGCTCAGCGGCTGCCCGGCATTAAGTCGCGCCAGCAACGCGGCGTTATCCACCACCGGACCGCGGCAGGCGTTAATGAGAATGGCGCCGGGTTTCAGTCGACGGATCAGCGTCTCATCGGCCAGATGCAGCGTTTTGTACGGTCCGTCTTTATAGAGCGGCGTATGGAAAGTCAGGACATCCGCTTCCTGCACCAGCTCATCCAGCGTACGAAAATCACCCTCGTCCCCGCGTGCGGCGCGTGGCGGATCGCACAGCAACGTGCGGATACCCAACGCTTCAAGCCTGGTCTGTAGCCGGCTTCCGACGTTACCCACGCCGACAATCCCTATAGTGCGATCGCGTAACGAAAAGCCGTCACGTTCGGCCAGCATCAACAGCGCGGAAAACACATACTCCACCACGGCGATAGCATTACAGCCGGGCGCGGCTGAAAAACCGATGCCCGCCTGCTTCAGCCATGCCTCATCCACATGATCGGTGCCTGCCGTAGCAGTACCAACGAAGTTAATCGGCGTGCCGCTCAGCAGCGATTCATTCACTTTCGTGACCGAACGCACCATTAACGCATCGGCATGGTTCAATTCTTCAACGGGGATCGGGCGACCCGGCACTGCCTTTACCTCACCCAGGCGGCTAAATAATTCGCGGGCGTAAGGCATATTTTCATCAACGAGAATTTTCACGACTGTCGTACCTGTTTGAGAACGAGAGTTAACCGGACAAGTGTGCCATAATCTGGCCGCCAGGCATATATTGCTCAGATTTATGGTTAAAGGATAATTAATTATGCATCCCATCTCCGGCGCCCCTGCACAGCCTCCAGGCGAAGGGCGTAATCCTCTTTCCGCTGCGAGCGAGCAGCCGCTTTCCATGCAACAGCGTACGGTACTGGAAAGGCTGATCACGCGCCTGATTTCACTGACCCAGCAGCAAAGCGCGGAAGTATGGGCCGGAATGAAACACGATCTGGGGATAAAAAATGACGCGCCGCTACTGTCGCGCCACTTCCCCGCCGCTGAACAGAATCTTACCCAGCGTCTGGGCGTAGCGCAGCAAAATCACGCCAATCGTCAGGTACTTTCACAGCTAACAGAGCTGCTTGGCGTCGGGAATAATCGTCAGGCCGTCAGCGATTTTATCCGTCAGCAATACGGTCAAACCGCGCTTAGCCAGCTTACGCCCGATCAACTCAAAAACGTGCTGACGCTCCTGCAACAGGGGCAGCTTTCCATTCCGCAGCCGCAGCAACGTCCGGCAACGGATCGGCCATTATTGCCTGCTGAACATAATACGTTGAATCAGTTGGTGACGAAGCTGGCGGCCGCGACCGGCGAGTCAAACAAACTTATCTGGCAATCAATGCTGGAACTCTCCGGCGTGAAAAGCGGCGAGCTCATTCCGGCAAAACAGTTTACCCATCTGGCAACATGGCTACAGGCGCGGCAGACGCTGTCACTACAACACGCGCCTACGCTACATACGCTGCAAGCTGCGTTAAAACAACCGCTGGAACCGGACGAACTCACAGCGATCAAAGAGTATGCCCAACACACCTATCAAATTCAGCCGCAAACGGTGCTGACCACCGCCCAGGTGCAGGATTTACTTAACCATATTTTCCTGCGTCGCGTAGAGCGAGAGGCGGATGAGCTTGAACCGCTCTCTATTCAACCCATCTACCGCCCGTTCGCGCCGATGATTGAAACCGTGAAAAATCTGTCTGCGCGGCCAGGCCTGTTGTTTATCGCGCTAATAATTGTACTGGCGCTTTTCTGGCTGGTTTCTTAACCACGCCGGAACGATAATATCGTCACCAGGATGCCAACCACCGCGGAGATCGCTCCCGCGAGGAATACGGAAGGATAGCCGCATGACGTGGCCAGCACGCCCGCCAGCGGGCCGGTAACGCCGTAGGAGATATCCTGAAATGCGGCGTAACCGCCGAGCGCCGTACCGCGTACCTGAGAAGGTACGCGTTTCACAACCTCCACGCCCAGCGCCGGGAAAATCAATGAACACCCTGCCCCGGTGAGCGCCGCGCCTACCAGCGCTATCCAGGCCGTCGGCGCCAGCCACAAGAGCAGCAGTCCTGCCGTCTCAACCAGCAATGAGACAACGGCGACCTTCACGCCGCCAAAGCGGTCCGGCATCCAACCGAACAATATGCGCATCAGTACAAACGCACCGCCAAACGCGGTCAGGGTGAATCCCGCCATCGTCCAGCCATTGCTGACAAAATAAAGTGAAATAAACGTACCGATGACGGCAAAGCCCACGCCCTGCAATGCCAGACCCAGACCCGGTTTCCAGATAAGCCCGACCACGCTCCACAGTGAAGGTCGCTCCCCCGTATACGCAGGCACTTTACGCACGGTGCCGTTGAATGCCCAGGCCAGCAGCGGTAAAACCATCGTCGTCCCCGCCAGCGCCGCGAAGCCAAAGTGGCTATGGATCAGCAAGCCCAACGGCGCACCGGCCGCCAGCGCGCCGTAAATCGCCATTCCGTTCCACGACATCACCTTACCGGAACGCGTTGGGCCAACCAGCCCCAGTCCCCAGGTCAGGGTTCCGGTCAGCAGCTGGCTTTCGCCAAATCCGAGGATCAAACGCCCGACAATAAGCAGCGCGAATTTTACCGGCGCGGAAACCGGCAACAGCGCGGCCAGGAGCCAGGCGGCGCCCGCCAGCCCGCAGGCAAACATCCCCTGTAACGCCGATCGTTTAGCGCCATATTGATCCGCCAGCCGTCCGGCATAGCCGCGCGTCAGTACCGTCGCAAAAAACTGAATGCCCACGGCGATCCCAACCATCGTATTGCTATAGCCCAGTTCGTGATGGACAAAAAGCGGGATGACGGGTAACGGCAGGCCGACCGTCATATAGGTCAGGAAAACCGCAAAGGCGATGCGGAACAGCGAAAAATTCGCAGACGGGGTCGTTGTTTTTTGGCTAACTGCTGTCATGCATTACTCCAGAATGCAGAGTAAGGCGGGGAAAGGCCACGCCCCCTCTACCTGAACGTCAGGATTAAGGTGCGTTGGATAACGTTAAACGCTTACGCATTATCGGAAGGATAATGTAGAAAGTGAAGTCTGCCTGTGAGACGCGAAACTTGTCAACCTTGAAATTGCAGCCAGGCTATCAACGTGGCGGCGTGTCATCAAACAGAAAGGGAAAGACCGCTTTCATCCCTCTCACCTTAAACCGTCCGGTCACCTGCTTGCGCTGTTCTGGCGTCAGTAACCTGAACATCATCTCCCAGATATCTTCAGGCTCCGCTTCCTGTAAGGAAATGGGTTCTGGCGTCGGTTCCTCTCCGCTGTCGTCAAGATAACGATGAACATAAAGAGGGAAAACAGATATATGAAACTCCTCGGCCTTTGATTTAACACGCTTACGCCTGACACCCTCTTTCCCTTCGCTGTACTTATACAAACGTTCGCGAACCGCAGGCTCGCTTCCCGGAAACCCCGGCAAGCCAAGACATTCCTTAACCGTGAACCATTCCTTTGCCATCGGTTTCTTTCCTTTCCTTTGATGAAATAAAAATATTTCTTCTTTTGCGCGAAATTTTGCTTTCTTTCTGGCACTATTCTTAGAGTGAAAAAGAAAGTAACTTTCTTTTTCTCACGCTAATTTTCACTTTAAAAATATCGGTGCCGATAACACATCTTCTTAGGATTACAGAATGGAACCAAAAAGCCAAGACTGGCATCGTGCAGATATTAAAAGTGCACTGGAAAAAAGAGGTATTACGCTCAGAGATCTTTCTCGTCAGGCCGGTTTATCACCTGATTCACTGCGCAATGTCTTTACCCGCTCCTGGCCGAGAGCCGAACGGATTATTGCGGACGCGCTTGGCATCACGCCGCAGGAGATCTGGCCGTCGCGCTATGGCGATATGCAAATAAAAAATGATGCCAATACCGCAGAATAATAATTAATGTTGAATAAATTGGCCCTAACTTATCAACCTCAACAATTAATAAATATTTAAACTTATTCTATTGGAAATAGTAATAGCACTATTTGTCATGCTTCCCGAATCAAATACTGTTAAAGCATTACGTCGTTGCTATTACGTATTTTATTAACAGGAATCATTATGAGTTGGGATAAAAGAATGGCGGTTAATTATGCCAAAACGCATGCAGGTTCTCATTCTCAAGGCCGGTGTGCGGAATTTACCCGAAAGGCAATTCAGGCGGGCGGTATCACGCTGGGGCATACATATCATGCGAAAGATTATGGCCCAATGTTAAGAAGCGCCGGATTCACCGCTATTGGTACCTATGAAATGCCGCGCGAGGGTGACGTCATCATTATTCAACCTTACGCTGGCGGAAACCCGAGTGGTCACATGGCGATATATGATGGCACAGAGTGGTATTCAGATTTTAAACAACGCGATATGTGGGCCGGCCCGGGCTACCGGGCAGCCAGGCCCTCATATACCATCTACAGGAAGAATTAATGAAAACGTTCTCCCTTGTCGCGCTTATCCTGTTGCTTTGTAGTTGCTCTGCGCCTCAACACGACAGTACGCAGGCCGTGAAGCAGTTCTATACCTCATGGATGACGACGTTCACGAACGATGTGAATCCCCCTGACGACACCACCGCCTTAATGCAACGTTACGTCGCTAAAGAGGTTATTCATCGCCTGGCGCTAATACAGTCCCTTTATGAACAGGAGATTGTGGGGGCTGATTATTTTATGTATGCGCAGGACTATGCGCCAGAGTGGATTCCACAGTTACGGGTTGGGAAGGCACACCCTTTCCTCGGCGGAGAAAAAGTGGATATTCTGTTGGCTACAGAGTCAACGCCCATCCACCTGGAAGTTTATACCCGTTGGGAAGAGGGACGCTGGAAAATTTACCGCGTTCGGGATGCTGATAAGGGTTATGAACAGCCGATTTATGACGCAGGCGCCATCACCCAAGCTGAGGCCTGGTCAGCGAAAGTCGCGCCGGAATATAAGAAGCATTAAAAAAGGGAACCGCCATCGGTCTCTTGTTCGTACCGGAGAGGTCAAAGCGCCTCTTGCATCAGGCGCTTATTCCGTCGCTGAAAACAGTAAGCCGAAAATAACCCAGGCATTATTTAAAACATGAAGTATTATCGGTATCATTAACCCACGACTTCTCATTCGAACAACGCATAATATAGATGAGAAAACAAACAGATAAACAAAAGTCACCGCAAAGAGATATTGTGTATGCATAAATGCAAAAGCGAGTGAGGTAATAATAATACCGGAAACTCTTGAGTACCGACCCCAACCGATACTGCTGTTTAATAAAAACCCTCTGAATATAATTTCCTCCGCCACAGGAGCCAGAAAGCACATCGCCAGCGTGTTAAGAAATTTATGAAGAAAAAATTGCCTTGATAACTCGGCCATCCAGGGTTCCGGGCCACTAAAAGCATTGTAGAGAACGGTAAGGCACACCAGGGCCAGCGCCGGAACAAAACATTCCACAAATGATAAGCGGCCCAATGATAAAAATGGATAATACTTTGAATAAATACTCCAGGCGGCAATCGCATAGACAAAAACAATACTATATATAAAAGGCGCAGCCAGACCTGCCAAATAAAGCCAGGCATAGGAAGGCGAAAATGAGGCAAAAACAAAAATGCCAAGCAAACCAAATAAAACAGCCACGCAACTCAAACTATGCCTAATTTTATCTAATGTATTAGTTGGCATTTATAGAATATCCATATATTTTGTTGTTCCCTGAATGAAAAAACAGGTCGCATTAGCGACCTGTTTCATTATTGATACTACAACGTAATAGTCAGGCTTACAACTTACGCATCACCAGCGTGGCGTTGGTGCCGCCAAAACCGAAGCTGTTAGACATTACGGTGGTCAGTTCACGCTCGGTCGTTTCGGTCACGATGTTCAGGCCCGCAGCCTGCTCATCCAGCTCTTCGATGTTGATACTCGGCGCGATAAAACCGTGCTCCAGCATCAGCAGAGAATAGATAGCTTCCTGCACGCCTGCGGCACCCAGCGAGTGGCCGGTCATCGCTTTGGTTGCAGAAATTGCCGGGCTGTTATTGCCAAACACTTCACGGATTGCACCCAGTTCTTTCACGTCGCCTACCGGAGTAGAGGTACCGTGAGAGTTCAGGTAGTCGATCGGCGTGTCTACGCCGTGCATCGCCATCTGCATGCAACGTACTGCGCCTTCACCAGACGGAGCAACCATGTCTGCGCCATCGGATGTTGCGCCGTAACCGACGATTTCCGCATAGATATGCGCGCCGCGCGCCAGAGCGTGTTCCAGCTCTTCGACAACAACCATACCGCCACCGCCTGCGATGACAAACCCATCACGGTGCGCATCATAGGTACGGGACGCTTTTTCAGGCGTATCGTTATATTTGGTGGACAGTGCGCCCATCGCATCGAACTCACAGGCCATTTCCCAGCACAGCTCTTCGCCGCCGCCAGCAAAAACGATGTCCTGTTTGCCCAGTTGGATCTGTTCAACCGCATTGCCGATACAGTGTGCGGAGGTCGCGCAAGCGGAGCTAATGGAGTAGTTCACGCCATAAATTTTAAACGGCGTAGCGAGGCAGGCGGAAACGCCGGATGCCATTGCTTTCGTCACCACATACGGGCCCACGGCTTTCAGACCACGCGGGCTACGCATGGCGTCTGCGCCAAAGACCTGGAATTTCGGGGAGCCGCCGCCGGAACCTGCAATCAGGCCGACACGCGGGTTATTCTGATAAACTTCCGGCGCCAGACCGGCGTCGGCCACTGCCTGCTCCATAGACAGATAAGCATAGATGGAGGCGTCGCTCATAAAGCGCACGACTTTGCGGTCAATGAGGCCAGTGGTATCCAGTTTTACGTTGCCCCATACCTGGCTACGCATGCCGGCGTCCTTCAGCTCCTGAGAGAAAGTGATCCCTGAACGTCCTTCACGCAGAGATGCCAGGACTTCCTGCTGGTTATTACCGATGCTGGAAACGATGCCCAGGCCAGTAATCACTGCACGTTTCATTCAATACCTCTGTAATTCGCACTATTTTTAAGTTTCGATTGGCACAATAGCGTACACTTGTACGCCGAACAAGTCCGATCAGCCATTTAGTACGGAAATTTGCGCCGTCAGGCACACATCGTTAAGATCGCGATACCGCCCGTCAGACGAGTAACTTACGTGAAACAATACGCCATACAACCCGCCACACTCGAATTTAACGCTGAGGGTACACCTGTTTCCCGAGATTTTGATGATGTCTATTTTTCTAATGACAATGGACTCGAAGAGACACGCTACGTTTTTCTTGGCGGCAATCGTCTTGCGGAGCGATTTCCCGTACATTCACATCCATTATTTATAGTCGCGGAAAGCGGTTTTGGCACCGGACTCAACTTCCTGACGCTGTGGCAGGCGTTTGACAGCTTTCGTTCTGCGCACCCACAGGCGACGTTGCAAAGGTTACATTTCATCAGTTTTGAGAAATTCCCGTTAACGCGCGGCGATCTGGCGCTGGCGCACCAACACTGGCCGGAGCTCGCGCCCTGGGCAGAGCAGCTGCAGGCGCAATGGCCGCTGCCGCTCCCGGGATGCCATCGCCTATTGCTGGATCGGGGCCGGGTGACGCTGGATTTGTGGTTTGGCGATATTAATGAATTGACCGACCAACTGGACGCCACGCTGAATCAAACAGTCGACGCCTGGTTCCTCGACGGTTTTGCCCCGGCGAAAAATCCGGATATGTGGACGCCAAACCTGTTTAACGCGATGGCGCGGCTGGCGCGGCCCGGCGCAACGCTGGCGACGTTTACCTCGGCGGGTTTCGTTCGTCGGGGATTACAGGAAGCCGGTTTTACCATGCAAAAACGCAAAGGCTTCGGACGTAAACGCGAGATGCTTTGCGGAGTGATGGAACAACACCTCATGCCGACCCTTTCCGCGCCCTGGTTTTACCGCAGCGGAAGCGAAAAACGTGAAACGGCAATCATTGGCGGCGGCATCGCCAGCGCGCTGTTATCACTGGCGTTACTGCGTCGCGGCTGGCAGGTGACGCTCTATTGCGCGGACGACCAGCCCGCCCAGGGCGCCTCCGGTAATCGACAGGGCGCGCTTTATCCGCTCCTTAGCAAACATGACGCCGCCATTAATCGCTTTTTCCCGACCGCATTCACCTTTGCCCGTCGCCTGTATGATGCCCTGCCCGTCTCTTTTGATCATGACTGGTGCGGCGTGACGCAGCTCGGATGGGATGAGAAAAGCCAGCAGAAAATTGCCCAGATGCTGTCCCTGGCGCTGCCCGCCGGACTGGCCTCGGCGCTCAATGCCGAAGAGGCGGAACAGGCGGTTGGCGTGACGACACGCTGCGGAGGAATTACCTATCCGGCAGGCGGCTGGCTGTGCCCGGAACAATTAACTCGCGCAGTCATCGCACTGGCGACCGAACAGGGTTTACAAACGCGCTTTCGCCATACGCTCACGTCGCTCGTTGCGCAGGAGTCGCGCTGGCAACTGCGCTTTACGTCAGGTGAAACCGCCAGCCATGAGACCGTCGTCCTGGCGAACGGCCATCAGATTAACCGTTTTGATCAGACCCGGCCGCTGCCGGTGTATGCCGTCGGGGGGCAGGTCAGTCATATTCCCACCACCCCCGCCCTCTCGGCGTTGCGTCAGGTGTTATGCTACGACGGCTATCTGACGCCGCAAAATCCGCATAATCAGCAGCACTGTATTGGCGCCAGCTATCACCGGGGCGACGAAAGCACCGTCTGGCGCGAAGAAGATCAGCGTCAGAACCGACAGCGTCTGCTTGACTGTTTTCCGGATGCGAAATGGGCCACAGAGGTTGACGTTAGCGGCAACAGCGCCCGTTGCGGCGTGCGTTGCGCCACCCGCGATCATCTGCCGATGGTGGGCAATGTCCCGGATTACCACGCCACGCTGACGCATTACGCCGATTTAGCCGATAATAAAACGTCGGCGGCGTCTGCGCCTGTGTATCCGGGTTTATTTATGCTCGGCGCGCTGGGATCGCGCGGTTTGTGCTCAGCGCCATTATGCGCAGAAATTCTGGCGGCGCAGATGAGTAACGAGCCGATTCCACTGGATGCCAGTACGCTGGCGGCGTTAAATCCGAATCGGTTATGGGTGAGAAAGTTATTGAAGGGAAAAGCGGTGAAGTAATGGGCCAGTCAATAGCGGAAGGCGGCAAGCGTCGCCTTCCGGCCCACGGCGTTATTGTTTTGCCTTGTCGAACAAATTGTCCCACATGGCTTTGACTAACGCCTGATCGCGCGGCGACAGTTCACCGGCGCCGATCGCTTTTTCCAGACTTTGGCTAACGTTGGCATAGACCGCCTCGACGGAGTGGTCATCACCGCTCTCCAGCTCGGCAATGGCTAACGTCAGGTGGCCACGCAGGTATCCACTGGCAAAAAGCTCATCGTCGCTGGCGTGCTCTACCATATCGTCAATTAATGCCAGAATGCGTGATTCAAACTCCGCGATCATCTTCTTTCCTCATTGTAAACGTGGCGCTGGCTTTAATTAAGCGCTTCCGGCCACGGGAACTGTTCCGCCTTAAGTTCGGGCGTGTGATAGTAATTCTGTAGCGCTTTGATGAAGCGGGCCGGACGTTCAGGAATGCCCTGCTCCAGATACGCCATTACCTGCGCATGAACCCGGCGCTGAAACGCCACGCGATCCGGCTCAATATCGCCTTCCAGATTGTCGCAACTGACGTTAAAGGGATACCCCGCCGCCACGCAAAACAACCAGTCGAAAGCCTGTGGCTTCACCTCCACGTCTTCAAATTGACTTTGGGTCTGCGCGTCGCGTCCGTCCGGGCAGTACCAGTAACCAAAGTCAACCAGTTCACGGCGCGCCTTGCCGGCGATACACCAGTGAGAAATCTCATGCAGCGCGCTGGCGTAAAACCCATGCGCAAAGACGATGCGGTGGTACGGTACCTGCGCGTCAGCAGGAAGATAGATCGGTTCGTCGTCGCCTTTAATCAGACGGGTATTAAATTCTTCGGCAAAGCAGCCGTTAAAAATCTCAATTAACTGTTCGTAATGGTGCGTACTGTTCATTAATTCATCCCCAACCAGTGGAGGATCTCCTGTCCGTGGCTATCATAAAGTAACCTGGCGCTCATTACCGCCGAGACAATAACGATCATCGGTCTGATAAGCTTTTGGCCTTTGCTCAACACTAGACGCGACCCCATTCGCGCCCCTAAAAACTGACCAACCAGCATCACAAAGCCCGTCGCCCAGATCACTTTGCCGCCGATGATAAATAACAGCAGGCCGCCAACGTTGGAGGTAGCGTTAAGCACTTTGGCATGTGCCGTGGATTTCGCCAGGTTATAGCCACATAAGGTGACAAACGCCAGAGCGTAAAACGACCCGGCGGCAGGCCCGAAAAAACCGTCGTAAAACCCGACGCATCCCCCGGCTATCAGCGCGAACGGTAATCCATACAGGCGGCGCTGGCGATCTTCCTCGCCCAGCTTCGGCATCAATAAAAAATAGAGGCCGATGAAAATCACCAGGATGGGCAAGATCTGGCGCAAAATATCCGCCTGCACGTGCTGCACCAGCAGCGCGCCGCTCATCGAGCCAATGAACGTCATCAGAATATTGAGCTTTTGCTCGGCCAGGTTTACCACTTTACGGCGAATAAAATAGAGCGAAGACGAGAGGGAGCCGCCGCACGCCTGTAATTTATTGGTCGCCAGCGCATTTGCCGGCGACATCCCGGCGGCCATCAGCGCAGGGATAGTGAGCAGCCCTCCGCCCCCGGCGATAGAATCAATAAATCCTGCCAGTACGGCGACAAAAAACAGCACCACCAGCAGCAGCGGGGAGACCATAAACAGATCATAAAAATTGTCCATCAGAGTACATGCTCATCCAGTAGCGCCTGGCAGGAAGGCGGCAGCGGCGGCGGTGTCTTCTTCTCAGGCTTTGTGGTGCCAGGTTTTGGCGGTTCGAACCAGCTTTGCAGTTCAGCGCCGCATCCATCGCCCGGCGGGGGTAAAGGTTGATCTTCGCACTCCAGGCTGTCGGCAGGGCAGCGTAAACGCACGTGCATATGCGCGCGATGCTGGAACCAGGGGCGTACTTTACGTAGCCAGTCACGATCGTTTCCGGCATCGAGGCAAAGCTGTTGTTTAATAGCCGGATTGACGAAAATACGGGTGACGTCATTGTCTTGTGCCGCCAGTTTGATCAGACTGGCGATATCCGACGACCAGCGCGATGGCACGACATGTTTACCGTCGCGGGACACCAGATCTAACGCCTGCGGGCGCAATAGCTGCGCCTGGCTCCAGCGCGTTTTCGGCAACTGCAAGAAAATATCCACATCAAGCCCGGTCTGATGACTGGCGTGTCCGCCATTAAAGCGGCCTCCGGCAGGCATCCCCATGTCGCCTATCAGGACGGTTCCGAGCCCCCGTTGCTGCACCTGATGACTCAACCGCTGGATAAACATGACCAGATCCGGGTGGCCGAAATAACGGCGCTGATCGGTGCGCATCACCTGATAATTATCGGACTGTACCGGCAACGTGTCGGCGCCAATGATGCATCCGTTGGCAAAGCTACCGATAGACTGGGCGGCGCCGGGGACAGGATGGGTTATTTTCTGCCACGGCGTCGCCGCCAGGCTGGCGCTACTGACAAACCATGCCAGCAGCGCAATCGCGGTTTTTTTCATTTCTTACCAGCGTGGAATCTCTGTCTTTACATCCGCATTCTGTGCCCGATGGCGCAGCAGGTGATCCATCAGCACGATCGCCAGCATGGCTTCTGCGATCGGCACTGCGCGAATCCCCACACACGGATCGTGGCGCCCTTTGGTGATCATCTCGACTTCTTCACCCATCCGGTTGATCGTACGTCCCGGCACGGTAATGCTGGAGGTAGGTTTCAGCGCCATATGCGCCACAATGTGTTGCCCGCTACTGATGCCACCGAGGATGCCGCCAGCGTGGTTGCTCTGAAAACCCTGCGCCGTGATTTCATCGCGATTCTGGCTGCCGCGCAGCGCCACCACGTTAAATCCTTCGCCGATCTCCACGCCTTTCACCGCATTGATGCTCATCAGCGCATGGGCGATGTCCGCATCCAGTCGGTCAAACACCGGTTCGCCAAGCCCTGCCGGCACGCCGCTCGCCATCACCGTCACTTTCGCGCCGATGGAGTCGCCCTCTTTTTTCAGCGCGCGCATCAGTTCGTCCAGCGCGTCAAGTTTGTCCGCATCGGGACAAAAGAACGGATTAAGCTCAACCTGACGCCAGTCTTTAATCTCCAGCGGAATGTCGCCCATCTGGGTCAGGCAGCCGCGGATTTCGATACCGAACTTTTCCGCCAGGTATTTCTTGGCGATCGCCCCTGCCGCTACGCGCATCGCGGTTTCACGCGCGGAAGAACGTCCACCGCCACGGTAATCGCGCAGGCCGTATTTCTGCTCATAGGTGTAATCCGCGTGTCCCGGACGAAAAACATCTTTAATCGCGCTGTAGTCCTGCGAGCGCTGATCGGTGTTTTCAATCAGCAGGCCAATGCTGGTGCCGGTCGTCACGCCATCAAACACGCCGGAGAGAATTTTTACCTGATCCGGTTCGCGGCGCTGGGTAGTATAGCGCGAGGTGCCGGGGCGGCGTCTGTCGAGATCGTGCTGCAGATCGGCCTCCGTCAACGGGATGCCGGGCGGCACGCCATCGACGATACACCCAAGCGCCAGCCCGTGTGATTCGCCGAAAGTGGTTACGCGAAAGAGTTGTCCAATTGTGTTTCCTGCCATCACGGCTCCGTTATCGTTGTTGTCGTTTGCGTGTTTTAATCTTTATAAATATTGAAATGTTCACGGGCCGCGAGCAACTGCGCTTTGGTCAACATAAAGACGCCATCGCCGCCGTTGTCAAACTCCAGCCAGGTGAACGGCACATCCGGATACTGCTCCATCAGATGTACCATGCTGTTTCCGACTTCACAAATCAGAACGCCGTCATCGGACAGATAATCCGGCGCATTTCCCAGGATACGACGGGTCAATTTGAGGCCGTCAGTGCCGGACGCCAGCCCCAGCTCAGGTTCGTGGCGATATTCGTTCGGCAGATCGGACATATCCTCCGCATCGACATAAGGCGGGTTAGTGACAATCAGATCGTACTGAACTTTCGGCAGATCGCGGAACAGATCGGAACGGATTGGCGTCACGTGATGGATAAGACCGTGTTCTTCAATGTTATGCTCGGCGACAGCCAGCGCATCCGGCGAAATATCGACCGCATCAACCTCTGCGTCCGGGAAAGCATAAGCACAGGCGATGGCGATGCAGCCACTACCGGTACACATATCCAGAATATATTTCGGCTGTTGGCTAATAAGGCCGGCGAAGTGGTTATTAATCAGCTCGCCAATGGGCGAACGCGGCACCAGCACGCGCTCATCGACATAAAATTCGTGGCCGCAGAACCAGGCTTTATTGGTCAGGTAGGCGACCGGGATACGCTCGTTAATGCGACGAATCACTCGCTCGACAATGCGGTGTTTTTCGCTGGACGTCAGCCGCGCGGTCCGCATATCTTCCGGAATATCCAGCGGCAGATAAAGAGACGGCAACACCAGTTGTACCGCTTCATCCCACGGGTTATCGGTACCGTGTCCATACCAGATATTCGCCGCGCTAAAGCGGCTTACCGCCCAGCGCAACATGTCCTGAATGGTATGCAGTTCACTTACTGCTTCATCGACGAAAATTTTATCCACATATTCCTCCAGGGCATGCTCGCATTAAATTCGGCGGCTAGTTTGCCACGAAGACAGGGATAAATCAGCATTGACGCGGCGGGAGAATACGAAAAATCCGTTTTGACCGTTCGGATATCCTCCGGGTCGGGTAAACTAAGGCAAAAGATCAGACGAGACCCACGAATGAAAAAGAAAACATCGCTCAGCGAGGAGGACCAGGCGCTGTTCCGTCAGCTGATGGTCGGCACCCGAAAGATTAAACAGGATACTATCGTCCATCGGCCGCTGCGCAAGAAAATCACGGAAGTCCCTACCCGAAGGTTAATTCAGGAACAGGCGGACGCCAGCCACTATTTTTCCGATGAGTTCCAGCCGCTGCTCAATACGGAAGGGCCGGTAAAGTATGTCCGTGAAGATGTCAGCCATTTCGAGCTAAAAAAAATGCGCCGCGGCGACTATTCGCCGGAACTGTTTCTGGATCTACACGGCTTAACGCAGCTTCAGGCCAAGCAGGAACTGGGGGCGCTGATTGCCGCCTGCCGTCGGGAACATATTTTTTGCGCCTGCGTCATGCATGGACACGGTAAACATATTCTGAAACAGCAAACGCCGTTATGGCTGGCGCAGCATCCGCATGTGATGGCCTTTCATCAGGCGCCGAAAGAGTACGGCGGCGACGCCGCGCTGCTGGTGTTGATTGAAGTGGAAGAGTGGCAACCGCCCGAATTACCCTGATGCGGAATTGCCGGATGGCGGCGCAAGCGCCTTATCCAGCCTACGAACAGCCAACGCTGTCGTAGGCCTGATAAGCGAAGCGCCATCAGGCAGCAAAGATTAAATCGCTTTCGCCATTTTCAGATTGCAGGGACTCATTTGCCAGTTGAATGTCCCCTTGCCGCTTTCATCAAGCGTAACGTTGGCAATTGCGGACGTCGTGAACATCGGCGGCGTTTCGCCCGGACAAAGCTCAGATACCAGGTATCCGACCAGAGGTAAGTGAGAAATCACCAGCACCGATCCGATCTCTTCATTGGCCAGCGCCTGGAGGTAGGCGCTGACCAGACCGACATCGCCACAGGGCGTTAGCTCCGGCAGGACATCCACCTGAGCCGGCAGATTCATACAATTGCCGACCACATCTAACGTCTGTTCGGCCCGAAGAAACGGACTCACCAGAACACGTTCGATATCCACTTTTTGACCTTTCAGCCAGTTCGCCATCAGGCGAGACTCGTCACACCCACAAGGGGTCAAGGGACGAACCGAATCACTGGCGGCATCGAGGGCTGCGTCGCCGTGACGCATGATAAAAACTTGCATATTGCACCGCTTTTGTTAACCAGTTTCACCAACACGCTTACCACATGCCCCTATTGGCTGCGGCAAAAATGCGGTGGCCGGCATTGTGCCTTATCCATTCACTGAATGAAACGCTGTTTTTTACCTCAATGGCGTAAGTATAGTCAATCCTTGATTATTATTTCGCCACTAAGGAGGCATTCAGTGCGGATTCATATTCTCTTTGACCTCAATTTCCCTGGTCAGTTTCCCCATTCGTCCAGAAATGCTCCCTGCGCTCCGCCATGCGCACTAATTGTTCACAAGGCGCGTAACGAGGACCGTAAAGTGCGGCCAGGCGCTGTAATGTCGCCACCATTTCACCCGGCCCGAGAGCATCCATATAGCGGAACGGGCCACCGAGAAACGGCGGAAAACCGATACCAAACACGGCACCAATATCGCCATCGCGCGCGCTGCGAATCACTTTTTCGTCGAAACAGCGCGCCGCTTCGTTAAGCATTAACATGACACAGCGCTCTGCCACCTGCTGCGCAGACAGTCGACTCTGCCCTTGCACGCCAATAAGCTTATAAATAGCAGGGTCAACCTGTTTTTTGCTTTTACGCCCTTTTTCGCCATAAAGATAGAAACCGCGACCATTTTTTCTACCTTTGCGATCGTCATTCAAAATTGAAGCGACAACATTTGCAGGCGCGCTAAAACGTTCTCCATACGCCGCCTCAAGCACAGGAATAATTTTAGTGCCCGTGTCGATTCCTACCTCATCCAAAAGTTGGATTGGCCCCACCGGAAAACCAAATTTTACCAGGGCGGCGTCAATATGTTCGACGCGTTCGCCTTCAGTCAGCATCCGAATCGCCTCATTGATATACGGCGCAAGAATTCGGTTAACATAAAACCCGGCTTTATCACTGACGACTATCGGGGTTTTACCCTGTTTTTTCGCCAGCTTAACGGTCGTGGCGATGGTCTGCGCGGAAGTAGACGCATGAGGAATAACCTCAACCAGCGGCATTTTTTCGACCGGGCTAAAAAAGTGCAATCCAATCACCTGTTCCGGTCTGGCCGCATTCGCCGCAATATCGCCAATCGGCAGGGAAGAAGTATTGGAGGCAAAAATGGTGTGAGCAGCGCAATTTTGCTCCACTTCCGCCACCATCTGTTGTTTTAACGGCAGATCTTCAAACACCGCTTCAATGACCAGATCACGATGACTGAAACCACGGTAATCGGTAGAACCTGATATCAACGCCAACTGTTTATCGCGTTCGCTGGCTTTGATATGGCGGCGGCGTACTTTTGTTTCAAGCAGATCCCAGCTGTATTTCAGAGCATGATTGATCCCCTGAGTATTTATATCCTTAATTCGTACTGGCAAACCGCCTTTACAGGCCGTAACCCAGGCGATACCGCCGCCCATTAACCCGCCGCCTAAGATGCCCACGCTGTTCAGCGGGCCGGGCGGCGCATCGCTACCGGGATCTTTTTTCACCTCGGTACTGGCAAAGAAAACAGCGCGCAGCGCCTGCGATTGAGGCGTCATCGCCAGCTCGCCGAAAGCGCGCGCTTCCGCGTCATAGCCGCTACTGCTGCCCTGCGCCAGTCCGGTTTCAATCACATCAATGATCCGCTCCGTCGCCGGATAATTACCCTGCGTTTTTTGCGCTGTCTTTTTACGCACCAGGCGAAATAACAGCGCGCGCCCCAGCGGCCCCGCCAGGATACGTTCCCGGACCGGCAATGTCCGTTGCGCCAGGCGTTCTTTTTTAGCCAGCTCGACAGCCGCTTCCAGTAAAATAGTTTGCGGCACCACATCATCAACCAGCCCGGCTTTAAGCGCCTGTCTGGCGCGAAGCTGTTTACCTGTCAGGATCATATCCAGCGCGGTACTGACCCCCACCAGCCGTGGAAGTCGCTGCGTTCCGCCCGATCCCGGTAAAAGCCCTAACTGTACCTCCGGCAGTCCGAGAACGGTTTTAACGTCGTCGGTACAGATACGCCGATGGCAGGCCAGCGCCATTTCAAGACCGCCCCCCAGACAGGCGCCATGAATGGCGGCGATAACCGGAACAGGCAACGCCTGGATCTCCGCCATCAGTTGTTGCCCCTGACGCGCCAGCGTTTCCGCTTCCTGCGCGTTTTGGCAGTGACCTATCATGTTGATATCAGCGCCAGCAATAAAGTTATCTGCTTTGGCTGAGATAAAAACAACGCCCTGCAACGCTTTGTTTTCCCGGATTTGCTTCAGAATGGCGCGTACCTGCGCGGCAAACTCCGCTTTCAGGGTGTTCACCTTTTCTCCAGGGACATCAATAGCGACAACCGCGACATTATCCAGACGCACGTTAAGCATAAAAGCTGATGTGGTAGTCATTATTCCGCCTCCAGAACCATCGCCGCGCCAAGACCGCCAGCCGCGCAGGCTGTGACCAGGCCAAAACCTCCGCCCCGACGCCGTAACTCATGCAACGTTTGGGTTATCATCCGTGCGCCCGTTGCGGCAAAAGGATGCCCGTAGGCGATTGAGCCGCCGAGCACGTTGAATTTAGCGTCATCCACCTCCCCTGTCGCCTGCGCACGACCAAGCACCTCACGGGCAAATCGTTCGCTGCCCAGCAGTTGTAAGTTCGCCAGAGTCTGAGCGGCAAACGCTTCATGCATGTCAAAAAGCGTCAGATCGGCCATCGTCAACCCGGCCCGCTCCAGCGCCAGCGGCGTTGACCAGGCCGGCCCCAATAGCATGTCCTGCCAGACATCAATAGCGGTAAAGGCGTAGCTGCGCAGATAACCAAGCGGGCGCAGCCCCAGCTCTTTAGCGCGGGATTCGGTCATCAGAATAACGGCGGCAGCGCCGTCGGTCAGCGGTGTACTATTGGCGGCGGTCACAGAGCCATGTTTTCGGTCAAAAGCGGGACGCAGTTTGGCGTAGTCCACCAGCGTGGAGGTGCCGCGAATGTTGTTGTCTTCTGCAAAGGGGTTTTTATACGGCGGCACATAGGTCGTCATCACTTCTTCCGCCAGTTTGCCCTCCGCCCATGCCTGCGCGGCGCGCTGATGTGAACGATGCGCCAGCGCGTCCTGCTGTTCACGCGTAATACCATACGTTTTCGCCATCTGTTCGGCGGTATCGCCCATGCGCAGACCGGTGGAATACTCAGCAACGGCGGGAGGAACGGGCAGCAGGTCGCGTAAGCGCAGACGAGAAAAAAGCGTCAGCCGTTGGCGGGTCGTCCGGGCTTTATTGACATCAACCAGTACCCGCGCCAGGGCTTTACTCACGCCTATTGGCAGTACCGACGACGAATCCGCGCCGCCAGCGATACCGGCGCGTATCGCGCCGGCCATCAGGCTTTCCGCCACATTCGCTACCGCCTGAAAACTGGTGGCGCAGGCGCGGCTTACGCTATAGGCATCGGTATGAACATTCATCCCCGTACCCAGCACAATTTCGCGCGCAATGTTGGGCGCTTCCGGCATTTGTACTACCTGACCAAAAACCAGTTGCTCAATGGCATCGGCTGGAATTTCACTGCGCGCCAGCAGCTCGCCTACCACCATCTTGCCGAGATCAACAGCGGGAATACCATGAAATGCAGTGGCCTGACGAGCGAAGGGGGTTCGTAACCCACTGACAATAGCAATGCGATCGCCCTGGCGGGTGACCAACGGTAAAGCCTGACGCATAGTACTCCCCTGTAAAAAATAAATTAGTGGTCTGACCTGATCACAGTCTTAACCAATTTTTTACATTTAGCCAAGCAGAGAGAAAAGAAAGTGGGAGCTAAGGCACAGTGAAGGGAAGCGACAAAAAAAGAAAACGCCTCCGCCAGATGATGACGGAGGCGTCGTGAATGAACGGATTAACGCAGGCCGAGCTGGAAGATCAGCGTTTCTGCTTCGCAGGCGAAAACAAAATCAATATCCAGACGAACGCCTTCGGATTCCTCGGTAAAGGTTGGCGTAATTTGGCAAGGTTCAGACTCCACGCTACGCGCTTTTTCGGTTAACGCCGCCAGCGTCTCTTCAGCCTCTGCGCGGATAGCGAATACGCGGCTGTATGACGCGGTGCAATCGGAGTTGTCCATGATGGTTCCAACGTCCATACAGCAGCAAACCGGGGTTTCATCAGCACTGCATTTACTCATTGTAGATTTCCTCTGTATTTGCACCCAGGGTGCCAGATAAACGATGGGGATATTTTACGCTCCCGGCATTCGCCTCTCCAGTCGTTAATGGTGGGAAACGCGTTAAGTGACCGAAATCACACTTAAAAATGATCTAAAACAAAAATCGCGCGATCGGGAGACCGTTAAGCCCGCCGATTTTGCCAGCCAGATCTCGTTTCTAAGATCACAATTGAAAAAACTTATAAACATACTTGCAACATTCTAGCTGGTCAGACCTATACTCTCGCCACTGGTCTGATTTCTAAGTCGTACCGCAGACCCTACACTTCGCGCTCCTGTTACAGCATGTAACATAGTTTGTATAAAAATAATCAATGAGGTTATGGTCATGAGCCAGAAAACCCTGTTTACAAAGTCTGCTCTCGCAGTCGCAGTGGCAATCATCTCCACCCAAGCCTGGTCTGCAGGCTTTCAGTTAAACGAATTTTCTTCCTCTGGCCTTGGCCGGGCCTATTCGGGTGAAGGCGCAATCGCAGATGATGCGGGTAACGTTAGCCGCAACCCGGCGTTAATTACTATGTTTGACCGCCCGACGTTTTCAGCGGGCGCGGTTTATATTGATCCTGATGTTAATATTAGCGGGACATCGCCATCTCGTCGGACGTTAGATGCGGATAACATCGCGCCGACGGCCTGGGTGCCGAACGTCCATTTTGTCGCCCCGATTAACGATCAGTTTGGCTGGGGGGCTTCTATTACCTCTAACTATGGTCTGGCGACAGAGTTTAACGACACATACGCCGGCGGCTCGGTAGGCGGTACGACCGATCTTGAAACCATGAACCTGAATTTAAGCGGCGCTTATCGCTTAAATGAGGCCTGGAGCTTCGGCCTCGGCTTTGATGCGGTATACGCGCGTGCGAAAATCGAACGTTTTGCGGGCGATTTAGGCCAGTTGGTCGCGGCACAGAATCCGGCGCTGGCGCCGGTCGCGGGTCAGATTCCCAGCGACACCAAGATTGCCCACCTGAACGGTAATCAGTGGGGCTTTGGCTGGAATGCCGGTATCCTTTATGAACTGGATAAAAATAACCGCTACGCGCTGACCTACCGCTCGGAAGTCAAAATTGACTTTAAAGGCAACTACAGTAGCGATCTTCCCATCGCTATAAACCGATTTAACCTGCCTATCCCAACGGCAACCGGCGGCGCGACGCAGTCAGGCTACCTGACACTGAATCTGCCGGAAATGTGGGAAGTGTCCGGTTATAACCGTGTGGCGCCACAGTGGGCCATCCACTATAGCCTGGCCTATACCAGCTGGAGTCAGTTCCAGGAATTGAAGGCAAAATCGACCGCCGGCGATACGCTCTTTGAGAAGCATGAAGGCTTTAAAGACGCTTACCGCATTGCGTTGGGTACCACCTATTACTACGATGACAACTGGACGTTCCGTACCGGTATCGCCTTCGATGACAGCCCGGTACCAGCGCAAAACCGTTCTATCTCTATTCCGGACCAGGACCGTTTCTGGCTGAGCGCCGGTACGACTTACGCCTTTAATAAAGATGCGTCTGTCGACGTTGGCGTCTCTTATATGCATGGTCAGAGCGTGAAAATTAATGAAGGCCCTTATCAGTTTGAATCTGAAGGGAAAGCCTGGCTGTTCGGTACTAACTTTAACTACGCGTTCTAATCTCTTTCTGAAACGGATCAAAAAGGTGAGCATTTCGCTCACCTTTTTATTTACTGCCGTTTATTCTGAGTCTATCTCTTTGAGTTCGTCCTGAATCGCCTGCGCGTTCGGGTTTTCCTGCGGCTTGAGTTTTCCGCCATTGGCGATAAAGTCATGACGCTGGAAGTACGCCTCGCGCACCATAATATAAGGATCGGAAGACTGGCGCAGCAAACCATCGGAGTCCAGCAACTGCGCACGAGTTTCTATCCCTTCGATAGTCCATTTTCCTATGGACATTGGCCAGGTCAACCACGAGAGCACCGGATACAAGGTATCCGCCATATCCCCGCCATCTTCACGCAGCGTGAAGCTGCCGTAGAACGGAAGTTGCATATAAGGCCCATACCCCACGCCATAATGGCCCAGCGTACTGCCAAAGCGATGCGGTTCAACGCGCTGCAGCTTAGGATTCGCCATTCCCGCGACGTCAATAAAGCCGCCCATCCCTAATAAGGTGTTCAGGAAGAAACGAGTGAAATGCACCATACCCTGATAAGGATCGCCCTGCAGGAAATAGTTCACCATGATCGCCGGTTCTTCGAGGTTGCCGGTGAAATTACTTAAACCGTTACGCGCAGGCTGTGGAACATAATCACGCCAGGCGACCGCGACCGGCCGAACAACATACGGGTCCAGCACATTAAAGTTGAAGTTGTACATGGTGCGGTTAAACCCTTCAAATGGGTCTGAACGCCCCTGCTGTTCTGTACCGGAACTCGCACACCCGACCAGCAGTGTGGTTCCCAGCGCCAGCGCCGACAGGCGAAGCTTCATAGATGTCTCCCTGTGAATTATGGCTATCGCTGATTGCCATCCATGACGGAACGCTACCGTATCCGCCTGTTTAGGTGTGAGCGATTTTAACAGCACGTCAAACGATGTCTATATGCGCGATCTCATTGCTCTGAGCATAGCCTGGTAACGCAACAACGTGACGGCCCTATTCTAACGAAACAGATAAAAACGAGCGTGATCATTTTTATTTTTTCGGAGAATGCCCCGGCCTGGGTAAATGAAAAACCGCTACGCTTTATTAATATGTGTTAATCAGCAGGGATCATCATGGATAGCCTTAACGACGATAAAATTAACCGGCACAGCAGTGACCTGGAAGTTGAAAGCGAAGAAAAACAAAGCGGTAAAGAGATTGAGGTGGATGAAGATCGTCTTCCTTCCCGCGCCATGGCGATTCATGAACATATTCGCCAGGATGGTGAAAAAGAGATGGAACGCGATGCGATGGCTTTGCTCTGGTCAGCCATTGCCGCAGGACTTTCTATGGGGGCATCACTCCTGGCGAAAGGGATTTTCCACGTGCAGCTTGAAGGCGTTCCCGGCGGCTTTTTACTGGAAAATCTCGGCTATACCTTTGGTTTTATCATTGTCATCATGGCCCGCCAGCAATTATTTACTGAAAATACCGTTACTGCCGTATTGCCGGTAATGCAAAATCCCACTCTGAGTAACGTTGGCCTGCTGATGCGCTTATGGGGCGTAGTCTTATTGGGCAACCTTATTGGCACCGGGGTTGCGGCGTGGGCATTTGAATATATGCCTATATTTGATGAAGAGACCCGCGACGCCTTTGTCAAAATTGGTATGGAGGTCATGAAAAATAGCCCAACGGAGATGTTTGCCAACGCGATTATCTCTGGCTGGATCATCGCCACAATGGTATGGATGTTTCCTGCAGCAGGCGGGGCAAAAATTGTGGTCATTATTTTGATGACCTGGCTTATCGCGCTGGGCGATACCACCCATATTGTCGTCGGTTCCGTTGAAATTTTGTATTTGGTTTTCAACGGCACGCTGCCCTGGAGCGACTTTCTCTGGCCCTTCGCCCTTCCCACACTAGCCGGAAATATCTGCGGCGGCACCTTTATTTTCGCATTGATGAGCCACGCGCAGATCCGCAACGATATGAGCAATAAGCGTAAGGAAGAAGCGAGGCTACGCGGCGAACGCCTGGAACGGGAGCGGAAAAAAGCGGAAAAACAGCGCTGAGTGGCGACGCTTTAACCAGTCAGGCGGCGCTACACTTACTCCGGCGAATAAAAAACGCTATACTGGCGCCGCGTTGTCCCCTTAGTTAAATGGATATAACGAGCCCCTCCTAAGGGCTAGTTGCAGGTTCGATTCCTGCAGGGGACACCATTGATACCCAGGACATTCTCTTCTTGCTGCATAGCCTTTCGAGCGGTTCCCCTTTCATGTTGCTTTTATTGCCCCTATGCAATATCACCGGACATGCCATACGTTCAGCAAAAAGTCGTCATCGGCCGGTTATGACCGATGACATGCTGATGTGGTCTAGAAGCGGTACTGCAACCCCGCGGTAACCGTATAGTTATTATTAGCTATACCTGCGGCATCGCCACCAAAATACGCCGTATCACCGCTGGTTTTATCTATGATTTGCGTACCGCCCTTACCTTCTTCATATTTACTGTAAGCGAACTCAGCAAAGATTTTTGCATTACTGGTAATATAATATCCGGCGTCAATAGAAGCGCCATAATATCGTGAATTTTCCGTTTTTTCACGGAAGGTAAGTTTGCGCATGTAGTGTTCGTCATTATCATGCGCATTTACCCAGTCGCTGTATTTAAACAGTACATTACACTCAAAGTCATTAATACGATAATCACCCGCCAGCCCGATATAGGGCATTTCGAAACGCTGGCTATAACCTATGCCGCGCACGCCATGAGGAAAATTACCAATATATCGACCATTATCATAAATATAAGACCCGCCTCTTGCCGTCCAGCTAAAACGGGTTTCCTGATAGCCCGCTGTTACGCCCGCCTTGTAGTTATCGCCCTGCAATAACCAACCTTTCACGTTCAAATCGTATTCATTAGCATAGTTGACGCTGGTGTCCGGATGAATTGAACGATCGGTCCAGCCTGGCTGCTCACTGCTCATCCAGTCATGGTCAACCATATGACCCGATCCCGACGCCAAAGACGTCCAGCCGCGGGCGTCCAGCGTCATGAACGAATAGGGCTCCCATGATAAATCCCCCTGCAACGTGGCGACATTTTTTATTTTCCAGTCCAGTTGACTCAGCTTCCGCCCGGTGTCGGTATCATAAACTAGCTCCCTGGATTTACCATTTAACACTCCCACGGAAAGGGATGTCGTGACGCTATCAGGAGAGACGTCCGGAATAAATAAGGTAGACTCCGCATAAACCGACTCAGAAAATACGGCGATCATCATTACTGCAATAGCATGTTTTTTCATTTCTCTTGTCCTCATATTCAGATGTAATCTGGAGAGGTGATGAAGTTTTCATCTTGTCAAATCGTCGGACAAGAGTACATTTATTACGCCAGAGAACTTGACGCATTTTTACCTTATATTGAAGTTAAGAAATAGAATTTGATGCTCAGGTGAATAATAAGCAATCTATAATCATGATGGAATGATTTACCATTACGGTGATGTGACGTTATCTGGCTAACGACATCGTTGCTGATGTTGTCAGCCAGATTGAAAGTAACTGTAATATCAGAATTTATAATGCTCTTTACTTAGACCATATTTTTTCATGCGCAGATAAAGTTTTTTACGGGGAATTTGCAGGTACTCCGCCACTTCATTAATTCGTCCCTGATGAATATTTAATGCTTCGGTAATAATTTGTCGCTCATACTCTTCAACGCGCCGGTCAAGCGGGGTCGGCTCCTGAAGAAGCAACTGCGGGTTGACCGTTTCCGCCAGCGGCAGCACGCCAACAGCAAAAAGCTCTGCCGCATTAGCCAGTTCGCGCACATTGCTTGGCCAGGCGCGTCGCATTATTCCTTTCAGTAATTCCCCCGCTATTTCCGGCACTGGATGATTGAGTCGCAGGCAGGCTTTTCGAAGATAATGGCGAAATAACGGCTCGATATCATCCGGTCGCTGAGAAAGAGACTGGCAGGCGATTTGGGTCATGGCGAAACAGTAGTAAAGCTCGGCCGCAATCTGGTTAGCTGCCGCCTGCTCCACCAGCGAAGCGCTGCCAACGCCCACCAAACGAAAAGGCCGATGCTCCAGGCTTTGTAAACGCGCCAAATGGTGCTGCTGTTCGCGTGTCAGATATTCGGGATGACTCAACACCAGCGTGCCTCCTTGCGCCTGGTCGATGAATGTCTCCAACTGCCCGGCATTCTCCGGCGTGAGTTCATAGCGTACAAACGGCCCTTTCGCGTTACGCCCCAGTTGATGGAGATAACGGGCGCCAGTCATACGTCCAGTGCCATGCTCACCGTAAAACCATACGGCAATGTCCGTTTCCGCCAGTTGTTGTAACCGTTGTCGAAACTGATTCATCCACTCGCTGCGCCCAATCAGTTCAACCTGTAACGTCTGCTGGCAATATTGCCGCCGTGCAATGACCGACCGGCGCTGGCGTAGCGCGTCTTCAATTAATATCAACAGCTTGCCCGGATCGACGGGTTTTTGCAGAAAATCCCAGGCGCCCTTTTTCACCGCATCAACCGCCATCGGTACATCGCCATGTCCGGTAATCAATAAGATTGGCAGTTGATCGTCATCCTGATGAAACAGCGTCATAAGATCGATACCGGAACACCCCGGCATACATACATCGCTCAAAACGATCCCCTCCCAATCCGCTTTTACCCACTCTTTGGCCTCGAAAGGATGGGTAAAGCCACGCACGCGGTAGCCTGCCTGCTCAAGCATTTGGGTATAGGCGTCAAGTACATCAACGTCATCATCAATCAGCAAAATAGAACATTCATCATTCAACATCATCGACATCCGTTACCGAGAATTGCAGCACCACGCAAGCGTTACGCGTCAGCGTCGACGCCAGACGCAGGTCGCCCTTCATTTGCGCCATCAGCGACACGCTAATCGACAGCCCAATACCCAACCCGACAGCTTTACTGGTGGTAAACGGCTTGAGTAAAGAGGGCAACAGCGCCACAGGCCAGCCAGGGCCGTTATCTGCAATATAAACCTCCAGCGCCTCTCCCTGCGTCTGCCACGTCACCGCGATCGCCGCATCATGCGAACAGGCGTCAAGCGCATTCGCCAGCACATTCACCAGAACCTGCTGAATACGCACTTCATCACCGCTAACCCATACGGTGTCGGTTGGCAGTAAAAGCGCTCCCTGCCGGGATTGGTGGCGCATGGCTAATAACTCCCATGCCGCCACGAAGGTTTGGCGCAGATCAACGGGATACAATGGCGTTTCCAGCTCCGCCCGACGGGTAAACTGCCGCAGCGAACGGATAATGGCGTCAATCCGGTTAATGAGCCCTTCCGCTTTGGTGAGCGTATTTCTCGCCTGTCCGCTCTGACCTTGTTCAATCGCGCGTCCCGCCGTAAATAAATACATTGAAAGCGCATTCAGCGGCTGGTTAATTTCATGCGCCAGCGTGGTCATGGTCTGGCCGACTACCGCCAGTTTCGCCGTCTGAATCAACTCATCCTGCATGGCGCGCAGGTCGGCTTCTATCTCTTTGCGCTCGGCGACCTCTTGTTCAAGCTGCCTGCGTTGCATATTGAGCTGGCCCAGCGTATGACGTAGCAAACGGGCTATCCGTCCTAGCTCATCGCGCCCGTAAACCGGGATAGTCGAGTCGGTTCTCCCCAGCCCTATCTGTACCACAGCCTGATTAAGCGCGGTAAAACGCTTTACCAGCCGGGAACGGATAAAATAGTGGTTGAGTCCCCAGGCCAGCAGCAACGCCAGGAGCGTTGCCACTAAAATAAGCCCACCGCTAACGCGGACAATCTGTTCCAGGCGTTGATTGAACGTCTGCATTTGCTGGTGACTACTACCTAACTGCGCCTCAAGCAGCGTGCGAAAGCGCCCTAGCGTAGCCTCTCTGGCGCGGCTGGCGTCCAGTAAGGCTTTTTGCGCCGCAACATAATCGCGCATGGTATCGGGCATCTTATTTTTTACCATCCCGATTTCCAATAGTTCGTCGATGGTTTGCCGCAGCGTGATCGTACTGGGCCAGTCATCCAGCGCACGAATATTCTCATCCGCCGTTTTTTTTAGGTTTTCCAGATAACGAATATGGGTCTCTACCAGCATCCCGTCATTATTGCCGGACTTGAGCTCATTCAATCTGTCGCGCAGGTCGTCAACAATCTGATTTTCAATTCGCGCCAGGGTATATACCTGCTGCTGCTCGTTCTGCACCTCGCGCGAACGTTGCAAATACTGCGCTGCATCACCCTGATTCGCCTCAATTTGATCGAGCAGTGTCCCCTGCTGCCAGGTAAAATCCTGTACCAGCGAATTTAACTCCGTGGTGAAATCATCATGGAGCCAGTCAATACGAGCGGAAAGCTCGCTGACTTTCTCCCGCACCAAAAACATGTTGTAGAGGGCGTTGTCCAGCTCCGCCAGCAAGGTCCGGCTATCCTGTAAAATGACGGCCAGTTGCCGGCGCTCAGCAAGCTGAAGCCCCTGACTCAGACGCTCAATCTTATCCAGATGCTGAATAATCTGCGTACGTAACTGCAAACGTACCGTCGTGTTCGGCGCCAGCAAAAATTCATTGAGCTGATCCACGGCCAGATTCAGGTTCCCCTCAATTAAAAAAGCGGAGTGGATGCGAGGAAAATATTCATCAAGCGAATAGCGAACCTGCGAACTTTGCTCATGCCAGGAATAAAGGCTGACCATACTGACAATCAGCGTCAGTAATGCGCCAGTTAAAAATGCGCCCCGTAAACTGTTGCTGATACTGAGCTGACGAAGCCGTTGCAATAATCTCCCCTTCATTTCAGCTCTTCCAGTTTGTGAATCGCCAGCCGCTGATTGTTCAGAAACCAGATCTGCCACTCCATCATTTTTTGTTCGGCAAAGCTTTTATTATCAAACTGCGCCAGCCAGGTTTCATCTTCGCTGCTTGCCGCATCCACCGGGACGCTGGTCAATAAGGCTCTGATTTCAGGTAAGGGGCGTTTAAGCCGCGTTTCTGCGCTGTGCAACGCTCGCCATGCATCTTTAAGCTGCGCGAGACGAAAACTGATCGCGGTATCAAACATGCGTTGTACCAGTTGCTGACGCTTCAGGATCAGACGATAGTTCAACGGCGGCTGGGCCATCAAACGCTGTTGTTGCGCGGCGCGAGGATTATCGGCGCTAAGCGGTGCGACGGGATACTTACCGGTATTCGCGTCAGCCAGTATCCTTTGCCCTTTCGGACTTAATAAGTAATGAATAAAAGCACGCGCTTCGTCTGCATGACGGCTGTTTTTCAACACCGCGACGTAAGTGGGCGACACCGCAGAATACGGGAAATAGGTAAAAGCAAGATTAGGATCGTTGAGTAGCAAATTAGCATAGTTATCAATGACCGGCCCGGCAACGCCAAGCCCGCTTTTGATTTTATCCGCTACGCCGAAACTGCGAGAGGAAATCGTGACCAGATTACCCGAGATTGCCAGCAGCGTCGCCCACCCTGCCGTCCAGCCTTTTTGCTGCAACAGCGACTCCACCATCAAATGATTGGTGTCTGAGCGTGACGGACTGCTCATTAATAGAGCGCCCTGGTAACTGGGCAGGCCCATATCCTGCCAGTCGGCAGGCGGCGGAAGATGGCGCGCAGCGAGCGCTGAACGATTGATCAATAGCCCAAATCCGGATACCGCTACTGCCACTGAAGTTGAGCGGATAGAACGCGGCACCAGCTTCTGGCTGGCGGCAGGCGCGCTATCCAATAGCGCCAGCTTTTGGTGCTCCAGAAGGTGTTGCAACAGCATGGGGGATGACGTCAGGATCAGATCGACATTTTCCGCATTCGCCGTATCAAGTAATTGCTCTAAAGAACCGCTGGTACGATTGAGCGTACGAATCATGACGGAACCCGGCTCCGTCTGCCAGCGCTGGATAATCCAGGCGGTCGCGCTGGGTGAAAAGGTCGTTGCCATCACCAGCTCGCGGCTGTACGCCTGGCAAGAACCGAACATCGCCGCCAGCCATAGCGTAAAAGCGCCCACTCTGGCGAAACGACTACAGCATGAGAAAAGTCGATTTGTGATCCCGTTCATAAATATCGATATCACATAAAGAAAATATTGAGACAAAACTTACCCTTTTATTTCTGTTAGCATCCAGAACAACGTTATTTGAATAATAACGGGTCCGTCGCCCGAAAACATCAATAAAGCGTATCAGATCACTGGCAGAAAATTTGTTAATATCCGCACATGCTAACGATAAAACGGCCATGCCAATAATTAAAGTTTCACCACACCCTTCAGGATGGGTCAAAAATAACCTTTAAATTCACCCAATTGAGTCAATTTTGACACATTTCTTCGACTTGAATTTTATTGTCACTCCTTTCACTCTACCGACAAAACCTCCTGATGTTCATCTCACTATAAAATACAGGTGACTCCATGTTAACAATATTAAAAACAGGGCAATCGGCGCATAAAGTCCCACCGGAAAAAGTCCAGGCTACGTATGGTCGATATCGTATACAGGCATTGTTAAGCGTATTTCTGGGATATCTCGCTTACTATATAGTCAGAAACAACTTCACATTATCGACGCCTTATTTAAAAGAGCAATTGGATCTCAGCGCTACGCAAATCGGCCTGCTGAGTAGCTGTATGCTTATTGCTTACGGAATCAGTAAAGGCGTAATGAGCAGTCTGGCGGATAAAGCCAGCCCAAAAGTCTTCATGGCGTGCGGTCTGGTACTCTGCGCGATTGTTAATGTTGGGCTGGGATTCAGTAGCGCATTCTGGATATTTGCCGCTCTGGTGGTCTTCAATGGCCTTTTTCAGGGCATGGGCGTCGGCCCCTCGTTTATTACTATTGCAAACTGGTTCCCTCGTCGGGAGCGCGGACGCGTAGGCGCCTTCTGGAATATCTCGCATAACGTTGGCGGCGGGATCGTCGCGCCTATCGTCGGTGCGGCTTTTGCGATATTGGGCAGCGAACACTGGCAAAGCGCCAGTTATATCGTTCCGGCCTGCGTCGCCGTCATTTTTGCCTTAATTGTTCTGGTATTGGGAAAAGGTTCGCCGCGCGAAGAAGGTCTTCCCTCCCTGGAACAGATGATGCCGGAAGAAAAAGTCGTACTGAAAACGAAGAATATGGCAAAAGCGCCGGAAAATATGAGCGCATGGCAAATCTTCTGTACTTATGTGCTGCGCAATAAAAATGCCTGGTATATTTCGCTGGTGGATGTCTTCGTCTATATGGTGCGGTTTGGCATGATTAGCTGGTTGCCTATCTATCTGTTGACAGTAAAACACTTTTCAAAAGAACAGATGAGCGTCGCGTTTCTCTTTTTCGAATGGGCGGCGATTCCTTCCACGCTACTGGCAGGCTGGCTGTCAGATAAACTGTTTAAGGGCCGCAGAATGCCGTTAGCCATGATTTGCATGGCGCTGATTTTTGTCTGTCTGATCGGATACTGGAAAAGTGAATCTTTGCTGATGGTAACGATTTTCGCCGCCATTGTAGGTTGTCTGATTTACGTCCCGCAATTCCTCGCGTCCGTACAGACAATGGAGATAGTCCCCAGCTTTGCCGTAGGTTCCGCCGTCGGATTACGTGGGTTCATGAGCTATATTTTCGGCGCCTCGTTGGGCACCAGCCTGTTTGGCGTCATGGTGGATAAACTGGGCTGGTACGGCGGATTTTATCTTCTGATGGGCGGCATCGTGTGCTGCATTCTATTCTGTTACCTCTCCCATCGCGGCGCGCTGGAACTGGAACGCCAGCGCCAGAATGCGTTACATAATCAGAACTCACTGCAGCTTGCGGACGCGCAATAAACGATTAGCCTTCCCGGGGAACAGAAGCGCCGACATTGTCGGCGCTATCTATTCGCTGACATCGTATATACCCAAAATAATTCGAGTTGCTTAAAGGCGGCAAGGGAGTGAGTCCCCGGGAGCATAGATAACGATGTGACTGGGGTGAGCGACAAATCTGCCGGGAGCAGATTTGAATGTCGCGTGCGACGGCCCGTCAGGGCGAGGCCCATGGATGGGTCGAGTAATCCGTAGCCAACACATAAGCAACTTGAAGTATGAAGGGTATCTACTGACTAACGCTTACCGTATCCCACCATAAAGCGAATAATTAACCCACATGCCGGTGCGAGAAAAAGCAATAATCCGCTAACGATGTCATCGCCATCCTGCAGCCATACATTGAGTAAATAAATCAGCGCGGCAAGGATAACCATTCCCGTAAAAGAAGAAACCGCAGAAAAAGCCCCCATCACCTGACCGATATAGCCACTCACGGCAAGTATACTTATTGCAAGAAATGTCCATAAATAGATCATCTATAATACCTCCTGTCTATGGCAAGGCTTCCATATAGCCTTACAGTCCCTCTCACTTCTCCTTTAAGATAAACCTTATCAGCACGTCATTTCCATAACATTTATCTCACATTTTATTTTTCTAATCATTTTTCAATAACCTTCGTCTGAAATAAAATTATTACTGTAAAAACAATGCATTAAAAATAATGATTAGCTTATTTTTGCTACGGAAGAAATATTTACGCTTCTTGATAAAGAATTTCTGGGCGCGAGTAAATAACTGGTGGTACATTAGCCTGCCTGGCGTTCATGCCCTCGTGGTTTAGTACTGACTTAGTTTTACACTCCTTACGGGAACCATTGTCGTACATGATGGCCTAACTATACGCAAATCATTCAAGTTACCCTGATGGGCTTACTCAAGTAAGTGCTTCGGATAAGCGAACGCAACTTGAAGGATGATGCGTATTTCAGAGTGTACCGCTGCGGATAATGACTCTTCTGCGATACATTATTTTCGTATCTACAGAAGGTATTTTATGTTTTCTCAAAGCAAATTTTCACGCGCGTTTTTGCACCCGCGCTACTGGCTGACGTGGTTTGGCGTTGGCGTCCTCTGGTTACTGGTGCAGCTTCCCTACCCGGTTTTGCGTTTTCTGGGCACCCGCACCGGTAAACTGGCGCGCCCCTTCCTGAAGCGACGTGAGTCGATCGCCCAGAAAAATATTGAACTCTGTTTTCCGACCCTCTCCCGGGAAGAAAGGGAAAAACTGATCGCCGAGAATTTCCACTCTCTTGGCATGGCGCTGCTTGAAACGGGTATGGCCTGGTTCTGGCCTGATAGCCGGGTTCGCAAATGGTTTGATGTGGACGGGCTGGACAACCTTACCCGTGCGCAGGCGCAAAATCGCGGCGTAATGGTCGTTGGCGTGCATTTTATGTCGCTGGAATTGGGAGGCCGGGTAATGGGTCTCTGCCAGCCGATGATGGCGACCTATCGTCCGCATAACAATCCGCTCATGGAGTGGGTGCAGACGCGCGGTCGTATGCGCTCAAATAAAGCGATGATCGGCAGAAACAATCTGCGCGGCATTGTGGGCGCGCTAAAAAAAGGGGAAGCCGTTTGGTTTGCTCCCGACCAGGACTACGGCCCTAAAGGCAGCTCCTTTGCGCCATTTTTCGCGGTTGAAAACGTCGCCACCACCAACGGCACCTATGTACTGTCCAGGCTGTCTGGTGCCGCCATGTTGACCGTTACAATGGTCAGGAAATCCGATAACTCGGGTTATCGTCTGTATATTACCCCTGAAATGGAAGGTTACCCGGCAGATGAAAATCAAGCCGCTGCCTATATGAATAAAATTATTGAGAAAGAGATCATGCGCGCCCCGGAGCAATATCTCTGGATCCATCGCCGTTTCAAGACTCGCCCGTTGGGGGAAGCGTCACTCTACATCTGAAAAAGGCCGCAAGGCCTTTTATTTTGTCATTTCGCATTGCCATAATATTCATATCATAAATTACTCATTCCTGCTTTTAGCGATAAGTCTCCTGTTTACAGGCAATTTTTTACTGTGTCGGCGGCGTCGCTCAATAGCGATTCATCACTGTCAGAAATTAAACTGTCGCCGATTCCCGACACTTGTAAGTTACTAAAAGTAAATAAGAAAATGCCTCTTGTTTCACCTCATTTTTAGGCGTACATTAGCGCCGTCTGGAGCGATAACGCGCAGAATTCTGAGGTGATGCAGGCGGTCGAAACACGAATAATTCTCAATTTCGTATTGTCCGGCATCAACTCTCTATAATCAGGTAAGTGTAAGTTCATTTAGGCGTACGACAGGTACGCGGAGAGATGAAACGTGAAATATTTCTTTATGGGCATTTCATTTATGGTCATCGTTTGGGCCGGTACTTTCGCCCTGATGATTTAAAAGTACAATGCAAATAAATATCCTCCGGCATAGCCGGAGGTTTTTCAGATGCGCCTGTAAGGCTCTCTTACCAGCCGCGCCCTAACAGG
>NZ_JBGDOX010000010.1:0-208957 GCF_046558195.1 Salmonella sp. 5800 | reverse complement strand
TTGGAGCGGGAAACGAGACTCGAACTCGCGACCCCGACCTTGGCAAGGTCGTGCTCTACCAACTGAGCTATTCCCGCAAATTTGTTGCTGTCGTAATTCGCATTTCTGCGTCGTTACGGGAGGCGCATTATACGAGAAATCCATTTAGCTGCAAGCCCCTGAACGCATTTTTTCGCGATTTTTGTTTGAATGCTGATTAAATCACCAAACAAGACAAAAAACGAGCAAAGCGTGCGCTATGCAACAAAAAACTTTTCACGCCACGCCTAAAGGCACAGAATCAGAATAGCACCCTGCGCCAAAAAAAGAATAGCACGGTGACCACAACATCCAATTGATATCAGGGATCAAGATGAAAAAAAAACTTATTGTCATGCTGTTAGCCAGCCTCTCCGTTCACGCCGCTTCCGTTTCCGCCAGAACATTACATTTTGGCACCTCCGCCACCTATGCGCCCTATGAGTTTGTCGATGCCGATAATAAAATTGTTGGTTTCGATATTGATGTCGCCAACGCGGTCTGCAAAGAGATGCAAGCGGAGTGCTCATTCACTAACCAGAGCTTTGATAGTCTGATCCCCAGCCTACGCTTCAAAAAGTTTGATGCGGTGATCGCCGGTATGGATATGACGCCCAAACGTGAGCAGCAGGTCTCCTTTAGCCAACCCTATTACGAAGGTCTATCGGCGGTAGTCGTCACGCGTAAAGGGGCTTATCACACTTTTGCCGATCTGAAAGGCAAAAAAGTCGGTCTGGAAAACGGTACAACGCATCAGCGCTATTTGCAGGATAAACAACAAGCCATCACGCCTGTCGCCTATGACAGCTATCTAAACGCCTTTACCGATCTGAAAAACAACCGTCTTGAGGGCGTGTTTGGCGATGTCGCCGCGATTGGTAAGTGGCTAAAAAACAATCCGGATTACGCCATCATGGATGAACGCGCCAGCGATCCTGACTACTACGGAAAAGGGTTAGGCATTGCGGTACGCAAAGGCAACGACGCGCTATTGCAAGAAATTAATGCCGCGCTCGACAAGGTGAAAGCATCGCCGGAATATGCACAAATGCAGGAGAAATGGTTTACGCAGTAATTCAATGGCGGGAGAGCTGCCGGATGAGACGCTCTGGCGTTGCCATCCGGCATGTTACGCCTCACAGCTTAATGAAATGCTCGCGGTAGTAAGCCAGCTCCGCCACCGACTCGCGAATATCATCCATCGCCTGGTGCGTGCCCTGCTTGGTAAAGCCGGCCAGAATCTCCGGCTTCCAGCGGCGCGCCAGTTCCTTGAGCGTACTGACATCCAGATAGCGATAGTGGAAGTAGGCCTCCAGTTCCGGCATATATTTAAACAGAAAACGACGATCCTGACCGATGCTGTTACCGCAAATCGGCGACTTACCCGCAGGCACCCACGTTTTCAGAAATTCAATCGTCGCCAGTTCAGCGTCTCGTTCGCCCATCGTACTTGCCTTAACGCGATCTACCAGGCCGCTGCCGGTATGGGTGCGCACGTTCCAGTCATCCATTAACGCCAGTTGCGCATCGGATTGATGTACCGCAATCGTCGGTCCTTCCGCCAGAATATTCAGACTGGCATCCGTTACCAGCGTGGCTATCTCAATAATGCGATCGCGCTCGGGATCCAGACCTGTCATCTCCAGATCGATCCAAATCAGGTTGTTTTCATCGGCACTCATGCTATTTTCCACCCTTCAGAGGTCACATTCACTGTGACTATATTCATCTACAATTGCGTGTATCATAGATGTTTTGCCCACTATGGGCGACCAGGAGCCAGTACGATTGAGCAAAAATAAACTCTCCAAAGGCCAGCAGCGCCGTGTGAACGCCAATCACCAGCGTCGTTTAAAAACGTCCGCGGAGAAAGCCGACTACGATGACAACCTGTTTGGCGAGCCTGCAGAGGGTATCGTCATTAGCCGTTTTGGTATGCATGCCGATGTGGAGTCTGCTGACGGCGAGGTTCACCGTTGCAATATCCGCCGCACCATCCGTTCGCTGGTAACGGGCGATCGCGTCGTCTGGCGTCCGGGCAAAGCCGCTGCAGAGGGCGTCAACGTAAAAGGCATCGTTGAAGCGGTGCATGAGCGCACCTCGGTATTGACGCGCCCGGACTTCTACGACGGCGTGAAGCCTATTGCCGCCAACATTGACCAAATCGTTATCGTCTCCGCGATTTTGCCGGAGCTGTCGCTGAATATCATCGATCGCTATCTGGTCGGCTGTGAAACCCTACAGGTTGAGCCGCTTATCGTACTCAATAAAATTGATCTGCTGGACGACGAAGGTATGGACTTCGTTAATGAGCAGATGGACATCTACCGCAATATCGGCTATCGCGTGCTGATGGTCTCCAGCCATACGCAGGATGGTCTGAAACCGCTGGAAGAGGCGTTAACCGGTCGCATCAGTATTTTTGCCGGGCAGTCCGGCGTCGGAAAATCCAGTCTGCTAAACGCTCTGCTCGGCTTACAGAACGAGATTCTGACGAACGATGTATCGAATGTCTCCGGTCTGGGTCAACATACCACTACCGCTGCTCGTCTGTATCATTTCCCGCATGGCGGCGATGTCATTGATTCCCCCGGCGTGCGCGAGTTCGGCTTATGGCATCTGGAGCCGGAACAAATCACCCAGGGCTTTGTCGAATTTCATGACTATTTGGGACATTGCAAATACCGGGACTGCAAGCATGACGCCGATCCAGGCTGCGCCATTCGCGAAGCGGTAGAGAACGGCGCTATTGCGGAAACCCGTTTCGAAAATTATCACCGAATTCTTGAAAGTATGGCGCAGGTAAAAACGCGTAAAAACTTTTCTGATACGGACGACTGACAGATACGCTAGGCGTCGTTAGAATCGTCCCCTTTTTTCAGGATACCGGTATAACTGCCGGTTCAGGAACAACAATGGCCTGGAGGCTACCTTGTTAAACTCATTTAAACTTTCGCTACAATACATTCTGCCGAAACTATGGCTCACTCGCCTGGCGGGCTGGGGCGCAAGCAAACGAGCAGGATGGCTGACAAAACTGGTTATCGATCTCTTCGTAAAGTATTACAAAGTCGATATGACCGAGGCGCAAAAACCGGATACCGCCAGCTATCGTACGTTCAATGATTTCTTTGTTCGTCCGCTGCGTGATGACGTGCGTCCGCTCAATACCGATCCTAACATCCTGGTGATGCCTGCCGACGGCGTGATAAGCCAGTTAGGTCGTATCGAAGAAGATAAAATTTTGCAGGCCAAAGGCCATAATTACAGCCTTGAGGCGTTGCTGGCGGGTAACTACCTGATGGCGGATAAGTTCCGCAACGGCACGTTTGTGACCACTTACCTCTCCCCTCGCGACTACCATCGCGTGCACATGCCATGCAACGGCATCCTGCGCGAAATGATCTACGTACCGGGCGATCTGTTCTCCGTTAACCATCTGACCGCGCAAAACGTCCCCAACCTGTTTGCCCGCAACGAGCGCGTTATCTGTCTGTTTGATACCGAGTTCGGTCCTATGGCGCAGATTCTGGTCGGCGCAACTATTGTCGGCAGTATCGAAACCGTCTGGGCGGGGACCATTACCCCGCCGCGCGAAGGCATCATCAAGCGCTGGACCTGGCCAGAAGGCGAACATGAAGGGTCTGTCGCCTTGTTGAAAGGCCAGGAGATGGGGCGCTTTAAACTGGGTTCCACGGTCATCAACTTATTTGCGCCGGGGAAAGTGAATCTGATCGAGTCGCTGGCAAGCCTGTCCGTTACCAAAATTGGCCAACCGCTGGCGACGTCGACCGAAACATTCGTCGCGCCGGAGGTAGAACCTGCTCCGCTGCCGGCAGAAGAAATTAAAGCCGAACACGACGCCAGCCCGCTGGTTGACAATAAAAAAGACGACACCTAATCAAGAGAGAATGCTGACGTGCGCCTGATTATCGCTTTTCTGATGGCCTGGTGCCTCAGCACGGGGGCGTTCGCCGCAACGGCCCCCGACGCCAAACAAATCACGCAGGAACTGGAGCAGGCAAAAGCGGCGAAGCCCGCTCAGCCGGAAGCCGTTGAGGCGCTCCAGACTGCGTTAAACGCGCTTGAAGAGCGAAAAGGCTCGCTTGAGCGCGCGAAACAATATCAACACGTTATTGATAATTTCCCTAAGCTATCCGCCACCTTGCGCGCCCAGTTGAATAATCTGCGCGATGAACCTCGCAGCGTACCGCCAGAGATGTCCACCGAAGCGTTAAATCAGGAGATCTTGCAGGTTAGCAGCCAGCTACTGGATAAAACCCGCGAGGCGCAACAGGAGCAGGAGCGCGTCAGGGAGATCGCCGACTCGCTCAGCCAGCTTCCCCAACAGCAAAACGACGCCCGCCGCCAGCTTAATGAGATTGAGCGACGACTCGGCGCCGCAGGCGGAAGTGCCGCGCTTAGCCAGGCGCAAAGTCTCAATATGCAGGCGGAGTCCGCCAAACTAAAAGCGTTAGTCGACGAACTGGAGTTGGCGCAACTGTCCGCCAACAACCGGCAGGAACTGGCTCGTCTGCGTTCCGAGCTGGCGGAAAAACAGAGTCAGCAATTGGATGCGTATCTTCAGGCGCTGCGCAATCAGCTCAATAGCCTGCGCCAACGTGAAGCGGAACGCGCGCTGGAAAGCACTGAGCTGCTGGCGGAAAACAGCGCCGGTTTGCCGGAAGGCATCGTCGAACAATTTAAAGTCAACCGCGAGCTGTCACAGGCGCTCAATCAACAAGCGCAGCGGATGGATCTGGTCGCCTCGCAGCAACGACAGGCCACCAGCCAAACGTTACAGGTGCGTCAGGCGCTCAATACGCTGCGGGAGCAGTCGCAATGGCTTGGCGTGTCCAACATGCTTGGCGAAGCGCTGCGCGCGCAGGTCGCCCGTCTGCCAGAGATGCCTAAGCCGCAGCAGCTTGATACGGAAATGGCGCAGCTACGCGTCCACCGTATGCGCTATGAAGAGTTACTCAATAAGCAGCCGCAGCTACGGCAAATACGTCAGGCCAATGGACAGCCGCTGACCGCCGAGCAAAACCAGATTCTTGACGCCCAGCTTCGCACTCAGCGCGAGCTGCTCAACTCGTTGTTACAGGGCGGCGATACGCTGATCCTGGAGCTGACCAAACTGAAAGTCTCCAACAGCCAACTGGAGGATGCGCTTAAAGAGGTTAATGAAGCGACCCACCGTTATCTGTTCTGGACCGCTGACGTTAGCCCGCTATCGCTCTCCTGGCCTGTTGATTTGGTTCAGGATTTACGCCGGCTTATCTCATTAGATACGTTTAATCAGTTAGGTAAAGCCAGCATCATGATGCTGACCAGCAAAGAGACGCTACTGCCGTTATTCGGCGCGCTGGCGCTGGTCGGGTTTAGCCTCTATTCACGCCAACACTTCAACCGGTTCCTTGAGCGCTCGGCCTCGCGCGTCGGGAAAGTCACCCAGGATCACTTCTCGCTGACGCTGCGAACGGTGTTCTGGTCGATTCTGGTCGCCTCGCCGCTGCCGGTCTTGTGGGCGACGCTCGGTTATGGTCTACAGGAAGCCTGGCCGTATCCGCTGGCCGTCGCCATCGGCGATGGCGTGACGGCGACAGTACCGCTGTTGTGGGTAGTCATGATTTGCGCCGCTTTTGCCCGTCCTAATGGTCTGTTTGTGGCGCATTTCGGCTGGCCGCGAAACCGGGTAGCGAAAGCGATGCGCTACTACCTGATGAGCATTGGGCTGATCGTGCCGCTCATTATGGCAGTGATCATGTTTGATAATCTTAACGATCGGGAGTTTTCCGGCTCGTTGGGCCGCCTTTGCTTCATCCTGATATGCGGCGCGCTGGCGCTGGTCACGCTGAGTCTGAAAAAAGCGGGCATCCCGCTCTATCTTGATAAAGAAGGCAACGGCGACAACATGGTCAACAGCCTGCTGTGGAATATGCTGATGGGCGCGCCGCTTATCGCGATTCTGGCGGCGGCGGTGGGTTATCTGGCCACAGCGCAGGCGCTACTGGCGAGACTGGAAACCTCGGTCGCTATCTGGTTCCTGTTGCTGGTCATTTATCACGTCATTCGCCGCTGGATGCTGATCCAACGACGCCGACTGGCTTTTGACCGCGCCAAACATCGTCGGGCGGAAATGCTGGCGCAGCGCGCGCGCGGCGAAGAAGAACCGGCGCACTCCTCCAGCCTGGAAGGCGCGGTCGACATCGATGAAAGTGAAATCGATCTTGACGCTATTAGCGCTCAGTCGCTGCGTCTGGTCCGCTCAATTCTGATGCTTATCGCCCTGCTATCGGTAATTGTACTGTGGTCGGAAATCCACTCGGCATTCGGCTTCCTGGAGAATATTTCGCTGTGGGATGTCACCTCTACGGTGCAAGGCGTAGAAAGCCTGGAGCCGATTACCCTGGGGGCGGTGCTCATTGCGATTCTGGTCTTTATCATCACCACGCAGTTGGTGCGTAATCTGCCTGCGCTGCTGGAACTGGCGTTATTACAGCATCTCGATTTAACGCCTGGTACCGGTTACGCCATCACGACCATCACCAAATATCTGTTAATGCTGATTGGCGGGCTGGTCGGTTTCTCGATGATCGGCATTGAGTGGTCGAAGCTACAATGGCTGGTTGCCGCGCTCGGCGTTGGGCTTGGTTTTGGCCTGCAAGAAATTTTCGCTAACTTTATCTCCGGCCTGATTATTTTGTTTGAAAAGCCGATTCGTATCGGCGATACGGTGACCATTCGCGATCTCACTGGCAGCGTGACCAAAATCAATACCCGCGCCACCACCATCAGCGACTGGGATCGCAAAGAGATTATCGTGCCGAATAAAGCCTTTATCACCGAACAGTTTATCAACTGGTCGCTGTCTGACTCCGTTACGCGCGTGGTGTTAACCATCCCGGCACCGGCGGATGCCAATAGCGAAGAGGTGACGCAAATTCTGCTGACGGCGGCGCAGCGCTGTTCTTTGGTGCTGGATAACCCGCCGCCTGAAATCTTTCTGGTGGATCTCCAGCAGGGTATTCAAATTTTCGAACTGCGTATCTATGCCGCGGAAATGGGACACCGTATGCCATTACGCCATGAGATCCACCAATTGATTCTGGCGGGCTTCCGCGAGCACGGTATTGATATGCCGTTCCCGCCGTTCCAGATGCGTCTGGAGAGTCTCGGCGGTAAACAAACGGGGAGAACGTTAACGTCAGCGGGTAAAACCAGCCGCCCGGCGGGCAGTTTGTAGCGCATGATCCAGGCAAGAAATGCCGGATGCGACCCGTCGGGTCTTATCCGGCCTACGGGCCGGCAATTAACCTGTAGGCCCGATAAGCTTGCGCCATCGGGCATTTCATCGCAGCTCACAGACATTTTCGGACTTATTATGCGTCCAGATCGGCAACAGGCAGGTTAATTTCGCTATAGCGCATTCGGAATAAATCGCCGTAACCCACCAGTTCTCCGCGAAATACGAGGCATCTTATAACATACGCGCAATAAATATCCGTCACATGTTTCCACTTATCCTCATCGCGATCCCTTAACGTGCTAATAGTCATTCCTACTACCATCGCAACCTTTCGACGTGCAACATGAACGGAAGAAAGAATAACCTTTTCTATTTCAAGGATATCTTCCGGAGTAAAATTGAGTGCCCTAACCTCATCTTCCGTGATAATCGGGTCTCTCGAACTATCATTCATAACGTTCTCCATCGGGCAATAAACGCCGGATGCGCCCCGTGGGGTCTTATCCGGCCTACGGCCTTTACTCCGCCGCCCACTCCGGATCGGCGCTCATGCGGCTGCTGTAATTCTGATAAATCGCCATCGCCAGCAGCGAGAAGAAGATCGGCCCACCGATCATCCACAAGGCGCTGTCCCAGTCCCCAGCTTCAATCACCGGCTGGATGATGGTAAAGACGTTGGCAAACGTCACCACCAGCACCACAACACCCGTCGCGACCAGGGTAGAGGCTTTGGTTTTAAAGAGAACAAATGGCCGCTCCAGATCCTGACGCGCTTTAAAGAAGGGAAATGCCAGCGCAAGGAACAGGTATGGCAAGGTCATTGAGACGTTCGCCATCAGCGTGAGTTTGTTATAAAACGCCGATGCAGTGTCACCACCAAAAGAGACCAGCAAAATAAATAGACTCACCAGCACGCACTGTAGCCACATAGCGGTCGCCGGCATACCGTTAGCGTTCAGTGTCGTCATCGGCGCGGGCCACAACGCTTTTGGCGTCCCCTGAATAATGGCTTTCAGCGGTGAATAGCTCAACGTAAAAAACGCGCCGGTATAAGCCAGAAACATAGAAAGGCCGGTGATACGCGCAAACCAGACGCCCACCGTCATCGCTGCTTCCGGAGAAAGGTTTAACGCGTTACCTAATGTCGTGCCTAAACTCGACATCAAAATGTAGGTGATATTCCCTAAGTTAACGGCGCTATTACTTAATATCTGTTGCCAGTTAGTGCTGACGCCCCATAAAAAGATCGCCAAAGAATAACCAATTGAAATCACAATGGCCGCGAAAACAATACCTTTCGCAAAATTCTTTTCCGGTTTCTCGGTTTTATCCACCAGTCCGCCGACAGCCTCAATACCGCCATAAGCAAAAATAGCAAATACCACAAATGACAACATTGCCAGGCCGGAGTGATAACCCGGATTCGGTGACGAGGTAAAATTAATTTCTTGTGCAAAATGCCCACCATTTAATAACAAAATAGCGACACTCACTAACAATAAAACTAAATTAAGACACATTACGGCAATACCTCCGACCGCCGTAATTCGCGCAATTTTATTGATCCCTCTGGCGGCGACACACGTCACCAGAATCATCCAGCCAACAGCGAGCAGCCCGACAACCTGCGTAGGCTCAAGCCCCGCAATACGCCAGTGCTGCGTCATATCGGCACCAAAAACAAAAGTAGAAAACGGTACCCAAATTTTTGCCGCCGTACTTACCATCCATATGACATACGATGAAAACCACATAAACGTGCCAATAAACGCGTAACGTGGCCCCACGCTATTATTCATCCACGAATAGATCCCGCCCTCTTCTTTGCGATAAGCGGAACCCATTTCAGCCATCATTAAGGCGAATGGAATAAAAAACAGCAAGGCAGAAAATATATACCACGGGATTGCGCTATACCCCATTAAATAAAACGCCGACGGGCTATTCGCAAAACCAAAAACAGAAGTAAAAATCATCAGGATAAGCCCAATAAGGCTCATCTTTTTTATCGTGTGGGTCATTCAACCATCCCTTACGCTCGAGCGCGTTTGCCAGACGCCGCTCACCGATTGACGCCGCCTTCTTTTTTACAAAGGTCAGCGATAAAAAAATCAACACAGGATTGATACCTAAATGGCATCAAAGTTCCAGCCTTATGTTGTGGCAAACAGAGGATAATTGAAAAAATATGCTACAAAATGGCGCTTATTGCGCCATTTTATCTCGCGAAAGAGTGAATTTCAGATTTACGCCCGATCGACCGTAAAAGCAATCACGTCCGCCAGGCTTTCTGCTCCCAGCGCCAGCATCACCAGACGATCAACACCCAGCGCCACGCCGGAACAATCCGGTAGACCGGCGGCCAGCGCATCCAGTAGATTTTGGTCAATCGGCTGCTGCGGCAGACCGCGCGCGGCGCGCTTACGATTGTCCTGTTCAAAGCGCTGTTGTTGCTCACGTGCGTCCGTCAGTTCGTGGAAACCATTCGCCAGCTCAATACCTTTGTAGTACACCTCAAAGCGCTCGGCGACGCGATGATCCTCGGTACTGATTTGTGCCAGCGATGCCTGACTGGCCGGAAAGTGATAAATAAAGGTCGGCTTTTCTTTACCTATATGCGGCTCAACCCCCATCGTGAACAGCAGTTGCAGCAACGTATCACGGTCTTCTTCCGTATCGGCGATATTGCTTAAATCAAGCTTTGCCGCCGCCTCACGCAGTTGCGTTTTATCTGCTGATAACGGGTCAATCTCCAGATGGCGCTGAAACGCCTGTTGATAGGAGAGACTTTCCGCAGGTTGACAATCCAGCACTTGCTGAAGCAAATCATCCACTTCATTCATCAGGCGGTACATATCGTAATGCGGGCGATACCACTCCAGCATAGTGAATTCCGGATTATGATGTCGTCCCATCTCTTCATTACGGAAACTGCGGCATAGCTGGAAAACCGGACCGCACCCTGCCGCCAGCAGGCGTTTCATATGGTATTCCGGACTGGTCATTAAATAGAGGTTCATCCCCTGGGAATGGCCAGGTCCGACGAAACGCGTTTCGAACGGGAACAGATGAATGTCTGTGACCGTCGCCTGACTCATGCAGGGCGTCTCAACCTCAAGCACTCCACGATCGGCAAAGAAACGACGGATTTCCGCCATAATCGCCGCACGTTTTAATAAATTGGGGATGGACGCGCTCGGCTGCCAGGTTGCCGTTTCGCTCATGATTCTTTCTCCAGTTTAAGACAAGGTCACGAAGTCTACTCGCAACGCGCGGGCGAAACAAATTTTGCGCAGGCGTATCGGGAGCCTTCTGGAGGGTAAAAAAAGTGATTTCAGATGGTTTAGTAATTAAATTAATCAAAATCAATGATAATTCATCCCTCTGATACGCTAAAAAAATCGAACACGTCAAATTTCCCTGACATCCCTGAGACTATACTGTTGTACCCATAAAGGAGCAGTGGAAACGCATTCATACTTCGCAGAACCCAGAGGCTTTATCTGGCTGCGCGAGGGTGAAATTACAATAATCTGGAGGAATGTCGTGCAAACCTTTCAAGCCGATCTTGCCATTATAGGCGCCGGTGGCGCGGGATTACGTGCTGCAATTGCTGCCGCACAGGCGAATCCCAATGCTAAAATCGCACTGATCTCAAAAGTGTACCCGATGCGCAGCCACACCGTCGCTGCCGAAGGGGGTTCAGCCGCTGTCGCCCAGGATCATGACAGCTTTGACTACCATTTTCACGATACGGTAGCAGGCGGAGACTGGCTGTGTGAGCAGGATGTCGTGGATTACTTTGTCCACCATTGTCCCACTGAGATGACGCAGCTGGAGCAATGGGGCTGCCCGTGGAGCCGCCGTCCGGACGGTAGCGTTAACGTGCGTCGCTTCGGTGGTATGAAAATCGAGCGTACCTGGTTCGCCGCGGATAAAACCGGCTTCCATATGCTGCATACTCTGTTCCAGACTTCCCTGCAGTTCCCACAAATCCAGCGCTTTGACGAACATTTCGTGCTGGATATTCTGGTTGATGACAACCATGCGCGCGGCCTGGTGGCAATGAACATGATGGAAGGCACGCTGGTGCAAATCCGCGCCAACGCCGTGGTCATGGCGACAGGCGGCGCAGGCCGCGTATACCGCTATAACACCAATGGCGGCATCGTCACCGGCGACGGGATGGGCATGGCGCTGAGCCACGGCGTTCCGCTGCGTGATATGGAATTCGTTCAGTATCACCCGACCGGCTTGCCAGGTTCCGGTATCCTGATGACCGAAGGTTGCCGCGGTGAAGGCGGTATTCTGGTCAATAAAAATGGCTACCGTTACCTGCAAGACTACGGCATGGGCCCCGAAACGCCGCTGGGCGAGCCGAAAAACAAATATATGGAACTGGGGCCGCGCGACAAAGTATCCCAGGCTTTCTGGCACGAATGGCGTAAAGGCAACACCATCTCCACGCCGCGCGGCGATGTGGTTCACCTCGACCTGCGTCATCTCGGCGAGAAGAAACTGCATGAACGTCTGCCGTTCATTTGCGAACTGGCGAAAGCCTATGTCGGCGTCGATCCGGTTAAAGAACCGATTCCAGTACGTCCGACCGCGCACTACACCATGGGCGGCATTGAAACCGACCAGAACTGTGAAAGCCGTGTCAAAGGGCTGTTTGCCGTTGGCGAATGCTCCTCTGTTGGCCTGCATGGCGCGAACCGCCTCGGTTCCAACTCACTGGCGGAACTGGTGGTGTTTGGTCGTCTGGCTGGCGAACAAGCAATGGAACGCGCTGCTACGGCAGGCGCCGCAAATAGCGCCGCGCTCGACGCCCAGGTTGCCGATATTGAACAGCGTCTGAAAAATCTGGTGAACCAGGAAGGCAACGAAAACTGGTCGAAGATCCGCGATGAGATGGGTCTGTCTATGGAAGAAGGTTGCGGTATTTACCGTACCCCGGAACTGATGCAGAAAACCGTTGATAAACTGGCCGAGCTTCAGGAACGTTTCAAGCGCGTACGTATCTCCGATACTTCCAGCGTGTTCAACACTGACCTGCTGTATACCATCGAACTGGGTCATGGTCTGAACGTGGCGGAATGTATGGCGCACTCTGCGCTGGCGCGTAAAGAGTCCCGCGGCGCGCATCAGCGTCTGGATGAAGGCTGTACCGAGCGCGACGATGTGAACTTCCTCAAGCACACCCTCGCCTTCCGCGATGCTGATGGCACGACCCGTCTGGAATACAGCGACGTGAAAATCACCACCCTGCCGCCAGCCAAACGTGTTTACGGCGGTGAAGCGGAAGCAGCCGATAAGAAGGAGAAGGCGAATGGCTGAGATGAAAAACCTGAAAGTTGAGGTGGTGCGCTATAACCCGGAAACCGATACCGCGCCGCACAGTGCTTTCTATGAAGTTCCTTATGATGAAACAACATCGCTACTGGACGCGTTGGGCTACATCAAAGATAACCTGTCGCCAGACCTGAGCTACCGCTGGTCCTGCCGTATGGCGATCTGCGGCTCCTGCGGCATGATGGTCAACAACGTCCCTAAACTGGCGTGTAAAACCTTCCTGCGCGATTACACCAACGGTATGAAGGTGGAAGCGCTGGCGAACTTCCCGATTGAGCGCGATCTGGTTGTCGATATGACGCACTTTATCGAAAGCCTGGAAGCGATCAAACCGTACATTATTGGCAACTCTCGCACGCCAGATCAGGGGCCGAATGTCCAGACCCCGGCGCAAATGGCGAAGTATCACCAGTTCTCCGGTTGCATCAACTGTGGTCTGTGCTACGCCGCGTGCCCGCAGTTCGGTCTGAATCCTGAATTTATCGGACCGGCTGCGATTACGCTGGCGCATCGCTATAACGAAGATAGCCGCGATCACGGTAAGAAGGAGCGTATGGCGCAGTTGAACAGTCCGAACGGCGTATGGACCTGTACTTTCGTGGGCTACTGCTCCGAAGTCTGTCCAAAACATGTCGATCCGGCTGCGGCCATTCAGCAGGGTAAAGTGGAAAGCTCGAAAGACTTTCTTATCGCCACCCTGAAACCACGCTAAGGAGTGCAACATGACGACTAAACGCAAACCCTATGTGCGGCCGATGACGTCCACCTGGTGGAAAAAACTGCCGTTTTATCGCTTTTATATGCTGCGCGAAGGCACAGCGGTGCCGGCAGTCTGGTTCAGTATTGAACTGATTTTCGGTCTGTTTGCGCTCAAACACGGCGCGGAATCCTGGATGGGATTCGTCGGCTTTTTACAAAACCCGGTGGTAGTGATCTTAAACCTGATCACCCTGGCGGCCGCGCTGCTGCACACCAAAACCTGGTTTGAACTGGCGCCGAAGGCGGCCAATATCATTGTAAAAGACGAAAAAATGGGGCCAGAGCCAATCATCAAAGGGCTTTGGGTGGTCACTGCGGTAGTCACCGTAGTCATTCTGTATGTTGCCCTGTTCTGGTAAGGAGTCCCGGATGATTAATCCAAACCCAAAACGTTCTGATGAACCCGTATTCTGGGGACTGTTTGGCGCAGGCGGTATGTGGGGCGCGATCATCGCGCCGGTGATCGTGCTACTGGTTGGCATCATGTTGCCGCTGGGGCTATTTCCGGGCGATGCCCTGAGTTTTGAGCGCGTACTGACGTTCGCCCAAAGCTTTATTGGTCGCGTTTTTCTGTTCCTGATGATCGTGCTGCCGCTATGGTGTGGCCTACACCGTATGCACCACGCGATGCATGACCTAAAAATCCACGTGCCTGCGGGCAAATGGGTCTTTTACGGTCTGGCGGCAATCCTGACCGTTGTGACGGCGATTGGCGTTATCACTCTCTAAGTTGCCACGACGCCCTCTTATCTACCCGATAAGAGGGCGTTTTTTCTTTTCCTGCCTCTCATTTTCCCGCCAGGTTCTACACTTAGAAAAAACACTGGAAGGAAAATCTTATGCGCATTCTGCCCGTCGTTGCTGCAGTTACGGCTGCATTTCTGGTTGTCGCCTGTAGTTCGCCTACTCCGCCTAAAGGCGTTACCGTGGTAAATAACTTTGATGCCAAACGTTACCTCGGCACCTGGTATGAGATCGCACGCCTCGATCATCGATTTGAACGTGGGCTGGAACAAGTCACGGCCACCTATAGTCTGCGTGACGATGGCGGGATTAATGTCATCAATAAAGGCTATAACCCGGATCGGGGAATGTGGCAAAAAACAGAAGGCAAAGCGTATTTTACCGGTAGTCCAAACCGCGCCGCGCTCAAGGTCTCTTTTTTCGGCCCGTTCTACGGCGGCTATAACGTGATTGCGCTTGACCGGGAATACCGTCATGCGTTGGTGTGCGGCCCGGATCGCGACTATCTGTGGATACTCTCTCGCACGCCAACGCTTTCTGAGGAAATAAAACAGCAAATGCTGGCCGTCGCGACCCGGGAGGGGTTTGACGTCAATAAATTAATTTGGGTAAAACAATCAGGTTCGTAGCAATATCAGCGACGAATTAATGCGCACTGAGTTTTAGCCCAATGATACCCGCGACGATCAAGCCAAGACTGAGCAAACGCGCCGGTGAAGCAGACTCGCCCAGCAGAAGGATACCGGTGATTGCCGCCCCGACGGCGCCGATGCCGGTCCAGATGGCGTACGCCGTTCCAACGGGCAGCGTTTTCATTGCCCAGGAAAGTAACGCCATACTAATAACCATGGCCGTAATGGTGATAATACTGGGGGTCAGACGAGAAAAACCGTGGGTATACTTCAGGCCGACAGCCCATACCACTTCAAGTAAACCAGCGATTAATAGAATGATCCAGGACATAGCAGGCTCCAGATAATTAATGGGGCCGTCCCCGGTGAGAATAGCGTTTACAGGTCGTCCTGTAACGTATACGGATGAAAAGTCATTTTTGCCTGAGAGAAAATGAATTTCAACCTTTTTATTTTTTTCCGTCTAAAGGCGGGAATTGGCCCTTTTAAGCCGCGTAGTTTTCGCATTTAGCGCCCACAGGAGTTCTCTATGATGGAACGCCTTCTGGGAAAGAAAGTGCTTTATCTACTTCCGGGTACAAAAAACTATGTTGAAAATTTTAGTGATAGACCGATGCCACTTTACCCGTACGGGCATGGAGGCCTGGCTTAATCACACTGATGTGCTCAGTTCTTCACTGCTGGTATCCGGGATGAATAACCTTATACTGGCGAAAGAACATATTCTGCAATGGAAGCCCCATCTGGTTATCGCTGATTTATATGGTTTTCTCAACGATGCCTTACCTGAGCAGCCTATCAATGCATTTTTTGCCGCCTGCAGGATGACGCCGTTGGTATTATTACAGTCAGGGAATATGCCGTACAGACCGCAATATGCCAGTCATGCGGTGTTATCTAAACACACGCCTTTACATGAGCTTGCACAACGAATTAAAGGAGCGCTATATACTCATCCACTGCAGGAAGCGCCGGAAAGCGCCACGCCATTGCTCTCTCCGCAGGAGGAAAAGGTGCTCGCGATGTGGACGGAAGGCACCAGCAATAAAGAGATTGCGTATGCGCTTGGCATTCACGGGAAAACGGTTTACACCTATAAGCGTAATATCCGTATGAAACTTCATATGGATAACCGGTATTCTCCCTTTCTTATGCTTCCGGAGAAAATCGATTAACGGTACGACGCCATGCCGTACCGTTGATGATTACTGCTGAGCTCTGGTTGCAGCGCCAGAGATCGCACTACCACCGTCCGAGATGTCCTCGCCCACGCCGCGCGTGGTATTACAAGCAGTTAATACAGTGGAAAGTACCAAAACAGAAAAGATCGCTGCAATTGTCTTTTTAACCATAATGTCTTCCTTTTCTAGCCAATGTTGTTTGTGTATAGCAACTTAATAATAGACAACATCCCAGAAAATGACGGGCGATCGACTAATTTTAGGAAGACGAGAAGCGATTAGCTGGCTGCACGGGAGATGGCGTGGCCAAGATGCTGAATATCTTCGCCGAAGCCGCGGGCGGTATTACATGCCGTTAATAATGTGCTGGTAAGAAGAACCAGCGCGACAAGGCCGATAAAGCGTTTCATCATTGAGGCACGAAAAACAGGATGGCGCAGCATACGCTGCACCATTTTTCCCGATAACGTAAATTATTTTACGCGGGATACGTATTCGCCGGAACGGGTATCGACTTTGATCACTTCGCCAATCTGCACGAACAGCGGAACTTTAACCACTGCGCCAGTAGACAGCGTGGCTGGTTTGCCGCCAGTACCTGCGGTATCGCCCTTCAGACCTGGGTCGGTATCAACAATTTCCAGTTCAACAAAGTTCGGCGGAGTGACAGAGATAGGCTGACCGTTCCACAGGGTTACGATGCATTCCGCCTGATCCAACAGCCATTTTGCGTTGTCGCCGATAGCCTTGGCATCTGCAGACAGCTGTTCGAAGGTTTCGTTGTTCATGAAATGCCAGAACTCACCGTCGTTGTACAGGTAAGTCAGGTTCATATCGACTACATCCGCGCCTTCTGCGGAATCGGTCGATTTGAAGGTTTTCTCAACGCGCGTGCCGGTCAGCAGACGGCGCAGCTTAACGCGGGCAAACGCCTGGCCTTTACCCGGTTTCACGAATTCACTGGATTCAACCGCATAAGGTTCGCCATCCAACATGATTTTAAGACCGGAACGAAAATCGTTGCTATAGTAAGTCGCCATAAGGCCCTCTGAAATTGTTAACTGGTAGCTAAGCCACAAAATGGCGCATATTGTAACCCTAAATACCCCATTGCGAGAAGATTGGTTAGCGCAACTTGCCGATGTTGTGACCAATCCCGACGAACTGCTGCATCTTTTACAGATTGAAGCTGATGAAAACCTCCGGGCAGGACAGGACGCCAGGCGCTTGTTTGCCCTCCGCGTGCCGCGCGCTTTTATTACGCGCATGGAGAAGGGCAACCCTGACGATCCTCTTTTACGTCAAGTGCTGACGTCCCGGGATGAATTTATTGTCGCCCCCGGTTTCTCCACCGACCCGCTGGAAGAGCAACACAGCGTGGTGCCAGGATTATTGCATAAATACCAAAACCGGGCGCTATTGCTGGTAAAAGGCGGATGTGCGGTAAATTGCCGCTACTGTTTCCGTCGTCACTTCCCGTATGCGGAGAATCAAGGCAATAAGCGCAACTGGACAGTCGCGCTGGAGTATATCGCCGCACACCCGGAACTGGATGAAATCATCTTTTCCGGCGGCGATCCGCTGATGGCGAAAGATCATGAGCTGGACTGGCTGCTCACGCAACTGGAAGCCATTAAGCACGTCAAGCGGCTACGCATCCACAGCCGGTTGCCTATCGTCATCCCGGCACGCATTACTGACGAACTGGTCGCCCGCTTTGACCAGTCACGTCTGCAAATTTTGTTGGTGAACCATATCAACCACGCCAATGAAGTGGACGAGGCGTTCTGCCTGGCGATGAAGAAACTGCGCCACGTGGGCGTCACGCTTCTCAACCAGAGCGTCCTGCTGCGTGGCGTGAATGATAACGCGCGAACGCTGGCGAATCTGAGCAACGCGCTATTTGACGCCGGCGTGATGCCCTATTACCTGCATGTGCTGGATAAAGTGCAGGGCGCCGCGCATTTTATGGTCACCGATGACGAAGCCCGGCAAATCATGCGCGAACTGCTCACGCTGGTATCCGGCTATATGGTGCCAAGACTGGCGCGTGAAATCGGCGGCGAACCGAGCAAAACACCGCTGGATTTACAGCTTCGGCAGTGCTAATCCTCGCGGGCGCGTCAGGGACGACGAAAAATATTACCGCGCAATATCACGAGGAGATTCCCCCGCGATTCTCCTCACCCTTTGGCGAGGATAAACTAACCTTCGTTAAATACACCTTTCCGGTCCTCTCTTTTCAATAAAGTCCGTTTTAGGACTCGCTTAGCGTGTACTGCATTTTCGAATTATACTGGTTCTCCTTTTTATAGGACGGCATAAACAATTTATATATCAAATACATTGCAGTAAAACATTTAATTATTTTATATTTGTGGAGAATTGACATGGCCTTAACGATTAAGGGACTAAATACCGGCGTTATTCGTCACAATGATAAGTTTATCGCGCTGGCGCTTAAGGTGAAGTCACTGAGAAATAAAGAAACACTGCTTTTCTTTCCTGTGCTCGCGCTGCGAGACTTGTTGATCGGCCTTGAACACCGGCTTTATTTACAACACTCGCTTCCGGAACAAGAGCAGGAAAAACGCCAGAAAGCTAAAAGCAGTCATGTGCTTAAAATGCATGAGAATATTCCGGCAATACTCCGTGAAGAGCTGGAAAACGCCGATGTTAATCAGCGTGTTGAATCTTTAGCGTTGAGCGATAATACAGAAAAAGTATTAACCTTTACGTTAAAGCTGCACAATGGTAGCCATCTTGATTTACAGGTCGGTGAGTGGCAGGTTGAAGTTCTGGTGATGGCTATTATTCACGCCATTAATAATGCCGAAATGCGTGAGCTCGCATTGCGTATTTCTTCAATGCTGGACTTTTTACCATTATACGATGCAGACTGCCTGGAAAACGGTAATATCGAATTCGATACCTATAACCACCCTGACTGGAAACATAATCTGTATAACCATTATTTAGCGCTCGTTTATCGTTATACGGATGAGGCAGGACAATCGCATGATTGCGGCACCATCATTAAGACCCGTAGTCAGTCAGGCTCTAAAGAAGCTGAAGCGATATCACGCCGCTTGCTGAATTTCAGCCCGCGTCTTAAAAAGCTGGAAGGAAAACCGTGTAAGGTTTTTGTCAGAACGCTTGGAACCGGTAAAGCAGCGCGTCTGACGCAAGATCAATGCATGCGCGCGTTGCATAATCTACGCATGGCATCATCGCAGGAAAAACGCTAACCATATCGCCCTCTGAATCTTTCAGAGGGCGTTACGATTCAGACATATCAATTCGGACATTTATAAACCTGGCCGTTCATCTCGCTGGCCGTCGGGACAAAACTGGACAACATGCCCTGCGACGGACTACTTACGCCATACAGCACGTTTCCACCCATCGCGGCCGCCTGATTACGCAGATCGTTCGCTGCGCCACGCATTGAGCCACCCTCTTCGCCGTGCTGGCCTGAAAACCAGTTACTCTGTTTACCGGTTGCCGTACCAATAAGCTGGCATTCCGCGCCTGGCTTATCTTCGACAAAGCGTACATTTTGGCCGGCAGCGGTAAGTTCGTTGCTGGAGCTACAACCCGCCATCAGCAGCGCGGCGCCAACGATCCCTGCTAAATATTTCACGTGCATGTTATTCCCCATAATCAATGAGCTGGACGTTTTGTCCGTATCTGAATCTTATACTAAAAAGATGACTAAAAGAAAAACCCCCGGTCATTTCTGCCCGGGGGTTTCTCAATTCTGGGAGATAAGCACCCAAATCATACTGGTTGCAGGAAGGCGGCCAGTTTGTTAATCCCCAGTCACTTACTCAAGTAAGTGACTGGGGTTAGCCAACGCATCTGCAGCCTGAAGGATGCAGGGTGTGGGCAATTACATCATGCCGCCCATACCACCCATACCACCCATGCCGCCAGCAGCGCCTAAATCAGGAGCATCGCTTTTCGGCAGGTCGGTCACCATGCACTCGGTAGTGATCATCAGACCAGCCACAGAAGCCGCGTACTGCAGCGCAGAACGGGTAACTTTGGTTGGGTCCAGGATACCCATATCGATCATGTTGCCGTATTCTTCAGTTGCTGCGTTGTAACCGTAGTTACCGTCGCCGCCTTTAACGGTGTTAGCGACAACAGACGGCTCTTCGCCGCAGTTCAGCACGATCTGACGCAGCGGAGCTTCCATTGCGCGCAGCGCAACTTTGATACCCACGTTCTGGTCTTCGTTCTGGCCTTTCAGGTCAGCAATTTTAGAAGCAACGCGGATCAGCGCAACGCCACCACCAGCAACCACGCCTTCTTCTACCGCAGCACGGGTCGCGTGCAGGGCATCTTCAACGCGGGCTTTCTTCTCTTTCATTTCAACTTCGGTCGCAGCGCCAACTTTGATTACCGCAACGCCGCCTGCCAGTTTCGCTACGCGCTCCTGCAGTTTTTCACGATCGTAGTCGGAGGTCGCTTCTTCAATCTGCTGACGGATCTGAGCAACACGGCCCTGGATGGCAGCTTCTTCACCCACGCCATCGATGATGGTGGTGGTGTCTTTGTTGATCACAACGCGTTTCGCCTGACCCAGGTCTTCCAGGGTTGCTTTTTCCAGCTCCATACCGATCTCTTCAGAGATTACGGTACCGCCGGTCAGGGTAGCGATATCCTGCAGCATCGCCTTACGACGATCGCCGAAGCCAGGTGCTTTAACCGCAGCCACTTTCACGATGCCACGCATGGTGTTAACAACCAGAGTTGCCAGCGCTTCGCCTTCAACATCTTCAGCGATGATCAGCAGCGGTTTGCCTGCTTTTGCAACGGCTTCCAGAACCGGCAGCATTTCGCGGATGTTGGAGATTTTCTTATCAGCCAGCAGGATGAACGGGCTTTCCAGTTCTACTGCGCCAGTTTCCGGCTTGTTGATGAAGTAAGGAGACAGGTAGCCGCGGTCAAACTGCATACCTTCAACCACGTCCAGTTCGTCCTGCAGACCAGTACCGTCTTCAACGGTGATAACGCCTTCTTTACCGACTTTATCCATCGCTTCCGCGATCAGTTTACCTACGGTTTCGTCGGAGTTAGCGGAGATAGTACCTACCTGAGCAATCGCTTTAGAGTCGGAGCACGGTACGGACAGCGCCTTCAGCTCTTCAACCGCCGCAGCAACCGCTTTGTCGATACCACGTTTCAGGTCCATCGGGTTCATGCCCGCTGCAACGGCTTTCAGGCCTTCGGTAATGATGGACTGCGCCAGTACGGTCGCGGTGGTGGTGCCGTCGCCTGCAGCGTCGTTCGCTTTAGAGGCAACTTCTTTCACCATCTGCGCGCCCATGTTTTCAAACTTGTCTTCCAGTTCGATTTCACGCGCTACGGAAACACCATCTTTAGTGATAGTCGGCGCACCGAAAGATTTATCCAGAACCACGTTACGGCCTTTCGGACCGAGGGTTACTTTCACTGCATCTGCCAGTACGTTTACGCCGCGCAGCATTTTCACACGAGCGTCGTTACCGAATTTTACGTCTTTAGCTGCCATTTTCTCTTTCCCTTAAATTCGTATGTTCAGTGTCGTTCGCGGATTACGCTTCAACAATTGCCAGAATGTCGCTTTCAGACATGATCAACACTTCTTCATTGTCGATCTTTTCAGATTTCACACCGTAGCCATCGTTAAAAATAACGATGTCGCCAACTTTCACGTCCAGCGGCTGTACAGTACCGTTGTCCAGGATGCGACCCTTACCGACAGCGATGATTTCGCCACGAGTTGATTTACCCGCTGCGGAACCGGTCAGTACGATGCCGCCAGCAGATTTGGACTCAACTTCTTTACGTTTGACGATCACACGATCATGTAACGGACGAATACTCATTGATAGCTCTCCTTTGAGAAAGTCATTATCAGTTATGGGTGACGCCGGCCCGTAAACGGTTTCCCGGCTGGTGACCAGAGAGATGGGGATGGGGTTTTGCCCCTTCAAGGGGGGAGATGAAAAAAAATTCTTCTGAGCGAAAAAAGCGGTAAAAACGCTACTTATCTCACGTTTACCCAAGGTTTAGAACATCCTGCTATAAGAAAAGGCGTGTGTGATACGCTTAAAAATGCCTGTCGTCACCTGACGTTACAATGCCGCCGGATAATGAGCTGATGAATGAACTAAAAAAAGAGCTTGGGTTGGTTCAGGGCGTTATCTTGTTAACCACATCATTATTAGGGACTGGCGTTTTTGCGCTTCCGGAGCTGGCTGCGCTGGCGGCAGGCGACATCAGCCTTTGGGCATGGCCGCTGCTCATTATTTTGATTTTCCCTATTGCGATTGTCTTTGCTGTGCTGGGGCGTCATTTTCCACACGCTGGCGGCGTAGCGCATTTTGTCGGGATGGCATTTGGCCCGCGTCTGCAACGAGTGATCAGTTGGCTGTTTTTATCAGTCATTCCTGTTAGTTTTCCCGCAGCCTTGCATATTGCGGTGGGTTTCGGCCAGGCGCTGTTTGGCTGGCAAAGCGAACAGCTCTTATTTGGGGAGCTGGGTACTCTAGGTTTACTATGGTTTATGGGATCGCGCGGCGCCAGCTCCAGCGCCAACCTGCAAGCCATTATCGCTGGATTAATTATCGCGCTTATTGCCGCCATTCTGTGGAAAGGCGCGATTAAACCTGCAGATATCACCTTCCCAGCCGCAAACGAAATCACCTTTTCCCGGCTGTGTACCGCCCTGGCGATCATGTTCTGGGGATTTGTGGGAATTGAGGCTTTTACGCATTTGTCGTCTGAATTTAAAAATCCTGAACGTGATTTTCCGCGCGCATTGATCATTGGCCTGATGCTGGCCGGCGCCATTTATTGGACCTGTACCGCCGTGGTGCTGCATTTTGGCGTCTATAGCGACAAGATAGCGGCAACAGCCTCGCTACCGCTTATTATTGTTCATCTCTTCGGTATCCAGGCGTTGTGGATAGCCTGCATTATTGGTTATCTCACCTGCTTTGCCAGCCTGAATGTGTATGCTCAGAGTTTTGCGCGTCTGATATGGACGCAAATGCAATATCAGCCCGATCACTATCTGGCTCAACTCTCTCCCGGGCGCCTTCCCTTGCACGCGTTAAACGTTATTCTGGCCTGTTGTTGCGTGAGTTCCCTGGTCGTCTACGCCCTGAAGATTAACCTCAATGCGCTGATCGTCTATGCTAACGGTATTTTTATTATGCTCTATCTGCTTTGTATGCTGGCGGGCTGTCGACTGTTGAAAGGGCGTTGCTATGCACTGGCGGTGACGGGTTGTCTACTGTGCCTGTTATTGCTGGCAATGCTGGGGTGGAAAAGCTTATATGCCATTATCATGCTGGCTGCATTATGGCTGTTTTTACCGAAGCGAAAACGCATGGCGTAAGACGCATCCGCTGGCCGGATAGCGCCTCGCGCGACTTATCCGACCAACATCTCTACCTTTAATCCCGACGATCGTCTTTATGTTCAATACGATCGCGATCGTCATCTTTACGCTGATACTCGCCGTCAAATGTTTCGCCACCGCCAGTACCCGCGCTAAACCCGCCGCCCGGCATCCGGGAAAAACGTAAATGCGGCAGCAACTTCAGCGTCAAATGTTTTTGCACCGGCGGTAACAAAAGGAGAAGGCCGAGAAAATCGGTGAAAAACCCCGGCAACAGGAGCAGTAAGCCAGCGATGATCAGCGATACACTCTTAATCATTTCTGCCGCCGGGCTCTCACCGGCCGCCATTTTTTGTTGCATCAGCAAAAAGTTTTTAAAACCCTGGTTACGTACCAGCGACATACCGATAACAGACGTAAAAATCACCAGGATTAGCGTCATCAGGACGCCAAGCACATGGGCGACCTGGATAAAGATAGAAATCTCAATGTAAACATAGAGAAAGACAGCTAAAAAGGGTATCCAGCGCAAAGGACTCTCCTGTAAGTCATGGCCGTCTGCGACGACCATTTGAATGGGGTTGCGATTCGCATCGATTCGATATGGTGGTGCGTAGCAAAATTTCAAGTGGTTTGTACACCTATTTTAGGTAGTAATACTAAAGCGGTGACCTATTTCACAAAATAATAAATAAGGGGTAAATTCCCACACTTTAAGTGATCCAGATTACGGTAGGAATTCTGAACCAGCATATGATCTCGTTTATCAGGCCGATGGAGGGGATAATCGTCGGTCAGAAAACATTCGAAATCACATATATCCTGTGTGTTTTAAAGTAAAAATCATTGGCAGCTTGAAAAAGAAGGTTCACATGTCAAACAACATTCGTATCGAAGAAGATCTGTTGGGTACCAGGGAAGTTCCAGCTGAAGCCTACTATGGTGTTCACACTCTGAGAGCGATTGAAAACTTCTACATTAGCAATAACAAAATCAGCGACATCCCTGAATTTGTGCGTGGCATGGTTATGGTAAAAAAAGCGGCGGCGCTGGCCAACAAAGAGCTGCAAACCATTCCTAAGAGTGTGGCGAATGCCATCATTGCCGCATGTGATGAAGTCCTTAACAACGGTAAGTGCATGGACCAGTTCCCGGTAGATGTCTACCAGGGCGGCGCGGGCACTTCCGTCAACATGAATACCAACGAAGTGCTGGCCAACATCGGGCTGGAACTGATGGGTCATCAGAAAGGTGAATATCAGTACCTGAACCCGAACGACCACGTGAATAAATGTCAATCCACTAACGACGCCTATCCGACAGGCTTCCGTGTAGCGGTTTACGCCTCTATCGTCAAACTGATCGATGCCATCAACCAGTTGCGTGAAGGTTTCGAACGTAAAGCGGTTGAATTCCAGGACATCCTGAAAATGGGTCGTACCCAGTTGCAGGACGCCGTACCGATGACGCTTGGTCAAGAATTCCGTGCGTTCAGCATCCTGCTGAAAGAAGAAGTGAAAAGCATCGAGCGTACTGCTGAGCTGCTGCTGGAAGTCAACCTTGGCGCAACGGCAATCGGCACCGGTCTGAACACGCCGAAAGAATACTCTCCGCTGGCGGTGAAAAAACTGGCTGAAGTCACTGGTTTCGCCTGTGTTCCGGCGGAAGATCTGATTGAGGCGACATCTGACTGTGGCGCGTATGTTATGGTTCACAGCGCGCTGAAACGTCTGGCAGTGAAGATGTCCAAAATCTGTAACGACCTGCGCTTGCTCTCTTCTGGTCCTCGTGCCGGCCTGAACGAGATCAACCTGCCGGAACTGCAGGCGGGCTCCTCCATCATGCCAGCCAAAGTGAACCCGGTAGTACCGGAAGTCGTAAACCAGGTATGCTTTAAAGTCATCGGTAACGACACCACCGTTACGATGGCGGCGGAAGCCGGTCAGTTGCAGTTGAACGTTATGGAGCCGGTTATCGGTCAGGCGATGTTCGAATCCATCCACATTCTGAGCAACGCGTGCTACAACCTGCTGGAAAAATGCGTTAACGGCATTACCGCGAATAAAGAAGTGTGCGAAGGGTACGTTTATAACTCCATCGGTATCGTCACTTACCTCAACCCGTTCATCGGCCACCACAACGGCGACATCGTCGGTAAAATCTGTGCTGAAACCGGTAAGAGCGTACGTGAAGTTGTGCTGGAGCGCGGCCTGTTAACGGAAGCCGAGCTGGACGATATTTTCTCCGTACAGAACTTGATGCACCCGGCTTATAAAGCTAAACGTTATACTGATGAAAGCGAACAGTAATCGTACAGGGTAGTACCAAAGAGGCACGTCACGATGACGTGCCTTTTTTCTTACAAGAAGTTACCAAATAACAACAATTTAATATCAACTTGTTAAACAACAAGGAAGGCTAATATGATAGTTGTCGAACTTATCATTGTTTTGCTGGCAATCTTTTTGGGCGCCAGACTTGGGGGCATCGGTATTGGATTCGCAGGTGGGCTGGGTGTTCTGGTACTTGCCGCCATCGGCGTGAAGCCAGGGACAATTCCATTCGATGTCATTTCCATCATCATGGCGGTTATCGCCGCGATCTCTGCTATGCAGGTCGCGGGCGGTCTGGATTATTTGGTAAACCAGACGGAAAAACTGCTGCGTAAGAACCCGAAATACATCACTATCCTCGCACCGATTGTGACCTATTTCCTGACTATTTTTGCTGGTACCGGGAACATTTCCCTGGCAACGCTGCCGGTTATTGCTGAAGTCGCGAAGGAGCAGGGAATCAAACCTTGCCGTCCGCTCTCGACCGCCGTGGTATCCGCGCAGATTGCGATTACCGCCTCGCCGATTTCTGCGGCCGTGGTGTATATGTCTTCTGTTATGGAAGGTCATGGCATTAGCTACATTCACCTGCTGTCCGTGGTTATCCCCTCTACGCTGCTGGCGGTGCTGGTGATGTCCTTCCTGGTCACGATGCTGTTCAACTCCAAACTGTCGGACGACCCGATTTACCGCAAGCGTCTGGAAGAAGGGCTGATTGAACTGCGTGGTGAAAAGCAGATTGAAATCAAACCAATGGCAAAAAATTCCGTCTGGCTGTTCCTGCTGGGCGTTATCTGCGTGGTTGTTTATGCGATTGTCAACAGTCCGAGCCTCGGCCTGGTTGAGAAACCGCTGATGAACACCACCAACGCTATTTTGATCATCATGTTGAGCGTCGCAACGCTGACCACCATCCTGTGTAAAGTGGAAACTGACGCCATCCTCAACTCCAGTACCTTTAAAGCAGGGATGAGCGCCTGTATCTGTATTCTGGGCGTGGCGTGGCTGGGCGATACCTTCGTATCCGCTAACATCGACTGGATCAAAGACACTGCGGGTAGCGTCATCCAGGGGCATCCGTGGCTGCTGGCCGTCATCTTCTTCTTTGCTTCCGCGCTGCTCTACTCTCAGGCGGCAACGGCGAAAGCGCTGATGCCGATGGCGCTGGCGCTGAACGTCTCTCCGCTGACGGCAGTCGCTTCCTTCGCCGCCGTTTCCGGCCTGTTCATTTTGCCGACCTACCCGACTCTGGTTGCGGCGGTACAGATGGATGACACTGGTACAACCCGTATCGGTAAATTCGTCTTTAACCACCCGTTCTTCATCCCAGGCACCCTGGGCGTCGTTCTGGCTGTCTGCTTCGGCTTCCTGCTGGGCAGCTTTATGCTGTAAGTGTTTCACCCGCGGGGCGTATCACGCCCCGCATTCTCCCGCCCTTTGACTAACATCCTGCCCTCGTCCGTTGTATAGTGACCGTTCACTTGCGGGTCTTTTTGTTCTTTCGAGGTGTTTATGCTTGATGTTAAGAGTCAGGATATTTCCATCCCCGAGGCCGTTGTGGTGCTTTGTACCGCCCCGGATGAAGCTACCGCCCAGGATCTGGCCGCCAAAGTGCTGGCGGAAAAACTGGCCGCCTGCGCCACCCTCCTCCCCGGCGCGACATCGCTGTACTACTGGGAAGGCAAACTGGAGCAGGAGTATGAAGTTCAAATGATCTTAAAAACCACCGTTTCACATCAGCAAGCGCTTATCGACTGCCTGAAGTCTCATCACCCGTATCAAACGCCTGAACTTCTGGTTTTACCTGTTACTCACGGAGATACTGATTACCTCTCATGGCTCAACGCATCTTTACGCTGATCCTGCTGCTGTGCAGCACATCCGCCTTCGCCGGATTATTCGACGCGCCGGGTCGCTCGCAGTTCGTCCCTGCCGACCGGGCGTTTGTTTTTGATTTTCAGCAAAATCAACACGATCTTACCCTCTCCTGGCAGGTAAAAGAGGGTTACTACCTTTACCGTAAACAAATCAGTATCACGCCGACGAAAGCGGATATCGCCGCAGTCCAACTCCCGGCAGGCGTCTGGCATGAAGATGAGTTCTACGGAAAAAGCGAAATCTACCGTAAGCGGCTAAACGTTCCGGTAACGGTTAACCAGGCGGCGGCTGGCGCGGCATTAACGATAACGTACCAGGGGTGCGCCGATGCGGGATTCTGTTATCCGCCGGAAACGAAAACGGTGCCGCTAAGTGAAGTCGCCGCGGCAATAGACGCCACGCCGACGCCTGCTATCACCCAGACGAGTGAGACGTCAAAACCCGCCGCCCAGCTACCTTTTTCCGCGCTCTGGGCGCTGCTGATCGGCATAGGCATCGCCTTTACGCCCTGCGTTTTACCCATGTATCCGCTGATTTCCGGTATTGTCCTGGGGGGAAGGCAACGTTTGTCGACGGGGCGCGCACTGCTGCTGGCCTTTATCTATGTACAAGGGATGGCGCTGACCTATACCGCACTGGGTCTGGTCGTCGCCGCGGCGGGATTACAGTTTCAGGCGGCGCTGCAGCACCCTTATGTGTTAATCGGCCTTGCCATCGTGTTCACCCTGCTTGCGTTGTCGATGTTTGGCCTGTTCACACTACAGCTCCCCTCCTCACTGCAAACCCGGCTGACATTAATGAGTAATCGTCAGCAAGGCGGCTCGCCCGGCGGTGTTTTTGTTATGGGGGCGATTGCCGGATTAATTTGCTCGCCCTGTACCACAGCGCCATTAAGCGCGATCCTGCTTTATATCGCTCAGAGCGGCAACATGTGGCTGGGCGGCGGTACGCTGTATTTGTATGCATTAGGTATGGGTCTACCGCTAATGCTGGTCACCGTGTTTGGCAACCGTCTGCTACCGAAAAGCGGCCCGTGGATGGCGCATGTCAAAACCGCTTTTGGTTTCGTGATCCTCGCGTTACCGGTCTTTTTACTGGAGCGGATTATTGGCGAGGCTTGGGGTTTACGTCTGTGGTCGCTGCTGGGCGTCGCTTTCTTTGGTTGGGCCTTTATCACCAGCCTTCAGGCCAGACGAGCGTGGATGCGTATCGTACAGATTATCCTGCTGGCGGCAGCGCTCATTAGCGTGCGGCCTCTACAAGATTGGGCATTCGGCTCGCCATCCGCGCAAGCTCCAGCGCACCTCAATTTCACGGCTATTTCTACCGTGGACGAACTCAATCAGGCACTGGCGCAGGCCAAAGGCAAACCCGTTATGCTGGATTTCTACGCCGATTGGTGCGTGGCCTGTAAAGAGTTTGAAAAGTATACCTTCAGCGATCCGCGGGTCCAGCAGGCGCTCGGCGACACGGTGCTCTTGCAGGCTAACGTCACCGCTAATAATGCGCAGGATGTCGCGCTGTTAAAGCATCTGCAAGTCCTCGGGCTGCCCACCATTCTGTTCTTTAATGCCCAAGGCCAGGAACAGCCGCAATCGCGAGTCACCGGCTTTATGGACGCCGCCACCTTTAGCGCGCATTTGCACGATCGCCAACCGTGAGCGACACTTGCAAAAGCAAAGACGGAGGAGAATACCGTGCAACGTGAAGATATTCTGGGAGAAGCCCTGAAATTACTGGAGACGCAAGGGATAGCCGATACTACGCTGGAAATGGTGGCGGAGCGCGTAAATCGCCCACTCGACACATTACAGCGTTTCTGGCCAGATAAAGAAGCCATTTTATATGACGCGCTACGTTATCTGAGTCAGCAGGTAGATATCTGGCGACGCCAGCTTCTTCTTGATGAGACGCTTTCTGCTGAACAAAAGCTACTGGCACGCTACAGCGCGCTTTCGGAATGTGTCAGTAATAATCGTTATCCTGGCTGCTTGTTCATTGCCGCCTGTACGTTTTATCCCGACCCAACCCATCCTATTCACCAACTGGCCAATCAACAAAAACGCGCGGCACATGATTTTACCCATGAGCTACTGACCACGCTGGAAATTGACGATCCGGCGATGGTTGCAAGGCAGATGGAGCTGGTGCTGGAAGGTTGTCTCAGCCGAATGCTGGTCAACCGCAGTCAGGCTGATGTAGATACCGCTCAGCGGTTGGCGGAAGATATTCTGCGTTTTGCACAGTGCCGTCAGGGTGGAGCGCTCACCTGACGGGTACTGATTTTATGCATTTTGCCTGAAAAGCAGGCAGTCAGCGCGCTTTTATCACTTTTTTCGTGTAAAGCCGTTGACGACCGCGCCCCTTTACGGTTTAATGCGCCCCGTTGCCCGGATAGCTCAGTCGGTAGAGCAGGGGATTGAAAATCCCCGTGTCCTTGGTTCGATTCCGAGTCCGGGCACCACTTATTCAGAAAACCCAGCCTATGGCTGGGTTTTTGCTTTTCTGGGAATGGAAATCCGTAGCCCCCATCTCTGGCCTGACTAGCTATAACGGGAAGGCCAGATTTTCTCTGGCGCAACGCCCAGCGCTTCGGCGATCAGCCGCTCATCTTTGGGCCAGGATCACCACCACTTTTGGGAATTTCCACCCGCCGAACTGGCGGTGGGAAGTAGCTCCCGGATGCCATTCGGTTCCAGAGTTTGTAAAGGTTGACCGTCAGGTCATTGAATGAATCTTCATCTTTACGCTCGAATGCCCCTTTTCCAGACTCGGCATCAGCTAAGCTATTACGCCAGTATGAAGTGAATCCCTGAGTATTGCTGTCCATTCTCCATCCCATAACGTCAATAAAACTATTGATTTCGTGGATATTGATATAACTCATGGCTCAACATTGTTCACGATGCGAGCGCGATCACAATGATTTATTTGTGTCTGAAAGGTACTCAGTGCTACTGACAGGATTTAAGAGATCAGTATCACTATTTTATTAACTCGTTTTTTTGCTATGTTCTGTTGTTCATCAAGAAGTAATTGGTCCGGGAAGAAGCGAAACGTTTTAGTTGCGCCGGGTTATTGCAACATTACCTACCAGCAACAAGAAAATAGCAGACTGATTGTCATAGTAAAAATCCCTCTTTAGGTGTATATCTATTGTAGAAATCCCATTGAAACGAAGTGCCGCTTTCAATGTGGTTGTGGTATGTAGCATCAACTTATTCGTTTCATTGTTATGAAATGATCGATTGTTGATTATAACAATGTATAACATTCCCGTTTACACGATTGGCGTGCTCAATATAGAAATTGCGCTAAAACAACACAAAAGCGCGCGCCAAACATAATACCCTACAAAAAATGTGATCTCCGATGAACAGAAAAGAGAAAATATTTCAGGCAGTTTGTGAGCTTTGTATCACTTTTCCTAATGGATTGACAACTGAGCAGATTGCACTATATACAAATATTGCCAGGCCCAATGTTAGTAATTATTTAAATCAATTTATTAAAGAGAATAAAATAGTCAAATCCAGCACTCGCCCAGTACTTTACTCTATCAAAAAAGAAAACCTTAAAACCATTCATCAGAGTGCTAATCTGCCTGTGCCTGATGTACAAAAAGAGCCTTTCCAGTATTTTCTGGGGTATAACGGAAGTATTAAAAAACAAATCAATCAGGCTAAAGCTGCTGTTATGTATCCTCCGCATGGATTGCATACGCTGTTAACGGGGGACACTGGTGTAGGGAAAAGTCTTTTTGCCAGTCTGATGTATAATTACGCTGTTTATCAGAATGCGCTTGATAAAAATTCACCGTTTATCGTTTTTAACTGTGCTGATTATGCCAGTAATCCGCAATTATTGGTTTCTCATATCTTTGGCCATGTAAAAGGCGCTTTTACCGGTGCTACCAGAGATAAATTTGGCCTACTCAGTGAAGCAGATGGTGGAATGTTATTTCTTGATGAAGTTCATCGCTTGCCGCCTGAAGGGCAAGAAATGATATTTTATTTTATGGATACAGGCACTTATGGGTTGCTAGGGGAGACACAGCGTAGTCGTAAGGCACAAATATTACTTATTTGCGCCACCACCGAAGAGCCTAATTCTACGCTGCTTTCCACTTTTCTGCGGCGTATCCCAATCAAAATCAATATTCCTAATCTTGCCGAACGTTCACCTGGCGATCAGGTCGATCTATTAAAATATCTGCTGGAAATCGAAGCCAGAAAAATCAACTGCGCCATAACTATTGATACCGACAGCGCTAAAGCAATCATCGGCTCGTCTTTCTCTGGTAACGTGGGTAAATTAAAATCGACTATCCAGTCCGTATGCGCCCACTTTTTTATCGAAGATAATAATCCTAACCAGCTTAATATTACTTACGATAAACTCATCTCTGATATCAAAGTGGGAATTTTTAATCTGGCGCGTGACAACGATTATCTGGTTGGGTTGCAGCATGCACTGGCTGGTACTATCACGATCATGCCTGATAACTCACATTCGGGCCTGGACTTATACACAGATATTGATGTAAATAAACATAATACTCCTTTTCAGGTTTATGATGTTATTGATAAGAAAATCCAATTCATGCTGGAGCAAAAGTTTTCAGATACTGATATAAATAATTACATCACTTCTGAAATCAACCAGTATATCGACTTGCGTTTACCCAAAAAGCTTGAACATGTTGATCACGGTTTACCGAATGCGACTCTAGTCTTCTGTCAGTCGTTAAAAAATGAATTAGAGCTTCAGTTGAATAAAGAGTTCAGCCATGGATTTCTGCTGTCTTTGGGGTACCATCTTAATAATATTATACAAAAAAGAACCCGCTCACGCACGAATACCTGGATAAGACATTATCGCGTTGATAACCTTGAAGAATATGAATCTGCGCTGACAATCAAAAAACGACTGTATAAAGAATTTGATATTGATATTAATGATGATGAAGTTGTCTATCTGACCATTCTTTTGGCCTCGCTGGTGGTTCGTGAACGTGATAAGCATATCCACGTTATCGTTGCGACCCATGGCGATATGATCGCCAGCAACATGGTCGACATAGCAAAAATATTAATTGCTGAAGATAATATATCAGCCGTCAATATGCCGTTGGATATCCGCCCGAACCAGGCCATTGCGCAAATCAAGCAAACCATCACAGCTTACTCAAATGCAAAAGGATTTTTATTATTAGTGGATATGGGATCGCTCATCCAGGCGGGATATCTCTTATCACAAGAGTGTAATGTCCCCGTCAGAACTCTGGACATGGTTTCTACTCCCTTAGTGATTGAAGCACTTAGACGCTCGGCACTGCTGGATGCCGATCTGGATGACATTTATTTGAGCCTGCAACATTTCAAAGGTTACGGCGTCAGTGAACACAATGCGGTAGTTACTGGCAATAAACCATTGGCAGTACTGGCTATTTGCTCTTCTGGCGAAGGGATTGCCCGGAAACTTAAAAATTTATTAAGCTCAGTACTGGAAGAGATGAATCGTAAAGATATCCATATCATTAACCTGTCGGTTGAAGAGGTGCTCAATACGAAGCATAAAATCACTACTGAATATCAGGTGTTGCTTTCAATTGGCGTGATTAACCCCGGACTGGATGTACCCTATATTTCACTGCCAGATTTCTTTTCACCAAAAGGTGAATTGACATTCCAGACCATCATCGGTGGGGCTTTTCCGGTGATGGTTGAAAACAAAAATCCGGTAACGCTTACTAAACTGGCTGAACAATATCTACAAGAGTTTTTAACTTACCTGAATCCGAAAAAAATCGTGCCCATCGTCATGCTTTTTCTGCAGCAGTTGAAAGAACAACGTCACTTTGATGAGTTCGGCTCCAATTTACTCAATATGATTGTGCATACCTGCGTTGCGATAGAGCGTTCGGTTCGTAATGAAACCATAACGTATAACAAACTTAATCGGGAAGCATATTTGATGAGCGAATTATTTAAAATATATCAAAAGGCCAATGAGATACTGGAGGATAAACTTGATGTTAAACTCAATGATGAAGAGCTACTTTTCATTATTGATATGCTGGAAAAAGAGTAAAAAGAGTATCAGGCGTCGGGATGCCAACGCCTGTTAGAGCCTTATGCCAGCGCTTCTGCCAGATCTCGTTGCATAATCTGCCAGGCTTCACCAATATCTTCTGAGTGACCGAAAAGACCACTGGAACCGACAATCAGCACATCAGCCCCGGCTTCCACTAATGCACTATAGGTGTTTTTATTACAAGAGCCATCAACTTCAATTAAAAATTCCAGTTGATGCTGCTGCCGATATTCTGCAAAGGCAGCAATCTTTTTCAGCATTGCGGATATAAATGCTTGTCCGGCAAAACCCGGATCCACCGTCATAATAGTCACTTTATCCACACGATCCAGATATAACGTAACGATGTCGAGTTGGGTTTCCGGGTTTACAACTAATCCACATTTCATTCCCGCTGAGCGAATATTGTCAATCAGACGGAATGCCTGCCCATTTGCCGTTTCAGCATGAAAGCTCACCATGGATGCGCCGGCGTCGGCCACGGTACTGATATAATCTTGCGGGTTAGTCACCATGAGATGGCAATCAATGGGGGCGCTTGCCACCCGCTTCATCTGCGATACAAAAAACGGCGATAGTGTCAAATTTGGAACATAGTGACCATCCATAATATCGACATGGAAATAACCGATTTTATCGTTCAGAAAACTAACTTGCTCTTCAAGCCGTAATAAATCCATGCACATTAGCGAGGGGGCGATTAGAGGGGATTTCATCATATTACTCCTTTGTAACCATCATACCTTTACAGGTAAAACCACGACGATGGTGGAATGTGTCAAAAAGATCTATAACGCTGTCGATTTCTACCTGATGAGAAATTAAGTCATTGACCTGTAATTTCCCTGAACTAATCGCGGCGGCTGCATCAGCCCATTCGTCGTGCGGCATTTGTTTATAAACTGAGTTATAAACACTGGCGATAACCGCTTCTTTACGCATTACTTTGTCATATACTTCACGTGGAATTTGCATATCACCATGCGGATTGCCCATCAGCATCACTTTGCCGTAAACACGACAGGCTAACAGCGCCTGGGTTAATCCGGCGCATGAACCACTTCCTTCAATCGTGACATGCGCACCAAAACCATCAGTCTCTTTCAACACCCACTCAACCGCATCCTCTTCAGTGGCGAGGCACACATGTTCGAATCCCAGTTCGCGGCAGAACTCGACTTTTTTCGGATCCACATCAATCAGCATGACTTTTTGCGCACCGTAAATCGTCGCCCAACGCGCTGCCATTAGCCCTATCGGACCTGCGCCAATAATGACGATACTGTCATTCAGATCCAGGTTAGCACGCCGTATGACATGCAAAGCAATGGTAGCCGGTTCAAGCATAGCCGCTGCGCTGTAGCTGACATGATCAGGGAATTCGACGAGATTAAATTCCGGAACCGTTAAATATTCACTAAAACCACCGTCACGACGGGAACCGTAAGAGCTGTAGTTCAGGCAGCGAGGATAGTGGTGCTGCTGGCAAAACTCGCACGTCATGCACGGTACAATTGGGAATACGGCCATCCGCTTGCCAATCAATGCAGGATCGCCGCCCAAACCAACCGCCTCAACCCGACCGGCGAACTCATGCCCCAGTACGCGCGGAAAACTCAGCGTGCCTGTTTGATACGCCCTTGGCACATCCGAACCACACAACCCGGAAGCCATCACTTTCAGCAACACCTCACCCGCTTGAGGGACTGGCATGTTACGTTCCTGTAACTCGAGGTGACCAATGGCCGTCAATGCAACTACTTTCATTCTGCTTCTCCTCCGTTTTCAACGGCGATTATTCAAGGTTTGCATGATTAAGCTTCACATTAGCCAGCGATAATTGCTTGATAGCCATAATTTCAAGACAAACAAGATCGCCAAACAGGACCAAAGATTGTTCAAATAGCGTGGTCATAGGTTGAATCGAAATATATTCCCCTGTTCCACCTTTTGAGCCACAGTGAAAATCGACAATAACGTCCGCAAGCTGAGCAATTGAACTTGTCGGGCTGGAAGTCAGATGAACAATTTTTGCATCATAGCGTTTAGCGCAGGCAGTAATATGCTTTGGAAAGATTGATTCACCAGACCCCGAGCCCACTACCAAAATATCTTTAGGTCCAATAGGGGGTTCATTAACTGCCCCAACGACACAGGCGTTGATGCCCAGATGGTTAAGACGCTTGACGGTCATTTCAAGTGCGAGTAAAACGCGCCCTACGCCGACAAAGAAAACTTTTTCAGCCTGCAATAGTGTCGAAATATATTCATCAATTTGCCGTTCATCAATTCTGCTCAGAACCATTGAGAGTTCTTTTTCGATTATTCCGACATTTTCACGATAATTTTTCGTTGCCATTTACATCACCATCATTCCCTTACAAAAGGGGACTTTACTGTCGCGAATAAGATTAAATAAGGCAGACAACTCTTCCATCGGAACGGCATGGGTGATCAGATCGCTCACTTTTAGCTTGCCGGACTGAATAGCCGCAGCAGCATCTTTCCACTCATCATGTGGCCGTTGTGAATAAATAGAGTTAAAGACGCCCATAATCTGCGCTTCTTTACGCATAAATTTATCGTAGATTTCGCGCGGAATATTGACGTCAGTGTGTGGGTTCCCCAGCATCAATACTTTGCCAAATACCCGACAGGACATCAGAGAGTTAATGAATCCCGAGGAGGAACCACTGCCCTCAATACAGACATCAGCACCATAACCTTCTGTCTGTTGCATCACCCACTCGACAGGATCTGTCTGGCTTGCGTCGCAGATATCTGTGAATCCCAGGGCGCGACAAAACTCTATTTTCTTCTGGTCAATATCAACCAGCAATACTTTCTTAGCACCATAGATCGCCGCCCAGCGTGCAATCATAATCCCGATGGGCCCCATGCCATAAATCACGACGCTATCATTAAGATCCAGATGTGCGCGACGCATTACATGTAAACCAACAACAGCCGGTTCGAGCATAGCGGCTTCACGTAAATCTGCATCATCATCAAGCAATACCAGGTTAAATTCAGGCACGCTGAGGTATTCGCTAAACCCACCATCCTGACGTGAGCCAAAATAGCTGTAATGTGTACATTTCGCATAGTAACGCTCTTTACAAAATGCACATTCATTACAAGGAATAAGTGGGAAAATAGCAGTTTTACGACCGACCAGATCCTCTTTAACCCCTTCGCCGACTGCCACAATATGACCAGAAAATTCGTGCCCCAAAACAATAGGATAATGATAAGGACCATTGACAAATGCTCTTGGAATATCAGATCCACAGATACCTGCCGCACCTATTTTAACTAAAACCTCTCCAGCTCCTGGCGTAGGAATAGCTCTTTCCTGCAACTCGAATTTACCGAGTTCAGTTAATGATAACACTTTCATACTTTTTTTCCTCGGAGACTAGTGCCCGCAGGCACTAGTATTAGTAGTAATCAATTATTTTGTAACAGGCACTGCCAGTATCCCCAGATAAGAGGAGATAATACCGACAATAAAGATAACCGCGATTACAGTATTAGGCTTCATTTTTCTATTTACCATTTTCAGGATACCTAGCGTTATCAATAATGGAATCAGCGATGGCAGCAACGTATTTAAAATATCCTGGAAGACTACCGTAACTCCGTTTAAGTTAATTGAGGCCGGAGTGATAATATTAACTCTGGATGCCGCCATACCACCAACCACCATCAGACCAATGAGTCCAAATGCGTCGGTTAATTTATCCATTAATCCTTTTTTCAGAATATCAAGGATAACGGTACGACCTTTACTGTATCCCAGAAAGAACATATTCAGGCTACAGAATATCATGATGAATTTATAGAAAACTTCAAACAGTATCGGACCCGCTATATTTCCCTGTATAGCAAGATTACAGGCAATGGCCGCCAGAATGGAATATACGATTGCTTGCAGAGTATCACCAATACCGGCTACCGGCCCCATTAAGCCTGAGCGTAGTGACGTAATGGCCTCTGGTGGTAGCTGGGCACCATTGGCCCGTTGTTCTTCCATTGCAACTGAAACACCGGTGATCACATGACCACAAAATGAAGGCTCGGTATTAAAAAAGTTAAGATACTTTTTTAACTCTTGTACTTGCCTGGTTTTGTCATTTGGATACAGTTTACGGATAACCGGCACCATGGCGCTGGTTTGTCCAAGAGCCTGTAAACGTTCATAGTTATAACAGGTTTCGGATGAATAGTTTAAAGCCCATGTTTTAAGCAACTCTTTACGGGTAAGCGTAGAGGTATTTGGAGTTTCGTTGGGCTGAGATTCATTTAGAGTCTGATATGTTGCCATTTTAATTTCTCCCTTATCCCTTCGTTGCAGAAACTTTTTGTTCAGCATTGATGTTCATAATCACCGCAGCGATAACCGCAAATACAGCAATTGCCATGATTCCCAGATTCAGATATGCAACCAGGAAGAAACCAAGAAAGAAGAATGGCATCAGACGTTTTTTACCGAGGAAAGAGACCAGCATTGCAATACCCAGCGCTGGCATAATACCGCCGATAACCTCAAATGCATTAACCAGGCTCTGCGGAATCATCGTCAGCATGTTCTTCATAAAATCCGCGCCAAAATAGACCATGCAGAATGCAGGAATACCGACCAGCACCATATTTACAAAAAAGGATGGGATATAGTTCATCATCCGCATACCGGTAATATTGCCGCGATCCAGCATCGCTTCTGCTTTGTGAACCCACAGGGCGTTAAAACTCATCGATGCCTGAAAAGTCAGGATCCCCAGCAGAGAAAATGGGACGGCAAATACCACTGCGGTTGAAGGCGCGGCACCACTTAAAATGGTCATCGCCGTACCAAAAACCGATGCTACCGGCAGGTTACCGGGCATCGTACCGCCCACTGTCATCCACCCGAGGTAGGCAAGGTTAATGTAGGCCGCGGCTTTCATCCCCTCGATAGGGGAACCAAGTGCAAGTGCGACAAGAAAACCCGATATAATTGGATAAAGCCACGAACGAGTCAGCAAATGGCTAACCCACCAATTGCTGAGAATAGCAATGAGGGCGACTAAAATAGCTGAGAGAAGCATAATATATTATCCTTTATATTTGTAGAGTATATTTGCGTTATTATGATCGTACTTATAAGTAAGGTATTAGCTCCATTGGGGCATCGCTGGGCAATACCTTTATATTAATTGGTACTCCTAACTGATTGATTTCTCTAAATGCCGCACGTTCAACGTCTGACGCTGCCAGATTACGATATAGTCGAGAGCGCTTTTCATTTACACCCATGCCACCAACGATTAATTCTTCAAAATTAACACCGCCTTGTAGTAGTGCCAGTACCGGAATCGGACTTTTTACAAGAATAATAATTTTGTCATCTTCGCCATCGTCTTTAACATTACTCAGCACGTCGATTGCCTGGGCAACATTAAAAATGTTCAGTGTCATATGGTTGGGTACAGCCATTTCCAATACAGAAATCATAAAATCATCATGGACGAGCTCATCATCAATAATAATAATTTTAGTTGCATTGATATGTTTTACCCAGCCAGTCATTACCTGGCCGTGAATTAATCTGTCATCAATGCGAAGTAAGGATACAGTAGACATTTTCTGGCCTCTTGGTTTTACAATGGTTTAATTGAAGTTTGTCCCACGGTGATGGCAATATCCACGAGGTGATCGAGCGATGTAGACTCCTGACGTTCAAGAAAAATATTAACAAGCATAGGAATATTTACACCTGCGACAACCCTGGTATTTTTTCGTTGCTTAACAAAGTAAGTAGATGCATTAAACGGACTCCCTGAGAACATATCTACCACAAACAAAACTGGCATATCCCCGGGAACGGCATCCACCACACGTTTCATTTTTAAAATAAGACCTTCAACATTTTCTCCGGGCATAAAATCAAGCGTCCTAACGTCTTCATAACGCCCTACCAGCATTGCGACTGTTTCAATCAATTCGTTTGCCAGCTTTCCATGAGTTGCCACAATTACCGTACAATCCATTCTAATGCCCTCTTTATCTGTCTCTACTTTACCTGACTCATTTAATTGATGGTCTATGGCAAAAGATACTGTTACATGCTGTTCAGCATTATGCGTGCCAACTTTTTTATTTTTATATTTATCATATAGATACGAGTTAGTGTTTCACTGTGTATTTTGTGTATCACTTGGCTAGATGACAGTGTTTCGACAGTTTTGTATCACCTCATAACTGATTTGGTTGATAGCAATAACGAAGAATCCTTTTAGGGTCAGAGAGTAGCGGGTCGTGGTGACATTTTTGCTGGAGGCTTACCGTATCAGCGTCCGGCGGGGATGCGGGTTGCTGATGCAGAGCAGAATCGTTTACCACTGGCAGAGCCAGCGTGACGATCGGGCGATAACCCTGCGTATCCGGGAAATAGCGGAACCCCGGATACGCTACGGTTGCCCGCGTATTCATATTCAGTTGCGCCGGGAGGGATTGCCTGTTAACCACAAGAAAACCCACCGGATTTATTGTCCGGAAGGCCTGAACCTGCGCAGAAAACGCCCCCGCAGACATGTCAGTGCAGCACGCCGTCAGCAGCGCCCGGTCCTGACGCATGTCGATCAGTGCTGGAGTATGGATTTTGTGCCAGATAATCTGTTTAACGGGCGGCGTTTTCGGGCGCTGACTGTAGTGGATAATTTTAGTCGGGAATGCCTGGCGATCCATGCCGGAAAATCGTTAAAAGGCGAGGATGTGGCCAGAATAATGGAGGCACTGCGGGTGCCGGATAAGCGGCTGCCGGTACGAATCCAGACGGATAACGGCAGCGAGTTTATCTCAAAAAGTCTGGATAAATGGGCGTATGAACACGGCGTCACAATGGACTTCTCGCGCCCCGGAAAGCCGACAGATAACCCGTTTATTGAATCATTTAACGGCAGTCTGCGGGATGAATGCCTGAACAATCACTGGTTCCTGTCACTGGAAGATGCGCAGGAAAAACTCGGCAACTGGCGCAGGGAATACAATCATGAGAGAACGCATTCATCATTAAATGACATGACTCCGGCTGAATTTATCCGAAGTCTCTGGAAAGACGAAGATCTCTGATTTAGCACTGTACTGATTTTGGGCCAGGGTCAAAAGCTTACTTAGCTACAGGGAGATTATTACCAGTAATAACGCGTATCACTCCATCTGACGGTTCGCCAGCCTCGACAAGTGAATCCAATATCTCCGCCATGAACTTTTTCATCACTGATAACAACAATTCCTTCGCCAATTTTAGCATTTTTTATTTTTCGGTTTCTTTATTCTTAAATACTGTTTCCGACTCTTGTTCATAATCATAAATTAATACTCAGCACATCATGACTGATGGTAGTTATCGGGGTAACAGAGCACATACTTTAAAATAATTATTCATACTGTGTTATTACGGAAAGATTTTAACCTAATGCGTGTCAGTCAGGCACGCAGATAAAAAATAACCGGAGACAAAAGTTAAACAAAATGCTGTTAGCCGGAAATACCAGTATTGTTCTGTTGTCCGCTGCAGTCAGTCCGGTATGGGTAGACGATAATGCCAGTGCAGCGTCCTGCTTTTTTACCTGTATGTTGAATAACCATTGCAATAAATCATTATAGGATTACATCTGTTTATTATTGCCTGATCCGGAGTGAGTCTTTATGAAAAGTCGTTATTTAGTATTTTTTCTACCACTGATCGTAGCTAAATATACATCAGCAGAAACAGTGCAACCCTTTCATTCTCCTGAAGAATCAGTGAACAGTCAGTTCTACTTACCACCACCGCCAGGTAATGATGATCCGGCTTTCCGCTATGATAAGGAGGCTTATTTTAAGGGCTATGCGATAAAGGGTTCCCCGCGATGGAAACAAGCTGCTGAGGATGCAGATGTAAGCGTGGAAAATATAGCCAGAATATTCTCGCCAGTAGTGGGTGCTAAAATTAACCCCAAAGATACGCCAGAAACCTGGAATATGTTAAAGAATCTTCTGACAATGGGCGGCTACTACGCTACTGCTTCGGCAAAAAAATATTATATGCGTACTCGTCCCTTTGTCTTATTTAATCATTCCACCTGCCGTCCTGAAGATGAGAATACTTTGCGAAAAGATGGCTCTTACCCTTCCGGGCATACTGCTTATGGTACACTTCTGGCATTAGTATTATCCCAGGCCAGACCGGAACGCGCGCAGGAGCTCGCCAGACGTGGATGGGAGTTCGGGCAAAGCAGAGTGATATGCGGTGCTCACTGGCAAAGCGATGTTGATGCTGGCCGTTATGTGGGAGCAGTAGAGTTTGCAAGGCTACAAACAATCCCGGCTTTTCAGAAGTCACTGGCAAAAGTTCGTGAGGAGCTGAACGACAAAAATAATTTATTGAGTAAAGAAGATCACCCCAAACTTAATTACTGAAGGTGAAAGTCTTCCCGCAAACTGGCCACAGCAAATGAAAGGAAGTGCAACTGCGTAGGGGCGACCGGGCGTGAGACTGTAATTAAAATTGTGTAAGTGCCTGTTTTTGATATGTTCACTCCAACAACAGAGACAGGCAATTATGGACGAAAAGAAACTTAAAGCCCTTGCGGCTGAAGTGGCTGAAGGCCTTAAAACCGAAGCCGATCTCCATGCTTTTTCCCGCATGTTGACGAAGCTTACCGTCGAAACAGCGCTCAATGTGGAGCTGGCTGACCACCCCGGGTATGAGAAAAATGCGCCCAAAACAGGCTCAAACACCCGCAATGGCTACTCGTCAAAAACGGTGTTATGCAATAACAGCGAGATCGAACTGAACACGCCGCGTGACCGTGAAAATACCTTCGAACCACAGCTGATTAAGAAGCACCAGACGCGTATTACGCAGATGGACAGCCAGATTTTATCCCTCTGCGCCAAAGGCATGACTACCCGCGAAATCGTTGCCACCTTCAAAGAAATGTACGACTCCGATGTGTCGCCCACGCTGATATATAAAGTCACCGACGCCGTAAAAGAGCCGGTCATTGAGTGGCAAAACCGACAAATGGATACGCTGTATCCCTTTGTTTATATGGACTGTATGTTGTCAAAGTTCATCAGAATGGCAGTGTGATAAACAAAGCAGTTTTCCCTGCGCTGGGGATCAATACCGAAGGTCAGAAAGCGTTGCCGGCATGTGGCTGTCCGGAAATGAAGGCACAAAGTTCTGGCTAAGCGTGCTGACGGAGCTGAAAAAGCGGGGCCTTCAGGACATCCTGATTGCCTGTGTGGACGGTCTGAAGGGCTTCCCGGATGCGATAAACAGCGTCTTCCCGAAATATCCGCAAATCAGCAAAAGCTGGCGTGCGCACTGGGAAAACCTCAATACGCTCTTCAGTTATCCGCCGGATATCCGCAAGACCATCTACCATCTACACTACAAACGCAGTCGAATCCCTGAACAGCGTGATCCGTGCCGCGATTAAGAAACGCAAAGTGTTCCCGACGGATGACTCGGTACGAAAAGTTATTTATCTGGCAATCAAGGATGCATCAAAAAAATGGAGTATGCCGATCCAGAACTGGCGGCTGGCGATGAGTCGCTTTATTATCGAGTTCGGTGACCGCCTGAGCAATCACCTTTAATATATTAGCAGTTACATAGAATTACTGACAGGCTCAAAAAAAGAGACCAGATTTCAGTCTCTTTTTTATCACTCATAATAATAGTCAGTTATTTTCTTTTATTTAGCTCTTCCATAAAATTTACCCAATTTTTATATTGATAATCAAGATTGCGAATCTCGTCTGAGATGGTTGATTGCTGCTGTATGAGACCACGTTTCTTTGCTATCAACTCTTGTAAACCATCATCGAGCACCTTCATTTTCGCTTTTATCTTCTCATTAATTTCATTATATTTCACGGAGTATTCTTCTTTATGTTTTTCTAATACAGCACGTTTCTCCGCCCTTATGTCATCAAAATCACTCAACCTGTAATTCTTTAATTTTTCCCGGCGAGCCTTCATTGCTGGGTCGAAAACTTCAGCATTGTACTTCTTCTCAAAATAATAAGGAGCATTTTCTTTATTAAAGAGTTCCAGCTCTTTATTCAAATCACGCTGAACAAAATAACGGCTTTGTGTTTTTCCATCTTCCCCTTTCCCCCAATACTCATCGATTTCTTTATTAACAACTAATATATTAGTTTTAACTTTTGCGATATCATTATTTAATTCGTTTAGTTTTAATTTCTTCCTGGCATATTCATCTTTAATTGCATTTATTTTATCATCAAACCCTGCTCCATCCATGATGATATATTTATCGTCAGTTTCAACATTAGGAATTGGATTGCCTTTTGGTGTTTCTGACATTTGTAATGAAGAAAATATTGTTTTCCATCCAGTATCTTTATTACCAAGACTGTTCAAAGTTGCTGAGAATTTAATATCCTTGCCTTTATCCCACGATTTTTGAACAACAATATAATCAGTTAACGAGGCAACTGGCGTATACAGATCGTAGCCAGTAGAAAGTAAGCCATCAGCAGCATATGTTCTCTTATTTCCATCAACCGATGTTTCCTTGATATCAATTGAATCAAGGATAAGACGCCCATGAAATTGATTACTAAATTGTTCTTTCAAGACTTTCTCTGTAGGGGTGTTATCGTCACCGCATCCGCTAATTAATAGCGAAACCAATAAACCACACAAAAATTTTCCATTCATAACATTCATCCCAGAAATTAATAATATGCAATAAAATCATTTCAGCATCACACAACGAGTTAGCAAATTCAATATTTAATGATGTGTTATTTTCATTATAATACTGTGTCTTTATTTTTAAACCACCAGGACTCGCTATCTTAATGAAAGACAATACCTCTAATAAATCAGATAGTTGGAAAGTAATTTTTTAATGGGCTGGCTGAAGCCATTAAAATGATTTTTTCAATCATCCTTACTGTAGCCGGAGGTAAAGCTGTTACTTCAACTGACGATGAAGAACAACAGGCAGACTACAGAAATGGACTGATCCTACCCGCGTAATATGGACACAACCCTAAGCAAGGTTCTGGTTTTCAAATTGTTCCGGACTGAGACTGCCACAGGCACTGTGACGACGCCATTGATTGTAATCACACTCGATATCATTAAACACTGCTGTCCGCATTATTTCCCAGCTGGCAAAGTCCTCTCCGTGGATACGTTCCACCTTCAGCGTGTGAAAGAAGCTTTCTGCACAGGCATTGTCATAACAACAGCCTCTGGCGCTCATACTCCCCCGCAGATTATGTCGTTTCAGTAAGCTCTGCTAATCCGTTGAATAGTACTGACCACCTCTGTCTGTATGCACGCTGACTTTTCCCAGTCGTTTACGCCGCCATTGCACCATCTGTAACGCATCTCAGGCTGGCCGCCACGGTTTTTATGTTATACATCCGTCAGGCGTGGCGCACCATAGCGCTGTTTGCGTCACTGAATGCCTCCCGGACGACGTTATCACAGACAAGGCGGAACTGCTGACGCTGGTTTATCTGATGACGACGCTGATGCCAGACGTACCAGCCACTACGGGCAGCCTGAAGTACACGGCACATGGCTTTGATACTGAATTCAGCCTGATGTTTTTCGATGAAGACATACTTCATTTCAGGCGCTTCGCCAAGTATGCCGCGGCCTTCTGGAGAATGGCCAGTTCCTCATCCCCTTCTGCCAGTGGACGTTTTAGATGGGCAATCTCTGCGGGCATCGCCTGTTCGCGGTCAGAAGAAGAGAGCTGATTTTGCTGTTTGCTTCGTCAGTTATAGAGTTGTGATTCATACAGGTTAAGCTCGCGGACGGTAGCGGCCACCCCAATGCGTTCAGCCAGTTTCAGGGCTTCCTGACGAAATTCAGGCGTGTGCTGCTTGCGTGGCTTTTTGGTGGTTGATGCTGGTTTTTTCATATGAGTCACCTCTTGCTTGAGAGTTTACTCACTTAGTCACGTGACCACTATTGCTGGGTAAGATCAAAGATCCTCAATAACGTGTTACACCGTTTTTCATAAAGCCAACCATACGATTGAATGCTTCCCCTCCCCCTCAAACTTCCGGATATCGCTACACCGTCTACCCGCCGCAGTATATATTTACCGCGTTGTATGCCTTTCCTGGCCGAGAGCGTTAATATTTACCTCCAGGATAAACCTTATCACAAATTAACATCAGATCTTATACCTCATGCTAACTACCTCCATGAAATTAAAGAGCTATTCTCTAAAAGATTAAAGGCAATTATTACTTAATTCAAATTTTAAAGAGATAAATTGATAATAACATGAGCCAATTCTTGTAAATTTCCATCTTTTTTTTATACGCGACATAGTTTTTTAACGATACTATAATATGTAGAAATGCAATATAAAATAGCATTTTCCATAGAAAATGAAAAGATCGCCACCTGATACCTTAAGTTCGCAAATAATTATATAGCTATATATTAGTTTTTTTTGAAATATTTTTCAGAATAATTTTTGATTTACACGCACATTTAATAAAAGGAAATTATCATGCTAAAAGTATTTAATCCCTCACCTGTCCAGGTGGGGAGCATTGAATGTTTACAATCAGCGCAAAACTGGCAGAGGAAATCCTTATCACTTCAGGGATTAAATTTACTGCAGTCCGTACTCATCAAGCTCACCACGGGTAAAATTTCAATTACGACATCGTCCGGGGAGTATATTACGGCATCAGGGCCAATGTTAATATTTTTAGCTAAAGATCAAACTATTCATATCACTATGGAAGAGACTCATGAACAGTTAAATTATAACTTAATTGAATTAGATTCAGCGTCAATAAAAAATGCTTATAATTTTTTTCTGTATGAACATGCAGACTTTTCGGCCCCATTAACAAAACCGACGACAAAACATCTGTTAGCGCCAATAGAAACAGGCGTAGCAAGAGTATTCAACCTCTTACACTCTTCAAATAAAAGCCAAAAACTGTCCCAAGATAAAAAGGAATATTTAATAAGATTTCTACTTTCAGAATTCATCTATGAACCCGAAGCATTTGCTCTCTTCAGAGAACTATCGCAAAATACATTAGCCGAAAACATTTATAATATTATTATAAGCGACATAAGTCGAAAATGGGCGCTCAAGGATATTTCTGACTCACTCTATATGAGTTGTTCCACATTAAAAAGGAAATTGAAACAAGAGCACACCTCATTCAGCGAAGTTTACCTTAATGCGCGAATGAATAAAGCGACAAAACTTCTACGCAATAGTGAATATAATATTACTCGAGTGGCTTATATGTGTGGTTATGATAGTGCTTCTTATTTTACATGCGTTTTTAAAAAACATTTCAAAACTACACCATCGGAATTTTTAGCGTTTTTATCTTCCTCTCGTCATCAATATGTTAATTGAGATATCTGACAATGCAGTATAAGAACAAAGCAAAACACATTAATATAAGAGATGGGATTTTGTTGCTCGCTAAAAAATTCGATCTAACGTTGAGCGAGAAAAAAGTTATTTATTACGTGGCAGCAGGATTATCTGTTAAAAGTTGCTCAAATTTATTAGATCGAAATATAAAAACGATTTCAACACAAAAGAGATCAGCCTATAAAAAAATGGATATTACTACTGATGTTGAATTAATCCATTTGATGCTGAATGAGTTTTACATATCAGTCGATATTACGTAATTTTTTTCTAAAATGTTGCCAGAGTGGTAGGCAAGGCAATTCTGGATATCATCTTCAGAGATCGGTGTGATATCTACGTTGTTTAATTTAACTGTTCCCGTATAGCAATGACTGGAATTTGATAGTGCTTTGATTAAAGAAGATTTACCTGAACCTGATGTACCGATAATACCCATAAAATCTCCGGGAACAGCAGTGAATGAAAGCTGTTCAATCAGTGTTCGTTCCGCAAACGCTATGGGGTAATTCTTCGCTGTCTATCGGCTGGCTGACGATCGACTCTACTCCGCCAGTGTTGATAACGATACCGGTAACTGGCATGTTTCTGTTCCGCAATCCGCTATTCTGTCGGGGGGGGGGGGAGAATCAGTACATCATTACGGCCACCGATCCCGCCGGGAATAGCGCCACCGCCAATGGAACATTTACAGGCACATCGCCGACGTAAAACCCGGTTAACAAGAGTTCCGGCGTAGATGAAATGATTTCGCTTAGCGAGGCGACATGGCATTCGGTAAGTGTTGATGAAGAATATTATGCCTGATAACTAAACATCACCCTGCGAGGTCTCTTCGAAGGCCTCCTGAAAAAAACAGAGTAATATTTATTGTCTGTTAATTATTACAGGGAGAGTTAATTTATAAAAAAAAGCGGCAGACTACGCTGCCGCAAATATGAGGAGGACAATTACCGTTACGCTACACCACAAAGTAATCCGTTACTGAGGTAAGTAAAACATAAATATCCCCAACAATGAATCAACGAATCAAGCAATCGTCAAATCATGGTATTAATAACCTTGTTCTGTTTTAGCATACTGTGACAGTAAAAATAGATTTTAGTCATTCTGTATATCACACGAAAATTTATAAAACAGATTTGGTTCACTCACAATATACAAATTATTTTCATTATCCATGGCAATCCCTTCTGGCTGGGGGATATCGTCTCTGAGCCCTGACCACTCCGCCGTCAGGAACAATCGATCGCGCACCCGCCACTCGGAACTGACCTCAAGAATCATTTTTGACTCGTCCGACAATACCAGCAGCGAATCCGTTGGGGCATGGTATTCAAGTCCGGAGACATCGCTCACACTTGCAGTGATGGCAGAAGGCAACGCTCTGGTGATACCATTTTTGCTCATCTCTACTTCTTTGATCATAATGGGTTTTCTTTCTTTTGCGGCATATAATCTCTCATTTTTCGCATCCCATGCCGTACCTTCCAGCCCTTTATTTTTTGCTTTGTCATAGCCCTCAAGCTTCACCATGGAGATTATCTGCATGGTGCCGCGCTGAATATCCACCTGTGTTTTATAGACCGCGCCATCTTTCTCACTGCCTATCTGGAACTGGTTGCCCCCACTCCATGCAATAGACTCCGGGTCGTGGATGCCCTGGAGCGGCATCCGCCCTACCAGCTGCCCTTCTGTCGTTAACCAGACCAGTTCAGGGGGATTATTAATAACGGCGAAAAGCATCCTGTCTTCGGCGGAGTAGGTCAAACCTGAAAGGTTACTCTTAACTCCTGCGACTGGTTTTTGCTGAATAACCGCTTTATAACTACTCAGTGCTAGCGCCGAGGGTTTATCACCATATTTGAGGATCAGTTGATAAACATAGCGTATATCGTCCCTGACCATAAATAAAATCACGCCCAAGAGTACAACCACAATAACGCGTTTTAGTAATCTCATAAAAAATCCATAGCAGATCGCGTCACGACTGATGTCGTAACGCATTTCTTAAAAATAAAGCCGATGTCCGATAGAATCGTTATTCGGTTATGGCGAGCGCCATTAGCATAGGCAAAATGAAATAGTGAGGGTTATCACAAAAAGCCCGATTTTAATCACTAACGTACCCTTTTTGTAAATTGACATAATCAAGAGGAGGGTAGTTTCAGCTAATTATTTAAATAGTACGTCTGCAAATTCGCCCCTGTATGCAGGGCAAATGACAAAAAGTGATAATTAATGAGATGTAACACCGCAATCTGATCTGCTATTGCTGCTCCCACTTCTATTCAACCGGGCAGCAAAAAAAATGAAACTCAACCTTATTACCGTCAGCCTGGCTACGCTCGTTGCCGCTGGCGCATTCCCGGCCCATGCTGGTCCTCAGGCGCATGTCGTGTGCGGCTATCACCACACGCTGGGCGATGACGCGATTATGATGTTTGATAAAGCGAATCAGGCGATGTGGCATGACTTTTTTGGCAACACCCACACCGACGCGGTCTCTACCTACCAGACGTTGCGCGCGCAACCAGATACCACCTGTGATAATAAAGCCGACAGCTCCGCTTACTGGGCGCCGTCCATGAAATTACCCGATGGTGAAATCGTAAATCCCGCCTACCAAAAGACCTATTATCAATCCACAAATGTTGCGCAATATCCGCTCCATCCATTCCCGGCCGGGCTGGAGTTACTGGCAGGCGATCATCACGGTACTGGCCCCAGTTCCGCAATCACCTTTTTATGTGCCAACGGCAAAGGTTACACCAACAAGGTAGGCGAAATATGCGGCCTGCGTAAAGCGGGCGATGCCGTCCAGTTTAATATCGGGATCGCTTTCCCCAACTGTTGGGATGGCGTCAACCTGAAACCGACCCATAGCCACAATAACGCTATCTATGCCGACCACGGGAAATGTTCCGCAGACTATCCGGTCAAAATCCCGACGGTTAATATGAACATCGCCTGGGTACTCCCGCAGATCTCCTCGCTGGATACGTCCAAAGTAGAATTGTCGATGGACCCGGTAATGCATGGCGAAACCCGGGCAGAGCGCTGGGGAAGTCTTTATACCGCCCATGCCGATTTTATGAATGGCTGGACGGAAGATGGCGCGCAGTTTATGACGGATCTGTGTATGAATCAGGGACTGGATTGCGGCACTACGGTTCCTTACGCCTACAGTAAAGCGGAAGAAAATACCTGGGTAAGCAGCGAAGACGACAAGCCTCATGCCAGCGTCGATACCTTGTACGTACAGGATGACTGGACAAATGGCGGACGCACGCAGCACCCGGAAACGCTCACGCTGGTGAAATTTAAGATCCCGCCCCTGCCTGCCAATATGGACACTTCGCTATTCAAATACCGTATTCGCCTTTTTGGCGGCAAAACGGAAACGAACGGCGCCGATCAAATTTTCTTTTACCCGACCAGCAATGACTGGCACGTCAGTACCGTGTCCTGGAACAATAAACCGGCGATCAACTACCGTTCCGATGCCGTGTTATATCTAAACCATTCACATGAGTATCGCATGGTTGATGTCGATAAAGCGGTGCGCAAAGCGCTGGCGGAAGGGAAAACGGAAATATCCTGGTATATCGGCGGCGACCGTCAGGGAAATCACTACGATTTCACGCCAGCGGACTCAAAACAGAGCCTGGTGCTGATGCTGACCGGTTTCAAAAAGACGCCGGAGCTGTAATAGTAAACTGTGCCCGCTGACGCAACAGCGGGCACGATGGCGGCACAAGCATTATGGCACGCCATCAAAACCTGACCAATACCTCAGAAAAACAACCGTTTATTCTCAGGCTGTAGTCCCTGTTGCTGCTGAACATCCTGCAAATAACAGGTCGCTACGATGGCAAGCCGGGCATAGAAGGCGCTAACGGTATTGCGTTGCAGCAATTCCAGATAGCGGAATCCCCAGGGCAGCAGATGCGCCTCCAGTAACCGGTTGGCCGCCACGTTGTCGCCTCGTGCCAGCAGATCGCTACAGGCTAATAGCATCAGGCCAAACTGATCTTCCGGCTCGCGTTCACGGTCAGTGAATACCATGCCCTGCGCCTGTAAAAAAGCTCGATAATCGGCGGTGGTTTCCCCCATCAGCAAATTATCTTTTTCCAGATAGACCGATCCCCAGGGCGGGACGGGCATCTTTCCCTGGCCTTCAAACAACACGGAAAATTGCCATGTAAGCGCATCATCATCCGGTAGCGACCATGACGCACACAGTGATTCAATATGTCCGCGATCGCGCCAGGGGTAAAGCTCAGGCAACGTTGGCAAACAGTCGAACAACGCTTTCACCTCCGGCCTCTCAGGGGAGAAGTAAAACAGTGCGCCGAGGATACGCGGCAAAACAGCACGGGAAGGCATAGCAATAGCTCCTGAAATATTTCGCCTGATAACGCTACGCTTATCAGGCTTACATGGCATAAACCGGGCAAAAAACTACATTGGCAGCGTCCACAGATTGTAAAACGCAATCCTACCCGCCAACTCCGCCGCGATAACCACCACTGCCGTCATGGCCAGCACCGCAGCGCTCGATTTCAGGCGCGCGCAGACCACCACCCCGACCACGCCCGCCGCCAGCAATATCGCCTGGGCGGTAAACCAGCTATGCTGCGCGGCGGTCAGAGCGCTATCGGCGCTCATCAGCGTCGCCATATAGCCCGGGCGCAGACAAAAGCTCACCAAAATCGCCAACACGCTGACCAGTAGCCCCAGACGGCGCACGCCAAACAATGCCGCCAACGCGCCGCCGCCAATCAACGGCGTCAATATCATCATTGCCGTGGTGTAAGATGAACGCCAGGTCGCCACCGTCGGCAGTTGGTAAATCTGCGGAACGGCGTATAAGAAGACCACCCCGACTATCGCCGCCAACCATACCAACGCGTTACACAGCGGCGTCGCCCGGTTCAGCAACAAACCGAGCGCCCCCAGACCGCCGAGCGCTGCAAAAGCCGCCGACAAGACAATCTCGTTACTCATCGGCGAATGTCCGACGCGCAGCAGCATATTCAGCGCGCGCAGCGGTTGCCCGACGTGGAAGATGCCGACAATGACGCCCAGCCCAAACAGGCACATCACCGAGAACAGACCAATAGCCTTGCGCCGCGGCGCGACCAGCCCCATTGCGCCGCCAATCAGCAGCAGAATAAACGCGCCGACCGCGCTCTGGGTAAAGACCGTAAAAAAGACCAGCGGTAACTCATGCATGGCGCACCTCCCGAATGTTCATGATTGCGCCTTCCGTATCGCCCGTGGGTCTCGCTTTCGGATGCGGTTTAATAATGAGGTTAGGATGGGTGAACGACGCTGAAGGCAGCGGCGCGATTTGATTCTCCGTGCCATATTTTGCCCGTAATTCATCGACAGGGCCGAAATCCAGCGCTCGCTGAGGGCAAGAATCCACACAAATAGGGCGCAGATTGTTCTCCAGTCGGTCAAGACAACCGTCGCATTTACGCATCACGTTCGCCTGCGTATCAAACTGCGGCGCGCCGTAGGGGCAGCGCATTTCACAATAGCGACAGCCGACGCATACGCTGTCATCCACCACTACCAGACCATCTTCTTTGCGTTTATGCATCGCCCCGGTCGGACAGCCGGAGACACATACCGGCTCATCGCAATGGTTACAAGCAATAGAGAGGTAGTAGGTAAAGGTGTCGTGATGCCAGCTTTCCCCCTCTTTCACCCAGCTTCCGCCGCCATATTCATAGACGCGGCGCAGTTTCGGACCGACATCCAGATCTTTATTATCCTTGCAGCTTACCTGGCAGGTTTTACAGCCTGAACAGCGCGAAGAGTCAACATAAAAGCCATACTGTTTCATCGTACATCACTCCTTAAGCGCGTTTAATTTCAACCAGATTGGTATGCTGCGGATTGCCTTTCGCCAGCGGCGAAGGATGGTGGCTGGTCAGCGTATTGATACAGCCGCCGACATCAACGCCGTTGCCGTCAAGCCGCGTCCACGCGCCCTGCGGCATCGCCGCCACGCCGGGTAAAATGCGCTGGGTCACTTTACAGGGAAGCTCCACCACGCCGCGGTCATTGAATACATGCACCCGATCGCCGGACTTCAATTGGCGGGCGCTGGCGTCAATCGGGTTAATCCAGACTTCATCCGGCACCGCCTCATGCAGCATCAGCACATTGCTGTAGGTCGAGTGGGTATGCCCTTTGGTATGGAAGCCGCTTAACTGCAACGGATACTTCGCCGTCAGCGCTTTGTTAAGGTGCGACTCTTTCGCCGGACAAAATTCCGGCAATGCGGGAATTCGCTCGCCTTCTGGCAAAGTCCATGCTTGCGCCAGATCCGCCAGCGCCTGGGAGTAAATTTCAATTTTGCCCGACGGCGTGGAGAGTGGGTTAGCCTCGGCGTCGGCGCGGAAATCGGCAAACGCAAGGCTCTGCTGCTCGGTCGCGATACGCTGGTCAATCACGCCCATCTCTTTCGCCACGCTCCACTCCGGCAGGTATGGACGTTTCTCACGGATCTGCTGATAGTGCATCTCCGCCCACTGCGCCTGAGTTCGGCCCTCGGTATATTGCTCGCGCAGTCCAAGATGCCCGGCGATATCCGCGCAGATGTCATACGTGCTGCGCACTTCCCACATCGGTTTAACGGTTTTCTGAATCGCAATCATATAGTTATGCGATCCCGCCGCATAGGAGCTGTCCACCAGGTCTTCCGCCTCAAGATAGCTGGTCTCCGGCAACAGCAGATCCGCATACATCGCGCTGGGCGTCATATGGTTTTCAATCACGATAATGGTTTCACACAGCGATTCATCCGCGAGAATTTGACGGGTGCGGTTCGTTTCGCCGTGCTGATTCAGCAAGGTATTACCGGCCTGGTTGAAAAACAGCTTAATCCCGGTTTTTAGCCTGTCCGCGCCTTTCACGCCCATTGTCGTCGCGGTCATTTTCTCCGGATGCTGAATGGCGTCCGTCCATAAATAGCAAGGAATAGAGGTTTTGATCGGATTCTTACCGACAGGCAACAATGGCACGCCATACGGCGTACCGTAAGGCCAGTTGCCATTGTTGGTGCCGGGCCGCCCGAAGTGGCCGGTTAACGCTGGCAGCGTCTGAATAGCACGCACGGTTTGTTCGCCGTTGGCATGACGCTGCGGCCCCCAGCCCTGGCAAATATAGCAGGCGCGCGCCGAGGCGATTTCGCGCGCCAGTTGGCGAATACGCGTTGCCGGAATACCGGTGATATCCGCCGCCCATTCCGGGGTTTTCGCGATACCGTCATCGCCCGTGCCAAGAACATAATCTTTATAGCTGGCGTTAGGCGCAGCCGTGTCCGGCAATGTGCTACGGTCATAGCCGACGCAATAGCGGTTTACCAGCGCCTCGTCGAGAAGCTGTTCGGTAATCAGCGTATGCGCGATGCCGGCGACTAACGCAGCGTCCGTGGTTGGGCGAATCGGTAGCCATTCGGCGTGTTCGGTAATCACCGAATCGGTATAGCGCGGATCGATAATAATGACTCGGGCTTTCGAGGTCTCCAGCGCCCGGCGCAGCTCTTCAACCTGACCGCCGCCGGACATCCGCGTTTCTGAGAGATTCAGACCAAATAGCACCACCAGATCGGAATGCACGATCTGCGTAAAATGGCTACCGACATAATCGCCGTGGGTATAGGGCGTGGCGGTGGCGATTTGCGCCGTGGAATAGGTGTTGTGATAATTTAAATAACCGCCAGTGAGATTTAATAATCTTATCCAGGCGGGCCTGCCCTGCGTATGATAATATGCCCCGGATTGATAATTATAATAAATAGCTTCCCGGCCATATTGTTCGCTAACGCGCGTTAATTCCGCGGCAATAAAGGCCGTGGCCTCATCCCATGAAATACGTTTAAATTTTCCTTCACCGCGTTTTCCCACTCTTTTCATCGGATACTTAATGCGATCCGGGCTATAGACGCGCCAGCGACTGGAACGCCCACGCAGGCAGGGACGAATCTGATGCTCGCCGAATACCGCGTCATCTTTCGCGTCTTCCGGCTCAATGCGCACGATGCGATCATTTTTCACGATAACCTTAAGCGGGCATCGGCTGCCACAGTTGACCAGACAGGCGCTGTGCCTGACGGTTTCGTCGTTGGCATCCTTCGGTATCGGGGTATCCTGCGCCTGGGCAGTGGTAGCAAAAGGCAGCGTAATCGCCTGGCTTAGCGTCACCGCCGCCCCTACTTTTGCAGTAGCGACAATAGCATCACGTCGGGTTATGGTTGTGTTCAGCCATTTTTTTATTTCCATGTTTTATTTCTCACATTGCTTCCATAATTATTAATAATATGTAATGAAAACTAATCATAATAGATTAAACATTAGCGCTGATTGATTGTGATCAAACGCATTCTGAACGTCAGTAAAAATAAAATGTGATACCGCATACGTTATTATAAAAATTAATGAAAAATTATTTTATGTAATTCTGACGAAAATAAATTACCCATCACGGTATCCGGCGATATTAATTAACGACATGAGCAGGTAGCGCCCCCTGCAAGGTAAGACGGGCTTTTCAACACTGGAGCAACATCGCCTATGCCTTTGAATTAGACGCCTCATCAGGGATAATAACCTTACGATTCGTCCGCTCAGGTCCACTATGAAACACTCCCTGCCATGCCGGGCGTTACGCAAACGCCCCATGAAACTCGGCACCACCGTCATTCTGATGGTCAGCGCCGTTCTGTTTTCGGTGCTCGTTGTGGTCCATCTGATCTATTTTTCGCAAATCAGCAGCATGACGCGCGACGCGCTGGCAGATAAAGCGCTGGCGGTGGCTCGCTCGCTGGCGGACTCTCCGGCAATTCGCGAGGGGCTGAAAAAACCGCCTGCGGAAAGCGGCATTCAGACGCTCGCCGAAGCGGTGAGCCAGCATAATGGCTTTTTGTTTATTGTGGTGACCAACATGCAGGGCATCCGTTATTCGCACCCAGAAACGCAGCGAATCGGTCAACCGTTCAAAGGCGATGACATTCTGCTCGCGCTGCAGGGAAAGGAAAACGTTGCCATTAATCGCGGCTTTCTTGCCAAAGCGCTGCGCGTTTTCACACCGGTTTATGATGAACGTCACCGGCAGATCGGCGTGGTAGCGATTGGCCTGGAACTCAGTCACGTTACGCAGCAGATCAACAATAGCCGCGGCAGTATTATCTGGTCCATTCTGTTCGGCGCTCTGGTGGGGTTATTAGGCACGTATGCGCTGGTCAAGGTGCTGAAACGTATCCTGTTTGGCCTCGAACCCTATGAGATCTCAACCCTGTTTGAACAACGCCAGGCGATGCTGCAGTCAATCAAAGAGGGCGTTATCGCCGTGGATGATAGCGGCGAAGTCACGTTGATTAACCATGCGGCGCAGGCGCTGCTCGATTATCGAAAAACGCAGGATGACGCCAGATTATCCACCCTGAGTCATGCCTGGTCGCAGGTGGTGGACATTAGCGAAGTGTTGCGTGACGGTACGCCGCGCCGCGATGAAGAGATCATCGTCAAAGGCCGCCTGCTGCTGGTGAATACCGTTCCGGTGCGCAGCAACGGCGAAATTATCGGCGCGATATCCACCTTCAGGGATAAAACAGAAGTTCGCCAACTGATGCAGCGGTTGGACGGGATGGTGAACTACGCGGATGCGCTCCGTGAACGATCCCACGAATTCATGAACAAATTACATGTGATTCTGGGATTATTGCACCTGAAGAGTTATAAGCAGCTTGAAGCGTATATTATCAAGACGGCCAATAACTATCAGGAAGAGATCGGTTTGCTGCTGGGTAAAATAAAGTCGCCGATTATCGCTGGCTTTTTGCTCAGTAAGATTACTCGCGCCTCTGATTTCGGGCACAGCCTGGTGATAAGCAGCGACAGCCAGTTACCGGATAATAACAATGAAGATCAGGTTACGGTGCTGATTACGGCGCTGGGTAATTTGATTGAAAACGCGCTGGAAGCGTTGAGCCAGGAATCCGGCGGAGAAATCAGCGTCTCGTTACACTACCGTCATGGCTGGCTGCATTGCGAAGTGAGCGATGACGGTCCGGGTATCGAACCTGAGCGCATCGAGGCGATTTTTGAAAAAGGCGTCTCGTCGAAAGGCGCCGAACGCGGCGTCGGTTTAGCGCTGGTTAAACAGCAGGTTGAAGCGCTTGGCGGCGTAATTTCCGTGGAGTCCGAGCCTGGGATCTTCACACAATTTTTTGTACAGTTACCCTGGGATGGAAAAAGGACCAGCCTATGATCAATGTATTAATTGTCGATGACGATGCGATGGTCGCGGAGTTAAATCGCCGCTATGTCGCGCAAATCTCCGGTTTTCATTGTTGTGGAACCGCTTCGACGCTGGAAAAAGCGAAAGAGTTTATCTTCAACAGTGAAAATCACATTGACCTAATCCTGCTGGATATCTACATGCAGCAGGAAAACGGATTGGATCTGCTGCCTGTCCTGCACAGCGCAGGCTGCAAAAGCGACGTTATTGTCATTTCTTCTGCCGCTGACGCCGCCACCATTAAAGATTCGCTTCACTACGGCGTGGTGGATTATCTGATCAAGCCTTTTCAGGCCACGCGCTTTGAAGAAGCGCTGACCGGCTGGCTACGTAAGAAAACGGCGATGGAAAAACGCCAGTATTACGAACAGTCTGAGCTTGACCTGCTCATTCACGGTAATTCATCCAGCGAGCAGGAGCCTCGCCGGCTGCCAAAAGGGCTGACGCAGCAAACGCTACGCACCTTATGCCAGTGGATTGATGCGCATCAGGAGCAGGAATTTTCTACCGACGAGTTGGCCAACGAAGTGAATATCTCGCGCGTCTCCTGCCGTAAATATCTCATCTGGCTGGTGAATTGCCATATCTTGTTTACCAGTATTCATTACGGCGTGACCGGCAGGCCGGTTTACCGCTACCGTGTTCAGCCGGAACATTACTCTTTACTGAAACAATATTGTCAGTAAGGATACCGCATAAAGCCGACGCGAAACGTTATATCCTGGTAACATTTATTATAACAATGCCAATAAAAACGCTATCACATTAATAACAAACCTGGGAAATTGTGTCAGATCAAATATACTCAACCCAGGCCTGTTAACGTTATTTTCTATTATTACAGCGCTCTGCGCTGTTTTTAATTTCAAAACGCTAACAAAAGTTAATTAAGTATTATCCCATGCCGAGAGTGTGTATTTTTATTAAAAAAGGGATTTGTCCGGAATTTTCCTGACACTTAAATAAAATTATGTTTGTAGCAATGGAGCTTGTGCTACGCCTATGGACAATACGTATATTGGTGAGCAGATACGCGTCTCCACACGCCATACTAATAATTTAAAAAAATGGCGTGACAATGATCACATAAGTCACATTCTGTTCGATTTATCTCGTGATTTACCTGATGGCGAGACACAAAAATTAAATAATAAACGCCTGTTTTTAAAACAGACAAATCATAATTTACTGATCTCGCTGACTCCACCTGCCCATCGCCAGAGGGTGCTTCCCTCTGAACATCACCATCGCAAGAAAATAATTACTTAAAGCAACTCTGTAAAAAGCTTAATCGTTAATCGTCGCCACTGGCGCATTGAATATTCGCCATTTCCTGATGCTCATTCACACAAATCAGAAGATGGCTGTGATCCATTTATCAAAATTGACTGGGTTTATCGCGAGGATAAATAAAAATGTTATTTAGTATACAGCTTCTCATAATATTAATATGTCTGTTTTATGGTGCCCGAAAGGGCGGGATCGCGCTCGGGTTGTTGGGCGGTATTGGTCTGGTCATTCTGGTGTTTGTTTTCCATCTCCAGCCAGGTAAACCGCCCGTTGACGTAATGCTGGTCATTATCGCGGTAGTCGCCGCGTCGGCGACGTTGCAGGCGTCAGGCGGGCTGGATGTGATGCTGCAGATTGCCGAAAAGCTGCTGCGTCGCAACCCCAAATACGTCTCTATTGTGGCGCCGTTCGTCACCTGTACCCTGACGATTCTGTGTGGGACAGGCCACGTGGTCTACACCATTTTGCCGATTATCTATGACGTGGCGATCAAGAATAATATCCGTCCGGAACGTCCAATGGCGGCCAGTTCTATCGGCGCGCAAATGGGCATCATCGCCAGTCCGGTTTCCGTCGCCGTTGTTTCTCTGGTAGCGATGCTGGGCAACGTGACATTTGACGGAAAACATCTGGAGTTCCTCGATCTGCTGTCGATCACCATCCCGTCTACCCTGCTCGGTATCCTGGCAATCGGTATTTTTAGTTGGTTCCGCGGTAAAGATCTGGATAAAGACGAAGCGTTTCAGAAATTTATTTCCGTACCGGAAAACCGTCAGTACGTGTACGGCGATACCGCGACGCTGCTGGATAAAAAACTGCCGAAAAGCAACTGGCTGGCGATGTGGATCTTCCTGGCGGCGATTGCCGTGGTCGCTCTCCTGGGCGCGGACTCCGACTTACGTCCAACCTTCGGCGGCAAACCGTTGTCGATGGTGCTGGTCATTCAGATGTTTATGCTGCTGACCGGGGCGCTCATTATCATCCTGACCAAAACCAATCCTGCGTCTATCTCAAAAAACGAAGTTTTTCGTTCCGGTATGATTGCGATTGTCGCGGTATACGGGATCGCCTGGATGGCGGAAACCATGTTCGGCGCGCATATGTCGGAAATTCAGGGCGTGCTGGGCGAAATGGTCAAAGAGTATCCGTGGGCCTACGCCATCGTTCTGCTGCTGGTCTCCAAGTTTGTTAACTCCCAGGCAGCGGCGCTGGCGGCGATTGTTCCCGTCGCGCTGGCTATCGGTGTCGATCCGGCGTATATCGTGGCCTCTGCGCCGGCATGTTATGGCTACTATATCCTGCCGACCTACCCAAGCGATCTGGCGGCGATTCAGTTTGACCGTTCCGGCACAACCCGTATTGGCCGCTTCGTCATTAACCACAGCTTCATTCTGCCGGGTTTGATTGGCGTGAGCGTCTCCTGCGTCTTTGGCTGGATCTTTGCCGCAATGTACGGATTCCTGTAATGGCCGCGCGCGCCGCCCGGTTATGCGCGGCGCGCGACTTAGAGCCTGGCCCGTGAGGCTCTTAATACATTTTCTTACTATTAGGCTGGAAGCACATGTCGAAAAAAGAGTTTATCTATCAGGCGCCTTTCCCGATGGGAGAGGACAAAACAGAGTATTATCTGCTCACCTCCGATTATGTCAGCGTCAGTGAATTCAACGGAGAATCTATCCTCAACGTTGAGCCGCAGGCGTTAACGTTGCTGGCTCAGCAGGCCTTCCATGATGCGTCTTTTATGCTCCGTCCTGAACACCAGCAGCAAGTCGCCGCCATTCTCAATGACCCCGAAGCCAGCGAAAACGACAAATATGTGGCGTTGCAATTCCTGAGAAACTCCGAGATCGCCGCCAAAGGCATTCTGCCGACCTGCCAGGATACCGGCACGGCGATTATCATGGGTAAAAAAGGCCAACGCGTCTGGACGGGCGGCGGCGATGAAGCCGCGCTCTCCAAAGGCGTGTTTAATACCTATATAGAAGATAACCTGCGCTACTCGCAGAACGCGCCGCTGGATATGTACAAAGAGGTCAATACCGGCAGCAACCTGCCAGCGCAAATCGATCTCTATGCCGTCGATGGCGACGAGTACAAGTTCCTTTGCGTGGCGAAAGGCGGCGGTTCAGCAAACAAAACGTATCTCTATCAGGAGACCAAAGCGCTGCTCACCCCAGGCAAGCTGAAAAACTTCCTCGTTGAGAAAATGCGCACGCTGGGCACCGCGGCCTGTCCGCCATACCATATCGCCTTTGTCATTGGCGGCACCTCGGCGGAAAGCACGCTGAAAACCGTTAAGCTCGCCAGCACCCACTATTACGACGCGCTGCCGACGGAAGGTAATGAGCACGGCCAGGCATTCCGCGATCTCCACCTGGAACAGGAACTGCTGGAAGAAGCGCAAAAACTTGGCCTCGGCGCCCAGTTCGGCGGGAAATATTTCGCCCACGATATTCGCGTCATTCGCCTGCCGCGTCACGGCGCTTCCTGTCCGGTGGGGATGGGCGTCTCCTGCTCGGCCGACCGTAACATCAAAGCGAAAATCAACCGCGAAGGCATCTGGATCGAAAAACTGGAACACAATCCGGGCCAGTATATTCCGCCAACGCTGCGTCAGGCGGGCGAAGGCGACGCGGTGAAAGTCGATCTCAACCGTCCGATGAAAGAGATCCTCGCCCAGCTATCGCAGTACCCGGTCTCGACTCGCCTGTCGCTGACGGGCACCATTATCGTAGGTCGCGATATCGCCCACGCGAAGCTAAAAGAGCGTATTGAATCCGGCGAAGACCTGCCGCAGTATATTAAAGACCATCCCATCTATTACGCAGGCCCGGCAAAAACCCCGGCAGGTTATCCATCTGGCTCATTAGGCCCCACCACCGCAGGTCGAATGGACTCTTATGTCGATCTACTGCAATCCCACGGCGGCAGTATGATCATGCTGGCGAAAGGCAACCGTAGTCAGCAGGTCACGGATGCCTGTAAAAAACATGGCGGCTTTTATTTGGGCAGTATCGGCGGCCCGGCGGCGGTACTGGCACAGCAGAGCATTAAGCATCTGGAGTGTGTCGAATATCCGGAACTCGGCATGGAAGCTATCTGGAAAATTGAAGTAGAAGATTTCCCGGCCTTTATCCTGGTGGATGACAAAGGCAACGATTTCTTCCAGCAGATTGTCAGCAAACAGTGCGCTAACTGCGCGAAATAACCTGGCAGGCCCGGCGTTCTCCCGGGCCGCGTTATCGGTTAATTGCCGGATGGCGCTACGCTTATCCGGCTTATCCGGCCTGCACGAGAGATCATGCTCACGCTTTTACATCGCTGGTCGCTACCACAGAAATCGCCGGGCTATCCGGCTGTTCGACGAATGGCGGCGTTTTCCGGTATTTATCCAGCAGGTGGATCTGAATCTTGCGCAGCATGTCGCCGTTCAAACGGTAGTAGCGGAAGTAGAGAACCAACGTCATCATGAAAAACAGTACCGGCAGGACAATCATAATAAACTGCATCCCCTGCAGGGTTTGCGCAGACTGCGCCACGTTCGGCGTGTAGCCAATCAGCCCCAGCACCAGAGCGATAAAGAACGCCGCAAACGCCGAGCCGCCCTTCACGACCATCGTCTGTACGGAATAAGCGATACTCTCGCAGCGAATATTGAGCTTAAATTCCCCATAATCGACCGTATCCGCCACCATGATTACCTGAAGCACCCAAAAGAGCGCGGTCCCGATATTCAGGAAAATACCCGCCGCCACGATTAAAGCGGCATTATGGACATCCGCCAACGCCATCGCGAAGAGCCCTGCGCAACTCAGAACGGGCATCACGGAGGCGCCCGCCCACAATATCCGCCGCGATAACATTTTCACCAGCCGGGGGAAGACAATCAGCGTCAACAGATTCGCCGCGCCGGCGTAAGTAAAGGTAATAGGGAAAAAGATCGGCATCGCCAATCACATAGGTGAAGTAGTAGATCGCAAAGCCATTGATAATATTGGAGGCAATGTTATACGCCAGCGCCATTCCCAACAGGCAAGAGAGCTGATCGTTTTTGTATATCAATCCAACGATCGTTTTTAACGTCAGATGTGGGCGGCCCGCCGTTACACCGTTGTCGGAGGAGTACACCTCATGTACGTTGCGTAATGTCACGATAGTCGAGGCGATAAAAAACGCAATCAGTACCAGCGTAAACATCTGAAAGCCGAACCCACGATCCGCTCCGCCAACGTAGTTCACAAACGGCAGCGTTATACCGGCAGTGACGAAGCCAGCCAGACTGGCGAAGAAACGCGGGAACGGCACCAGTTGTTCGCGTTCTCGCTTATCAAGCGTAATGGTCGGCACCAGCGACCAAAATGGGATATCCATAATGGTATACGTCATGCCCCACAGGATGTAAGTTACGCAGACAAATACAACCTGCGCGGTTCCCTCAAAAAGATGGGCGCTGAACAGCAGGAAAAGCACCAGCGAATTGGTTAAGGTGCCGATCAATATCCACGGCTTAAATTTCCCCCACCGCGAACGCGTGGCGTTGACAATCCAGCCCATGATGGGATCGTTTATCGCATCCCAGATTCGCGCGACCAGAAAGAGGGTGCCGACGAGGCCGACCGAAAGTCCCACCACATCGGTGTAGTAATACATCAGGTACATATACACAATGCCGATGGCGAAATCCTTACCAAACGCACCGAACCCGTAACTCAGCTTTGTTGTCAGAGAGATGCTCATAGGGTACCGGGTCGCTGTTACCAGCGCCCGCCTTCTGTTAGTAGAGGTTAAACGCCGGATCTGCCGTCCAGCGCGGCTGGAGATTAACGGCGTAACCAGGCCGGAAGCCAGTCGCCATGCGCGGCGATCAGCTCGTCAACCAACGCATAGATTTCTTCGATACCCAGCACCGCCGCGGTATGAGGGTCCATCATCGCCGCGTGATACACGCGATCGCGGTTTTCCGTGAGGATGGCTTCGGTCAACAGCGTTTGCACGTTGATGTTGGTCTGCATCATCGCCGCCAGATGAGAAGGGATCGTCCCCACCTTCGTCGGTTGAATGCCGTTGGCATCCACCAGACAAGCCACTTCCACGCAGCTTCCCTGCGGCAGGTTATCAATCAGCCCCTCGTTACGCACATTGCCGTAAATCACGCTCGGCTCGCCGGTCCACAGAGCGTTCATAATGGTGCTGGCGTACTCGCGGGACGGTTTGATGTCGATACGCTCGGCGGTTTTATACTCCTCCAGCTCTTTATGCCAGTTCGCCAGTTGTTCTACGCAGCGTTTCGGATATTCATCCAGCGGCACCTTGTAACGTGCAATCAGATCCTCGCGTCCCGGTTTAATAAACCACGGCGTGTACTCGGCAAAATGCTCTGATGACTCGGTGACGAAGTAGCCCAACTTTTTGAACATCTCGTAGCGCACAATGTTCTGGCAGCGTTCATTGCCGTGAATATTGGGCTTCGGCGCCTGTCCGGCGTCATAGGCCGCCAGCAATTCAGGATAGAGATCGACATAAGTCCCGTCAGCCGTTTTGCGCTCCAGTTCCAGGTAAAACGCCATGTGGTTAATGCCGGCGCAGCGGTAGCGCAGCGAGGCGGGATCGATATTCAGGTCGCGCGCCAGTTCTTCCGCCGTTCCCTGTACCGAATGGCACAGGCCGACCTGTTTGATATGAGGATAGCGGGCATACATCGCCCAGGTATTCATCGCCATCGGGTTGACGTAATTGAGCATGGTGGCCTTCGGACAGACTTCCATCATGTCTTCGCAAATCCGCCACAGATGCGGGATGGTCCGCAGCGCGCGCATGATGCCGCCCGGCCCCAGCGTATCGGCGATCGTCTGTTCCAGGCCATGACGCTTACAAACCTCAAAATCGGTCACGGTGCAGGGTTCATAGCCGCCAATCTGAAAGGCGACCACCACGAAATCCGCATCCTGTAGCGCCGCTTTCTGGTTGGTATGGCAGGTAATCCGGCCAGAAGCGCCCGCTGAGTCCATCAGTTTCCGTACCACAATGTGCGACTCTTCCAGCCGGGTTTCGTCAATATCCATCAGGGCGACATGCGCTGATTTTAGCGCCTCGCGGTGAAACACATCGCCGAGGATATTTTTGACGAAAATCGTAGAACCTGCGCCGATAAAGGTAATTTTGGGTGCCGTCATCATGACTCTCCAGAACAGTAGTGAACACCTTCATGGTGGCACGCGTTCCCGGTGAAAACCTCCGTCTTCCCCGATGAGCATTCCCGAAAACTCAGATCGTATGCTGGCGCGCGGAAGATCTGAGTTTTTGGGACAAAATGGCGTAAAAAGCAGAGTATTCGGCCTGATAGTCAGGCTACGCTCTACAATATCGACGGATTCTGTGTCCGGATTCCCGGTTTCCTCCCGGCTAAAGGGGCATAATTCTGATAATTCAGGAAATGGAGTGACGATGAGTACGCAAGCAATATCCCTCCTCCCGCCCGACCCGCACATGTGCAACGGCGATGAAAAGCAAACCCGTAGCCCGCTGTCGCTCTATTCCGAATATCAACGACTGGACGTTGAACTGAGGCCGCCGCACAGAATGGCCAGCAGTCACTGGCATGGGCAAGTAGAAGTGAATGTTCCGTTTGACGGCGATGTGGAGTATTTAATCAACAATGAAGTCGTGCAGATAAAGCAGGGGCATATCACCCTGTTTTGGGCCTGTACGCCACACCAGCTTACCCGCCCCGGCAACTGCCGCCAGATGGCGATTTTCAGTTTGCCGATGCACCTGTTTCTCTCCTGGCCGCTGGATCGCGATCTTATCAACCACGTCACGCACGGGATGGTGGTTAAATCACTGGCGACCCAGCAGCTTAGCACCTTTGAAGTGTTGCGCTGGCAGCAGGAAACAAGCAGCCCGAATGAGCAAATTCGCCAGTTGGCGATCGATGAAATCGGCCTGATGCTTAAACGCTTTAGCCTTTCCGGCTGGCAGCCCATTTTGCTCAATAAAACATCACGCACCCACAAGAATAGCGTCTCACGCCATGCGCAGTTTTACGTAAGCCAGATGCTGGGATTTATTGCCGATAACTACGATCAGGCGCTCACCATTAACGACGTCGCGGAGCATGTCAAACTCAATGCTAATTACGCGATGGGAATATTCCAGCGGGTTATGCAATTGACGATGAAGCAGTACATCACGGCGATGCGCATCAATCACGTACGTGCCTTATTGAGCGATACTGACAAAACGATCCTCGATGTCGCTCTGACTGCCGGGTTCCGATCCAGCAGCCGTTTTTACAGTACTTTTAGCAAATTTGTCGGCATGTCGCCGCAACAATACCGCAAGCTAAGCCAGCAACGACGCCAGACGATGCCCGGCTAAAGCCGGATACCACTATCAGCCAAAAAAATAATTCACCTGTCGATAAACGGCGGGTGAAATCGCTCGCTATCAATAATTAACCCATTGTTTATTAAACAATAATATCAATAACTGACCATTATTCCATCACTTTACACCCCCTATTTGACGGGGTAATACTTGCCCACGTCACATTCATACGGCGGGTCGGCAAGGCGTAAATTGCACGGCCTCCACAACCGGGTAAAAGATGATGAAAGTATTAATTGTTGAAAGTGAGTTTCTGCATCAGGACACCTGGGTTGGCAACGCGGTTGAGCGTCTGGCGGATGCCTTGAGCCAACAAAATGTTACCGTCATTAAATCGACATCCTTCGATGACGGCTATGCCATCTTGTCCGCGAACGAAGCCATTGACTGTCTGATGTTTAGCTACCAAATGGAACAACCGGATGAGCACCTGAGCGTCAGGCAATTGATCGGTAAGCTTCACGAGCGTCAGCAAAACGTGCCCGTTTTCCTGTTAGGCGACAGGGAAAAAGCGACGGCATCGCTGGACCGCGACCTGCTGGAGCTTGTCGATGAATTCGCCTGGATTCTGGAAGACACCGCTGACTTTATCGCCGGACGCGCCGTTGCCGCCATGACCCGGTATCGTCAGCAACTGTTACCGCCGCTGTTTAACGCGTTGATGAAATACAGCGACATTCATGAATATTCATGGGCGGCGCCGGGACACCAGGGCGGCGTCGGTTTCACTAAAACGCCTGCCGGTCGCTTTTATCACGATTATTATGGCGAAAACCTGTTCCGCAGCGATATGGGGATTGAGCGTACCACGCTCGGTTCACTCCTCGACCATACCGGCGCGTTTGGCGAAAGCGAGAAAAATGCCGCCCGCGTATTCGGTGCTGACCGCTCCTGGTCCGTGGTTGTCGGGACCTCCGGTTCTAACCGTACTATTATGCAGGCCTGTATGACGGATAATGATGTCGTTGTACTGGATCGTAACTGCCATAAATCCATCGAGCAGGGGCTGATCCTCACTGGGGCCAAACCGGTATATATGGTGCCAAGCCGTAACCGTTACGGCATTATCGGGCCAATCTACCCGCAGGAAATGCAGCCTGAAACCTTGCAGAAAAAAATCAGCGCCAGCCCGCTGACCAAAACTAAAGCCGGACAGAAACCGTCTTACAGCGTAGTGACCAACTGTACCTATGACGGCGTATGCTATAACGCCAAAGAGGCGCAGGATCTGCTGGCAAAAACCAGCGATCGCATTCACTTCGACGAAGCATGGTACGGCTATGCGCGCTTCAACCCGATTTATTGCGATCACTACGCGATGCGCGGCGAGCCAGGCGACCATAACGGTCCGACTGTGTTTGCCACCCACTCCACGCACAAACTACTGAATGCGCTTTCACAAGCTTCCTACATTCACGTCCGTGAAGGCCGTGGCGCGGTGAATTTCTCCCGCTTCAACCAGGCATATATGATGCATGCCACCACCTCTCCGTTATATGCCATCTGCGCATCCAACGATGTGGCGGTATCGATGATGGACGGTAACAGCGGTCTGTCCCTGACTCAAGAGGTGATTGACGAAGCAGTTGATTTCCGTCAGGCGATGGCGCGTCTTTATAAAGAGTTTACCGATGAAGGCGACTGGTTCTTTAAACCGTGGAATAAAGACGTCGTCACCGATCCACAAACCGGTAAAACGTATGACTTCGCCGACGCGCCGGCAAAACTGCTGGCCACCGACCAGAACTGCTGGGTCATGCGCCCCGGGGAAACCTGGCACGGCTTTAAAGACCTGCCGGATAACTGGAGTATGCTGGACCCGATTAAAGTCAGTATCCTGGCGCCGGGTATGGGCGACGATGGCGAACTGGAAGCATCCGGCGTACCTGCTGCGCTGGTCACAGCATGGCTTGGCCGCCACGGTATCGTGCCGACCCGCACCACCGACTTCCAGATTATGTTCCTGTTCTCTATGGGGGTAACTCGCGGGAAATGGGGAACGCTGATCAACACGCTGTGTTCCTTCAAACATCATTACGACGCGAATACGCCGCTGGCGCAGGTGATGCCGGAACTGGTGCAGGATTATCCTGACACTTACGCGAACATGGGTATTCATGACCTGGGCGATAAAATGTTTGCCTGGCTACGTGAAAATAACCCGGGCGCCCGTCTCAACGCCGCCTATTCCACCCTGCCGGTTGCGGAGATTACCCCGCGCGACGCCTACAACGCGATCGTGAACGACAATATTGAAATGGTGGCGATTGAAAATCTACCGGGTCGCATTGCGGCGAACTCCGTTATTCCTTACCCGCCAGGCATCCCGATGCTGCTCTCCGGCGAAAACTTTGGCGATGAAAACAGTCCGCAGGTGGGTTACTTACGCTCACTGCAATCCTGGGATCATCACTTCCCTGGCTTTGAGCATGAAACCGAAGGCACGGAAATTATTGATGGCGTATATCACGTTATGTGCGTGAAAGCCTAATCACAAAGAGTCTTTTTTTTGAGGATGGCATGTATTCCCTGAGTATTGCTGCAAAACAATAATACTGTCATACCTTTTTGCGCGGGCCCCATCCCGCGCTTTTTTTATACAAAAATGACAAGTTTCCACTCGCGTACAACTTTTTGTACACCCTAATTCATCGTACAAATATTGTAATATTATTCAGGAAAGTTATTTTAGTGCAGTTTCAATTCATCACACAATTGACTCAGTCCCCGTTATCTCTCCCGTTTGGCGAGATCCGGTCTTTTATGTTCATATTCCAGGAGTTCGGGTATGAGGATTTGCAGCAACGAGCCTTGCATAGTGTTATTAACCGAAAAAGATACATGGTTACGAGTAAATGGTAAGGAGCCAATCAGTTTAAAAGCGAATCATATGGCCATTCTGGCTTGTGAAAATAACGTTATTGACATTTCATCATTAAATAGCGTGCTAGTAATACAAGTGAGTCGCAATAATATTAAAGACTATTTACAATTCCTGAATAAAGATCTCTCACACCTTCCCGTCTGGCAACGCAACGCCGATCCCTTATTGACCGCCAACTGTCTGACGCCGGATATCTTCAGGGTCGCCGCCCGCTACAGCGCGATGGAAGCACCGGATGAAATTGTTAGTGAACGTACCCGTGCGCTCCTTTTCACCGTTTTATCCCGCTTTCTTGACCACAAAAAATTTATTTCTTTGTTAATGCACATGCTGCGCAGCCGCATCAGTGACAGCGTTTACCACATCATTCAGAGCGATATTCATAAAGACTGGAATCTGAGCGCCGTTGCCAGTTGCCTGTGCCTGAGTCCAAGCTTGTTAAAGAAAAAGCTCAAAAACGAGAATACCAGTTATAGCCAAATAATCACGACCTGCCGAATGCGTTATGCCGTAAACCAATTATTAATGGACGGAAAGAATATCTCTCAAGTCTCACAGCTGTGTGGGTATAACAGCACATCGTACTTTATTTCCGTGTTTAAAGAGTTTTATGGTATGACCCCCCTGCATTATGTTAGCCAACATCGGGAACGATCGGCTGCCTAATTTTTCTACACTCAACGATAAGACACGATAATAACAGCATTGGCGATAACCCGTCTCCGACATAATTCAGCGGCATTCTGAGGGGGTATGATACGACGTAATTTATCGTAACGAAGTCACCTTTTCAGGAGTCCAAATTATGTCTTCGGATGCTGATGCTCACAAAGTGGGCCTAATCCCCGTCACCTTAATGGTATCGGGGAATATTATGGGTTCAGGGGTATTCTTACTCCCTGCCAACCTGGCGGCCACTGGCGGGATTGCAATCTACGGATGGCTGGTCACTATCATCGGCGCCCTGGCGCTGTCGATGGTTTATGCCAAAATGTCGTCCTTAGATCCCAGTCCCGGCGGTTCCTATGCCTACGCACGCCGCTGCTTCGGGCCGTTTTTGGGCTATCAAACGAACGTGCTGTACTGGCTGGCATGCTGGATCGGTAATATCGCGATGGTCGTTATCGGCGTCGGCTATCTGAGCTATTTCTTCCCGATTCTGAAAGATCCGCTGGTATTAACGCTTACCTGCGTCGCGGTGCTGTGGATTTTTGTTCTGCTGAACATCGTCGGGCCGAAAATGATTACCCGCGTACAGGCCGTCGCCACCGTACTGGCGCTGGTGCCTATCGTAGGGATTGCGGTCTTCGGCTGGTTCTGGTTTAAAGGCGAAACCTATATGGCGGCCTGGAACGTGAGCGGCATGAATACCTTCGGCGCAATTCAAAGCACGTTGAACGTTACGCTGTGGTCATTCATCGGGGTAGAAAGCGCCTCCGTTGCGGCCGGTGTGGTCAAAAACCCGAAACGCAACGTGCCTATCGCCACCATCGGCGGGGTACTGATCGCCGCCGTCTGCTATGTACTCTCCACAACGGCGATTATGGGGATGATCCCCAACGCGGCGCTGCGTGTATCGGCATCGCCTTTCGGTGACGCGGCGCGTATGGCGCTGGGCGATACCGCAGGGGCTATTGTTTCCTTCTGTGCGGCAGCGGGTTGCCTGGGCTCTCTCGGCGGCTGGACGCTGCTTGCCGGTCAAACCGCAAAAGCGGCGGCGGACGATGGTCTCTTCCCGCCGATCTTCGCGCGGGTTAATAAAGCCGGTACGCCAGTGGCTGGGTTGCTTATCGTCGGCGTGCTGATGACTATCTTCCAGTTCAGCAGTATGTCGCCGAACGCCGCGAAAGAGTTTGGTCTGGTCTCCTCCGTGTCGGTTATCTTCACCCTGGTGCCTTATCTTTACACCTGTGCCGCGCTGTTGCTGTTGGGCCACGGTCACTTTGGTAAAGCGCGCCCGCTGTATCTGCTGATCACCTTCGTCGCGTTTGTGTATTGCATCTGGGCGGTCATCGGTTCCGGCGCCAAAGAAGTGATGTGGTCGTTCGTCACGTTGATGGTGATCACCGCGCTGTATGCGTTGAACTACAACCGCATTCACAAAAACCCGTATCCGCTGGATGCGCCGGTTAAACAGGATTGACCACGTGTAGTTAATGTTATCGCAACAGGCCGGATAGCGCAGGTTATCCGGCCACCACCAACATTAAGTTCTTAAGGTTCACTTAATTTTACTTTGTCACGATTAGCGTCACCGAATCGATGGACGCATCAACATGTTAAAGCGCTTTCTTAAAAGACCTGTTCTTGGGCAAATCGCCTGGCTTCTGCTTTTTTCCTTTTATATTGCCGTCTGCCTGAACATTGCGTTCTACAAGCAGGTACTACAAGACCTACCGTTAAACTCGCTGCGCAATGTGCTGGTGTTTATTTCCATGCCGGTCGTCGCGTTTAGCGTGGTCAATAGTGTGCTGACGCTGGCCTCATTTATTTGGCTAAACCGACTGCTGGCCTGCGTTTTTATTCTGGTCGGCGCTGCCGCGCAGTATTTTATTTTGACTTACGGCATCATCATCGATCGTTCCATGATCGCCAATATGATGGATACCACGCCCGCGGAAACCTTTGCGCTGATGACGCCGCAAATGGTGCTGACGCTGGGATTAAGCGGCGTTCTGGCAGCCGTGATTGCCTTCTGGGTCAAAATCCGTCCGGCGACGCCGCGCTTACGTAGCGGGCTTTACCGCCTGGTCAGCGTCCTGATCTCTATTTTATTAGTTATTCTGGTCGCCGCCTTTTTCTATAAAGATTACGCCTCGCTATTTCGAAATAATAAACAGTTGATCAAAGCGTTAAGCCCATCGAACAGTATTGTCGCCAGTTGGTCATGGTATTCGCATCAACGGCTGGCGAATTTGCCGCTGGTACGCATTGGCGAGGATGCCCATCGCAATCCATTAATGCTGAAAGGCGATCGCAAAAACCTGACGATTCTCATCGTTGGCGAAACCTCGCGCGGCGATGATTTCTCTCTTGGCGGCTATCCGCGCGACACCAATCCGCGGCTGGCGAAAGACGATGTGATCTATTTCCCGCATACCACCTCTTGCGGTACGGCGACCGCGATCTCCGTTCCCTGCATGTTTTCTGATATGCCGCGCAAACATTATGACGAAGAGCTGGCGCATCACCAGGAAGGGCTGCTGGATATTATCCAGCGCGCGGGGATTAACGTACTGTGGAATGATAATGACGGCGGCTGTAAAGGCGCATGCGATCGCGTTCCGCATCAAAATGTCACCGAACTAAACCTGCCCGGACAATGTATCGACGGCGAGTGCTACGATGAAGTGTTATTTCACGGTCTGGAAGACTATATCGACCATTTGAAAGGCGATGGCGTTATTGTACTGCATACCATCGGCAGCCACGGCCCAACCTATTACAACCGTTATCCACCGCAGTTTAAAAAATTTACCCCAACCTGTGACACTAACGAAATTCAGAACTGTTCCCAACAGCAGTTGATCAACACCTATGATAATACCGTGCTGTACGTGGACTATATTGTAGATAAAGCCATTAACCTGCTGAAATCTCATCAGGATAAATTCACCACCAGCCTGGTCTATCTTTCCGATCACGGCGAATCATTGGGTGAAAATGGCGTTTATTTACACGGTTTGCCGTATTCCATTGCGCCGGATACGCAAAAACATGTCCCGATGCTCATTTGGCTTTCTAAAGATTATCAACAGCGTTATCAGGTGGATCAGGCCTGCCTGCAAAAACGGGCGAGCACGCTGGATTATTCACAGGACAATCTTTTCTCAACCATGCTGGGATTAACCGGCGTACAAACGACGTATTACCAGGCCGCAGATGATATTCTGCAACCGTGCAGGAGACTAAGCGAATGAAGATACTGATTGTTGAAGACGACACGCTATTATTACAGGGGTTAATACTCGCCGCGCAAACCGAAGGCTATGCGTGTGATGGCGTTTCGACAGCGCGTGCCGCCGAGCATAGTCTGGAGTCTGGTCATTACAGTCTGATGGTGCTGGATTTAGGGCTGCCCGATGAGGATGGCCTGCATTTCCTGACGCGAATCCGACAGAAAAAATACACCCTGCCGGTACTCATTCTGACCGCCCGCGATACGCTCAACGATCGCATTACCGGGCTGGATGTCGGCGCAGATGATTATCTGGTTAAACCCTTCGCCCTGGAGGAGTTGCACGCCCGCATCCGCGCGCTGCTGCGCCGCCATAATAACCAGGGTGAAAGTGAACTGACGGTTGGCAATCTGACGCTCAATATAGGCCGCCATCAGGCATGGAGGGATGGACAGGAACTGACCCTGACGCCTAAGGAGTACGCGTTGCTCTCACGATTGATGCTCAAGGCAGGCAGTCCGGTGCACCGGGAAATTCTTTATAACGATATCTACAACTGGGATAACGAACCCTCGACCAACACTCTGGAAGTGCATATACATAATTTGCGCGACAAAGTCGGCAAGTCGCGCATTCGCACGGTTCGCGGGTTTGGCTACATGCTGGTTGCCACTGAGGAAAGCTAAGTGAGCCTGATGCGTTTTCAGCGAAGAGCGATGACCCTTCGCCAGCGTTTAATGCTGACAATTGGTCTTATTCTGCTGGTGTTCCAGTTAATCAGTACCTTCTGGTTATGGCATGAAAGCACTGAGCAAATCCAATTGTTCGAGCAGGCGCTGCGGGATAATCGCAATAACGATCGCCATATCATGCACGAAATTCGCGAGGCGGTCGCCAGCCTGATCGTCCCCGGCGTATTTATGGTTAGCCTGACGCTGCTAATTTGTTACCAGGCGGTACGGCGTATTACCCGTCCGCTCGCCGAACTGCAAAAAGAGCTGGAAGCGCGGACGGCGGATAATCTGGCGCCGATCGCCATTCACAGCTCCACGCTTGAGATTGAGTCCGTCGTCTCGGCGATCAATCAACTGGTTACGCGTTTGACCACCACGCTCGACAATGAACGCCTTTTTACCGCCGATGTGGCCCATGAGCTACGCACGCCGCTGTCGGGGGTGCGTTTGCATCTGGAATTATTGTCAAAAACCCACAATGTTGATGTCGCGCCGCTTATCGCCCGTCTTGACCAGATGATGGATAGCGTCTCCCAGCTTCTGCAACTGGCGCGCGTGGGCCAGTCATTCTCTTCCGGGAATTATCAGGAAGTAAAACTGCTGGAAGATGTGATCCTCCCCTCCTACGATGAGCTGAACACCATGCTGGAAACGCGCCAGCAAACTCTGTTGCTGCCGGAAAGCGCGGCGGACGTGGTGGTGCGCGGTGACGCGACATTACTGCGTATGCTGTTGCGAAATCTGGTGGAAAACGCGCATCGCTATAGCCCTGAAGGAACCCATATCACTATCCACATTAGCGCCGACCCCGACGCTATTATGGCGGTCGAAGACGAGGGGCCGGGTATTGATGAAAGCAAATGCGGGAAGCTAAGCGAAGCGTTCGTGCGGATGGACAGCCGTTATGGCGGAATTGGCCTGGGGCTGAGTATCGTCAGCCGCATCACCCAGCTACATCAGGGACAGTTTTTCCTGCAAAACCGTACGGAAAGAACAGGCACCCGTGCCTGGGTGCTGTTGAAAAAGGCATAACAGGCGTTTAATACGTCGTGACCCACACATAGATAAAACTGCTGACAATCAGCACACTACACAGGGTCGTCAAACTTTTATAAATATAGCTTTTCATGACGCTCTCCTCCAAAGGTATGGAGGAGAGTATGCCCGCGAGAGATTAAGCGAACCTTAAGCGCGAAATTTATTCATCGATACGCGGATGTTGCTGTACCAGACGCGAACGTTTGACCTGCAGCTCCGCAATTTCCTGATCGATGTCGTCGATTTTCTGCTCAATATTATCGTAATGCTCGCCCAGAATTTCCTTCGCTTCCTGGATGTCCGACGCCGCTGGCGTTGCGCCTTTTAGCGGACGATTGGCCGTCTCTTTCATGGAAATACCGGTAATCAAGCCTATCACCGCGATGACCATCAAATAATACGCCGGCATCATCAGATCCTGCGAGCTTTCCACCAGCCAGGCCGCCAGCGTTGGCGTCAGACCGGCAATCAATACAGAGATATTAAAAGCCGCCGCCAGCGCGCTGTAACGAATATGCGTCGGAAACATCGCCGGCAATGTCGAGGCCATCACCCCGGTAAAGCAGTTCAGAATCACCGCCAGCATCAACAAACCGGCAAAAATCAGGCCAATAACGTTACTGTTAATCAGGATAAAGGCCGGGATCGCCAGCGCGAACAGCGCAATGCTGCCCATAATCACAAACGGACGACGACCGAAACGGTCGCTCAGCAGCCCCATCACCGGCTGCACAAACAGCATCCCGATCATAATGGCGATGATAATCAACACGCCGTGATCTTCAGAATAGTGCAGGTTATGCGACAGGTAGCTCGGCATGTAGGTGAGCAGCATGTAGTAGGTCACGTTGGTGGCAATCACCAGACCGATACATGACAACAGGCTACGCCAGTGTTTGGTGGCAATCTCTTTAAAGGAGACTTTCGGCCCATCCTGCAACCCTTCGCGGTCGCCCTGCTCCAGTTTATCCACGTGCTGCTGAAACGCTGGCGTCTCTTCCAGCGCATGGCGTAAGTAGAGACCAATAATCCCCAATGGCAGGGCGATAAAGAACGGAATACGCCAGCCCCACTCAAGGAAATTCTCCTCGCCGACAATCGTTGAGATTAAGACCACCACGCCCGCGCCCAGCACGAACCCGGCGATGGAACCAAAATCCAGCCAGCTTCCCATAAATCCGCGTTTACGATCCGGCGAATATTCCGCGACAAAGATCGACGCGCCGGTATATTCCCCGCCAACCGAGAAGCCCTGCGCCATTTTACACAGCAACAACAGTATTGGCGCCCAGATACCGATCGTCGCGTAAGAGGGGATTAACCCGATACAGAAGGTACTGATCGACATAATCACAATCGTGATCGCCAGGATCTTCTGGCGCCCGTATTTATCGCCGAGCATACCAAAGAATAACCCGCCGAGCGGACGAATCAGGAAGGGAACGGAAAACGTGGCCAGCGCGGCAATCATCTGGACGCTGGGATCGGCGCCGGGGAAAAAGACTTTACCCAACGCGTAGGCAACAAATCCATAAACACCAAAATCAAACCACTCCATCGCGTTGCCCAGCGAGGCGGCGGTAATCGCTTTGCGAAGTTTACCATCATCAATGATGGTCACATCGCCCAGTGTAATCGGTTTTATTTTTTTCCTTTTCAGCATAGCTGTCCTCATAGGCTAAGCCCTGTAGCGCTATATACGGCGGGCACTGGCATACCGCGCCAGCGTCGCCGTCGAGCGGAGGGAGGGGCGCGAACGCTATCCCTCATACAAGCGTAGCAGGTTTACTTACACTGTCCGGTTACGGACTGTACAACCGAACCTGTTGACGCCTGAATGGGCAGTTAATGACCTTTTTACCCTAACAGGGTTTAAATATGTGATCAACTTCACACATATATGTCAATTCGGTCAAAAGGTGTAAATAAGGACGCCCTAATGCGCTGTGGTGACAGTAAAAAAGCGGTTATTTGAGTGTAAACCATTGCTGACTGGCGTGGCGCAGACCCTTTTATAAAAGCGGCAATAGTCCCGACAACGCTAAGGATTTTGTGTATAATTGCGGCCTTTTTCGGCGATCTGCCATTTTTGGGCGCGTTTGCCCCCGCTGACTTTTTGAGGATACCAACATGTCATTACCCCACTGCCCGCAATGTAACTCCGAATATACCTACGAAGATAACGGCATGTTCATCTGCCCGGAATGCGCTCACGAATGGAACGATGCGGAACCCGCTCAGGAGAGCGATGAGCTGATTGTCAAAGACGCCAACGGCAACCTGCTGGCGGACGGCGATAGCGTCACCATCGTGAAAGATCTGAAAGTAAAAGGCAGCTCTTCCATGCTGAAAATCGGCACCAAAGTGAAGAATATTCGTCTGGTTGAAGGCGACCATAACATCGACTGCAAAATCGATGGTTTTGGCCCGATGAAACTGAAATCCGAGTTCGTGAAAAAGAACTGATTTACCGTGTCATTGCCCGGTAGCGCCTCGCTTACCGGGCCTGAGCGGCCCTGCCACCGACAATATTGTGCCAATTTCGAACTACACTTAACGAGCATCTCTTACCTGAGGTAACCATCATGCCGTTAAGTCCCTATCTCTCTTTTGCCGGCAACTGTGCCGACGCCATCGCGTATTATCAACAAACGTTAGGCGCAGAACTGCTTTATAAACTCAGCTTCGGTGAAATGCCCCCCTCGGCGGCGGATAACGAAGAGGGCTGCCCGTCAGGAATGCGCTTTCCCGATACTGCTATCGCCCACGCCAACATGCACATTGCCGGCAGCGATATCATGATGAGTGATGCCAGCGCGTCGGGAACGGCGCATTATTCCGGCTTTACGCTGGTGCTTGATACCCAGGATGTAGCAGAAGGGAAGCGCTGGTTTGATAACCTTGCCGCACAAGGGCAAATCGAAATGGACTGGCAGGAGACTTTCTGGGCGCAGGGTTTCGGCAAGGTCAGCGATCGTTTCGGTGTGCCGTGGATGATTAACGTGGTTAAACATCAGCCTGCCACCTAACTCCCCGGGAGGCTCGCCCTCCCCCTTGCCATCAGAGTGATCTTTGGCTGCACGTTATCCGCCGTTTAACTGTCATAGAATAAATAATGACGGTAGTTTGCTACAGTCTGCCGAAAGATGGTTGATCCTGATGAAGCATCGGGAGGACATTATGTCAGTCTGTGAATTACGCCACGCGACAACAGAGGATACCGATTCTGTTTACGCGCTTATCTGTGAGTTACTTAAAAATGAGCTTGATTATCAGGCTTTCAGGGATGGATTCGCCGCTAATTTACTGGACCCCAACTTTCATTATCGTTTAGCGCTGCGCAACGGAGAGGTAGTCGGCATGATCAGCCTGCATATGCAGTTTCATCTCCATCATGCCAACTGGATTGGCGAAATTCAGGAGCTGGTGGTATTACCGCCGATGCGGGGACAAAAAATTGGCAGTCAGCTTCTGGCCTGGGCAGAAGAAGAAGCACGTCAGGCGGGCGCCGAGCTAACGGAGCTTTCCACAAATATTAAACGCCGCGATGCACACCGTTTTTATCTTCGCGAAGGTTACAAGCAAAGTCATTTTCGGTTTACGAAAGCATTGTGATCTGGCAGCCGTCATCGGGAGATAAGGCATAACGTAATCAGCCATCACCGGGTGAAGTAGCGGAGTCATCTCAATTCTACTGTCGACAAGCCTGGATAAAGGTTAAACGGGCTGACTCGCTTCTTTAGCAAAAATGGCCCTTTTAAGTTGTAGAAATGTAAATTTATTGTCAACGAACTACACTTTTCTCTTTGGCATCACCGGGAGGGTTGCCTGAAAATCCCGGGATGAGGTTTTCTTAGAAGGACAGTGACGTTATGTTCGCAGCAATCATTATCGGTATTTTTATTATCAGCGTCATTTATGCGCATTCACGCGGGGTGGAAAAACAAAAACTTTCCCGTCAGCTCTTTGACCACTCGACGTTTATGGCGCCGATCAATATGTTCATGACTCGCTTCTCAACGTTACCGGCAAAGCAGCCGTACTTTGATACCACGGCATTTCCAGAGCTGCAGAAGCTGACAGAAAACTGGCAGGTGATTCGTGAAGAGGCGCTACGGCTTCAGCATCACATAAAAGCCGCGCAGGCCAATAACGACGCCGGATTCAACACCTTTTTCAAGCGCGGCTGGAAACGGTTTTACCTTAAATGGTATTCCGATGCCCACCCGTCGGCGGAAACGTTATGCCCGATAACGACAAAGCTGGTCAACAGCGTCCCCTCTATTAAAGCGGCGATGTTCGCCGAGTTGCCTCCCGGAGCCTATCTGGGAAAACATCGCGACCCCTATGCCGGTTCAGTACGTTACCATCTTGGATTAAGCACACCGAATGACGACCGCTGTTTTATTGAAGTTGATCGACAGCGCCATAGCTGGCGCGACGGCGAAGCCGTCATCTTCGACGAAACCTACGTTCATTGGGCGGAAAATAAAACTGAGCAGACGCGTATTATCCTCTTTTGCGATATTGAGCGTCCAATGAAATGGCGCTGGGCGCAGAGCGTAAACCACTGGGTCGGCGCATCGTTGATGTCCGCCGCCAGTTCGCCAAACGACGAGAACGATCGCACCGGTGCGATTAATCGCATCTTTAAATACGTTCACGCAGCACGCGATGCCGGGCAACGGCTGAAAAAGAAAAACCGCACTCTCTATTACGCGCTGAAATATCTCGTTATTGCCGCTATTTTTGCCGCGATAATCCTTTTCAGCCTCCTCTGAAGCCGGGCCGCGGTATGGCACTGCCTGCCGCGGCCTGTTCTATCCTGGCGTTAGTCTCAACGCGTTCCCTGGCCTTGAGTCTATCCATCCGGGTAATTTCCACTTCAGGCAGAGCAGATTGCCGGATGGCGGCTCCGCCTTATCTGGCCTGCGCTCAGCGTTTCTCCCCATAATAAATGTCATGCGGCATTTTCTTTCGACACGTCAAAACTGACGATAGCCTGTTTTTCGTCAGGGTTTTGAGCAAAATTCGCCCGTAATATCAGGGAAAGCCCATACTAAAAAAGTGGCATAAAACATGCATACTGAGGGCGACAGCGCGTATGCGCGATTTGATTAACTGGAGCGAAACCGATGAAAAAAGTCGTCACGGTTTGCCCGTATTGCGCATCAGGTTGCAAAATCAATCTGGTGGTCGATAACGGCAAAATCGTCCGGGCTGAGGCGGCGCAGGGGAAAACCAACCAGGGTACCCTGTGTCTGAAGGGCTACTACGGCTGGGATTTTATTAATGATACCCAGATCCTGACCCCGCGCCTGAAAACCCCAATGATCCGTCGCCAGCGTGGCGGCAAACTGGAATCTGTTTCCTGGGATGAAGCGCTCAATTACGTCGCTGAACGTTTGAGCGCCATCAAAGCGAAGTACGGTCCGGATGCAATCCAGACAACCGGCTCCTCTCGCGGTACCGGAAATGAAACCAACTATGTAATGCAAAAATTCGCACGCGCCGTTATTGGTACCAATAACGTTGACTGCTGCGCTCGCGTCTGACACGGCCCATCGGTTGCAGGTCTGCACCAATCGGTCGGTAACGGCGCAATGAGTAATGCGATCAACGAAATTGATAACACTGATTTAGTGTTCGTCTTCGGGTATAACCCGGCGGATTCCCACCCTATCGTGGCGAATCATGTGATTAACGCTAAACGCAACGGGGCGAAAATTATCGTCTGCGATCCGCGCAAAATTGAAACCGCGCGCATCGCTGACATGCATATCGCGTTGAAAAACGGCTCGAATATCGCGCTGCTCAACGCCATGGGGCATGTCATTATTGAAGAAAACCTGTACGACAAAGCGTTTGTCGCCAGCCGTACCGAAGGTTTTGAAGAGTACAGTAAGATTGTCGAAGGCTATACGCCGGAGTCCGTCGAAGAGATCACTGGCGTGAGCGCACAGGAAATTCGTCAGGCGGCGCGGATGTATGCCAGCGCGAAAAGCGCAGCGATCTTGTGGGGTATGGGCGTCACTCAGTTCTATCAGGGTGTGGAAACCGTGCGTTCACTGACCAGCCTCGCGATGCTGACCGGCAACCTCGGCAAGCCAAGCGCGGGCGTTAACCCGGTTCGCGGCCAGAACAACGTTCAGGGCGCGTGCGATATGGGCGCGCTCCCGGATACTTATCCGGGCTACCAGTACGTTAAGTTCCCGGAAAACCGCGAGAAGTTCGCTAAAGCCTGGGGCGTAGAAAGTCTGCCTGCGCATACCGGCTATCGCATCAGCGAGCTGCCGCACCGTGCGGCGCATGGCGAAGTGCGCGCGGCGTACATTATGGGTGAAGATCCGCTGCAAACCGATGCGGAACTCTCTGCAGTACGTAAAGCGTTTGAGGATCTGGAACTGGTCATCGTGCAGGATATCTTCATGACCAAAACCGCGTCGGCGGCGGATGTGATTTTACCCTCCACCTCGTGGGGCGAGCATGAAGGCGTCTTCTCTGCGGCTGACCGTGGCTTCCAGCGCTTCTTTAAAGCCGTTGAACCGAAGTGGGATCTGAAAACCGACTGGCAGATTATCAGTGAAATCGCCACCCGGATGGGCTATCCGATGCACTACAACAATACCCAGGAAATCTGGGATGAGTTGCGTCATCTGTGCCCGGATTTCTACGGCGCCACTTACGAGAAGATGGGCGAACTGGGCTATATCCAGTGGCCATGCCGCGACACGTCGGATGCCGATCAGGGAACCTCGTACCTCTTTAAAGAGAAGTTCGATACCCCCAACGGTCTGGCGCAGTTCTTCACCTGCGACTGGGTAGCGCCTATCGATAAACTCACCGAAGAGTACCCGATGGTACTGTCGACGGTGCGCGAAGTCGGCCACTACTCCTGCCGCTCAATGACCGGTAACTGTGCGGCGCTGGCCGCGCTGGCCGATGAACCGGGCTATGCGCAAATCAATACCACCGACGCCGCGCGTCTGGGCATTGAAGATGAAGCGCTGGTGTGGGTTCATTCGCGCAAAGGTAAAATCATCACCCGCGCGCAGGTCAGCGATCGCCCGAACAAAGGGGCGATTTACATGACCTACCAGTGGTGGATTGGCGCCTGTAACGAGCTGGTGACTGAAAACCTCAGCCCGATTACCAAAACGCCGGAGTACAAATACTGCGCCGTACGCGTTGAGCCGATCGCCGATCAGCGAGCCGCCGAGCAGTATGTGATTGATGAGTACAACAAGCTGAAAACCCGCCTGCGCGAAAGCGCAATGGGTTGATCTGCCGGATGGCGGCATCAGAATGCTTTATTCGGCCTGCGTCTACTGTAGGCCTGATAAGATGCATTAGCATCGCCATCAGGCATTTTCCCTATAACAGCCTCCGCCCGGAGGCTGTTTTTTTATCCATACGATCTCTTTATACTGTCTTTTCCGTACCCTAAATAAAATTCAAAATGAAACTACTTCTTGCATTGATGTTGTTTATGACATTCTTTGCCCATGCCGCAGATCCTGAGCCGGGTAGCCAGTATTTGCAGGCAGCAGAGGCAGGTGACAGACGCGCGCAATATTTTCTGGCCGACAGTTGGTTGAGCTATGGCGATTTGAACAAAGCTGAATACTGGGCGCAAAAAGCCGCCGACAGTGGCGACGCCGACGCCTGCGCGCTACTGGCGCAAATCAAAATCACTAATCCGGTAAGCCTGGATTATCCCGACGCGAAAAAGCTGGCTGAAAAGGCGGCTAACGCGGGCAGTAAAGCGGGAGAAATTACGCTGGCGCGGATCCTGGTCAACACCCAGGCCGGGCGCCCGGACTACCCAAAAGCCATCTCGCTGCTGCAAAAGGCCTCTGAAGATCTGGATAACGACTCCGCGGTGGATGCGCAAATGTTGCTTGGCCTGATTTACGCCAACGGCGTGGGCATTGCCGCCGATGATGAAAAAGCCGCCTGGTATTTCAAACGCAGTTCCGCCATTTCCCGTACCGGCTATTCAGAATACTGGGCGGGAATGATGTTTTTAAACGGAGAACCGGGCTTTATTGAAAAGAACAAGCAGAAGGCGTTGCACTGGTTGAATCTAAGCTGTCTGGAAGGGTTTGATACCGGTTGCGAAGAGTTCGAAACGCTAACAAATGGCTGATGTTTATTGCCGGATGAACGTAGTCGTTGTAGGCCTGATAAGCGTAGCGCCATCAGGCAACCCGGAGCAGGTTGTCGGATGGCAGCGTGAACGCCTTATCCGGCCTACATTTTCTTTCGCTGTAGGCCGGATAAGCAAAGCGCCATTCGGCAATCCGTTATTGGGCGGTTTTATCAAATTTGCCCAGCACATCGCGCTCATAGGCCAGCGCTTTTTTGCGGTCAAACTTGTGTTCCCACTTGGCGATCACCAGCACCGCCAGCGCATTCCCCACCACATTTAGCGCAGTACGCGCCATGTCGAGGATACGGTCGACACCGGCGATAAACGCCAGCCCTTCCAGCGGAATGCCCACGCTGCCCAGCGTCGCCAGTAACACCACGAAGGAAACGCCTGGCACGCCGGCAATCCCTTTCGACGTCACCATCAGCGTCAGCACCAGTACAATTTCCTGCCACAACGACAGGTCGATACCGTATAGCTGCGCGATAAAAATGGCGGCGATGCTCTGGTATAACGTGGAGCCGTCGAGGTTAAATGAGTAACCGGTCGGTACCACGAAACTGGTGATAGAGGCTGGCGCGCCGTAAGCTTCCATCTTCTCGATAATGCGCGGCAGTACGCTCTCGGAGCTGGCGGTCGAATACGCCAGAATCAATTCATCTTTCAGAATGCGAATCAGAATCCAGATACTTAACCCGCACAGGCGCGCCACGATGCCCAGCACCACCAGCGCAAAGAAGATAATGGCAAAGTGTACCAGCAGCACCAGTTTCGCCAGCGGCCACAGCGACGCGAAACCAAAATTCGCCACCGTGACGGCGATCAGCGCAAAAACGCCCACTGGCGCATAGCGCATCACCATATGGGTGACTTTAAACATGGTTTCAGAGATGGAACGAAATACCGTCACCAGCGGTTCGCGGTGCGTTGCCGGCAGGGACGACAACCCCAGCCCAAACAGGACCGAGAAAAAGATAATTGGCAGCATATCCCCTTTGGCCATCGATGCGATAATATTGGTCGGCACCAGCGACAGTATCGTCCCCATCAGCCCATGCGCATGACTTTGTACTTCCGCCGTGGTGTTCTGGTATTTCGAAATATCGACGGTCGCCAGTTGCGACATATCAATGCCTGAGCCTGGCTGAAAGACATTCGCCAGCGTAATGCCGAGGATAATCGCCACCGTGGTGATCAGTTCAAAATAGAGAATGGTTTTGGCGCCGATACGGCCTAGCTGTTTCGCATCGCCAACGCCGGCGATGCCGACAATCAGAGTCGAGATCACGATCGGCACGACGATCATTTTAATCAGGTGGATAAAGATATCGCCAGCAGGCGACAGCAGGTTGGCAATCAGCCATTCACGACTGTCACTGTGATAATGCAGATAGCTGCCCAACAGAATGCCCAGCACCATAGCCAGCAAAATTTGCCAGGCCAGGCTGACTTTCAAATTTTTCATAACAACAGACTTCCTCGATGAAGCGTTGCTCTCCGCCGAAAGCATGAGAGCAATACATACTGAAAGGGTATGATTTGTGTTGCGTTGGTTTGTAGAGTTTTTTAACGCGCATAATCAGTATCATTTGCATAGCGTCTTGCGCAACCCTTTCATAACAGGGCTTTTGGCTGTTTTTATGCATAATAACGCGAGTTTATGGCGTTAATGATGAATAACTATTTGTTATGGAAAGTTTTTTACTTCGTCAAAAACGAATAATACACTGAGGTAATTAATTTTTACTTGTGTCTCATTCGCCGTTTTTTTAAACAGCACACATGACAAAAGTCACAAAAAAGAAAAAATTATTTCTGCCGATTTTGTAACAATTTAGCCAAATTAATGGCCTCTACCAGCTGCGCGCGATTCACTCGCGGCGAGTTAGCATCCAGTAAGGTTTGCCACAGCGACACGGCTTGCGCATAATCCGCCTGCATAAACGCATCCGCCGCCAGCAGCATCTGCGCGGTCACTTCTGTCGCATCCAGCGCTAACGCTTTATTAATCATTTCACGCGTCGCAGGCGTCATATGTTGCCCGGCCTGGTAATACAGCACCGTTGCCAGCGCGGCGAAAAGCTGCGCGTTATCGCCTCGCAGACGCAACGCCTGACGATATGCCAGCAGCGCATTGTCATACGCATTGCGATAGAGATAATACTCGCCCAGCCGCGCCCATTGCTCGCTATCCTGCGGATTGGCGCGGATTTTTTCTTGCAGCCTGGAAAGCTGCGCCTCTGGCGTTTGCGGGTTCGTAAAGTCACGTAGCGGATCGGCCAGACGCTGTTGCTCGCTACGCACAGCCTGCCATTTCGGCGTCATCAGATAGCCGCCGACACAGGCAGCCACCATCAACACCGCCGCAGCCGCCAGACGCTTTACGGGCATGGGACGTAACGGCGCAGTGGAGTGTTCAGACTGGCTCATTGTTCCCCCTTTTCTGCGTGCTGACGCTTTCTCACCCGCCAGGCCACCACACCCACCAGCAATAACAGCAGGTACGGCAGCGCCCACAACAGCAGCGTTTGCTCATTCAACGGCGGGTTGTAGCGTACGAAATCACCATAACGGTCGGTCATCCAGGCGGTGATTTCCGCTTCGCTTTTACCTTCGGCCACCATGCTGTAAACCTGATGGCGCATACTGACCGCCACGGGCGCATTGGATTCCAGCAAATTCTGGTTCTGACACTGCGGACAGCGCAGTTGACTGGCAATAGATAGCGCTTTTTCCTGCTGTTGTGGATTGTCAAAGCGCCAGGTATCCACCACCTGGGCGTGGGTGGCGAAGGTGATTAAAAACAGGACGATCGTTAAGAGTAAAAACTTTCTGCCGGATGGCGCTACGCTTATCCGGCCTACGGTTTGCGCATCCTGTAGGCCGGATAAGGCGTTTACGCCGCCATCCGGCAACGCTGTGAGTAATTTACGCATCACGCTTCCTCCCCCGCCATCCGCTCAGCAGCGCGCCACACACCATCAACAATCCCCCACCCCAGATCCAGCGCACGCCGGTCTGCACGTATAAGCGCATGGCGTAACGATCCGGGCCGGTTTTTTCGCCCATCACCGCGTACCAGTCATGTAGCAGATTCCAGTGAATCCCCGGCTCCATCATCTGTTGACGACGCGCGGCATAGAAGCGCCTTTCAGGCTGCAGGCTGCCAATGCGTTTTTCATTCCGCCACAACGTGATCCGCGCTTTTTCACTGGTGTAGTTGCCTTTGGCCTCCAGATCCAGACGCTCGAAACGAAAGGTATAGCCCGCCAGTACCACCTGCTGACCGGGGCTGAGGTTAAGACTGATTTCATGTCGACTACCGCTGGAAACCATGATCCCGGCGGCGAAGATAAATACGCCCGTATGCGCCAGCAATGCCGGAAGCTGACGATGCACAGAGACTTTGCGGCTTCTGATTGTCGCCAGCACGATAACCACCAGCATCAGCAGGCCAAACGGCAGCGTGACGCGATTAAAATAGGGCGCGCCCACCGAAAGCCTTCCCCAGCCCATCAAACCATAAATCATGGGGTAGAGCGTCCCGACCAGCACGATCAACAAGACGGCGCTAAAGAGCTGCAGCGTCGTCAGAATGAGCGTTTCGCACTTTCCGCCGCCCAAACGCGCCGCCGGATACGGCTCCCGCGCCCGCCAGCCGTACAGAGCAAGCGATGCCAGACTTAACGCGGCAAAAAGGGTAAACAGCGGCACCGCGCGCACGTTATCCAGCGCAAAAGCATGGACGGAAAGCAGAATGCCGGAACGCACAATCAGCGTTCCCAGCAACGAGAGGATCAGCGTCAGTATCGCCAGCAGCAACGACCAGTGACGGAAGCTCCCGCGCTGGCGGCTGACATACAGACTGTGCAGCAACGCGCTGGCGGCAAGCCACGGCAACAATGAGGCATTTTCCACCGGGTCCCAGAACCACCAGCCGCCCCAGCCCAGTTCGCAATACGCCCACCACGATCCGAGAATGATCCCCAGCGTCAGAGCGCACCAGCCGGGTAACGCCCAGCGCCAGCACACCCAGGCGGTTGCGGCGTTAAAGCCGCCGCACAGTAGCGAAGCCAGCGCTACGCTCGCCGCGGTCATCAGGCCGCCATAACCCAGATAGAGCAGCGGCGGATGTAAGATCAGCCCCAGATGTTGCAGCATGGGATTAAGGTCGCGCCCTTCCATGGCGGGAGGGAAAATACGCAGGAACGGATCGGACCACAGCACAATAAATAGCAGCAGCGAGGCCATAATGAGGGACAAGATGCTCAGGGTCAGCGGAACAAGCGCGTCAGATTCATGCCGGGAGCGCCAGGCGAATAGCGCCGTCCACCCCGAAAGAAGCAGCGCCCACAGCAGGAGCGAGCCTTCATGACCGCCCCATACCGCCGCCAGTTTCAGTCCCCATGACAACTGGCTATGGCTATGCTGCGCAACATAAACGACCGAAAAATCGCTGGTCAGAAAACAGCTAACCAGAATCGCAAACGCCAGTAGCAGCAGCGTGAACGCCGTCCACGCGCCGCAGGTCGTCAGGCGCATGACGCCGCGCCAATGCTGCGCCATCCCGCACCACGTCGCCAGCGGGGTCAACACGTTGACCCCGAGACTCAACAACAGCGCCAGAAATCCGGCTTCAGGAAGGAAGATGTCCAGATTATGCAACCGTTAGCTGTCCCGCATAAAGAATGAAAAAGCGCAGCAGCAGCACGCCGGTCAAACTGGCGCCGCAAACGGCCAGCACGCCGTGAAACGTGACGCTACGATTTGCCCAGGGTTTCAGCAGCATCGGGATAATCAATCCCAGCCCTACGACGCCAAGCCAGAACCACCAGCTCCAGAATCCGCCGCCCAGCGCCGCCGCCAGCGCGCGCATTTTGCCGTCATCGCCCAGCGCCAGACCGACGAAGAACGCCGCCAGCAGGAAAATTTCCAGCCATACCACCGGAACCTCCATGCGATGCACAAAGCGCGCTTCAGTGCTGTGCGGGTTGCTACGATGGCGTAACGCCATGGCGATCAGCGCCACCGCCGCGCCGGAGGAAATCCCGGAGAACAGAAACAGCGCCGGCAGGATCGGGTTATTCAGGAACGGATAGGATTTCAGCGCCGACAGCAGAAAGCCGGTGTACGCCCCGAGCAGAACCGCCAGTACCAGCATTAACGTCTCCAGCGCGCGATGAAACGGCGCGATCAGCGTCAGCACTTTCTGCACGATCCCTGACCGCGGCAGCCAACGCTGCTGCAGGGCAATCACCTCTTTTTCAAAGATTTTCGCCAGCCACAGCACTAACACCACCATGTACAGCTGGAACAGCATCACCCCCATCGACATCACCGAGGTAAAGCTGTAGTGGAACATCAGCTTCCAGAAGGTCCACGGGCGCGTCAGGTGGAAGACCAGAATCAGCAGACCAAGAATAATCGCCCCCGGCCCTAACACCAGCGTGGTGCGCAGCAGCGTGCTGTCCGAACCGCCCGCCTCAGGATGGAAGCGGCGCAGCAGAATCGCCAACGTAACCAGTCCGGCGGAGATGCCAATCAGAAACAGATAGATGGCGATGGGCCAGTCCCACACCAGTGATGCAAAATGAAATGCAGAAGCGGATGTCATTGGCTCACCTCCCCATAGTTAAAGGGAACGCGGTAGACCTTCGGTTTTGTGCCCAGCGCCAGCTTGTAACGATAGGTGGTTTTTTGCCGCAACAAACGGGAGATATCGCTGTTGGGATCGTCCAGATTACCAAACGTCAGCGCCTTCGTTGGACATGACTCAACGCAGGCGGGCTGTTTGCCCGCTTTCAGGTTGGTTTTCCGGCAGAAATCGCACTTATCCGCCGTCTTACTGACCGGATGGATAAAGCGCACGCGGTAGGGACACGCGGCAATGCAGTACTGACAGCCGACGCAAAGGTCCGGGTTCACGTCGACAATACCACTGGCGGCATCGCGGAATGATGCCCCCGTCGGGCAGACGTCAACGCAGGGGGCATGGTCGCAATGCTGGCACGAGTGGCGGAAGAAGCGATATTTCACATCAGGAAACGTCCCCTGCGGCTCGCTGCGAATAATCGTCAGGCGCGATACGCCTTCCGGCACGTTGTTGACTTCCCGACAGGCATCCATGCAGGCCGTGCAGCCGATGCATAATGACTCATCGTGTACCATGCCATAACGCACGCCATTAATATTCAACGTGTTCGCTACAACGCGTCCTGCCATCCCACTGACCGCCGCCAGCGCGCCGACGCGGGTAATAAATTGACGTCGGGTGCAACTCATGGCTGCTCCTTAAGCAACGGAACGGACGCCGGATTAAAGTGCGGGTTAGTACGCTGATCGCTGTGGCAATCCACGCATATTTTGATCCGCCCTTTCTCGCTTAGCGTCTGCATCGTGTCTTGCTGCGGATGCAGGGAATGGCAACTGGCGCAGGTCACTTTAGTAACATGAACATCGTGCGGCCAGAACGCTTTTTGCAGTTGTTCAGGCAAGTGGCAGGACATACAGACGCTGTTCTGCTGCTCTACCGTATACATCGGGTCGTTAAAACGCATCACATCTTTCACCCCTTCACGGTGGTGAAGCGACGGTTGACCGTGGCAGTTGGTACAGGTTATCGGCAATTTATTGTTCGGGTTGATAGCGCCCGTATGTTTACCGTGCATACCTTCGGTGTCCGGCTTGTGACAGTCCAGACAGGCAGCATCCGGATTACGCTGCTGGGTGACCGTCCAGCGTTGATCCGACTCCTGCGGCGTTGGCGTGGCAGTAATTCCACTCAGGCTCCAGAACAGGCCTGACGCCAGCACCCCAGCAGTTAATAACGAACGTAATACGCTCATATTCACTCCATTACATAATGCCTGATGGCGCGCAGCTTTAAGGCCTACAAGACTTCTGTAGGCCGGATAAAGCGCTTGCGCTGTCATCCGGCAAATTTGTCACATGTGAGGTTATTGGCTTAACAGACCGTTTTTACGCGCCTGATCTTCCCACTGCGGTACGACCGTTTTCAGGAAGTCCTGCTTCTCCGCGTTGATTTGTTGCATATTCAAACCAATCGCTTTCTGCGCCTTCTCTTTCGTCGAAATATCCGGCAGCGGAATTTCATGGGTAATGCCTTTGGTCGCCAGCAGTCGCGCCAGTTTAGTGCGGGCATCCGCGGCTTTATCCATCGCACTGCCTAACATCCGTAGACCTTCTTCCGGGGCATGCATATGAATACCGTGTGACGCAATCGCCAGATCCCAACGCCACTGCGCGTGGCGAATATCGTTCAGAATCGGTTTCATTTCCGCGTCTGTCGCCCCCGCATCCCATGCGGCTTTCGCTTCGAAGTGCGCATGTACCAGCTGATCTTCAACCTTGATTTTCAGGTCATGAATCGCCTGTTTACGCTCGGCGACCACTTTTTGCAGGGACGCTTTGTCCTGGGTGTGGCAGTTGGCGCAGGTTTGCGCGAAATTGTCGAACGGGTTGCCGATTTTATGGTCGGTGTAGAGCTTGCCTTCGGCGTTCTGTACTTTCGGCATGTGACAGTCGATACAGGTCACGTTGTTCTTACCGTGAATGCCCGCGCTCCAGGTTTCATATTCCGGGTGCTGCGCTTTCAGCATCGGGGTTTTCGACAGAGAGTTAGTCCAGTCGGAGAAGGCGATGGCGTCGTAGTATTGCTCCATGTTCTCGACTTTCATGCCCTCATCCCACGGGAACTTAACGGCTTTGTTTTTACCGTCAAAGTAGTACTCCACGTGGCACTGGCCGCAGACCATCGATTGCTGATCAAATCGTCCCGCTTTATCAAACGGTTTGCCGATAGCCTCCATCGCCCGTTCGGCATAGGGGCGCGACAACGTTAACGCTGGCTTCCCCTGGGCGAAATCGTCCGACGCGGTGTTATGACAGTCGGCACAGCCCAAATCGTTGACAATTTCCGGGCCGCCTCGCGCCCATTTGCCATGGAAGTAGCCGTCTTCGCCTTCTTGTTGGATAAGGCGCGCGACATCGGGGCTTTTACAACTCCAGCAGGCCATCGGCAGCGGGCCGTCTTCCGCCGTTTTTGGCGCGCCGGTACGCAGTGTTTCGCGCACGTCAGTTACCGCATACGCGTGGCCGCGTGGTTTGTTGTAATCACGGGAGAAGGGATAGCCCGCCCACAGGATCACCAGACGAGGGTCTTCCACCAGCGCATCTTCACGGGCAGACTGTTCTGACGTCGCTTTCCATGACTGATATTGGTCGGGGTGTTGAGGCGCGAACGTTTCATTTTTCGCTTCAACAGTAACGGTTTTTGCGGATTCAGGCGTTTGCTCAGCGTAAACAGAGGTAATGAAGAAAAAAGGAAATATAAGGCTGAAGAAACGGCGTGCGCGTAGTGTTTTCCTTGCCATAGAGGTCTCATCCAGATTGCGCCATTATCTTTAATGGCGATTTTTTATCGTTTTCCATAACAGCAACCGCACAAATACTGTTATTACATTGATCTCCTCTATGTGTAACAAATAACCACACTCAAAATGTTGTCTTTAATCAATTGTAAGTGTATGTAAAATACCACTTTAGAGTTAGTAACCTGGACAAAACTCCCTCTCTTTTCTGATTTCCGGACACGGATCACTTTTTTAAAAAATTTCATATAACGTCATGTTATCCCGAAAATTTATCTAATTTTGCGGGACACAATCAAAAAATAGATTGCTGCTTATTTGCACAGTTCCCTTTTTGCGTGATCTGTCGCCCAAATACTAAACAAAACTTATTAAGACCCTACATTTAACGTTTATGCGACATATTATTAACATCCTACAAGGAGAACAACAGCATGAGCCAAACACATAAACACGCCATTCCCGCCAACATTGCGGATCGTTGCCTGATAAATCCAGAGCAGTATGAGACTAAATATAAACAGTCTATTAACGACCCCGATACGTTTTGGGGCGAACAGGGAAAAATTCTCGATTGGATCACGCCGTACCAAAAAGTGAAAAACACCTCCTTTGCGCCAGGCAATGTGTCGATTAAATGGTACGAGGACGGCACGCTGAATCTGGCGGCGAACTGTCTTGACCGCCATTTGCAGGAAAATGGCGATCGCACCGCCATTATCTGGGAAGGCGATGACGCGTCGCAGAGTAAACATATCTCTTATCGCGAACTGCATCGCGATGTCTGCCGTTTCGCGAATACACTGCTGGATCTGGGCATTAAAAAAGGCGATGTGGTAGCGATTTATATGCCGATGGTGCCGGAAGCGGCGGTGGCAATGTTGGCCTGCGCCCGCATCGGCGCGGTGCATTCGGTGATCTTCGGGGGCTTCTCGCCGGAAGCCGTCGCCGGACGCATTATCGACTCCAGCTCGCGGCTGGTGATCACCGCTGACGAAGGTGTACGTGCCGGACGCAGTATCCCGCTGAAAAAGAATGTCGATGACGCGCTGAAAAACCCGAATGTCACTAGCGTTGAGCATGTGATCGTCCTGAAGCGCACCGGCAACGACATTGACTGGCAAGAAGGCCGCGACCTGTGGTGGCGCGATTTGATTGAAAAAGCCAGCCCTGAGCACCAGCCTGAAGCGATGAATGCCGAAGATCCGCTGTTTATCCTTTATACCTCCGGCTCCACCGGCAAGCCGAAAGGCGTGCTGCACACCACCGGCGGCTATCTGGTCTACGCCGCGACCACCTTTAAGTATGTCTTTGATTATCACCCTGGCGATATTTACTGGTGTACCGCCGATGTGGGTTGGGTGACGGGGCACAGCTATCTGTTGTATGGCCCGCTGGCCTGCGGCGCGACCACCTTAATGTTTGAAGGAGTGCCGAATTGGCCAACGCCCGCTCGCATGTGCCAGGTGGTCGACAAACACCAGGTCAACATTCTCTATACCGCCCCGACGGCCATCCGCGCGCTGATGGCGGAAGGCGATAAAGCCATTGAAGGCACCGACCGTTCTTCACTGCGCATTCTGGGTTCCGTCGGCGAGCCGATCAATCCCGAAGCGTGGGAATGGTACTGGAAGAAGATCGGCAAGGAAAAATGTCCGGTCGTCGACACCTGGTGGCAGACTGAAACAGGCGGTTTTATGATCACTCCGCTACCGGGCGCTATCGAACTGAAAGCCGGTTCCGCCACCCGTCCTTTCTTTGGCGTACAGCCTGCGCTGGTGGATAACGAAGGCCATCCGCAAGAAGGCGCGACGGAAGGCAATCTGGTCATCACCGATTCCTGGCCGGGCCAGGCGCGCACTCTGTTCGGCGATCATGAACGTTTTGAGCAGACCTATTTCTCTACCTTTAAGAATATGTATTTCAGCGGCGACGGCGCGCGTCGCGATGAAGACGGCTATTACTGGATCACCGGTCGCGTGGATGACGTGTTAAACGTCTCCGGCCACCGTCTGGGTACGGCGGAAATCGAATCGGCGCTGGTGGCGCATCCGAAGATCGCCGAAGCGGCGGTGGTGGGTATTCCACACGCTATCAAAGGCCAGGCGATTTACGCTTATGTGACGCTCAACCACGGCGAGGAGCCGTCGCCAGAACTGTACGCGGAGGTGCGCAACTGGGTACGTAAAGAGATTGGCCCACTGGCGACACCGGACGTGCTGCACTGGACCGACTCACTGCCAAAAACCCGTTCCGGCAAAATTATGCGCCGCATTTTGCGCAAAATCGCGGCGGGCGATACCAGCAATCTGGGCGATACCTCGACTCTCGCCGATCCTGGCGTGGTGGAGAAACTGCTCGAAGAGAAGCAGGCCATCGCGATGCCGTCATAACCATAAATGCCGGATGGCAACGCGAACGCGTTTTATCCGGCCTACGACCCTACCCCTGCCCTCTCTCAAACCGGGAGAGGGAAATATAAAAAACCCTCCCCCAAAGGATTTCGTGTTACAGGAAGGCGGCAAGCGAGCACACCCTCAGCAGCATAGTTCAAGTTCACTATGTGGCTGGGGCGCGCGAGTGCGGCCAACGCGCCTGTAGCGCGAAAGACGCAGGGGGACCTCTGGAGAGCTCTGTGATGAATGACCAAATTTATCAGCGGATAGAAGACAGTGCGCGTTTCAGGGAATTAGTTGAAAAACGGCAACGGTTTGCCACGATTCTGTCGGTTATCATGCTGGCGGTTTATATCAGCTTTATTTTACTGATCGCCTTCGCGCCTGGCTGGCTGGGCACGCCTCTACATGCGGGAACCAGCGTCACCCGAGGAATTCCCATTGGCGTCGGGGTGATTGTGATTTCTTTTGTGTTGACCGGAATTTATATCTGGCGGGCGAATGGCGAATTCGATCGTCTTAATAACGCCGTACTGCATGAGGTGAAAGCATTATGAAGAGAGTTCTGACGGCGCTTGCCGCCGCACTCCCCTTCGCCGCTCATGCGGCGGATGCCATTAGCGGCGCGGTTGAACGCCAGCCCACCAACTGGCAGGCGATTATCATGTTTTTGATTTTCGTCGTGTTTACGCTCGGTATTACCTACTGGGCCTCTAAACGCGTACGTTCCCGTAGCGACTACTACACCGCAGGCGGCAATATCACCGGGTTCCAGAACGGCCTGGCGATTGCCGGCGACTATATGTCTGCCGCGTCATTTCTCGGCATTTCCGCTCTGGTGTTTACCTCCGGTTATGACGGGCTGATCTATTCGCTGGGCTTCCTTGTCGGCTGGCCAATCATCCTGTTTTTGATTGCCGAGCGCCTGCGTAATCTGGGACGTTATACTTTTGCTGACGTTGCCTCTTATCGCCTGAAACAGGGGCCAATCCGTATTCTTTCGGCCTGTGGCTCCCTGGTAGTGGTGGCGCTTTATCTCATCGCCCAAATGGTCGGCGCCGGTAAACTGATTGAACTGCTGTTCGGCCTCAACTATCACATCGCCGTAGTACTGGTCGGCGTGCTGATGATGATGTACGTGCTGTTCGGCGGGATGCTGGCGACAACGTGGGTGCAAATTATCAAAGCCGTCCTGTTGCTGTTTGGCGCCAGTTTTATGGCCTTTATGGTGATGAAACACGTCGGCTTTAGCTTCAATAATCTGTTTACCGAAGCCATGGCGGTACACCCGAAAGGCACGGCGATTATGAGCCCAGGAGGATTGGTGCAAGATCCGATTTCGGCATTGTCGTTGGGTCTGGGACTGATGTTCGGCACCGCCGGATTGCCGCATATTCTGATGCGTTTCTTTACGGTCAGCGATGCCCGCGAAGCGCGCAAGAGCGTGTTCTACGCCACCGGTTTTATGGGCTATTTCTACATTCTGACCTTTATTATCGGCTTCGGCGCTATCATGCTGGTGGGGGCGAATCCCGCCTATAAAGATGCCGCGGGCGCGCTGATTGGCGGCAATAACATGGCGGCGGTGCATCTGGCCAACGCGGTAGGCGGCAACCTGTTCCTCGGCTTTATTTCGGCAGTGGCGTTTGCCACCATTCTGGCAGTGGTCGCCGGTCTGACGCTGGCGGGCGCATCGGCGGTGTCGCATGACTTGTACGCCAACGTGTTCCGCAAAGGCGCAACCGAACGTGAAGAGCTGAAGGTGTCGAAAATCACCGTCCTGGTGCTGGGCGTGATCGCCATTATCCTCGGCGTCCTGTTTGAAAATCAGAACATCGCCTTTATGGTGGGCCTGGCGTTTGCTATCGCCGCGAGCTGCAACTTCCCCATCATTCTGCTTTCCATGTACTGGTCAAAACTGACCACGCGCGGCGCTATGCTGGGCGGCTGGTTAGGTTTACTGACAGCGGTGGTGCTGATGATTCTTGGCCCTACCATTTGGGTGCAGATCCTCGGTCACGAAAAAGCGATCTTCCCGTATGAGTATCCGGCGCTGTTCTCTATCAGCGTGGCGTTCCTGGGGATCTGGTTTTTCTCGGCCACCGATAACTCGGCAGAAGGCAACCGTGAACGTGAGCAGTTCCGCGCTCAGTTTATCCGCTCCCAAACGGGATTCGGCGTACAACAAGGGCGTGCGCATTAATCTTACCGTTTCCTCCGGCCCTGTGGGTCGGAGGAAAATCAGAACATTATCCTCGCCACCAGCGGGGCAGCCAGTACCATCACCACGCCGGACAGCATCATGACCAGACTGGCGACGACGCCCTCCTGCTGACCAAGTTCATAGGAACGCGCCGTGCCCGCCCCATGTGACGCCGCGCCGAATCCTGCCCCTTTTGCCATGCCTTCCCGGATAGAGAGACGCAAAAATAGCGCGTCGCCGACCGCCATGCCAAACACGCCAGTGACGACCACGAACAGCGCCACCAGATCCGGCTGCCCGCCCAGGGGTTCTGCCGCCGCCAGCGCAAATGGAGTGGTAACGGAACGTACCGCCAGACTACGCTGAATCTCATCCGATAACGTGAACAGACGCGCCAGCCAAACGGAACTGGTGACCGCCACCACCGTCGCCGTCACTACGCCCGCGGTGAGCGACATCCAGTGACGTTTGATAATCGCGAGGTTATCGTACACCGGCACCGCAAAGGCAATGGTCGCCGGGCCGAGCAGCCACAATAGCCAGTGCGATTCGCCAATATAGTTTTGCCAGGAGATATGACCGAACACCAGCATTAACACCAGCAGTGCCGGCGTCAACACTAATGGCATCAACGGCAGTTTGCGAAAACGGCGATACAGACGCTTATTGGCGAAGTAAATCCCCAGCGTAATCACCAGACACAGTACGCTTAACTGAACGTTATTCACGGTTTAGCCTACTCATCTCATAGCGATACACTTTATCCACCACCCACGCCGTCGCGCCGAGTACCATTAAGGTACTGATCGCTATCACCGAGAAAATGCGCCAGCCGTCCACCAGTAACAGATGGGCATAGTTCACTACCGCCACGACGGCGGGAACAAAGAATAACAGCATCTCCGCCAGCAGCCAGCGTGCGCCTGCGCGTACCCAGCTAAGCGGAATAATCCGGCAAACGATCAGCGCCAACATAAGCACCATGCCGACCAGATTCGCGGGCAACGGCAGGTGCAGCCAGGAGACAAGATATTGGGAAAAAATGAATAAACCTGCATAGAGCAGTACCTGAACCGGTACCTGGAGTCGTTGCACAACGGCAGGCGTAACGCGGCTTATCGCCACAGCCATGAGGGAATGTCCTGAAAAATAATACGGAGCGCCAGTATAGAGAACCTCCGTCACGGGCAGAAATGAATTAAAATCATTGCAGGCATAGTCGGAAGGAATAATCATGGATATCAGAACGCTGCGTTATTTTGTCGAGGTGGTGCGCCAGCAAAGTTTCACCCGCGCAGCGGAGAAGTTATTTGTCACCCAGCCCACCATTAGCAAGATGCTGAAAAATCTTGAAGATGAGCTTAACTGTACGCTACTGATCCGCGACGGACGTAAGTTATTGCTGACCGATACCGGACGCGTGGTGTTTGAACGCGGTCTGGCGATCCTCGCTGAGTTTCGCCAGTTAGAGGCCGAGTTGAGCGATATTAACCATCTCAATAAGGGCGTGCTGCGGCTGGGTATTCCCCCGATGGTCGGCATGTTGATGGCCGGGCCAATCAGTTTGTTTCGACAACGCTACCCTGGCGTTGAACTCAAAATTTCGGAGTTTGGCGGCCTGACGGTACAGCAGGCGGTAATGAATGGCGAGCTGGATGTTGCGATGACCGCGCTCCCGGTGGAAGAAGCGAGCGGGCTGACGACATTATCGCTGTTCAGTCATCCGCTGTGCGTGCTGGTTCCCCGTTCAGGTCAGTGGACAACCTGCGACTCCATCGCGCCTGAAGCTCTGGCGGAGCATCCTCTTCTTATCTATAACGAAGACTTTGCCCTGAGCCGCCAGTTGATGACCTTATTTAGCCAGCATGACGTAAAACCACGGATTGCCGTGCGCAGCGGGCAATGGGATTTTCTCGCCGCCATGGTGCAAGCGGGCGTCGGCATCGCCATTTTGCCGGAGCCGATTTGTCAGCGTCTGGATAAGGCCACGCTGCGCTGGCTACCGCTGGAAAGTGATCTCCGCTGGCAGTTAGGCATGATTTGGCGAGAGGGCGTGTATCTGTCGCACAGCGCCCGGGCATGGTTAACCTGTTGCGAAGGGTTTTGGCTGAAACAACCGTAAACCATGGGTTAAAACCCTTGCCGGATGGCGGCGCAAGCACCTTATCCGGCCTACTTGTAGGCCCGGTAAGCATGGCGCCACCGGGCCACAAGGACTACTGATTTTCTATCAGTAGCGCTTCCATCAAATCCAGGTCGTGCAGCAGCTTTTGCAATGTTTCATTGCTGATTTCTCGTGTGGCGCGCAGATGATACAACTCGGCGCGTTCGGAACGCAGCGCGGCAAGACGGAAACGTCGCTCCAGGTTTTCTTCCTGTATGGAGCTTTCGACATCGTTTCGCCCATCGGCACGGCGACGCAAGTTACCAATGACACGCGAGCTTACTTCAGTAAGCAACTGATTATCGATGTTTTCTTCGGTATCCGCCGCCAGACGCTCTTCCATTTTCTGAATGGCGACAATCGCCACTTCCGCCGTCGCCGCGCGGGCGATACGCTCCTCTTTCAACTGTTGCGCATGATCGGCGACTTCCAGATGTTGCAACAGCAGCGGCAGCATGATCACGCCGACAAACAACGAGAACAGAATGACGCCAGCCGCCAGGAATACCAGTTCATAACGCGCCGGAAATCCGCTGCCATCCGGCAAAAGTAACGGTATAGAGAGCACACCAGCCAGGGTGATCGCCCCACGAACGCCAGCGAAGGAAGCAATCAGAATTTCACGCGACGTCCAGCTGGCGAACTCCATCGGTTTCTTCTTCAAAAAGCGCAGGCTGAACTTTTTCATGGTCCACAGCCAGCCGAAGCGAACCAGCATCAATGCCGCATAAATCAGCACGATATCGGTAAAGAGCATCCAGGTTTCGACATTCGGGTCAGCTTCCGCCGCCGCCAGCGAAGATTCCAGAATACCCGGCAATTGCAGTCCCAACAGCAGAAAGACCATACCGTTAAAGACAAATTCCAGCATCGCCCAGGTACTGTTCGCGCGCAAACGCATTGCCAGCGGCGCGCGGCGCATTACGCCAGAACGGGTGATGGTCATCCCGGCGGCAACCGCGGCCAGGATGCCTGAGACACCAATATGTTCGGCAATCAGGTAAGACGCGAAGGGCAGCAGAAACAACAGGACGATCTGCGTCGCGGGTTCATCGCCGCCCCAGCGGCTCAAAAAACGCAGCGAGCGGCCATACAGCCAACTGACCACAAAACCCGCCAGAATACCGCCGATAGCGACCTTAAAAAATTCCAGCGTCGCGCCGCCGACGGTAAAGACCATCGTCCCCATCGCCACCGCGACGGCGAATTTCAGCGATACCAGGCCGGAGGCGTCGTTCATTAACGCCTCTCCCTGCAGAATGCCCATGATTTTTTTCGGGATGCGCCCCTCGCCCACAATTCCGGAGAGCGCTACCGCATCGGTCGGCGACAGCACGGCGGCCAGTGCAAAGGCGGGGATCAGCGGAATGCCGGGCACCAGCCAATAAATCAGGAAGCCGATTCCAACGACCGTTACCAGGACCAGCGCCAGCGCCAGCCCGAAAATCTCTCGTCCATGCTCAAGAAATTCACGGGTCGGCGTCTTCCAGCCATCCGCAAACAGCAGCGGCGGAATAAACAGCACCAGGAAGAGTTCCGGGTCGAATTCCACATGCAAACCAAACGTCGGCCACGCCAACAGCGCGCCAATGGCGATCTGCATAAGGGGTAAAGGAAGCTGGAAGGGTAATACACGCGTAAATACCCCCGACAGCGAGACCACAAGGGTCATGATGAGTATTGTGAAGAAAATTTCCATGCGTTCCCTGTTTGCGATGTTTTTTATGATGGAGAAAGGCATCATGCCTCGGTTTCACCTTCTTCAGATTAACGCAAAAGGTAACGTGATGTGTCCTGAAAATGAAAACGGGCGACCAACGCCGCCCGTTTTTCAGAATGAAGGCAAAACTAGATAGCCCAACCGCCGGCATAAAAAGCGACCAGCGCGACCGCAATGACGACAGTTCCGATATTCAGCTTACGCCATTCGCCGGAAACCAGACGCCCGACGACCAGCGTGGCAAAGCCAATCATAATCCCGGTGACAATGTTACAGGTCAGTACAATAAATACAGCCGTTACCAGCCCCGCCATCGCATCGACGAAATCAGCAAAATCGATTTTCGCCACGTTACTCAGCATCAGTAGACCGACATACATGAGCGCCGGGGCGGTTGCGTAGACGGGAACGAGATAAGAGAGCGGCGAAAGAAACAGGATCAGCAAAAACAGCACGCCCACGGTAATCGCCGTCAGGCCCGTTTTACCGCCCGCCGCCGTACCGGCCGCAGACTCGATATACACCGCGGCGGGCGCTGCCCCGACCAGGCCGGAGAAAACGCTACTCAGGGAGTCGGTGGTTAGCGCTTTGCCGCCATCGATAATTTGTCCGTCTTTGTCCAGCAGATTAGCCTGCCCTGCGACCGCACGGATCGTGCCGGTCGCATCAAACACCGCCGTCATCACCAGCGCCAGTACGCTTGGCAGAACGACAGGGTTTAACGCGCCCATAATATCCAGGCTGCCGATCAGCGAGTTGCCGTTTTCATCGCTCAACGAAGGCATGGCGAAAATGCCGGAAAAATGGACGTTAGGATCGAAGAGCAAACCCACAATAGAAATGCCAATAATGGTCAACAGAATGCCGCCGGGGACTTTCAGCTTTTCCAGACCGAGAATAACAGCCAGCCCCACAAGCGACATAATCACCGGGAAGGTGTCGAAATCGCCCAGCGCGACCGGCAAGCCATCCAGCGGGTTTTTAATGACCAGGCCGACGCCGTTGGCGGCAATCAGCAACAAAAACAGGCCAATACCGATACCGGTTCCGTGGGCCACGCCCTGTGGCAAGTTACGCAAAATCCAGCTACGAATGCCGGTGGCGGAGATAACGGTAAACAGTACGCCCATCAGGAATACGGCGCCAAGCGCGACCGGGACGCTAATATGCTGCCCCAGGACCAGGCTAAACGCGGTAAACGCTGTCAACGAGATAGCGCAACCGATAGCCAGCGGCAGATTCGCCCAAAGCCCCATAACGATAGAGCCGACGCCGGCGACCAGGCAGGTCGCTACAAAGACGGCGGCAGGCGGGAACCCGGCTTTACCCAGCATCCCTGGCACCACGATGACGGAGTAAACCATCGCAAGAAACGTGGTTAAGCCAGCAACGACTTCCTGGCGAACGGTGCTCCCGCGTTGTGAAATTTTAAACCAGGCGTCGAGTGAACCGCCGGTACGCGCTGAAGGCGTAGACATAGAAAACATCCCCTGAGAATTTATTATTCGTCGGTATACGCGGGAGGTAATCCACTAACAGCGCAACGTTATCTCCTTGTGCTACATTTACGACAACCGGGGCGCCGCAAAAAAGCAAACGTTTAGCTCCACGTATACAAAACGGGTGGCAAAAAAAAGCAAACGATTATCCAGCGATCATCAACGCTTTTTCAACTGAACTTTGCCGCTTTTTATGCTTTTCTGCTTAGTATGCTCAATAAATCGCCAGACGATGCGCAAACGTTATCGTCCCTGCGCAATCCAGCAACAATTTTTCGCATCGCTGTTAGCAAATACGTTGCGCAATCTGCTCACAAAAACGCCATTATCCGCCGGGAATGGTAAACGGACCGCCCTGCTGAATCGCTCGCTGCCAGGCTGGACGCATTTCTACCCGCGCTTTCCATGCGTTGATATGGTCGAGATGAGCGATCCCGCCTCGGGCAAGCAGCGCAAATAGCGGGAAGCTCATCTGAATATCCGCCATACTTAACTGCTCTCCGGCAAACCAGGGGTGATTTGCCAGATGCCCGTCAATAAAGCGCGCATGGGTTTCCAGTTGCGGATTGAGGTACGCTTTTTGCGCGCCCTTACCGATAACGCCGCCCAACGTTCGCAGGCCCAATGGTACCGGCGGTTTACCCAGAGAGGTAAAGAGCAGTCTCATCAATAGCAAGGGCATGAGCGAACCTTCAGCGTAATGTAGCCAGAATCGATAGTGTTGTTTCCCCTGCGCATCCGTAGGTTTAAAGCGTCCGATACTGTCGTAAGTGTCCTGCAAATATTCCAGGATGGAGCCCGATTCCGCAATAACCATACCGTGATCTTCGATAACCGGAGACTTGCCCAGCGGATGCACTTTTTTCAATGCCGGCGGCGCCAGCATGGTCTTTTCACGCTGGTAACGCACAATCTGGTAAGGCAACGCCAGCTCTTCCAGCGCCCAGAGGATGCGCTGCGAACGAGACTGATTTAAATGGTGCACCGTCAGCATGGCTGTCTCCTGTAAGGTATGCCAACTAACTATAGAAAATTATGGCAGTTGCCGTAAAAATTTCGGCTAAAAAATCAGCATTTCGCTGGCGAACAGGGCGTCGTCGCTTACACTTACAGTATCAACACAAACCGGAACCTCCACCACGTGCTCGATATGAGGGGTGTTGACGTCGGGGGAAACCCTCCTGTAATCAGCGGGATAGAGCGAAAGACAAAGACCGGAAACAAACTAAAGCGCCCTTAGCGGCGCTTTAGTTTTAGGTGAACTCAGCCCGATGGCCGAGTGCATGTTAATCATCTTCAAGCAGCCGGGCACCCGTCCCGTGTTCGCCAAGCCTGTCGCCTGGATTTCGCAGCGGACAGTCGCTACGCGATAAACAGCCGCAGCCGATACAACCGTCCAGCTCATCGCGCAACGCCACCAGCGTATGAATACGTCGGTCTAACTCTTCGCGCCACTGCGAGGAGAGCTGCTTCCACTCTTTCGCGCTTAACGTATGCCCTTCCGGCAAGATACCAAACGCGTCGCCGATAGTTGCCAGCGGGATGCCGATACGCTGGGCGATCTTGATAATCGCGACATAACGCAACACGTCACGCTTGTATCGCCGTTGGTTACCGCTATTACGGATACTGGTAATTAGCCCTTTGCTTTCATAGAAGTGCAGGGCGGACACAGCAACACCGCTACGTTTCGCAACTTCCCCCGGCGTCAGTAAGGCTTTTAAACGGGGAGATTTTTTTTCCATAAATCGCTTTACCTCAAGTTAACTTGAGGAATTATACTCGCCCGCAGACAAAACGACGAATCGAATACTGTTTAAGAGGCAACAATATGTCGCATCAGCAGATAATTCAGACCCTTATCGAATGGATTGATGAACATATCGACCAACCGCTAAACATTGATGTGGTGGCAAAAAAATCGGGCTACTCCAAGTGGTATTTGCAGCGGATGTTTCGTACGGTAACGCATCAAACATTAGGCGAGTATATTCGCCAGCGCCGTCTCCTGTTGGCGGCCGTTGAGCTACGAACGACCGAGCGCCCGATTTTTGATATCGCGATGGACCTGGGCTATGTATCGCAGCAAACCTTCTCGCGTGTATTCCGCCGCGAGTTCGATCGCACTCCCAGCGATTACCGTCACCGCCTGTAGGGCGTCTGCCCGCGTATCGTCAGAGGCGCGGGCGTTTGTTGTAACCAGGCGATGAATTCCTGCGGTGGTAACGCCTTCGCAAAGTGCCATCCCTGACAATACTGAACGCCGCGTTTTAGCAACCAGCTAACCTGTTCAGCCGTTTCAACCCCCTCCGCAATGATTTTTAGCCGCAAACTTTGCGCCATTTCAATAATATGTTCCACAATCAAATGGCTGGCGCTATTAGTGGTTAGCGTATCGACAAAAGATTTATCAATTTTTAAAAGGTCGACATTTAATGAGTACAGGTTATGCAAGTTCGAATAGCCGGTACCAAAGTCATCAATTGCCACCTCGTATCCCGCCTGGCGAAACGCCTGAATAATCGGCGTCATTTTAGGCACATCAATAAATCCGCGCTCGGTCACTTCAACCTTTATCTGTTGCGCAAGCACTGAATGCTGACGCGTTTTTTCATGAATCATCACAATTAGCCGGGAAGAGAGAAAATCAGCGGCAGAGAGATTGATAGAGACATAAAGATGCGGGTGCGCGGCCAGAAAACCACCTAAATCATTAAATACCTCTTCGACGACATAATCGGTGATCTGCTCAATCATCCCCTCTTTTTCCGCCAGCGGAATAAATTCGCACGGGCTCATCACCGGACCGTGATAGCCCGGCCAACGCAATAGCGCTTCGGCACCTACACATGTCCCGTTTCGGATATCAATGATCGGCTGATAATGAAGGCAAAGCTGGTGCCTGGTAATGGCCCGTTGCAGCAATCGACGCGGTGAGTAATATGCCTGCCGGGATCGTGACCACATAAATAAGACGATAATGCTACAGATGATCCCTAACGGTAGCGTTAACGTAAGCTGATGAAAGAGGTTCTGGTAAAAGCGTTGCTTTGAGGTTGACACAATCGCGGCAACCGGTCGTTTTGCTGATTTAACCAGAGTATAAAAACGCTCACCCTGTTGGAACACAGGTTCACTCCGTCGTACCAAAGGTAATAGCTGATCAGCCTGCGCCTGTTCACTCAGGGAGAAAAAGGTGTTGGTCACCGTATCATACATTCCCCAGGCCAACGCCGGATCGTCTGACATCACCTCGCTATAAGATAAGGGATTGATAACCGCGACATAGTTTCCCCGCTGCATATATGTCATTTTATAACCGTTGAAAAAAGGCGTATCACGATAGTAATAAATAGCGATGTCAGGCTTTCGTTTATAGTCAGCGCGGGGAATAAAATAAGGACTTGTTGGCGTCATAACCGTAGAGCATAGAAAACGCTGGCCCTTAGCATAAATCAACTCATAAATGTACAAACGACCGCGGATAATATTCAGCATTCGCTGTTGATGGGCTGGCGTACAGGCTTGCCCCTGATATTGTTCAGCGGCATCGCGGGCTAAATCTGCTTGTAGGATAACCCGCTCCGTTTTATCTAATACCAACTGCGCAAATGAATGTAACTGATTTCTGGTTTCAGAGACTGCCCGGATATGAGCAAACCAGATCGCCAGCAATACAGGAAGTAACACCACAATGATCGTTCCGAGAAATCTCAACACCTTGCGTCGTGTGCTTTGACTCATTTTCAGCCTATTTCCCTGCATTATTTGTGACTATTATTGGCAAAATAAGACGTGAACCAAACGGAGGTTTACGGTGCATGAATTTATCAATATTAGCAACAGACTTTTACCGTTCAACATTTACCATTAATAACCACGCGCAATCTCTCTCGCATACCTGGCAGGACGCTAAATATTTTTGATAATATCAGATTTATACCTAAGTAAACGATGGGGTATACATCTTTACTCCTTTCTTTTGATAAATAACTTGATATTTTTATCAGGTCTGAATTTCACGAAAAAAATAAAAGAGTAGTAATAATACATCTTTGCTTTCCGGCAGTTTCTCTACGGACGCGCAGAAGTCACACAAAAAATACGGTTATAAAACGCACAAAAAATACATTGTCCATCTGGCGAACAAGCTGGTTTTTGTGATATAGTTCACAAAAATAATGAAACAGAAACAATGTTTCATTCGATGTTGATGTGACGTCCGTTGATAGCCAGAATGTCCCACGTTTCCCGGGAACAACGCCGCGCTGTCCTGGACAAAGGTCTATTCAGAGGAAATGTTTCATGGCTGCCATAACCACTGGTGTCGTTCTTCTCCGCTGGCAACTGTTGAGCGCCGTGCTCATGTTTTTAGCCAGCACGCTCAATATCCGTTTCCGTAAATCAGATTATATTGGTCTGGCAGTGATCAGTAGCGGTCTGGGCGTGGTATTCGCCTGCTGGTTTGCCACCGGTTTACTCGGTATTACCATGATGGATCTCGCCGCGATCTGGCATAACATTGAAGCCGTAATGGTCGAAACGATGAGCCAGACCCCGCCAGAATGGCCGATGGTGCTGACCTGATACGCTATCGCAGCCGGTGAAGTCGCCCACCGGTTATCTCAACGCGGAATCGCGCGCCAGGGGTAGCCTTGCGCATCATCACGTCCCTCACATAACCGTTGATGAGGGCCGCCAGGTGTGGTTATCCAAAAATGGCAAGTGGAATAGCCCTAACAGAATCGAGCTAAACTTATTGAAAACATTGCCGACTCGTTAAATGACAAAAAAAGACCCGTTTGTGCAACGGGTCTTTTTTATTAAATAGTACCGCCTGATAACAGCGACAAGCGCTGCTTATTTTACATTAATAATTTATCCGGAGAACAATCACGGATTATTTTCCCACCTTTCATTACCAGGACCCGGTCAAAATACTTTATCAGGTATCGACGATGCGTCACCATGATCAACGTTTTCCCATGAATAAACTCATCTAAGTTATCAAAAATTTGCTTCTCGGTATTCTCATCCAGATTTGATGTTGGTTCATCCCATAAAAAGACGCTGGCGTTACTGCTCAGACTGCGTGCTAATAATAACTGCTGCTGCTGTCCGGATGACAGGTTTTTAGCCATAAAATTCACCGGAAACTTCAGCCCCATAGGATGTTGCAAGATAAAACCACAGTTCGCCAGATGAAGCGCCTTGAGTACCCGGCCCCTGTCGTTTTGCGGTTTTAACGCGAAATTACTTTCAATGGTTCCGGTGAATAAAACATCATGTGTCGTCACCACACTTAAATGCTGAGAAAAAAAGTTCTGCGATAAATGTCCTAAGTTATATCCATCATATAAGATGGCACCGTCTGTTGGCGAAAGGTAGCCAGATAGCATTCCCAGTAATGAGCTTTTTCCTGCACCGCATTCGCCTACCACCGCGACACGTTGCCCCGCAGGTATGTCTATAGACAGTCGGTTAATAATCATCGGAGATTGAGCATCATACTGATAACTCACGCCCCGGATAGAGATATCGCCATTGCACTTTGATATGGACTGTAATGCCGGTGTTTTTTCTGCCTGATCTTCATCAAAAAAAGAAAGCAGATCCTTACCGGTTTTTTCTGCTGATAAAATAGAGATTAATGTAGAAGAAAAATTCGAAATGATCCCGGAGATACGGCCAGAGACAATGACAGATGAAACAATTGCGCCAGTGGTAACATCACCCTTAATTACCATAAAAAAGGCTATTACCATAATAGTTATTTGGGTAATAGATGACATACTACCCAATATAGATTGATAGATAAGATTTAATTTTCTTATCTTCAGGTTAAGATACGACTGTTCATTTGATGTATTAACCCAATCAAAAAGTAAACCTTGATTATTTAAGGTATGGATCATTTTAATAGATAAGAAAACTTCTGAGATGAAAATATTCCTGTTCTTCTGTCCTTCTTTTTGTTTGTTCATTAACTCATTAGTATAATGGTGGTTAACGATGGAAATAATAATAGAGACGATAAACATGGTAACAGGTACAATAACAACCAGACCTAAATTTACATATATAACAATGAGAAATATAATAAATATTGGAATATCGGCTATACGTTGAAAGATCGAGTTTAATAAAACGGGTTTAATTTTCTGAAACTCATTCCATAGCACAAATGCTGATGACATGGATCTGCCATTTTTCTTTTTACTATAAAGGACCGCTTCAAGAAATGCGATATCAATATCGACGTCATCCTGCCTTGCTGTGATAGACTGATAAATATCTTTCGAAGTACGAAGAATAAACTCAAAAACAATAAATACAGCAACAATTATAGCCACGCCAAATAAAGATGAAACCGAAGCACTTGGAACAAGCTTATCATAGAACAGATTACTAAATACTGGGATAGTTAACGCAAAAATTGCCATAAAAAGAGATGAAAAGAAGTATTTAGTATAAAAAATCTTGTTCATCGATAAAGAGTTTTTTATGATATTTTTTACTCTTATACTATCAACAACTTTATTTAAAGGTAGTATACTAAATGCAGATAACTCTTTTAAATATTCATCTTCAATTTCAACATAACAGAGTTCACCGCGCGCGTTTACCAACTTTATTTTTTGCCCGCCGCTCACACACACCATCCACTTCATTTCTGGCGTTAATAGTAAAATCGGCATAGGCTCATTTAGTAAATCCTCACCATTATTAAATAATATATCCTGTAGAGAAAGCCCTAACGACAAAAAGAAATTCTTCATTTGTATAGAGTCGTCAGTGTTATTTCTGTCGTACTTTTTAAATCTTAAATTTATATCATCCTCTTTGATGTCAATTTTTATGTTGAATTTTTTAGACACTATAGATAATGCCGTTTCCGCACTTAAATAATAAGGTTCTAGTTTTTTATCCATAAGTAAACCCCCTCACCCAAAGGTGAGGGGCCTCCGTTATTATGCGTGTTCTTCTTGATTATCTACAGGTAACGTAACTTCATTAACGGCGAAAACATCAATAGCGCCGTTATTGTTGTGCCCTACAGAACTCGTTGAAGGGGAATCATTAATATCATCCTCGGTCTTTCCTCTTGCATTCATTGCGTTCACAATATCCGCCGAGGAGTGATCGACTGAGAATGTTTTCTCCTTAATCAGGAAATCATCGTCCTTATCAATGAATTTCACGTCCATAGTATATTCACCATCTTCCAAAGATAGCGGAACTTCGAATATTGCTTTCTGGTTAGTTATCGGCAGAGTAAACTCTTCTCCTTCAAACATAACACTGACATTAACAATATTCTCAGGTACTGATATTTCAAAAGAAGGTGTCTGACTAATTGAACGATCTATTTCATCCCCAGAGTCAGCGTTTAACAATGTAATACTATAGGCTGTCTCCTTCACCACGCTTTCTTCCGCCACAGACGGCACTGTACGAAGATGCGTAGCGCTTTCGGCATTCACTGTTTCAGACTCCGGTGGAGTAACCGCTGTTGCCGTGGCGTCATCGCTCGCATCGTTACGCTGGCTATCCGCTGTTACCGTCACCGTTGAGTCAACCGTCACCGCTAGCGAAGCAGATTGCTGTGAGTTCCCCGCGCGATCCACCACCGTCACGCTCAGCGTGTAGGTACCGTCATTCCAGGCGGCTGGCGGCGTGAAGGTCCAGCCATCCGCGCCTTGCGTCGCCTGATAGATGTCTGTCACGCCATTATGCGTCACGTTTACGGTCACCCCGGTCACATCAGCATCAATATGCTGCAGCGTGAACTTAGGCTGGGTGTGATTCGTCACGTTATCGCTGTCTGAAGCGCCATTGTCTTCACCTGCTGCCAGCGCAATCTCTGGCACGGTCAGCGTACTGTCGATCGTAACGGTAATGGGTAACGAGTTTTTCTGATTACCCGCGGCATCGCTTGCGATTACCGATATCGTATAGGAACCATCAGCTAACGGTGTACCTGGCGTAAAGAACCAAACGCCATCGGCATTTTTTTCAGCATTATATACGGTCCCATTGATATCGACCTGAACGACCACAACATCGCTTTCCAGATTCCCGATAATAAAGGTAGGTTGCTTATCTCGCGTAATATTATCGCCCACCGTACCACTGTCCGAGTCTGGAGATAATGAAATAACGGGAACCTCTTTCATGATATCGAGAGGGACATCATCACTCCGGTTACCAATCGCATCCACACTCGTAATGGTAAACTTCCCTTCCGATGGATACGGGATCGCCATACTCCATTTACCATTATCAGGAACAGTTAACGTATAAGTATTCCCATTACTATCGGTTATTATTAGCTGAGATTTGGCTTCCGCCGTCCCCTGCATAATAATTAGATCGTTGACAATATCTGAATAAGTTACGACCGGAGCGTTTGGCGGCGTTCGATCAATAAATATTTCATGTACCTCTTCCTTACGGTTGCCTGCGTTATCCTCAATACTCAAAGTGATATCGTATTTCCCTTCCGGAAGCTGATCGGTCGATAACTCCCACTGCCCATTAGCCGCAACGACAGCGGTTGCCAGCGTGACCCCTGCCACGATTAATGATACCGTAGCGCCAATTTCCCCCATACCTCTCATGGTAATAGTGGAGCTATTACTCCACCAGTCCGTTTTCGATGATGATTTATTGTCATCAAGCTCGCTGGTAAATACCTGGATATGCGTATCGACCCAAATGGAATACTTTTCCTGATTTACGTTACCAGCACGGTCCGTAGATTTAACAGTGATATCCAGCTGGCCTTCTGTGAAATAAAGCGGGTTCACCGGCATCTGCCAGTGGCCTTTGTCATTAACCCAAACTTCCCCCACATTTAAGCCATTAATGATGATTTCTATTTTGCTATTGGGCTCGGCACTGCCACTAAACAATAAGTTACGTGTCGTGTCCGTTATATATATTTTGCCATCACTACCGGTCATCTCTGCTAACGTTTGTCCACCGATAGAATCAATGGCGACAGGCGTCGTATTTAAGGTATCGATAGTAAAGTTTAGCGTTTTCGAGGTAGCCGTGTTGCCTGCTTTATCGGTGATAACATAATAAATGCTATGGGAACCATCGCCCAACGGTGACTCAGGTCGATAAACTTGATTTCTGTCGGTCACCGTGATCGTATCGACTAACACCCCATCAATGAAAATCTGAACACTCTGGTTCATTTCTCCATAAATACTAAACGCAGGCCGGGTTTGACTCGTTATACTATCATTACTGAAAATACCGTTATCAGAACCTGCCATCATAACAGGATTATCGATAAACGTACTGGTATCTATCGTGACGAGTAAGCGAGGCGATTCTGCTGTATTACCTGCCGGGTCTTCGGCAACCACTCGGATAGAATATTCACCATCTTTTAACGCATTATCAAACTGATAGGACCAGGTTCCATCTTCAAGCACAAGAACATTTGCCACGATCTTTTCATCCACATAAATATGGATTGTGGCTCCCGCTTCTGCGGTGCCAACTAACACAGGCTTGTTGTGACTAGTAATCAGATCGTCAAGTGAACCAGAGTTGCTCGCATCTTCAAGGTTGAGCGTTGGGAAGTCGGTTGATGAATCGACATCCACGCTATAATCCTTGCTCACTTCAGTGTTGCCAGCAACGTCAGTAATGCTGAAATGAATATTAAACGTACCATCATCTTGCAGCAGTATCGGCGCGCGCCATGTGCCATCAGCCTCAACCATAACAACGTTGACTAATTTACCATCGACAAAGATGCTGACCTGAGAACCAGCCTCCCCGACACCTGAGACTGACAACGCCCGGTTATTAGAGAGGGCCGGTAATGAATCTTCATCAATGTCAAAGACAGCAATTTGAGAATCGATTGTCACGGTTGTAATCGCAGACTCAACCCGGTTACCAGCAGTATCCGTAGCAACAAATTGCACCTGATACTCGCCGTCGGCGCTATTTGCCGGCATGGTATAGCTAATATTACCTGACGAACTCGCCTCTACTGTGCCTTGTAACACACCATTAATATAAACCTGTACCGTCGCGCCGGGATCGGTCATGGCAACCAGTACCGGAGACTTATTATTGGTAATCAGATCATATTTATCACCGCTATTAGTATCCCGACTTAATGAAATATCGCTGATTTCAATCTGCGTATCATGTTCTATCAGAATATCTTTTTGTTGGCTGTTGCCCGCTTTATCTTCCGATACCACGACAAAGGCATTACTACCTTCACGCAGATCTAATTCTGCGCTCCATCGACCATCATTGCCTACCACCAGGGTAGCAATAACCACTCCCTGCGGATTCCTGATGGTTAAAGTACTTCCGGCTTCGGCAGTACCATCGATGGTGACATGAGATTTATTGGTGATCCAGTCGCCAACTTTGCCACTGTCATCAGCTTCGCGCAATACCACGGTTAACGGCGAAATTACCGTATCCAGTATCACATTCTGCGGACCAAACTCTCTGATATTGCCGGCAACGTCTTCAACTTTAAACGTTAATTCATAATTACCGTCATTACCCAAAGCGGGTAATACTACGCCCCAGTGTCCTGCGCCTGTCGTATAAGCAATCGCTTTTTCAACGCCATTCACAAAGATAGTGATTTTGCTGTTTGGCTCACTGGTGCCGCCAATCTCCGGCGTCACCGTGTTGATATATCCGCCCTCATGCATTCCAGATATATTCCATACCAGTTCAGCAACCTCGGTATCGATAGTGACATCAACGGCGGTAGAACGCAGTTCGCTATTATCGCGAGGGTTGACGATACCCACCTGGACGACATAATGGCCATCTTTCATTTCCGATAACTGGAAAGTATATCGACCCGCTGTATCCGCTGTCGCCTCGCCGACCTTCACGCCATCCACATAAATACTCACAATCGTATTAGGTAACGTGCTCCCAATCAGGGTCGGCGTTTTATTATTCGTCGTAAAGTCTCCTAAGGCACCACTATCGCTCTCCTCGCTGAGCTTTATGGTTGGAGGCGTGACATCAATAACAGGTATTACTACAGGAAAGTCGACCTGCGACGATTCATTACCCGCTTTATCTTTGGCAACAATGCTCACAACATAGGAGCCTGGCGCTAATACTGATGGCGGCGTCCAACTCCATTCGCCATTCGCATTGGCGTTTGCGGAGCCGACCACTTTCCCATCCCACTGAATCATAATCGTCGAGAACGCTTCGGCAAACCCTTTGAACTCAGGACGCAGGCTGGTTGCTTCATGCTGATCATCAATAGATGGATCCGAAAGGCGAATGGTGGGATCGATCGTAACCGTATCGATAGTGAATCTTTCCTGCGTTTGCGCAGTATTTCCCGCGACATCTGTTGCGACGACGTTGATGGTATACATGCCATCCGGCAGTATATTCGGCGTCACACTCCAGTTGCCATCAGCGCCAACCGTAATAGTTTGTTTTAAAACCTCCCGACCTGACTTATCGTCAACAATGGTAATCACCAGTTTCGCATTGGGCTCTGCAGTACCTTCGAATTTGGGATTTTGCTTATTCGTAAGGTTATCGCTATTGGAATTTCCGGTATCAGACGCTGGCTCCATTCTGACACTGACGCTTGTCGTGGTATCAATGGTAAAGGGCAGCTTAGTTTCAGAAGTATTTCCGGCAATATCTCTGAAGACAACAACGGCTTCATATACGCCATCGTTTAACGCAACGGGAACCTGAAATTCCCAGAGGTTATTGCCATTTGCCGTAACCGGATAAGAAACGCCGTTAATTCTGATTACAACAGTATCAATATCGGCGGGTACATTGCCAATAACGAAACGTGGTTTAGTGACACTCGTAATATTATCAACAGCGCTTTCGCCAGTATCATCCGCATCCAGCAAATCAATACTGGGATCAGAAACAATAGTGTCTATTGTGAATGATACCTCTTTGCTAATTTTATTACCTGCGATATCTTCAGCCACTATTTCTATTTTGTAAGTTCCATCCACTAACGGTGTATCAGGGGTAAACAGCCATTTATTACCTGCCCCCTGAGTCAGTGTGCTGGATTTCCCGTTTAAAATTACCGTCACGCTCTGCAGCGGTTCTCTGGCTGAAATTTCAAAACGTGGAGAGGTAATATTCGTAATACCATCCGTAGAATCCTTTCCGGCGTCGTCCAGCATCACGACGCTCAGGCCGTCAATCTGCGTATCCACGGTGAAGCCCAGCGTGGAATTTGCCGTATTCCCTGCCCGATCCGTCGCCTGGACATGGAGAGTATAATGACCATCAGGCAATGCGCTACCTGCAGTAAATTCCCACTGCCCGGCCGCATTTTTACTGATGGGCGTCCAGTTTACGCCATCGAAAGAAACCAGCACCGATGTCACATCATCAGGCGTTGCAATTTCAAAAGAGGGACGGGTAGCATTGGTGACATTATCGTGATCGTTGACGCCGCTATCTGTTGTTAACGTAACACTGTCAATCTGAACCTGCGTGTCGATTTCAATCTGCAGTTCGGCCGATGTTTTGGTATTACCAGCAATATCCGTTACGGTAACAGAGATCGTATGCTGACCGTCAGACAGCGGTTGATCCGGCGTAAAGGTTAAATTCCCCCCTGTGTTTTCAATGGTGTAATCCCGACCATCAATATGAACCACAATGTGTGATACATCATTATCGACATTACCGATAATAAACACCGGTTTGTTAATCCTGGTAAGATTATCATTAGTATCATCACCAGTATCATGGGTGGGATCGAGTACAATTGTCGGCTCTCGCAGAGTCGTATCAATCGTAAACTGCAGCGTTTCTTGCGCAACGTTGCCGGCGATATCAGTCACATCAACCAAGAGAGTGTGTTGCCCATCAGGTAATGCCGAACCGACATTAAATATCCAGCGGCCATCCCCTCCTTTTGTGAGTTCAATCCAATTAGCGGCGTTATCGATTTTAACGCGCACATGGGTAATATCATCAGCGGTAACAATACTAAACTGCGGCTTGTCGACTTTGGTAATGTTATCTACATCGCTATCGCCGCTATCTGTAACCAACGTGACGCTTTCAATTTCAGCCGTCGTATCTATCACAACAGGTAATGGTTTCGATGTCGCGGTATTTCCGGCCTTATCTTCAACCGTAACGGTAATATTATAAGAACCATCCGGAATGGCATTGCCTGGCGTAAATTGCCAACCAGCCCCAACCTTAGTCGCGTTATAATCATGACCATCAATCGTCACCACGACTTTGATAACATCGGGGTCAACATTACCAATCGTAAAGGTGGGTCGTGAAATATTAGTGATATTATCGGCTGTATTCGCTCCGGTATCTTGTCCTGCGTCTAAAGCAATAGTCGGAACCTGTATATTAGTATCGATATTAAATACTAAATCTTTATTCGCAATATTACCTGCCTCATCCGTGGCCTCTACGCGAAGGGTATATGTGCCGTCAACCAGAGTATTCGGGCTGTCAAAAATCCACTGTCCGTCGGCATTTTTGCGTATCACATTCCAGTTAGCGCCACCATCCAGGGTTACGCGTACCTGGACGACATCACCGGGAACGTCAATTCTGAATGACGGTTTGGCAACATTCGTTAATTGATCATTCTGCACGCCAGTATCATTAAGCAATACGATATTGTTAATGGTTGTCGTGGTATCAATACGCACCTCAAACGGCGCAGATTCTTTTACATTCCCCGCCAGATCTTCCACCACAACGGCTAACTGATATGAGCCATCAGCCCAGCTCGCAGAAGGCGTAAAGCGCCATTGACCATTGGTGAATACCGCCGCTTCCTCGTGCGTTTTACCGTTGTAAGTTACTTTGACCATCACGCGCGTAACGTCAGAATCAACCTGGCGTATGTCGAACACAGGCCGATCGTGATTGGTGAGGCGATCGCCAACAGTACCGCTATCTTCGCCAGCTGCCAGTTCAATCACCGGCGTAGTCAACGTACCGTCTATCGTCACCTTTAAAGGCGCGGATGTTTGCTGGTTGCCTGCCACATCTGTTACCGTCACGGTGAATGTGTAGCTACCGTCCGCCAAAGCAGAATCTGGTCGATAGCGCCAGCCGTCGGCTGATTCGGTGAGTACCACCGTTTTAAACGTACCGTTATGCTCAATACTCAATTCCACGTGTCGAACATCTTTATCGATACTCCCCAACACAAATACCGGCTGAGTGACGCTGGTCAGATTATCGTTCTTATTCTGTCCGGTATCCTGATCGGGCGCTAGCTCAATGGTTGGCGTCAACAACGTGATGTCGATAGTGAAATCGAGCGTCCCCGTCATCTTATTACCCGCACCGTCAGTCACTTCCACGATCAGGGTATGCTGTCCCTCTGGCATATCCGTCGGCCAGGTGTAATCCCAAATGCCAGCCGTCGAACTCTTGATTGCAGTAACCCAGGTCGTGCCGCCGTCAATACTCAGAAGAACCTTTTCCACATCATCCGGTACCGAGATCTGGAACTGCGGACGCACATGTTTTGTGATATTATCGCCAGGGACGCCGCTATCGTTGACTAATTCAATATGATCAATGGCTATTTGCGTATCCACTGTCACCGTCAGCGGCGTAGACGGACGCGTATTTCCCGCCCGATCCTCCACTGTCACCGTCAGCGTATAATCACCGTCGCCCCACGGTGCTGGCGGTGTAAAGCTCCATCCTCCAGCCCCCTGTGTCGCAGTAAACGAGGTTGTCGTTCCATTATGCGTGACGCTGACTGTAACGTTGATAACATCCGAATCGATATTCTGCAGAATAAAGGTCGGTCGGGTGCGATTGGTCATATCATCGCCAGGCGTACCGGTATCATCCGTGCTATCCAGCGCAATAGTCGGCGTCGACAACCGGGTGTCGATGAAAAATTCAAGCGTTTGCGTCGCCGTATTGCCCGCTCTGTCGGTGACCATGACGGTTAGGGTGTGTTTTCCATCGCCCATATCCGTTGGCCAGGTATAGCCCCAGACGCCTTCAATACCCTGCGCCGCGCTCACCCAGTTTGCGCCCCCATCAATGCTCAGTTGCACAGAATTCACATCCGCCGGCACCGTGATCTCAAACTGCGGACGGGTGCTGTTAGTTAGATTGTCATCAGGCACGCCATGATCATTGACCAATGTAATATCAGTAATGCTGGTTTGCGTATCTACCGTCACTATCAGCGGCGTGGACTGACGAACGTTTCCTGCGTTATCCGTTACCTCTACCGTCAGTGTATAGCTACCGTCCGCCCAGTCAGCATCTGGCGTAAAGCGCCACTGTCCTCCAACCTGGGTTAGTGTCACTTCCTGGCTATTGCCGCCCTGTGTGATCCGCAAAATGACCGAGTGCGCATCGGCGTCAATATTGCCAATGGTAAAGCCCGGTCTTTTGACGCTCGTAATATGATCGCCAATGGCACCTGTATCGTCCCTGCTATCCATAGCGATGGTAGGCGTTGACAGCCGGGTATCAATGGTAAAATCGAGCGTCTGCGTCGTCTTATTTCCCGCCTTATCGGTCACTTCTACCGTCAGGGTATGTAGCCCGTCGGTCACATCTTTCGGCCAGGTGTAATCCCAGATCCCTGCCGTGCCCTGTGTTGCACGAACCCACGTATTACCGCCGTCGATACTCAGACGTACCTCGTTGACATCCCCTGGCACCGTGACGCGGAAGTGTGGACGAACGTCATTGGTCAGGTTGTCGCCGGGAATACCGTTATCATTAACCAGTTCAATAACATCGATGGTGATTTGGGTATCAACCGTGACCGTCAGCGGCGCTGAGTATTTTACGTTCCCTGCGTCATCCTCCACCCTCACCGTCAGCGTATAGTCGCCATCTGCCCATGTGCCGGTCGGTGTCACGCTCCAGATGCCGGTCGCGCCTTTGGTGGCCGTCAGCACTTCTTTCGTGCCGCCATGCTGCACCTCAACCGTGACATACCGCGCGTCTGCGTCAATATTGCCCAGTATAAACGTCGGCTTATTCGCGTTGGTCAGGTTATCGCCTTTTGTTCCGCTGTCGTCCGTGCTGTCCAGCACGATAGTCGGTTCTGACAGTAGGGTATCGATGATGAAGTCCAGTTTCTGCGTCGTCTGGTTTCCCGCCTTGTCGGTCGCCTCCACTGTCAGGGTATGCTTCCCCTCTCCCACATCAGCCAGCCAGGTATAATCCCAGACGCCCGGCGTCGCGCTCTGGGTAGCGTTGAACCACGTCTTGCCGCCGTCAATGCTCAGGCGTACCTCGTTAACATCCGTCGGTACCTTCACCTGGAAGTGCGGACGCACGTTATTAGTCAGATTATCGTCGGGAATACCGCTGTCATTGACCAGTTCAATGTTATTAATGGCGATTTGCGTGTCCACCGTCACCGTCAGCGATGCCGAATGGCTGGTGTTCCCCGCTTTATCTTCGACTGACACACTCAGGGTATAATCGCCCGCCCCCCATGATGTCGGCGGCGTAAAGGTCCATCCGCCTACGCCTTTCGTGGCGTCAAATGTGGTGGTGACGCCGCCATGCTCCACGCTGACCGTAACGCGAACGGCATCATCATCAATATGTTGCAGGTTAAATGTCGGCTGGGTGCGATTGGTCATGTTATCGCCCTGGATGCCGGTGTCGTCCGCGCTATCCAGTACGATGACCGGCGTCGACAGCGTGGTATCAATAGTGAAGTGGAGTGTCTCCGTCACCGTATTACCCGCATTGTCAGTCGCTTTCACATTCAGCGTATAGTCGCCATCCGGCACGGTGCCCGGCCAGGTATAATTCCAGACGCCCGGCGTCGCGCTCTGTGTCGCCTTAACCCAGGTCACGCCACCGTCAATGCTCAGACTGACTTCGTTAACGTCCCCCGGTACCGTCACGCGGAACTGCGGATGGGCGTCGTTAGTCATATTGTCGCCGGGAATACCGTTATCATTAACCAGTTCAATAGCATCAATGGTGATTTGGGTATCAACAGTGACCGTCAGCGACGCTGAGTGTTTTTCGTTCCCCGCCTCATCTTCCACCCTCACTGTCAGCGTATAGTCGCCATCTGCCCATGTACCGGTCGGTGTCACGCTCCAGTTGCCGGTCGCGTCTTTGGTGGCCGTCAGCACCTCTTTCGTGCCGCCATGCTGCACCTCAACCGTGACATACCGCGCGTCTGCGTCAATATTGCCCAGTAAAAACGTCGGCTTATTTACGTTGGTCAGGTTATCGCCTTTTGTTCCGCTGTCGTCCGTGTTGTCCAGCACGATAGTCGGTTCTGACAGCATGGTATCGATGATGAAGTCCAGTTGCTGCGTCGTTTTGTTTCCCGCCTTGTCGGTCACCTCCACTGTCAGGGTATGCTTACCCTCTCCCACATCAGCCAGCCAGGTATAATCCCAGACGCCCGGCGTCGCGCTCTGGGTAGCGTTGAACCACGTCTTGCCGCCGTCAATGCTCAGGCGCACCACGTTGACATCCGTCGGTACCATCACCTGGAAGTGCGGGCGCGCTTCATTGGTCAGATTATCGTCGGGAATACCGCTGTCATTGACCAGTTCAATATGGTCAATGGCGATTTGCGTATCGATGGTGACCGTCAACGGCGCTGAGTGGCGAATATTACCCGCCTCATCTTTCACCGTTACCGTCAGCGTATAGTCGCCATCAGTCCACGCGCTGCCGGGTACAAAACGCCACTGCCCGTTAGTCTGCGTCAGCTCCACCTCCTCGCTGTGACCATCGCGCATCACCTGCACGACGACCTGAGTCACGTCAGAATCAATACCGCCGATAATAAAACCCGGCGTTTTAACGTTAGTCTTATTATCGTTGGCGGTGCCGCTATCATCTGCGCTATCCAGCGTGATGGTCGGTGTCGACAATGTGGTATCAATGATAAAATTGAGCGTTTCCGTCGCCGTGTTGCCTGCAACATCGGTTGCTTTCACTGTCAGGGTATACGTATTTTCGACCAGATCTGTCGGCCATATATACTCCCAAACGCCGTCAGACGTCAGCGTTGCGTTAACCCAGTTGATGCCGCCATCAAGACTCAGTTGCACAGAGTTCACGTCCGTCGGTACCGTAATATGAAACTGTGGACGTGCTTCATTGGTCAGGTTATCCCCGACAATACCCGTGTCATTAAGAAGCTCAATGCGATCAATAGACGTTTGCGTATCGATAGTCACCGTCAGCGGCGCAGAATAATTTGTATTACCCGCCTTATCTTCTACCTTTACCGTCAGCGTATAGTCGCCATCGGTCCAGGCTGCGCCCGGCGTAAAGCGCCACACACCGCCGTTCTTAATCAACTCTATCTGTTGGTTCTTACCATCATGCGCCACCGTCACCACCACTTTGGTCACGTCGGCGTCGATATTACCGAGGGTAAAGCCTGGCATCTTAACGTTGGTGATGTTATCGCCAGCGGCGCTATCATCCGCGCTGTCCAGGGTAATCGTCGGTTCTGACAGAATGGTATCGATGGTGAAGTCCAGTTTCTGCGTCGTTTTGTTTCCCGCCTTGTCGGACGCTTCCACCATCAGGGTGTGAGGGCCGTTAGCCACATTCGTCAGCCAGGTGTAATCCCAGACGCCCGACGTCGCGCTCTGCGTGGCGTCAAACCACGTTTTGCCGCCATCAATGCTCAGTCTTACACCGTTAACATCCGCCGGTACTGTCACCTGAAAGTGCGGGCGCGCTTCATTGGTCAGATTATCGTCGGGGATACCGCTGTCGTTAACCAGTTCAATACGGTCAATGGCGATATGCGTGTCTACTGTCACCGTCAACGGCGCGGACTGCTTCACATTTCCGGCCCTATCTTCTACCTTCACCGTCAGGATATAGTCGCCGTCCGCCCAGTCGCTGGTCGGCGCAAAGCGCCACTGTCCGCCGGTCTGAACCAGTGGCACCTCCTGTTTAATGCCATTGTGCATTACCTCCACTATCACCCGGCTGACATCGGTATCAATATTGTTGAGGGTAAAGCCCGGCGTTTTAACATTGGTGATATTATCGCCCGCGATGCCGCTGTCATCTGCGCTGTCCAGCGAGAGGGTCGGCACAGACAGAGTGGTATCGATGGTGAAATCAAGTTCCTGCGTCGTCTTGTTTCCCGCCTTGTCGGTCGCCTCTACCGTCAGGGTATAGCCTCCGTCGGCCACATCATCCGGCCAGATATAATCCCAGGCGCCCGGCGTCGCGCTCTGGGTAGCGTTGAACCACGTCTTGCCGCCGTCAATGCTCAGGCGCACCACGTTGACATCCGTCGGTACCGTCACCTGGAAGTGCGGACGCACGTTATTAGTCAGATTATCGTTGGGAATACCGCTGTCATTGACCAGTTCAATGTTATTAATGGCGATTTGCGTGTCCACCGTCACCGTCAGCGATGCAGAATGGCTGGTGTTCCCCGCTTTATCTTCGACTGACACACTCAGGGTATAATCACCATCCGCCCACGCCCCTGTCGGCGTAAAGCTCCATCCGCCTGTGCCTTTCGTGGCGTCAAATGTGGTGGTGACGCCGCCATGCTCTACGCTGACCGTAACGCGAACGGCATCATCATCAATATGCTGCAGGGCAAATGTCGGCTGGGTGCTATTCGTCATGTTATCGCCCTGGATGCCGGTGTCGTCCGCGCTATCCAGTACGATGACCGGCACTGACAGCGTGGTATCCACCGCGAAATCGATGGTCTTCGTCACTGTATTGCCTGCTTTATCAGTCGCTTCCACCGTTAGCGTGTATTGACCATCTGCCAGGTCTGTCGGCCAGATATACTCCCAGCTTCCTGCCACGCCCGGAGTTGCCTGAACCCACGAATTACCACCGTCAATGCTCAGACGGACTTCATTGACATCCGTAGGTACCGTCACACGAAAGTGGGGACGGTCGTCGTTGGTCATATTATCGCCTTTCACGCCGCTATCGTTGACCAGTTCCACCCCATCAATGGCGATTTGGGTATCGATAACGACCGTCAGCGGCGCTGAGTAGTTGGTATTTCCTGCCTTATCTTCTACTTTCACCGTTAACGTGTAGCTGCCATCCGCCCACGTATTCCCTGGTATAAATAACCAACTACCATTGAGGTGGGAAAGTTCGATCTCTTCGCTCACGCCATTGTGCATCACCTGTACGACGACCCGATGCGCATCAGCATCAACACCGGAAATAGCAAAACCTGGCTTATTGATATTGGTCAGGTTATCGCCTGTAACCCCCGTATCATCCTTAGAAAGCAGGGAAATCACCGGCGTTGATACTGTGGTATCGATAGTAAAATCGAATACCGCGCTGTTCGCTTTATTACCCGCAATGTCCTCAACCTTGACATAAACCTGATGCAAGCCTTCCGTTAAATCTGAAGTAAAGGTATAGGCCCATGAACCATCAGGTTGTTGCGTGGCAACACCGATCTGCGTATCAGACACGGCATCCCATACCTGAACACTGATAATGTCCGGATCAATATCTTTTAGGTGCAAGGTAGGTTTAACGATATTCGTTAAATTATCATCTGCAATTCCCGAATCTGAATCCGGGCTCAATGAAACTATCGGTATTGAAATAGCAGTATCGACGCTAATTAAGAAAGGATCCGAATGGGCAATGTTGCCAGCGATATCTTCAACTGAAGCGGTTATTCTATGATCGCCATCAACCAAACCTTGATCGGCTTTCAGGGTATACTCCCATCTGCCATCTTTATTTGTTCTGACCTCAGCGATCAGTGCACCATCAATATAGAGTTTAACCGTTGAATAGGGTGCAGCGGTTCCTGTCAGTGCAGGATTCTTTTCATTAATAATATGGTCTGTATTATCAACCCCCGTATCGTTGACCAACTCTATTGTTGGTTTTTGCGTTTGCGTTACGATTTGGAAATTATACGCTGATGAGGAGGCAGTATTACCGGCAATATCTTCTACCTTTACCGTTACGTCATGCGAGCCATCGGATAACGCTGTGGTAAATTGAAAATTCCATACACCATCATCGCCAGCAATAGCCTCGCCACTTAACACACCGTCGACATAGATGGAAACCTTAGCATTAGCTTCAGCCATCCCGGTAAACAACGGCGTATTAATTTTAGTAATCATATCGCCTTTAACGCCAGAATCAGCGCTATCATGCAACATAACAGTAGGGATCGGCGTAAAGCTATCAATGGTAAGCTGATAATCTACAGATGACGTTCTTCCTAAAGGATCGATGGATTCAACCGTAATCTTATAAACATTGTCAGACAGATTTCGGGAAATATCAAAATTCCAGTTACCGTCTGCATCCGCAGTCGTCACGCCTATCGTTTTACCATCGATAAGGATATTTACGGTAGCAAACCTATCCGCTGTTCCCAGTAATGTCAGAGCATTATGTTTATTGGTAATCCAGTCGCCTTTTGCACCGGAATCATCACTGGCATCGAGTTCCGCTTTTGGAGGTACAACTTCAGTTTGAATAGTAAAAGAATATTTAACAGTAGAGGATTTATTACCGGCGGCATCCTGAGAAATGATTTCAATATCATAGGCGCCCTGAAGAAATTTATTACTAAACTGATAATTCCAGGTCCCGTTTGAGTCAACCTCAATGCTGTCATATAATTTACCATCTCGCATCAATAAGATGGTAGACTTTGGCTCTGCCGTACCGACTAAAGCCGGTAAATCATTCCCTGATAAAATTATACCATTCGGTAAAACAACAAAATCCTCCAAAGAAACCGTCGGAGGTACAGGGGCAACAGTATCGATAACGTAACTAAAGGAAAAATCCTTTTTGTTGCCAGCGACATCTTCAACAGTGAACGTAAGATTGTTAATCCCTTCCACTGAGTCGGAAGTGAACTTGAACGTCCATTCGCCCTTGTCATTCGCTTTAAAAATAACCTCTTCGCCGGTCTCACTATTTATGACACTGATAATAGCATTTGGCTCAGTTTTACCTGTAAAGGTTGGGCGAGTATTGTTAGTAACGTTATCTCCGACAATACCGCTATCATTCGTCGTTTCAATCTCAGCGCTGAAATAGCTGATACGTGTATCAATAGTAAAAGGCAGATTTGCCGTCGCTGAGGTATGTCCGGCAATATCAGTAGCTGTTGCTGTTATATTGTATTCGCCATCCTTGAGCGGCGTAGTAAGCGTATAGCTCCATGTCCCATCTTTAGCAACAATGACCTCACCAAGATGTTTAAGTCCAAGATAAATAGAGACTGTAGAACCGGGTTCCGCCACACCAATAAATGTTGGCAGGGTGCTATTTGTAATGCTGTCATTTTTAATGCCGGAATCACTACTATCATCCAGCTCAATCGTCGGCTTTTCCGGAGCAATGGTGTCGGTTATGATACTATCCGTCGTTTCGTTTTTATTACCTGCTTTATCTACGGCAACGACTTTTATACTATTTTCGCCCTCAGATAATTCATTATCTTTAAATTCATAACTCCAGTTTCCATCTTTATCGACATCAACACTGGCAACCAGTTTATTATCTACATAAATGTCAACCTTAGCATTCTCTTCCGCCGTACCAACAATTGAAGGCGTCAAGGTCGGCGTTAAGCCCTTATGACCAGACACACTACTTTCAGGCGAAAGTTCAAATGTTGGCTTATCGGTAACGGAATCGATAGTAATGACAAGTTTGGCGCTACCGCTCCCATCAGCAGTCTTGGCCTCTGCCTCCAGATTGTATGTTCCATCAGTCAATGTTTCAGGCGCAGTGAAGGTGAAGTTACCCAAACTATCCGCTACAGCCTGACCGACAGCAATACCATTAATTTTAATAATGACCGTGGCATTGGGAGCAGTGCTACCTACAAACTGAGGTTTGGTAAAATTAGTTATACTATCATCTTTGCTACCGCTGTTACTCTCGGCCGCAAGTGCTAATGTGACTTTAAGCGGCTCTTTAACAGACTCGGCATCGAGCTTATTTTCCTCATTTTTACTGCTATTACTTTTGCCAGTGCTGGTATTTTTATTAATAGGTTGAGGAAGAACTTTTTCAGCATCGTTCTGTTTAGAAGCCTGCGTTGCTTTAGCCTGTGTATTTTGCTGGGAAGCATCGCTTTGCTGAGCCAGATTGTCTTTTGCTACATTGTCAGCCAAAAAGTTCTGCAGCATTTCTTCAATTTGCTTTGACGAGTTCTGTACTTCAAACGCTTCATTGAGCGCTTTTTCTGCAGCCTCCTTAGCTTTCTCAGCTTCTTCCTTCGCCTTATCAGCTTCTTTCTTTGCGTTTTCAGCATCGTCAAGCTGCTTTTTTAATTCCTCTTCTTCCTTCTTATTTCGTCGTTTGCCATTACCTTTCTTTTCTACCTGAGCAGAATCAACCAATGAGCTGTCAATTCTCTCTAGTTGAATATCTTTTAAATCTACGCTGCCCAGAATTTTAGCGCCGGTAATAGTCTTATCTTTAAATTTAACAGCGAGGTTATTGCCTTTGATACTTGAATAAAGAGCGCCATTGACAATGATCACTGACCCATGCGGCGTGGTAATGTTCATGTCTGGCCCGGAAAGAGAAACTTTTGCGCCTTTGGCATTACCCAAAGAAGATAAATCAATTACAGAATTTTGATCGGCAAAAAACTTTTGTATGCTTTTATTTCCCATAATATTATATTCACTCTCAAGGTGTATCTAATCGTTTAGTATTAACTGGTTCTGAAAAGGCTTTGTCCACGCCTTTCATCAAGGGAGATAACAGGTATTCCATAATGCTGTGTTTTCCGGTAATTACACTGGCGTCAACAGTCATACCTGGTTTTAACCACCGTAAATCATCTTCATTAACATCGAATGCAATAATTACTTTATAATAACGCTGAATTGTTCCTCCGGTATTTTCCTCATAGGAATCAGGGCTAATATTATCGATAGTCGCATTATACGATTTTATCTTTGGTTGAATAATTGACTGGACATCCAGCTTAACGGCTTCATCTACATATATTTGGTCACGGTATTTGGGTAGTATTTTCACATCGGCCAGCATAGTCCTTACTTTTGGTTTTATTTCAAAAAGTAAGTCCGCCGCCTGGATCACACCACCATGAGTAGTGGCACTTTTGTTGATTTTATAAATTACGCCGTCAACCGGTGAATAGATATCCTCCTCATTTATCTGCTTCTCTATTACTTTTAATGTAGAGTTAACAACCTCAAGTTCCTGAAGATTTTTAGATATTATTTTAGATAAAGATAATCGCAATTCATTATTAAGCGCCTCAATATCATTAACAACCAGCTCAATATCATCTTTTTTTAAAGTGATACTACTTTCAATATCATTAATTTCAGACTTAACTTTTATATACGCCTGTTTCTTGTTAAGAAAATTGGTATATGGGCTAATTCCTTTTTTTACCAGTGGGGAAAGAATATTTATTTCTTCGGCAAGCAATGCTAGTTCTTTTTCTTTCGAACTCAGCTTCTCTTGTAATCCGCTAATCTCAGAATCAAGAGATGTTTTTTTTAACTCTTTAGCTCTTATCTGACTATGCACTAATTCAATATTCGCTTTTACCTCTTTATTGCTTAAAGAACGGGTGCCATCCAGGGTAATCAACCCACTCTCACTTTCTTTATCAAGAATGAAAGATATTTCGTTAACATCCTTATCCAGATACCCTTTTTGAGTTCTATACCTTTGATATTCTTTTTGCAGATCAAGGTTAACGACCTTTGCAAGGAGTTCTCCTTTTTTTACAGTATCACCCTCGGCCACATAAATATCTTGTATCGTCCCTCCTTTAGAAAGAGATATTAACTGAGCATTATCTTTAGTGGTGATAACGCCCTGACCATGAACCACTGAATTAATTTCTATAAAGTAGGTAAGGATAATAATTAAGATCGTCAAAGAAATAATTATCATCATGAGATGATCGCTTTGTCTTCTATTCATTTCATCACATTTAACTCACTTTCAGTATTTCCTTTTAAATAATCCATTAAATGAAAAATCAATGAGAGTTGCTGTAGCTTTAAAATATACAGGCTATATTTGCTGTCGATCATGCTTACATATGCCTGAAATGCTTCATTACGGCTTGAAATTAAATCAAGCAAACTTTTTTGCCCTAACTGAAACTCCTGCTCATATAATTCAGTAAGCTGTAACGCGTTTGTATGTGAACGTTCCGCCACTGAGTAAGTCTCTTTTGCAGCGGCGTATCTTGAAAGTTGTGAATCAATGTTATAACGCGTTTTAATCAAAAAATCGTCAATTTGCAGCTTAGCCTGCGAGTAACTTGCCACCATTTTTCTTTCCTGGGCTGAATTTCTGAACCCATTAAAAATGTTGAAACTGACATTGATACCCGTTTTAAATTCATCTTCATAATCACTTTTTTTGGCACTACCGCTCGGATTATTCTGTACATAGCTGGACACGAGATCTACAGTCGGAAAATAGGATGATTTTGCGGCATTAATATCTTCGGTCGCGGCTTTTCGGGTATTGACAAGCATCTTATAGTCATCGTTGTATTTCATCACCATGTCCATAAGTTTTTCAGGACTTTCGACAAAGATATATTTTTTGAAGAGGTTGAATTTTTCATCGCTTTGAATCTGATCTGGTGATAAATTCAGACCAGTCATATTCTGCATTTTATACATTTCATCATCCAACATCGACTGATACATAATGCTTCTGGTATTTAATGCATCGATAGATACTTGTACTTTACGCATATCAGATTGCATAGCTACACCGGAAGATACCAGCAGCGAAAAAGTTTCCAGCATCTTTTTATAAAACTCTTTCTCCAGATTTACGCCATCAATCATTTCACGATATTTACTGATGTTGTAATAGGTTGTCACAACCTCCTGAGATACTATATTCTTTGTTTTTTCATAATCAGTTTTACTATTATCTCTTTCATATTCAGATTTCCTGATATTAGCCCCCCTCACTCCAAAATCCGTTATTCGGTATGATAAAGACACCTTATTTTCAACGTTTCTCTCGGTACCTGATGACTCTTTCCTGTTATTATTAAGGCCAGATGTTAGATCCAGGGTAGGATAAAGTGCTGCCCGTGAAAGATCTAAGTCACTGTTTTTCTTTTCAGTCTCATAATATGAAACAGCAACAGAGGGCTGATGCGTTAATGCGGCATTAACTAAATCTCTTAGAGGAATGACCGGAAGCTCGCTGGCGTATGTGCTTTGTGTAATAAAAGCAGTCGTCAGAAAAAACATCTTAATCTTCATTTTTTTCCTCCTTGTTTAACAAACGTTGCTTTACTATTTCCTGATGCATAGATGTTATTTTTTCCATTAATGGCATATAGGTATCACGGTAGCTAACCATTTCAGCACTAATCTCTTTAGTATTGGCAATAATCTTTTTATCAGTAGCCGATAGATCGGATAGCGCTAAATGAACATTGTTCATATCCTCATCCATTTCTTTTCTCAGCCCATCGAGAGTATGAGAAATATCGGCACTGCCAGCGGCAATATCGTTTATGGTCTTACCATGTGAAAGAGATTCCTGATAACATTTATCAACTGATGCCATTATTGAATCATTCTTTTTATCTATAATATTTTGTATTGTACTCATTGCCTCCAGTCGTGCATTATTATCAGCAAGCAGGGTATTACCTTCAGATAAACGAGAGGTAATTGTTATTACACCGTCAACTAATTTTTTGGTATTTACGTTATTGCTTACCAGATAACCATCAATCAGCGTAGAAAGTTGTTCCAGTTTTGCTGAGTTATCCAATAGTCGGTTTTGCAAAGTGACAAAGCTATCTGATAGAATCACTCGTTTCTTTTCTTCGTCCTGCGTCCGTAAGTTTTCAACTGTCAGGTAGTTATCAAAAAACGCTTTAAACAACTCTTTAAATTCTACAAGCGTCTCTGATTCAACCCGCAGGCTTCGTTGTTTATTATTGGATCTGTTGCTTATGATTTTTAATTTTTTGATTTCCGTAGAAACAAGGGAATAGGAGCTGCGAACAAAAACACTTTGTGAGGTCAGGAGTATGGCGCAAACAACACCATAGATAGAAGATACAAATGCGGTATTCATCCCTTTCAATGGTTCAGAAAGCGACGCTACCATTGTCACGATCATATTGAGTGTATTACTTGCATTATCACCGCCAACATCTGATGGCGAGCTCAATAAGTTCCCGATTGAACCAATCGTAATAGACAGACCCGCAAACGTCCCCAACAGGCCAACAAGCGTCGACACATTGCTACAACTCATAATAAATGACAATCGTTGGTTACGGGCAGTAGACACATTGTCATCTAATTCCATCAGCAAATTGAAATCACACTGTTTGGGTTCCCCGGCAAACAAAACCTGATTGAGGTTAGAAAGAATGCTATTTTTTCTACTGGCGTCCTGAGATATTAATATGTCTTTTGCTGAAATATTTTTAAAAATAGTGAATAATGCACACAAAGAGCCTGTAATATAAATGGCAATAATGACTCCATTGTAAACAGCAGAAACCATAAAGTTATCAAAAACATACTCTCTTATACCGGGAAAAGATAAAGCGGAAAAAGGGAGTATGGCAAGAAAAAAACAGACAAACAAATAGCGGTAATGATTTATATATTTCACTCTGACACCTTTTTATTAATAGTCGTGATAATAGCTTTACTCGTTGTACTTGATGCTGCGGAGTTAACACTCATGTCAATAACTACATCAGGATATATCTTCTTAATCTCTTTCATTAAAATAATTCCCCGTTCATATCCCAGTCGTAAAGAGTCAGAGAAAGAGATGTCTGCCTGAGGAATAACCATTTCTATCAATAAATTGCTATTAGTTTTGTCTTCTAACCAAGCCTCTATTTTATGAATGTCCTCTTCTGAAAAGCTTCTCAGCCTGCCATGATACGTAATAACAAGCTCATTTTTTGTAGACGTTATATCAGTTTTCTGACCATCGGCGATATCGTATACTCCAACCTCCTTACCTGACATTGTAGTAATTCCGTCCGACACATCTTGTGTATTCACTTCCTTATTAACTATTTCATTAGCATTTGAATTGTCATTGGCTCCGTTATTTTGAGCAGTAGATTTAGTCTTATTCTCTATATTTGCTTTATAAACTTTAATTGAGTTGTCATACATAATAATCATATTATTAAGTGCAAACACCAACATAAGAAATATAAAAATGCACAATACCGTAGAGAATGTATCAACAAAACTAGGCCACGGATTACTTTCGTCTTCCATGTTGTCTCCTGATATTACATTGTGAATAAAATGTTTTTGTGGATTAGAAAGGATAAAGGATGCTCAACTTATTCAGAAAGTGAACGCTACCGCCCTTGGCTTCCTGCTACCAATACGCTTTATAGATTTCAGTTTTCCTACATCTCGTAATCAGAAAAATAAAAACAATGACGCCATTTTTATGCGCCCACAACAAAGATGAGTGCTTTAATTAAAAACACTCTTCATTTTTTAATTAGGTAGACATCAATTATTGCACTAACTATATCTTCCCCAATAATAGGTATCGCATAAGCTCTCAGCTCATAAATAAAAAATAGTCATCAGCAAATTAAAACCACTCGCCGATAAATATATTTGTTAGCTAATCATTGAAACTCTAAATCATTTTAAGGACATATTTCTTTTTAATACGCGTTATAACCATACGTATTTAATAAATTTGCCTCCAGAGGATAAAATGAATTTTCACAATTAAAACATAGGGTCATAGGGACTTCAATATAACTTAAATCATTAAAAATATAATAAGTGGGGAGTAAAAAATCAGAATTGCGTAAAAAAACACATAAATAAAACCATTTTTTATATAAAGCCAGCTATAAGTAACAATTTTATATTCAGCAATTAAAAATAAATCAAGATGCACATATCATATTTGAGCTCATCACAAGCTAAAGCAAACATTTAATTAACTATTGATAATACCGACCATTCTCTAACGTTATTTTATAATATCTTTTTGTTGTCAAAAAATGGCTATAAATTATATATTTTGCAGATGAGATTTCTCTTTCATATTTAAGACAATCCGGGTTATTGCAGTACATTTATGAACTTCGGCTGGATAACGATGTGCCGAGGCGAGTCGGCCAGAGGCGATAAGCGACATTTTTCCGTAAGATATGCGCTTCTCTTTTTTGAAAGGGATACAAAGACAATAATACCAGGTAAGAAAATGCCTGGTTTACACCAGGCATTTCAGCAGACGAGAGCTATAGCGAAAATGCAAATAACGCTTTGAGTTTTTTACCAAAAATCAGAACGGAATGTCGTCGTCAAAATCCATGGGCGGTTCGTTAGACGGCGCTGGCGCGGATTGCTGTGGACGCGACTGCGCGCCGCCGCTGAACTGGTTACCGCCCTGTGGCTGCTGAGGTTGTTGCGGTTGACCCCAACCCCCCTGCTGCTGACCGCCTGCCGGTGCGCCGCCGCCCTGGCGACCACCCAGCATCTGCATCACGCCGCCGATCTGCGGAACGTTAATTTCAGTCGTATAGCGTTCCTGGCCACTCTGATCGGTCCACTTGCGGGTACGCAATTGACCTTCGATATACACCTGAGAACCTTTACGCAGATATTCGCCGGCCACTTCCGCCAGTTTGCCGAACATCACCACCCGGTGCCATTCAGTCTGCTCTTTCATTTCGCCGGTCTGCTTATCGCGCCAGGATTCAGAAGTAGCCAGCGTTAAGTTGGCGACAGCGCCGCCACTTGGCATATAGCGTACTTCCGGGTCCTGGCCCAGATTACCAACGAGAATCACCTTGTTTACGCCTCTGCTGGCCATAATTGAGTCTCCTGAATACGTTTCATAAATAGTGTAAACGCGTGAGTGTACCATTTCCACGTAGCATTTTAATAGCTGCGATGCAGGTTCCAGGTCACTCGCGCGAACCTCATATTGTTGCATACTTTAGCTGAAGATGCATTCCAATACTGTATATTCAAACAGGTTAAATTGTGTCATAATTAGCCGTTTCTGCCGTTTGTCCTTCAAACAAACCAGGCATCCGAGTCTCTACCGGGAAAGGTGAATGGATAAGATCGAAGTTCGGGGCGCCCGCACCCATAATCTCAAAAATATTAACCTCGTCATCCCCCGCGACAAACTGATTGTCGTGACCGGGCTTTCGGGTTCAGGCAAATCCTCACTGGCTTTCGACACTCTGTATGCCGAAGGGCAGCGTCGTTACGTTGAATCGCTCTCCGCTTACGCGCGGCAGTTTTTGTCGCTCATGGAAAAACCGGATGTCGACCATATTGAGGGGCTATCGCCCGCGATCTCAATTGAACAGAAATCGACATCGCACAACCCGCGCTCTACGGTGGGTACTATTACCGAGATCCACGACTACCTGCGTCTGCTGTTTGCCCGCGTGGGCGAGCCGCGTTGTCCGGACCATGACGTGCCGCTGGCGGCGCAAACCGTTAGCCAGATGGTCGATAACGTGCTGTCACAGCCGGAAGGCAAACGTCTGATGCTGCTGGCACCGATTATTAAAGAGCGCAAAGGCGAACACACCAAAACGCTGGAAAATCTGGCAAGCCAGGGTTACATTCGCGCCCGTATTGACGGCGAAGTCTGCGATCTCTCCGATCCGCCGAAGCTGGAGCTGCAAAAGAAACATACTATTGAGGTGGTGATCGATCGCTTCAAAGTTCGCAACGATCTTTCCCAACGCCTGGCGGAGTCGTTCGAAACGGCGCTGGAATTATCCGGCGGCACGGCGGTTGTTGCCGATATGGATGATGAGAAAGCGGAGGAGCTTCTGTTCTCCGCCAATTTTGCCTGTCCGATTTGCGGCTACAGTATGCGCGAGCTGGAACCGCGTCTGTTCTCGTTCAACAACCCGGCAGGCGCCTGCCCGACCTGTGACGGGCTCGGCGTTCAGCAATATTTCGATCCGGACCGCGTGATCCAGAATCCCGACCTGTCGCTGGCAGGCGGCGCGATTCGTGGTTGGGATCGTCGCAATTTTTACTACTTTCAAATGCTCAAGTCGCTGGCGGAACACTATAAGTTCGACGTGGATGCGCCGTGGGCAAGCCTCAGCGCCAACGTACATAAAGTCGTGCTATACGGTTCCGGCAAAGAGAATATTGAATTTAAATATATGAACGATCGCGGCGATACCTCCGTGCGCCGCCATCCGTTCGAAGGCGTGCTGCATAATATGGAGCGCCGTTATAAAGAGACGGAATCCAGCGCAGTGCGCGAAGAGCTAGCGAAATTCATCAGTAATCGCCCCTGCGCCAGCTGTGAAGGAACGCGACTGAATCGCGAAGCGCGCCATGTATTTGTGGAAAATACGCCGCTGCCTGCTATTTCCGATATGAGCATTGGCCATGCGATGGATTTTTTCACTAATCTCAAGCTTTCCGGGCAACGGGCGAAAATCGCCGAAAAAGTGCTAAAAGAGATCGGCGATCGCCTCAAGTTTCTGGTGAACGTCGGCCTGAACTATCTCACGCTCTCCCGCTCGGCAGAAACGCTTTCCGGCGGCGAAGCCCAGCGTATTCGTCTGGCGAGCCAGATAGGCGCCGGGTTAGTCGGCGTGATGTATGTGCTGGATGAACCGTCCATCGGTCTGCACCAGCGCGATAACGAACGGCTGCTGGGTACGTTGATTCATCTGCGCAATCTTGGCAATACCGTGATTGTGGTGGAACACGATGAAGACGCCATCCGCGCCGCCGACCATGTGATTGATATTGGCCCCGGCGCGGGCGTTCACGGCGGCGAGGTGGTGGCGGAAGGCCCGCTGGAAGCCATTATGGCGGTACCGGAATCACTGACCGGCCAGTACATGAGCGGTAAACGCAAAATTGAAGTGCCGAAACAACGCGTGCCGGCAAATCCAGAAAAAGTGCTCAAACTCACCGGCGCGCGCGGCAACAACCTGAAAGATGTGACCCTTACGCTACCGGTAGGGCTGTTTACCTGTATCACCGGCGTCTCAGGTTCCGGTAAATCGACGCTGATTAACGACACACTGTTCCCCATCGCCCAGCGTCAGTTAAACGGGGCGACTATCGCCGAACCGGCGCCGTATCGGGATATTCAGGGGCTGGAACATTTCGATAAAGTGATCGATATCGACCAGAGCCCGATCGGCCGTACCCCGCGCTCCAACCCGGCGACCTATACGGGCGTCTTTACCCCGGTTCGCGAGCTTTTTGCTGGCGTGCCGGAGTCTCGCTCGCGCGGCTATACGCCAGGGCGATTCAGCTTCAACGTGCGCGGCGGTCGCTGCGAAGCGTGCCAGGGCGATGGCGTCATTAAAGTCGAAATGCACTTTCTGCCGGATATTTACGTGCCGTGCGACCAGTGCAAAGGCAAGCGCTATAACCGGGAAACGCTGGAGATTAAGTACAAAGGCAAGACCATCCACGAAGTGCTGGATATGACCATTGAAGAAGCGCGTGAGTTCTTTGATGCGGTTCCGGCGCTGGCGCGTAAGCTGCAGACGCTGATGGACGTGGGGCTGACCTATATTCGTCTTGGTCAGTCGGCGACGACGCTTTCCGGCGGCGAGGCCCAGCGCGTGAAGCTGGCACGCGAACTGTCGAAGCGCGGCACCGGGCAGACGCTGTATATTCTCGACGAGCCGACCACCGGCCTGCACTTTGCCGATATTCAGCAGTTGCTTGACGTTCTGCATCAGTTGCGCGATCAGGGCAACACCATCGTGGTGATCGAACACAACCTGGACGTCATTAAAACGGCGGACTGGATTGTCGACCTCGGCCCGGAAGGCGGCAGCGGCGGCGGCGAAATTCTCGTCTCCGGTACGCCGGAAACCGTGGCGGAGTGCGAGGCGTCGCATACCGCCCGCTTCCTTAAACCTATGCTCAAATAACCTTCACGCCGCTTTCCGATTCGCCGGGAAGCGGCATCATTTTTCCTCATCCCACCTCATTGTATCCGTGTTGAGCATTTGTGATTTGCGTGCCGCCTCGCTCTGACATGTGATAGCGCAAACGGTCTGTTATGGAAAACACCATGAAGTTGCCCTACGCAATCACACTACTGCTGTGCCTGTTTTTATCCGCCTGTACGCTGCCTGACCGCTTTAGCGCCGTGGCTTTTCAACAACTGACGCTATTACAAGCGCGCTCAACCCGCTTCCTGCAGGACGCGGCGCGAATACCGTGGCAAAAAGAGACACTGCTCAAGGATGACCGCGATATCCGCCAGACATTTTTTCAGGCTGAGCGGGTCGCCTGTCAAGGTGGGGATAAACACCGACTCGATAATCTGGCGCTGCTGAAAAATCACTATTTGCGTCTTTATGCGCGGGTTATGCAACGTAAGCAACCACTTACTTACATCCAGGCTGAGAGATACCAACAGCAAAATAATCAGGTCTGGAAATTAGCCATACAGGGTGAGTGTCTGCATTGGGGCGCACGCTGTACTCAGGGAGAAGAAAATGGCGTCTATTAACGAAATACATAACCTGATGACCACCGCCCGGGCCGAACACCCTGTAGCCTCCTCGACGATGGCCGAGTTTATCCAGGCGTATAAGCAGGCAAGAGAAGACAGCGACGACGCTATCCGCGAGTCCGCCGCGTTTATCGCCCGCGCGCTTCAGGAACATGCTCGCGGCTGGCTGGACGACGACGATATGATTATTCTGCTGGAAGGACAGCGGGACCTCGCCAGGCTACGCGCCAATAATGCGCAAATCGCCCTCGGCAGCCGTATCCGGTCTACGGTCATCCGCCTCATTGATATCGCCCTGGCGTTGTCGGTCGGCGCGCTATAATCAGGACTGCGGCAACTGCTTGCGTTTATCTTCCGGCAGCGCATTTACCGCCTGTTGATAAGAGGCATCGACCAGATAATAGAGTTGTGAATCCGGCAGCGATCCGTCCAGATAGACCGTGCTCCAGTGCGCTTTATTAAGGTGCCGACTCGGTCGTACATCGCTGTGCTGCTGGCGTAACAACTCTGCCAGTTCCGGGCTGGTTTTGAGAGAGGCTGCCGGGCGTCCTTCAACTTCTTTTACCATCGCGAAAAGTACATCTTCCACTTTAATTTGCGTCGCTTTCCAGTCGCTGTGGACGCTCTGCTCTGCGCCAGGTTTTGCCATGCAGTATTGCAGTAATTCCGAAATGGTCATTATCATTCCCCTTGTAGTGTCGCGATGATTTTACGTGGACCGCCGTGAATACGGTGCTCTCCCAACCAGATACCTTGCCATGTTCCTAACTGTAAACGCCCCTGGCGTACAGGCAGCAGCAACGAGACGCCCAATACTGACGACTTAATATGCGAAGGCATGTCATCCGCGCCTTCGTAATCATGTTCATACGCCGCATTATCGGGAACGGTTTTCAGGAAATGGCGCTCCATATCAGCGCGCACGGTGGGATCGCAGTTTTCGTTTAGCGTCAGCGAGGCCGAGGTGTGTAGCAACAACAGATGCAGCAAACCCGTTTCGACAGGCGGTAAGCCAGACAATTTATCGATAATTTCATCTGTTATCAGATGAAACCCGCGCGGCTTCTCGCTCAGTGTAATGGTGCGCTGATACCACATAGGCTGCTCCTTCCTAAAAACAAACGTCTCCTGAATAGTGTGCAGCAAGTCTGGAAAAGGTAAAAGCCAGCGGGGCAAGTTTGTGCAAAAATCATGCAAAAAAGGAGAGCCTGTCGCTCTCCTGATTTTTAGTACTCCGAGTTGACAATGACTTCCTCGCCAAACGCTCCTGCCTGCGGCAGCGGTTTGTAGGTGGAGTTAGCCGCGCGCAGGATACGAATACCGCGGATACCACAATCACGAGCCGCAGTAATATCGTTATCCGAATCGCCGTAGAAGATACGCATGTTCTTCTCCTGCAGCCACTGAACTTTCGTATTTTGTCCCGGTTTATCGCCGGCGAAAATCACCGGATTCATATTCGCCGCCGGAATATGGAAGTTATCCGCCAGCGTTTTCGACACGGTTTCCGTTTTCGTCTGACTACGACCAGTGACAAAGTAAATACTGTCGCCACGACGAACATGCATATCAATGAGTTGTCGGGCCACTTCTTTTGGAATACTGAACTCATCCCAGCCGTTGTTCATTTTTTCCCAAAAGGCCGGATTTTTCAGATAATCGTCGCTGTCCGGGGAGTAGGTTTTCTTTCCGCGCCAGAATCCGGGGCTGGAGAATAACACGGTGTCGTCAATATCAAAGCCGACCGCCATCGGCGGTCGTCCGGTGAGGCTGTTTTCAATCTGGGCGACAGAGACCCAATGGACAGGCGCTTGTTCCGCGAGTTTTGCAACGTTAGTGCCCGGATTGAGCGTCGAAGGGGAAGATACTAACGCATTCGCGGAATGGTTTAGCGTAAACAATAAACAGACGGCACTCAGCGCCAGGGTTATTTTTTTCATACTTTTCCCTTAAAATTCAAAATATTATAATTATCAAGATGAGTCTTTGCTCAAAAAACTATCTGACCATAACGCCAGTAACGGTCAAAAGGAAGGATTATCTGCGGTTTTGTTACGAAAAAAGAGGATGATCACAACAGCTATTGTCAGGCCGGAGGGCACTGTTATCGCCGTCCGGCCTGAATATTACATGACAGCGGCAAATGCCTTCGCCACGCGGTGTACATTTGAAGTATTAAGCCCGGCGACACACATGCGGCCACTGGCAATCAGGTAAACGCCAAACTCATCGCGCAACCGCTCGACCTGCTCCTCGCTTAACCCGGTATAGCTGAACATACCGCGCTGCTGTAACAAGTAATCAAAGTTGCGGTCAGGCATCTCCGCCTTCAGCTCCTTCACCAGCGTCTGGCGCATCGATATAATGCGGTTACGCATCGCGTCGACTTCCGCCAGCCAGCTCGCTTTTAACGCCTCATCGCCCAGGACCGTAGCGACCACCTGAGCGCCGAAACACGGCGGACTGGAGTAAATTCGGCGCACCGTCGCTTTTAGCTGTCCCAGAACCCGCGCGGCGATTTCGGCATCTTCACACACCACGGACAGGCCGCCGACGCGCTCGCCATACAGCGAGAAAATCTTCGAAAAAGAATTACTGACTAACGCAGGTAACCCGGCGCTGGCAATGGCGCGAATAGCGTAAGCATCCTCGTCCATGCCTGCGCCAAATCCCTGATAGGCAATATCAAGGAACGGAATCAGATCGCGCGCTTTCACTATTTCAATCACCGCATCCCATTGCGAAGGCGTTAAATCCGCCCCGGTCGGGTTGTGACAACAGGGGTGCAGCAACACGATACTGCGCGCAGGTAACGTATTCAGCGTGGCCAGCAGATCGTTAAAACGGATGCCGTTAGTCGCGTCGTCATACCAGGGGTAAGTACTCACTTCGAATCCTGCCCCGGCAAATATCGCAATATGGTTTTCCCAGGTGGGGTCGCTCACCCATACGCCTGCGTCGGGGAAATAACGCTTCAGGAAATCCGCGCCCACTTTCAGCGCGCCGGAACCGCCTAATGTCTGGATAGTGGCCACGCGCTGTTGCTGAAGAACCGGGTGATCGGCGCCAAAGAGCAAAGGCGCGATAGTATGGCGATAAGTATTGAGTCCTTCCATCGGCAGGTACAGCGAAGCGCCATGCGGCTGCGCGTTAAGCCGGGCTTCGGCTTCGGCCACCGTTTTAAGCTGTGGGATAATCCCGTCTTCGTTGTAATACAGGCCAATGCTCAGATTTACTTTGTCGTGACGGGAGTCGTCTTTAAAACGCTCCATCAGTGAAAGAATCGGATCGCCGGCATAGGCGTCAACTTTTTGAAACACGCGATGGTTCTCCAGGTTTACAGAGGGCAGGAAATAACACAATAAACCGGAAGGACGAGAAGATCGAGAGGATGTTGTGGTGGATGCGCATATTACCGGATAGCGGCGTGAACGTCTTATCCGGCCTGCAGCCAATGCGCGATACAAGCCGGATAAGCGCAAGCGCCACCCGGCCCGCCGCGTATTTAATCAATATACTTCATCGCCACCCTTGAGGTCAGGCGCGTGATAAGTTCGTAAGCACTTACTTTTGTCATTTCAGCGATACGTTCAACCGGCAGACCTTCACCCCATAAGACCACCGGATCGCCCGCGTTATCCTGCGCGTTTGGCCCCAAATCCACGCAAATCATATCCATCGCCACCCGCCCGACAATCGGGACTTCACGGCCATTGACCAGTACTGGCGTACCGGAAGGCGCCGCTCGTGGGTAGCCATCGCCATACCCCATCGCCACCACGCCCAGGCGCGTGTCGCGCTCACTCACCCATGTCCCGCCGTAGCCCACCGGTTCGCCCGCTTTGTGGTCACGCACCGCGATCAAACTGGAGGTTAAGGACATCACCGGCTGAAAACCAAAATCCGGCCCCCAGGGTTTGTGTTCCAGCGGCGATACGCCATACAAAATGATGCCCGGACGCGCCCAGTCAAAGTGAGACTGCGGCCACAGCAGAATACCGCCAGACGCGGCAATAGAGCGCTGACCGGGTTTACCCTGACAGAAGGCATTAAAAATGTCGAGCTGATGTTCGGTAGCGCCGCATTCCGGCTCATCCGCACGGGCAAAATGGCTGACGATATTCACCGGCTGGCGTACATTTTTACAGTGCGTCAGACGCTGGTAGAACGCCTCCGCCTCTTCGGGACGCACGCCGAGACGATGCATACCGGTATCCAGTTTCATCCAGACCGTTACCGGCTCCGCCAGCTCCACCGCCTCCAGGGCGGCAAGCTGCTCCTGATTATGTACGGCGGTATGCAGACATTGCGCGGAAATGGTCGGCAAATCGGCGGCGTCGAAAAAACCCTCCAGCAGCAGGATAGGCTGCGTGATCCCGCCCGCTCGCAGACGTAGAGCCTCTTCAAGACGCGCCACGCCAAAAGCGTCAGCATCAGGGAGCGTTCGCGCGGTCTCCAGAAGACCGTGTCCATAAGCGTTCGCTTTCACCACCGCAACCAGCTTGCTGGCAGGCGCCAGTTCACGCAGACGTTGCAGGTTGTGTCGCAGAGCGCGGCGGTTAATGACGACTGTTGCCGCTTGCATTTGAATTCCTTGTTAAAAGAATGACGGAGAGTTACTCATCATCGTATTGCGGTCCCGCATAGTTATCGAAGCGCGACCACTGACCATTGAACGTCAGACGAACCGTACCGATAGGACCGTTACGTTGCTTACCAATAATAATTTCAGCAATGCCTTTTAAGTCGCTGTTCTCGTGATAAACCTCATCACGGTAGATAAACATAATTAAGTCGGCATCCTGTTCAATAGAGCCGGATTCACGCAGGTCGGAGTTCACCGGACGTTTATCCGCGCGTTGTTCCAGAGAGCGGTTAAGCTGCGATAGCGCCACGACCGGCACCTGGAGTTCCTTCGCCAGCGCTTTCAACGAGCGGGAAATTTCGGCGATTTCCAGAGTACGGTTATCAGAAAGCGACGGCACGCGCATCAATTGCAGGTAGTCGATCATGATCAGACTTAACCCGCCATGTTCGCGGAAAATACGCCGCGCGCGCGAACGGACTTCTGTCGGCGTAAGACCTGAGGAGTCGTCAATATACATATTGCGTTTTTCCAGCAGAATGCCCATCGTGCCGGAGATTCGCGCCCAGTCTTCATCATCGAGTTGACCGGTACGAATACGTGTCTGATCGACGCGGGACAGCGAGGCCAGCATACGCATCATGATCTGTTCGCCGGGCATCTCCAGACTAAAGATCAGTACCGGTTTATCCTGCAACATCGCCGCATTTTCGCAGAGGTTCATCGCAAAAGTGGTTTTACCCATGGAGGGACGCGCCGCGACGATAATCAAATCCGAACGCTGTAACCCTGCCGTCTTTTTATTGAGATCCTGATAGCCGGTATCCACGCCTGTAACGCCATCGTGCGGTTGCTGGAACAACTGCTCAATACGCGCCACGGTAGCGTCGAGGATCTGGTCGATGCTTTTCGGACCTTCGTCTTTGTTGGCCCGGTTTTCCGCGATCTGGAAGACGCGCGACTCCGCCAGATCCAGCAGTTCGTCGCTATTGCGCCCCTGTGGATCGTAACCGGCGTCCGCAATTTCATGCGCCACCGCGATCATATCGCGGACCACGGCGCGTTCGCGCACAATGTCCGCATAAGCACTGATGTTCGCCGCGCTTGGCGTGTTTTTAGACAGTTCCGCCAGATAGGCGAAACCGCCGACGCTGTCCAGTTGGCCCTGCCGCTCCAGCGATTCCGCGAGCGTAATCAGGTCGATAGGACTGCCGCTTTCCTGCAAGCGCCCCATCTCCGTAAAGATATGGCGATGCGGGCGGGTATAGAAATCTTCCGCCACCACGCGCTCGGCCACATCGTCCCAGCGCTCGTTATCCAGCATTAAACCGCCCAACACCGACTGTTCCGCTTCAATCGAGTGCGGCGGCACTTTTATCCCGGCAACCTGCGGATCGCGGTCGCGGGCATCAGTCTGTGGTTTGTTGAAGGGTTTATTTCCTGCCATAGTGAATGGAGTTACCGAGATAGTGATTGGGTCGAAAGATTACCACATTTCTTTTGGAGGAAGCATGGCAACGCGTATTGAATTTCACAAGCATGGTGGTCCGGAAGTGCTTCAGACCGTGGAGTTTACGCCAACGGAACCGGCGGAACACGAAATCCAGGTTGAGAACAAAGCCATTGGTATCAACTTCATCGACACCTATATCCGTAGCGGACTCTATCCGCCCCCGTCGTTGCCTGCGGGCCTGGGAACCGAAGCTGCGGGTGTGGTCAGTAAAGTCGGCAACGGCGTGGAGCACATTCGCGTGGGCGATCGCGTCGTCTACGCGCAGTCAACGCTCGGCGCTTACAGTTCCGTCCATAACGTCCCCGCAGATAAAGCCGCGATTTTACCTGACGCCATTTCCTTCGAACAGGCGGCAGCCTCTTTTCTCAAGGGATTGACCGTTTTTTACCTGTTGCGCAAAACCTATGAAGTGAAACCCGACGAACCCTTCCTGTTTCATGCCGCTGCGGGCGGCGTCGGTCTGATCGCCTGCCAATGGGCGAAAGCGCTGGGCGCGAAGCTTATCGGTACCGTCGGTAGCGCGCAAAAAGCGCAGCGGGCGCTGGACGCCGGCGCCTGGCAGGTAATTAATTACCGTGAGGAGAGCATTGTAGAACGGGTAAAAGAGATCACCGGCGGCAAAAAAGTCCGCGTGGTCTATGACTCCGTGGGGAAAGATACCTGGGAAGCCTCACTGGACTGCCTGCAACGTCGGGGACTGATGGTCAGTTTCGGCAATGCGTCCGGCCCCGTCACCGGCGTGAATTTAGGTATTCTGAATCAGAAAGGTTCCCTGTATGCCACGCGACCTTCACTACAGGGGTATATTACGACGCGTGAAGAACTAACCGAAGCCAGCAATGAATTGTTCTCATTGATCGCCAGCGGCGTGATTAAAGTTGATGTGGCTGAAAATCAACGCTATGCGTTAAAAGATGCCCGTCGCGCGCATGAGGTGCTGGAAAGCCGGGCCACACAGGGCTCAAGCCTGCTGATTCCGTAATAGCTCTGTAAAGAAATTGGGCTTCCACCCGGGAAGCCCTTTCTTTTTTTGTTCGGCTGTATGTAGGGTACAGCGCGATGAATTCGTTACCTGCGCAATCATGACAGATTTAATAATCGATTCCTATTTGCCTGTGAGGGCAAAGTTCCAGGTTGTGACGAACCGCTCAATACCTTAGTAAAACCGACGGTTATTGCGCTGATACTGTGGGATTTTTGGCGTTTTTACTGCTTTGATCACCCACACCACAGCCACCGCCAGCAGTAGCCACGGTAACAGCTTGATCATCAGGGCGAACATTCCGCCCAGGAACATGACGGCAGTCGCTACAACCAGCGCGGCCAGAATGCCCAGCAAGGAGACGCCCGTCACCATTAACATCAGAAAAAAGCCAAGCACAAAAAGTAGTTCCAGCATAGTCGTTCCCCATAGAGATGGCATTGCCCGGCGGCACGGCGCTTACCGGGTTTGGTCAGGTAAGCTATTACAAAAATCATGCCAATATTTATATTCTTGATATATAAAGAAAACGCCCTGCAAGACTGCACAGAGCGTGGTGAGATTGACTAATTTTTGGCGAACTTTTAACGCTTGTCTGCTACCAGTTTTAGCGCCTGCTCCAGTACAGCAACATCCGCGCCAGCTTTATGGGCGTTTTCGCTCAGATAGCGACGCCACTGCCGCGCGCCGGGGATGCCCTGGAACAACCCCAGCATATGGCGAGTGATATGCCCCAGATACGCTCCCTGGCTCAATTCACGCTCAATATAGGGATACATCGCGCGAACCACCGTAACCGGGTCGGCATCGGTGGTATCGGCGCCAAAGATCTCCCGATCCACCGCGGCCAGTATACCCGGATTCTGATAAGCTTCGCGGCCAACCATGACGCCATCCATATGGCGCAGGTGCTCCTTCGCCTCTTCCAGCGATTTGATGCCGCCGTTAATGGACATGGTCAGGTGCGGAAAATCCCGCTTTAGCTGATAGACGCGCGGGTAATCCAGCGGCGGGATCTCACGATTTTCTTTCGGGCTTAAGCCAGAAAGCCAGGCTTTGCGCGCATGGATAATAAACATCTCGCATTCGCCCTGACCGGAAACCGTATTGATGAAATCACACAGAAACGCATAACTGTCCTGATCGTCAATACCAATGCGGGTTTTTACCGTCACCGGAATCGAGACGACATCACGCATGGCTTTAACACAATCGGCGACCAGTTGCGCATTGCCCATCAAACAGGCGCCAAACATACCGTTTTGCACGCGATCGGAGGGGCACCCTACGTTGAGGTTAATTTCATCGTAGCCACGCGCTTCCGCCAGCTTTGCACAATGCGCAAGCTGAGCCGGATCGCTTCCACCAAGCTGTAGAGCGACCGGATGCTCTTCTTCGCTGTAAGCCAGATAGTCACCCTTACCGTGAATAATCGCGCCCGTGGTCACCATTTCGGTGTAGAGCAGCGTCTGGCGAGACAGCAAACGCAGGAAATAGCGGCAATGTCTGTCCGTCCAGTCGAGCATAGGCGCGATGGAGAAGCGATAAGCAGGTAAAGCGGAGGACTGGGTTTCAGGCTGCATGGCGAATAAATAAGCATCCGGTTAAAAAAGGGGCGTCACTATAGCATAACGCTAAACTGGAGGCGTAGCGCCTCCGGTGAAAACGCCTCAGAATGTCATCGTAAGCTGCGCGCCAGCCCCCCAGGTTTCATCTTCGCCGTACAGTCCCATTAAGTCGAGATGCACACGGTTAAAGGGCGCAAAGCCAAGACCGCCGGTAACCACATTGCTATCGTTATTTTTCACATCCGCACGATACCCTGCGCGCACCGCCAGCCATGACAATGGTCGAACTTCAGCGCCGACGCCAACGTACTGTGAATTGTCTTCGCTCTTAAAGCCTTTCGTTTCCGTCAGATCGCCATCGGCGCTTACGGTCAGCAAATCGTTATGCCATGCGACGCCCGCGGTAACCAGGGGGCGGATTTGGTATGTATCTTTGTAGTTGGTGGTTTCTCCCGTCATACCATTAGTGATGTAAATATCTTTCGTATCGATATCGCGAGATACCAGATTTTGCCCGCTCAGCCCCAGCGTCCAGTTTTCACCGATATCGGCAGCAAGCCCCGCATCAATGTTAAAACCCGTATCATCATTGCGATAACGGCTGCTATTCCAGTCGCTACTGTCGTAGTTATAAATTGAGGTGGTGTAGTTATAGAGCCAGGTTTTTTGCAGTTTTGGCGTAACGCCAATGGAAACAGGCACCTCGCCCACCACAAACTGCTTCGCCAGCGCAATACCGTAGTCAGATACAATCGCTACCCGCCCCGACGCGGTAGAGTTTAAATGCTTTGTAATTTCGTCAGACCCCAGCAAAGCAGCGCGCCCTGCTTCACGAAGCGCGACACGTTCATCATGCTGAATATCGCGCAGATACTGAATATCGTTCTGATCAATGGACGAACTCACGCGCCCATGCGCATAACCTTTGGCGATAAACGCCACGGAAAGCGTTTGCCCTGGAATACTTACCGCCAACCCGGCGCCGGCATTGGCGCGGGCGGTTTTTCCGTTGAGATATTCCAGCTCATCGGCCAGGTCGCGCGCGGCGCCCTGAAATTGATTCAGCACGCCTCGCGGATTGAGCAGAATTTGCCCCAGCGTAAGGTTATCGACGACCTCATCGTAGTAATCCACTTTATCGCTGATATCGTCAATTTCATCCTGGAGATTGTCTTTATCCGTAATCTGGACGCCGACCGCAGGAAGGACAACAGTGATATTGTCTTCCGGTTTGGCTTTTGCCAGTAACGCCGGATTTAATAGTACTCCGCTGCCATAATTCGCGGACGCAACGCCCGTCCCGCCCATTGCGTCATTACGCGCTTCCGTCCAGGTATTGGCGGCGCTCGCCTGCTTTGCCATAAAAAGCGAGACCGCGATAGCAATCAGTGAAAGTTTGACGTTTTTGTTCACAGTTAGCCCATCTTATTATCAGGTGAAGTAATCCCTCCGCCACGCTTTACCGGACAGAGGCGAACTATTGCTGTGAAATAGTGATGTTAAATCCTGTTGTTATAATATCGACCCTCATTATGTATAGATGAGAATACTGGCGCGGAAAAGCTTAGCAGGCGATATATTGTCGCGGGGTAATTTCAGAGTTTTAAGCAGCTCGTGGTAAAGTAACGGATTAGACTTTCATGCCATTCGAGGTGCTACATGGAAAAGACCACAACGCAAGAGTTACTGGCGCAAGCTGAAAAACTCTGCGCGCAGCGCAACGTGCGCCTGACGCCTCAGCGCCTCGAAGTGCTGCGCCTGATGAGTCTGCAACAGGGTGCCATCAGCGCATACGATTTGCTCGATTTGCTGCGCGAAACGGAACCACAGGCCAAACCGCCCACCATCTACCGCGCGCTGGATTTTTTGCTCGAACAGGGTTTTGTCCATAAAGTGGAATCCACCAATAGTTATGTGGTTTGCCACCTGTTCGACCAGCCGACGCACAGCTCGGCCATGTTTATCTGCGATCGTTGCGGCGTGGTGAAGGAAGAGTGTGCCGAGGGCGTGGAAGACATCATGCATACGCTGGCGGCTAAAATGGGCTTTGCGCTACGACATAACGTTATTGAGGCGCACGGTCTGTGCCCTGCGTGCGTAGAAGTGGAAGCGTGTCGCCATCCGGGCGACTGTGGTCACGATCACTCGGTGCTGGTGAAGAAAAAACCGCGTTAGCCTGAACGGAAAAACGGGCGGCAGTAGAGAGGGGCACGCCCGCATTCATAAGCAAACAGTGGGAAGCACATCCATGTACTCCTGGTAGGGGAAAACATATTACCAGCGATAGTTGTTACGGGTTTCCCAGTCAACAACCTCTTTTTCCGCCTGATCTTTCTGGTAACCGTAACGCTCCTGGATTTTACCTACCAGTTGGTCGCGTTTACCTTCGATAACGGTCATATCGTCATCGGTCAGTTTGCCCCATTGTTCTTTCATTTTACCTTTAAACTGTTTCCAGTTACCGCCGGCTTCGTCTTTATTCATCATCTTGTCCTCATCATTCGGTTAGGAATAGCAGGTGTTATTCGCCCAAATGCTCTGCAATTTCTGCTGGACGTGATAATAATTGTAGGCAGGAATTCGGCCTTCGGTTTTATATTCAGAATTTTTAACCGTCACGATCTGGCAAACCATGTACCCTCGCGCCAGTGACGACGCCAGATAAGGCTCAACGACAGACCGCGAAGCGCCAGGAACACGGTTAATGCCAGCCATAAACCATGATTTCCTAATACCGGCAGGGCGAAGAGCGTCAGCGCAAATCCTCCCGCGGCGACTGCCATGCTATTGCGCATTTCGGCGGCGCGCGTCGCGCCAATAAACATACCGTCGAGCAGATAGCACCATACGCCCACCAGCGGTAATACCACCTGCCAGATAAGATACCGATCCGCCAGTAGCTGTATTTGCGGCAATGAGGTCAGTAACGCGACAATATGTTCGCCTGCCAGGGCATAGACTGTGGAAAACAACAAGGCCACAATTCCTGACTGACGACACGCCGCTCGCCAGACGTCCAGTAGCTTGCTACCGTCACGCGCGCCGTAAGCCTGACCGGAGTGCGCCTCCACCGCATAAGCAAAACCGTCCAGCGCATAGGCCGTAAAGGTGAGTAAGGTCATCAGGACTGCATTTACCGCGATAATATCGCTGCCCAGCCGCGCGCCTGACACCGTGATTGCGCCAAAACAAAGCTGAAGGAGCAATGAGCGCAGCATAATATCGCGATTGAGCGCCAAAAGGCGGCGCACGTTGCCGCGCCAGGCCTGTTTTAGCATATCCAGCGACACACCGCGGAGATGGAGAACTTTACGTACCATCATGAGGCCGATCAGTAACGTGGCATATTCTGCGATGACCGTCGCCAGGGCGGCGCCCTGCACGTTCATATGAAGTCCCATCACCAGCCACAGGTCGAGCGCGATGTTGAGAATATTGCCCACGACCAACAAGATAACCGGCGCCCGCGCATACTGAACGCCTAACAGCCAACCGAGCAGTACCAGATTCGCCAGTGACGCGGGAGCGCTTAGCCAACGAATTTCAAGGAAGCGTCTCGCCTGCACCAGGACAGCGTCGTTCCCGCCGACAATATGTAAAGCCAGCTCGATAAGCGGCGTGCGAAATAGCACAATCATCACGCCAGCGCCCAGCGCCAGCAATAACGGTTGAATGAGCGCCCGGGCTAACGCCTGCGGATTTTTGGCACCAAATGCCTGCGCCGTTAGGCCGGTGGTGCTCATACGTAGAAATAGCAGCAGCATGAAAAGAAAGCTGGTGGCAGTCGCGCCCACCGCCACGCCGCCCAGGAAAACCGGGCTGTCCAGATGACCAATCACCGCCGTATCGACCAGCCCCAGTAAGGGGACGGTGATGTTAGAAAAAATCATCGGCAGCGCAAGACGCCAGAGAGCTTTATCAGAGGAGGTAAAAAGCGGCATGGAGAAAAGCCTGACAAGGAGTTAAAGGAAACGAGCGCATTGCCGGATGGCGACGTAACGCCTTATCCGGCCTACAAATTAATCATCTCAGGAACTGCATTCCCGTAGGCCTGATAAGCGCAGCGCCATCAGGCTGCACGATTGCCGGATGACGGCTTACAAGGAGATTAAAAAGAGACTACAACCATTCCCCGTTGCGAATGACGCCTACCGCCAGCCCTTCAATCGTAAAGCTTTGTTCGCGCAGATCCACCACTATCGGTGTAAACTCGCTGTTTTCCGGCAGCAGCTCCACTTTATTGCCCTGCTTTTTCAGGCGTTTTACTGTCACTTCATCATCAATGCGAGCGACAACCACCTGGCCATTACGGACGTCCTGCGTTTTATGTACCGCCAGCAAATCCCCATCCATAATACCGATGTCTTTCATCGACATACCGCTCACGCGCAGCAGGAAATCGGCGCTGGGTTTGAACAGCGAAGGATCGACCTGGTAATGGCCTTCAATATGCTGCTGCGCCAGAAGCGGTTCACCCGCCGCGACACGCCCGACAAGCGGTAATCCGTCCTCTTCTTCCTGTAACAGACGGATACCTCGCGATGCGCCGGAAACGATTTCAAGCACCCCTTTGCGCGCCAGCGCTTTAAGGTGTTCTTCCGCCGCGTTTGGGGAACGGAACCCCAAACGCTGCGCGATTTCCGCACGCGTCGGTGGCATACCTGTCTGGCTGATGTGATCCCGGATGAGATCAAACACCTCTTGTTGCCTGGCCGTTAACGCTTTCATTCCGCCCCCTGGGTGTATATACAGTCATGCTGTGAGTATATACAGTTAAAGGTGATTTTGGAACCACAAACGGCGCAAAAAACAAGAGATTTATAAAATTTGGAACTTTTATCGAAAATGTGACCATAACAGGATGCCCCAGGTCATCAGGGCAACGAAAATAGACAGTAGCACCGCAGCCGATCCCATATCTTTCGCACGGCCGGAAAGCTCATGGTATTCAGAACCGATGCGGTCCACGACCGCTTCAATAGCGCTGTTGAGGATTTCAACAATCATGATAAGTAAAACGGAACCTATCAATAACACACGGGTAATCGCATCCACATCCAGCCAGCAGGCGATGATGACGCCCAGCAATACCGCGATACTTTCCTGGCGAAACGCCGCTTCGTGAGTCCATGCGGCGCGAAATCCTTTCCAGGAATATCCTGCCGCTTTGATAATTCTGGTGAATCCAGTGGTATTATTGGCCATCAAAAGAACCTTTTTACATTATTAACGTCAATGACATTATACGGTTGCCCTGCACGATTCGGACTGCCGTAACGCAGCGCGAAGTATGACGGGATACAACAGAAATTCGCTAAACTTTCTGATATCCTTGCACCGCATTTGCATTATTAACCAGAGGCTTTACATCGTTTATGTCCGGCTGGCCACGAATTTACTACAAATTACTGAATTTACCATTAAGCATACTGGTAAAAAGCAAGTCTATTCCGGCGGAACCCGCCCAGGAATTGGGGCTCGATACTTCTCGCCCCATTATGTATGTCTTGCCATACAACTCAAAAGCGGACTTACTGACGCTGCGGGCGCAATGTCTGGCGCACGATCTCCCGGATCCGCTGGAGCCGCTGGAGATCGACGGCGCGCTGCTGCCACGCTATGTATTTATTCACGGCGGACCGCGTGTCTTTACCTATTACACGCCAAAAGAAGAGTCGGTGAAACTTTTTCACGATTATCTCGATCTGCATCGGAGTAATCCGGCTTTGGACGTGCAGATGGTGCCCGTTTCCGTGATGTTTGGCCGCGCGCCGGGTCGTGAAAAGGGAGAAGATAACCCGCCTTTACGTATGCTGAACGGCGTACAGAAATTCTTTGCCATCTCCTGGCTGGGTCGCGATAGCTTTGTCCGATTCTCGCCGTCCGTCTCATTGCGTCGCATGGCTGATGAACACGGCACCGATAAAATCATCGCGCAGAAGCTGGCTCGCGTGGCGCGTATGCACTTTGCCCGCCAGCGCCTGGCGGCGGTTGGCCCACGCCTGCCCGCCCGTCAGGATCTGTTTAACAAACTGCTGGCCTCGAAAGCGATCGCCCGCGCGGTAGAAGACGAAGCGCGCAGTAAAAAAATCTCTCATGAAAAAGCGCAGCAAAACGCCATTGCGCTGATGGAAGAGATCGCGGCGAACTTCTCTTACGAGATGATTCGTTTGACCGACAGGATTTTGGGGTTTACCTGGAACCGACTGTACCAGGGGATTAACGTGCATAACGCCGAGCGCGTACGCCAACTGGCGCACGACGGGCATGAAATCGTCTATGTACCCTGTCACCGCAGCCATATGGACTACTTGCTCCTTTCTTATGTGCTGTACCATCAGGGACTGGTTCCGCCGCACATTGCCGCCGGTATTAACCTTAATTTCTGGCCCGCTGGCCCGATTTTCCGTCGTCTGGGCGCGTTCTTTATTCGTCGCACCTTTAAGGGGAATAAACTCTATTCCACCGTCTTTCGCGAATACCTGGGCGAGCTGTTCAGCCGCGGTTACTCGGTTGAGTATTTTGTCGAAGGAGGACGTTCGCGTACCGGACGTTTGTTAGACCCGAAAACCGGCACCCTGTCGATGACTATCCAGGCGATGCTGCGCGGCGGTACCCGTCCAATTACGTTAGTGCCTATTTACATCGGCTATGAGCACGTCATGGAAGTGGGCACCTATGCGAAAGAACTGCGCGGCGCGACAAAAGAGAAAGAGAGCCTGCCGCAGATGCTGAAAGGCTTGAGCAAGCTGCGCAATCTGGGTCAGGGCTACGTTAACTTTGGCGAACCGATGCCGCTCATGACGTACCTGAACCAGCATGTGCCGGAGTGGCGCGAATCTATAGACCCTATAGAGGCCATACGCCCAGCCTGGCTGACGCCGACGGTAAATAGTATCGCCGCCGATCTGATGGTGCGTATTAACAACGCTGGCGCGGCAAACGCGATGAACCTGTGTTGTACCGCGCTGTTAGCGTCGCGTCAGCGCTCGCTCACCCGCGAGCAGCTCACCGAGCAGCTTGATTGCTATCTCGATCTGATGCGCAATGTCCCTTATTCCACAGACTCAACCGTTCCTGCCGCCAGCGCTGGCGAGCTCATCGCTCACGCGCTGCAGATGAATAAGTTTGAGGTCGAGAAAGACACCATTGGCGATATCATCATCCTGCCGCGCGAGCAGGCGGTGTTGATGACCTATTATCGTAACAATATCGCGCATATGTTGATTATGCCTTCGCTGATGGCGGCGATTATCACCCAGCATCGTCGCATTTCGCGTGATGCGTTGCAGCAGCATGTTGAAGCGCTCTATCCGATGTTAAAAGCGGAGCTGTTCCTGCGCTGGGAGCGCGAGGAGTTAGCCTCGGTCATTGACGCGCTGGCCAGTGAAATGCAGCGTCAGGGGCTAATTACCCTGCAGGATGATGAACTGCATATCAACCCGACGCATTCCCGTACGCTGCAACTGCTGGCGGCAGGCGCGCGCGAAACGCTACAGCGTTATGCCATTACGTTCTGGCTGTTGAGCGCCAATCCGTCCATCAACCGCAGTACGCTGGAGAAAGAAAGCCGTACCGTGGCGCAACGTCTGTCTGTCCTGCACGGTATTAACGCGCCGGAGTTTTTCGACAAAGCGGTGTTCAGTTCACTCGTGTTGACGCTACGGGATGAGGGTTATATCAGTGATACGGGCGATGCCGAACCGGCAGAAACGATGAAGATATATCAGATGCTTGCCGATCTGATTACCTCTGATGTCCGTCTGACGATTGAAAGCGCGACGCAGGGCGAGTAAGCCAGTGCCTGAAATGCCCGATGGCGTAAGCTCATCGGGCGACTGATATGACGTATTGAAAATTTTGGCTTTGCAGGCCGGGTTCGCCCGGCATGACATCAGAAGTGCCAGTAACTCATCGCCAGCCCTAAAAATAGCACCAGGCCAACGTAGTTATTGTTCATAAAGGCTTTAAAGCAGGCTTCACGTTCACGGTTCGCAATCAGTTTTTGCTGGTAGACAAAAAGCGCGCCCGCCACCAGCACAGCCCAGTAATATCCCCATCCCAGACCATTCAACCAGCCGATCAGCGCCATTAACGCCATGACGCCAAGCTGCAGAATCCCGATAATCAATGTGTCATAACGACCAAACAAGATCGCAGTCGATTTAATGCCTATCTTGATATCATCATCTCTGTCGACCATCGCATATTGCGTATCGTAAGCCACCGCCCAGAGAATATTGGCGAGGAACATCAGCCAGCAGCTCAACGGCAGGGATTCGCTCACCGCGGCGAACGCCATGGGGATTGACCAGCCGAAAGCGGCCCCCAGCACGACCTGCGGCAGGTGGGTGTAGCGTTTCATAAAGGGATAAACCCAGGCCAACGCCAACGCCGCCACGGAAAGCAGAATCGTCATCGCGTTCAGCGTCAGCACCAACAAAAACGCCAGCAGCACCAGTACCACAAACAGGTTGCGCGCTTCTTTCTCTGTCACGGCGCCGCTGGGTAAAGGCCGGTTGACCGTACGTTTTACATGTCCGTCAAATTTACGATCGGCATAATCATTTACCACGCAGCCCGCCGCGCGCATTAACCACACGCCAGCGACAAAAACCGCCAAAATCCACAGCTGAGGCATACCCGGTGTCGCCACCCATAGCGCCCAAAGCGTCGGCCAGAGCAGCAGCAACGCGCCAATAGGCTTATCTGTACGCATCAAACGGTGAAACGCCAGCAGCTTACTCTGCGTCAGACTCCACTCCATCTTTATCTTCCTCTTAGTACAGCGGCGATGCAGGTAAAAAAAGCTCGGTAAGCAACAGTGGCTTTCCGCTCAACCGCAGTCGAGAGCGGCGCCCCCATAGCGTTGCATCGCGTCCAATTTCAATAAAATCGCGGGTCAGTGTCGATGATGTAAATAGATAACGTCCAAGCGGGGTTTTACCCAGATGTTGTAAGACCTGTTCAGGTCCGCACAGCGTGGATTCCGGTACCACGGTACGTCCGGCAAGCCAGGGCTCGCCGTCAGCGCAAAGCAGTATCTCACGTAACCAGTAACGGGATTCGGATGGCAGTAAACCTGACGCTTCCTCGACCTCACTTTGGCCGACAAACGCTTCCCGAATCAGCGTCACGCTTACCCGCTTTCCCAGTTGCTCAAAACGTTTAGTCATAGAATCTTCCAGCAACAGCCAGTCCAGCAAATGGGGTTCAAGCGCAGGAATCGCATCAAAATAGCGCAGCGCACGCAGTTGCGTTAACGCAGGGTGTGACATGCCTTACTCTCCGATTCATAACCTAAAGTCATTGTATCTCAGAAAAGACATTACGGGGGGCGCAATCACAATTAAGTGATCTGTTGCGCAACAAAAAAATAACAATTCGCATGAAATGATAAAAAAAAGGTGCGCCAGGAGACGCACCAGTTGCTGCAAAATCAGCACTGTGGGGAAACAATTACCCCTTGCCTTTTACACTGCTGATAAAGGTGGAACGGGCAGATGTCGATCCCAGACGTTCGGCCTCATCAAGCAGTTTCAGCGCTTTATCGACGTCACCTTTCGCTACGGCATCCTTAATCGCTTTATTAAAGTAGCTTTCCGTATCGTTCAACATCGGTTCGCTTTTCTTCGGCGCGACTGGCGCTGGCGCAGCGATCGGCGCGGCGGTATTGCCTACCGTTACCGGCCCGGCACCGGACGAGCCAAACAACGGCCCGACCAATACGCTGGAGCTGCTGTTGGTTTTCACCTTCAGTTTCACCACGCCGTCAGTGGTATGGCGAGCAACTGGATCGGGAATATCCGGGATAGAGTTACCGACGCCTTTGGCATAGGCTTTTGCCGGATCGAGCAGTGTAGTGGTTTGCTGAAGATCTTTTTCGGTCGTAAACACCAGAACATAGAGTTTCTGCTGCCCCAACGCAGGCGTCAGGCGCATCACGCCTTCCAGCCGGTCTGCGCTCATGACACCCGGCTGCTGATAAGTAAAGTAACTGCTGGGGAAGAACGCCGAAGGCGTCATATTTTGGTCAAGAATCAACACGTTTGGCGCAAAAACGCTGGCTTGCTTATTGACCTCGCTGGTCAGAGTTAATGTCAGCTCGCCGATATTCGCCGGAACGCTATAAGCGGCGACCGGGCCGGTAATGCCGGCGACGTCAAGGCGCTGGCCGCCAGTCGCCAGTTGGGTAGACTGCGTTTTTGACTGATCTACAGGCGTCCAGGTTAATTGCTGTAGCGCAGCAGCAGGAATAGCAGGCGCGGCGCTGGTATTTTGCGGTACATAGTTCACTTCCGCCAGGCTGATACCCGGCACGCTGGCGAACAGCCCTGCGGTTAAACAGAGGGCGACGAGACTTTTCTTCATTTTCATTATTCTCACCTCAATAAGGCGGGTTCAGCGGTAGCCAGGCAATAGCGCGCCAACCCAAACATATCGCCGAATGGCGGCTGGCGCCTTATTCGGCTTACAAGCATCATCAGACCTGATGTTTCAGAGGGGCTTGCGCCCCTCGTTACGTCAGATGACCATCGTATTACCACCAGATTTCCATCTGGGCGCCGAAGGTCCACTCATCGCTATCGCCACGGCTGTTGGTGGAAATGCCGGAGTTAGTCGCTGCGGCATAACGGGAAATGTTATCGCCGTCTTTGATATAGCCCCATTTCTCATCCCATTTCGCGTAGGTGGCGAAAATACGGATAGCCGGACGCGACCAGATGCTGTCGCCCGCCTGCCACTGTTGCGCCAGGGTGATTTTATATTGATTGTTACGATCGCCGGTCTGCTGAGATTTCACGTTGTCGTAGCCGACTTCCAGCAGGGTGCTCATGATTGGCGTCCACTTGTACATTGGACGTACGCCCACGGTCCACCACTCAGTACCCAGGTTATTATCCCAATCGATATTCTGGTACATACCGACGTACATCAAATCCCATTTATCACCAAGCGAGATGGCGCCATGATCCAAAATACGCCACATATCGCCATTATTATTGATGACCTTATTGGCATAATTAATTTTGGTTCCATCAGGCAATTCTTCAGTGAAAGATGAAGAACCGTCGGAACCGCGCGCCTGGCCTTTACCCTGCGTGGTCATGGCATCGGTGGCATATTGCACGACAAACTTGTTATAGCCTTTCAACATGCTTTGCGTGTGTTCGGCGGTGAACATCCAGCCGTCTTTCGATGCCCCATCAGCCAGCTTATAACCATCGGTCGTATTGGCGCGGCCGTAATCAACGCCCAGCTCCAGTACGCCGTCCGGGTTCGTTTGCAGACCAGCCAGACGTACGTCAAAGACGTCGTTAGCGGTATCTTTCACTTCATCATAAATATTCTGGCTGCTGAAGGTGTAAGAACCGCCCGCTTCAGTAGACCGGGTCGCCGCCAGTGAAAGCTTACCGAAGCCCAGATCGATATTTTCGATACCCGCGCCAGGACCTGAAATATCCCAGTAGTAGAAGTCGATCATGTGTACGTCATGACGCTGATAGAAGCGCTTACCGGCCCAGATGGTAGAGCCCGGCAGCCATTCAATCAGGTTTTTACCCTGCACGTTCGCTTCGCGGAAGGCGGGATCGGTCGATTCCCAGTCGTTCTGCTGGTTAACCGAATAGGCGACGTTGGTGTCGAAATAGAAGCTCTTATCGCCCTCTTTCCACACTTCCTGGCCCAGTTTCAATTCCGCATAGGTTTCACATTCGTTACCAAGACGGTATTTACTTTGGGCACCCGTTGCCTGGAAACACTGTTGTTCGCCGCCGCTTCCCGTCCAGCCAATACCGGAACGGGCGTAACCGTGGAAATCGACAGCCATTGCCTGAGCGGACATTACGCCCGCTGCGACAGCAACCGCCAGAGGGAGTTTGCGCAGAGTAATCATCATTCTATCTCCTGAGATCATTGCTTTTCTTTAAACGCTGCCACCTTCTAAAACTGCGAATGGTTTTGCGTTTCGTTTTTTTATGGAGGCCTTAAACACCCGGCTCTTGATGCAGACGACGACATGCGCTGCCATCCTCGCGGAACAGATGACAGCGCTCTGGCGGCAGGCCGATAGCGAATGTGGCGCCCTCTTCTACCAGCACCACGTCATTCTGGCGATAAACCAGGTTTTGACGGATGGCGGGGATCTGGATATGAATTTGTGTTTCGTGCCCTAACTGCTCGACCACCTGGACTTCACCTTCCAGGGTGACATCGGCGATATCGCTCGGCAGCAGGTGTTCCGGCCGAATGCCTAAAGACATATTGGCGCCGACCTGCACGCCGCGACTTTCGACCGGCAGCCAGATTTGCTGGCGATTCGGCAGTTCGACCTGGACTTGTTCAATCGCGGTGGCGGTCACTTTCACCGGCAGGAAGTTCATCTTCGGCGAGCCGATAAAGCCCGCGACAAAGCGGTCCGCCGGATAGTGGTACAACTCCAGCGGCTTACCGATCTGCGCGACGCGACCGGCGTCCAGCACCACGATTTTGTCGGCCAGCGTCATCGCTTCGACCTGATCGTGGGTGACGTAAATCATCGTGCGGCCCAGACGTTTATGCAGGCGAGAAATTTCAATGCGCATCTGCACGCGTAGCGCGGCGTCCAGGTTAGAGAGCGGTTCGTCCAGCAAAAACACACGCGGCTCCGCTACCAGCGTGCGGCCAATCGCTACGCGCTGACGCTGACCGCCGGAAAGCGCTTTTGGCTTACGTTCCAGCAGATGCGCCAGTTGCAGCACTTCCGCCACCTGGTTGACGCGTTGATTCATTACCTCTTTTTTGGCGCCCGCCAGCTTGAGGCCGAAAGACATGTTTTCTGCAACGGAGAGATGGGGATAGAGCGCATAAGACTGGAATACCATGCCCACGCCGCGCTCGGCAGGCGGAATATCATTCATACGGGTTTCCCCGATAAACAGGTCGCCACTGGTGATGGTTTCAAGCCCGGCGATCATACGCAGCAAGGTCGATTTACCACAGCCTGACGGTCCGACAAACACCACGAACTCCCCGTCATGGATATCGAGGTTAATATCTTTCGATACCACCACGTCACCCCAGGCTTTCGTTACATTTCGTAGCTGTACGCTCGCCATGCCCTTCTCCCTTCGTTACAACCTGTCATTGACAGCAACATTCATGATGGCCTGACTATGCGCGATCCCTGACTGGGGTAAATCCTCCACCCCCCGGCTTTTTTATGGGGGAGGAGGCGGGAGGATGAGGGCACAGCGCCTGAGACCACGGGCGCGGACAGAAAAGGAATTTCGTGATGCCGCCCGCAAAAATCGGCGTGTTTTTGTGTGCGCCAGCACGCATTACTCACATTTATGCAACACAGATCACATAAAGCCGGGGTGGGGCGTAGGGGCGGGGAGGATGGAAAGAGGTTGTCGTATAAAGAAACTAGAGACCGTTAAACCACCTCTGTGTACATCACCAAAAAGGATGGGAGATATGAAGATTAAAACTGGCGTAGGCATCCTCGCATTATCCGCACTTACGACGATGATGATTTCCGCCCCGGCTCTCGCCAAAATTGAAGAAGGTAAACTGGTTATCTGGATCAACGGCGACAAGGGCTATAACGGTCTGGCCGAGGTCGGTAAAAAATTTGAGCAAGACACCGGCATTAAAGTGACCGTTGAGCACCCGGATAAGCTGGAAGAGAAATTCCCGCAGGTGGCTGCCACCGGCGACGGTCCTGACATTATCTTCTGGGCGCACGACCGTTTTGGCGGCTACGCGCAGTCTGGTCTGCTGGCGGAGGTCACTCCGGATAAAGCGTTTCAGGACAAACTCTATCCGTTCACCTGGGATGCGGTACGCTATAACGGCAAGCTGATCGCCTACCCCATCGCCGTTGAAGCCCTCTCCCTGATTTATAACAAAGACCTCGTCCCGAACCCGCCGAAAACCTGGGAAGAGATCCCGGCGCTGGATAAAGAGCTAAAAGCGAAAGGGAAGTCGGCGATAATGTTCAACCTGCAAGAGCCGTATTTCACCTGGCCTTTGATCGCCGCTGACGGCGGTTACGCGTTCAAATTTGAAAACGGCAAGTATGACGTGAAAGACGTTGGCGTCGATAACGCCGGCGCGAAAGCGGGCCTGACTTTCCTGATCGATATGATCAAAAACAAAAATATGAGCGCCGATACCGATTACTCCATCGCCGAAGCGGCCTTCAATAAAGGCGAAACGGCAATGACCATCAACGGTCCGTGGGCATGGTCGAACATCGACAAGAGCAAAGTCAACTACGGTGTCACCCTGCTGCCGACCTTCAAAGGCAAACCCTCGAAACCGTTCGTCGGCGTGCTGAGCGCGGGGATTAACGCTGCCAGCCCGAATAAAGAGCTGGCGAAAGAGTTCCTCGAAAACTACCTGCTGACCGACCAGGGTCTGGAAGCGGTGAACAAAGATAAACCGCTGGGCGCTGTGGCGCTGAAATCTTTCCAGGAGCAGTTAGCGAAAGACCCCCGTATCGCCGCCACCATGGATAACGCCCAGAAAGGCGAGATCATGCCGAATATTCCGCAGATGTCCGCCTTCTGGTATGCGGTACGTACGGCTGTGATCAACGCCGCCAGCGGCCGTCAAACCGTGGATGCCGCGCTGAAAGATGCACAAAGCCGTATCACCAAGTAATGCCGCGAGCCTGTGCCGGATGGCGGCATAAATGCCTTATCCGGCCTACAACACACCGTAGGCCTGATAAGCGCAGCGCCATCAGGCACATCTCCGGCCAGGAAGTTTCAACGCTGTAGAGGAAAACCCCCATGGATGTCATTAAAAAGAAACACTGGTGGCAAAGCGACCCGCTTAAATGGTCAGTAATTGGTCTGCTGGGCCTGCTGGTGGGTTACCTTGTAGTTTTAATGTACGTACAAGGGGAGTATCTGTTCGCCATCATGACGCTGATTTTAAGCTCTGCTGGCCTGTATATTTTCGCAAATCGTAAAACCTATGCCTGGCGCTACGTTTACCCTGGCCTCGCCGGCATGGGGCTGTTTGTGCTATTCCCGCTGGTGTGCACCATCGCTATCGCCTTTACTAACTACAGCAGCACCAACCAGCTCACCTTTGAACGCGCCCAGCAAGTGCTGATGGACCGTTCTTATCAGGCAGGAAAAACCTATAACTTCGGTCTTTACCCGAGCGGCGACGAGTGGCAACTGGCCCTCACCGACGGCGAAACGGGCAAACATTACCTGTCTGACGCATTTTCCTTCGGCGGCGAACAAAAATTACAGCTGAAAGAGACCGATGCCCTGCCGGGCGGCGAACGCGCCAATCTGCGGATAATCACCCAGAACCGTCTGGCGTTGAACCAGATAACCGCCGTCCTGCCGGATGAAAGCAAAGTGATTATGAGCTCGCTGCGTCAGTTTTCCGGTACCCGTCCGCTGTACACACTGGCTGATGACGGCCTGCTTACCAATAACCAGAGCGGCGTAAAATACCGGCCAAACAACGATAGCGGTTATTATCAGTCGATCAACGCCGACGGAAGCTGGGGTGATGAAAAACTCAGTCCTGGTTATACCGTTACTATCGGCGCGAAAAACTTTACGCGCGTCTTTACCGACGAAGGGATCCAGAAGCCCTTTTTCGCTATCTTCGTCTGGACCGTGGTCTTTTCGGTCCTCACTGTGGTGTTAACCGTGGCGGTTGGGATGGTATTGGCCTGCCTCGTACAGTGGGAAGCGCTGAAAGGTAAAGCTATCTACCGCGTCCTGCTGATTCTGCCCTACGCCGTACCGTCGTTTATTTCAATTTTGATTTTCAAAGGGTTATTCAACCAAAGCTTTGGTGAAATCAATATGATGCTGAGCGCGCTGTTCGGCATTAAACCTGCCTGGTTCAGCGACCCCAACACCGCGCGGGCAATGGTGATTATCGTGAATACCTGGCTGGGCTATCCCTACATGATGATCCTGTGTATGGGGCTGCTGAAAGCGATTCCGGATGACCTGTACGAAGCCTCCGCAATGGACGGCGCCGGTCCATTTCAGAATTTCTTTAAGATCACCTTACCGCTGCTGATTAAGCCGCTAACGCCGCTGATGATCGCCAGCTTCGCCTTTAACTTTAATAACTTTGTCCTGATTCAGTTATTGACCAACGGCGGGCCAGACCGTCTCGGCACCACCACGCCTGCCGGTTATACCGATCTGCTCGTCAGCTACACCTACCGTATCGCCTTTGAAGGCGGCGGCGGTCAGGACTTCGGTCTGGCGGCGGCCATTGCCACGCTGATCTTCCTGCTGGTAGGCGCGCTGGCAATAGTGAACCTGAAAGCCACGCGTATGAAGTTTGATTAAGGGAGATAATAACAATGGCTATGGTCCAACCCAAATCTCAGAAACTGCGTCTCTTCATCACGCACCTGGGGCTGCTGATTTTCATCGCGGCGATCATGTTCCCACTGCTGATGGTCATCGCTATCTCGCTACGTGAAGGGAACTTCGCCACCGGAAGCCTGATCCCGGATAAAATCTCCTGGGAACACTGGCGGCTGGCGCTGGGTTTCAGCGTGGAACATGCGGATGGTCGGGTAACGCCGCCGCCCTTCCCGGTACTGCTGTGGCTGTGGAACTCGGTGAAAATCGCCGGTATTACCGCCATCGGCATCGTAGCGCTCTCCACCACCTGCGCCTACGCTTTCGCACGAATGCGTTTTCCAGGTAAAGCAACACTGCTCAAGGGGATGCTGATTTTCCAGATGTTTCCGGCGGTTTTGTCTCTGGTGGCGCTGTATGCGTTATTTGACCGCCTGGGACAATACATTCCATTTATCGGTCTGAATACGCATGGCGGCGTGATCTTCGCCTATCTTGGCGGCATTGCGCTGCATGTCTGGACGATTAAAGGCTACTTCGAAACTATCGACAGCTCGCTGGAAGAGGCCGCCGCGCTGGATGGCGCAACCCCGTGGCAGGCATTTCGCCTGGTGCTGCTGCCGCTTTCCGTACCGATTCTGGCAGTGGTGTTTATTCTGTCGTTCATCGCGGCGATTACCGAAGTTCCGGTCGCCTCGTTGTTACTGCGCGATGTGGACAGCTATACGCTGGCCGTGGGTATGCAGCAATATCTCAACCCGCAAAACTACCTGTGGGGCGACTTTGCCGCCGCCGCCGTCCTTTCTGCTATTCCTATCACCCTGGTGTTCCTGTTGGCGCAACGTTGGCTAGTCAACGGCCTGACGGCAGGGGGGGTGAAAGGTTAAGTTTTATCGAAGTACCTGCCCGGCAACGGGCAATGCCACTGCCCTCAACTTATGTTATCCCCACTTATGGTCGTATTTTGGCGCTCTTCGGAGCGCTTTTTTTATGTTATTTTGCATTGCTGTTACGATTATTTCCTTTCGTGGCCCCCATCACTGCAATTATATTTACCGACTGAAAACAGACAAATTAAACAGAATTAAGATCACAGAAAAGACAAAACATAATTGCAATGTAAAAAATGATAATTGTCTTCCCTGCCTGTTAAATTCACCATCACGACACTGATCAAAAGAGCTGTATCCTCTAAGGCAGGTCTGAATGAACACCCACTATAATTCCCGCTATATTTTTTCCATTACCTTAGTCGCAACATTAGGAGGGTTATTATTCGGCTATGACACTGCCGTCATATCCGGAACGGTAGAATCCTTAAATACCGTGTTTGTCGCTCCGCAACATTTAAGTGAATCCGCCGCCAACTCGCTATTGGGCTTCTGTGTCGCCAGTGCGTTGATTGGCTGCATCATCGGCGGTGCGCTGGGCGGTTATTGCAGTAACCGTTTTGGTCGTCGGGACTCGCTGAAAATCGCCGCTCTGCTGTTCTTTATTTCCGGTATTGGCTCCGCATGGCCAGAATTAGGATTTACCACGATTAACCCAGATAATGTCGTGCCTGTTTATTTGGCCGGATATGTCCCCGAATTTGTTATTTATCGCATCATCGGTGGTATTGGCGTTGGTTTAGCCTCAATGCTCTCACCGATGTATATTGCTGAACTGGCTCCAGCGCATATTCGTGGGAAACTGGTTTCCTTTAACCAGTTCGCCATTATTTTTGGTCAACTGTTGGTGTATTGCGTTAACTATTTCATTGCCCGCTCTGGTGACGCTAACTGGCTGAATACCGATGGCTGGCGATATATGTTTGCTTCCGAAAGTATTCCCGCCCTGCTGTTTTTACTGCTGCTGTATACCGTACCGGAAAGCCCGCGCTGGCTGATGGCACGTGGCAAACACGAACAGGCGGAGGGCATTCTGCGCAAAATTATGGGTAGCAGCCTCACCACCCAGGCCATGCAGGAGATCAACCAGTCTCTGGAGCATGGTCGTAAAACCGGCGGACGCCTGTTGATGTTTGGCGTGGGCGTGATAGTCATCGGCGTGATGCTGTCCGTCTTCCAGCAGTTTGTCGGCATTAACGTCGTGCTCTACTACGCGCCGGAAGTGTTTAAAACGTTGGGGGCCAGCACCGACGTGGCGCTCTTGCAGACCATTATTGTCGGCGTAATCAACCTGAGCTTCACCGTGCTGGCCATTATGACGGTAGATAAATTTGGTCGCAAACCGCTGCAAATTATTGGCGCATTGGGCATGGCTCTTGGGATGTTCAGCCTTGGCACCGCGTTTTACACCCAGGCTTCCGGGCTGATAGCGCTGCTGTCGATGCTGTTTTACGTCGCCGCATTTGCCATGTCCTGGGGACCGGTTTGTTGGGTGCTGCTGGCAGAAATCTTCCCGAACGCGATTCGTGGCAAAGCGCTCGCCATTGCCGTCGCCGCGCAGTGGCTGGCGAACTACTTCGTCTCCTGGACCTTCCCGATGATGGACAAAAATTCGTGGCTGGTTTCCCATTTCCACAACGGTTTCTCCTACTGGATTTACGGTTGTATGGGTATTCTGGCGGCGCTGTTTATGTGGAAGTTCGTGCCGGAAACCAAAGGCAAAACGCTGGAAGAACTTGAGAAGTTATGGACGCCAGCAGAAGAGAAAACGCCGAAAGCCGCCATACAATAAGCTGATTTATCGCCACGCCGTACGTCCGTTACGGTGTGGCGACGCCTATTCTCGCCGTAGTCGGTTCGAATTACATAACCACAACGTGATAACCAACAGGAGGATCGCCGCCGAATAGAGTAATACATCCATTGGCGTTTTATGATCGACAATGATCAGACGCACAATCGCCGTGATCCCAATGTACACGAAATAGCGCAGCGGAAAGTGAAGGCCAGACTTAAAGTACTTCACAATCAGCGCAATAAATTCGAAATAAAGAAAGTAGATCACCAGCCCTTCCACCAGTTCATATTTGCTGGCTTGCTCAGGCACGAATAATGCGTCCGCCAGATGAACCGTCTCTTTACCGAGAAAAACGACCAGGATCAGACCGAGGGTAAGCAGCCCCAAATTTAGTACGTTTTGTAAAATCGTGGCGATAAACTCAAGACGTGAGCGCGATAATGGCATCATAACAGCCCCCTCTTTCTCTGCGGCGAGGTTTCTGTATAACGCACAAATGTGACGGGCATCTATATTTTTTATTTATGTTTATATTTTGTTCAATAAGATAATTTGCCGGATAGCGCCGTGAACGCCTTATCCGGCCTGAGTATTAACGGAAATTTACGCTCCTGTCACTGGTCATATCATACAGGCCAAACTTACGGCCAAGCTGTTGACCACCGTCACGCGTCAGCGGCGTCCAGCCAATTGCCGCACGACTTCGGGTTGGGCCGGACGAGAAGAGATCCAGCGGCACGGAAACATATACGCCTTTGGTAAAATCCCCTTCCCCATATTCATCCGGCGATGCATCGGTAATCGTCGCGTAACCACCGACAACGACGCCGCTATCGAAGCGTTTGGCGATCTCCAGCGTACCGCCTTTATCGCCCGCCAGATACTGACCAACGCTGGCTTTCACCAGCACATCCTGGGCGAACGACGGCGTCCAGTATGCGGTCAAATGTCCGGTCTTCACGCTGTAATCGGTAAACTTCATCATATCCTGCGCGCTACGCCAGTCACGCTGTTTCACGTAGTTGGCATCCAGGCCAAACGCCCAATTGCTGTCTACCGGGCGATACAGGACTTCCGCCCCGGCACCGCCAAACATGGTCTCCAGATAACCGCCATAGACCTGCCCATAGAAACCATTGCCAAAATACTGGAAGTAGTTGGCCTGTAGGTTATTCACATAAACATCGTTCTGCACATACTCACGGACATGCGTACGCACCCGCGGCAGATGCGAATCCTTCGGCGGATTGGTGTAGTTAAATTTGTCGTAGTTGTTGGCGATATTGGCAAACACGCTGCCCGTGGTGAGCAGATGATCCGTGACCCACAGATCCGCAGTTCCCATTACGCCCAACTGATACATATAGAAGTTTTCCGGGCCGCCTACCGACTGATTCAGCACGGGATCAAGATGAAAATCAACGCGCGACTTGTCGATATACCAACCCTGTTCAGTACTCTCTGGCACGATCGGCTCCACGCGTTTTTGCGCCAGCGGGGTTTCATGTCCCAGCGGTTCGCCTTCCAGATGGCGTTTCAGGCTGGCGACATCGGTTTCAGTGGTGACCTGCGGCAGATTAAGGCGGTTTTCCGTCACGCGGATCGTGCGGATCCCCTCCGGCAGATCGTTCATGACGATCCGGTTAGCGCGCACGATCCCTTCACGGGAGTCGCGGTACTTCACCTGTTCACCGGTAACGTACAGCGTATCGCCTTTGACCTGGATTTTCGGGTCCGCCAGACCGGCATTATATTTCAATAACGTTAATTGATTAGCCACTACCGAATGTTGCAGGATGGCATCCTGCGGCTGTGGTCGGTATTGCGGGCGTGAATTGTCATGATACGCGGGACGTAAATCGTTGAAATTGGTGCGCAGCGTGACGCCAAACATAAAGGTGTTGCCGCGCTCGTAGCTGAGGTTAACGTCGGCCCAATCGGTGACGCGGTAAATGGCGCCGACGTTAAACTTGCTCTTCTGTTCCAGTTTCCCCGCAAAATCCTGCTGATAGTTATTGCCTTCATACTCCAGCTTCAGGCGTAGCGGTTGCCACGGGGTCTGGTATTCCACGCCGCCAAACAGCGAGGCCGGGCCGTGAAACATATCGCTACCGTCGACGGAACCTGCCTCTTTATAACTGTTATCACGCGAACAGAATTTATCACTATACGAACAGAAAGGATTAGACACATTGCCGCTGGTGCCAAGATAGCCCCAGCCGAGACCTAATGAAAAATCAAACGGCCCCCAGGCCTTACTCGCTACAATATATTCCGCATCAAACAGCCCCGTTCCGCCGATATCGCGCGCGCCAACCGCCACCTGCGGCATCCAGTAACTCTCTTCCCACAACCGCAGTTTCACATCAAACGCTTTATCTTTGTAAGTCTGGTCGCCGGAGAATGATTCCACGCTGCTGTACTTTTTCGTACGGACATCGGTATAGCGCAACGTGGTTTCCAGCCACGGGAAAAGCTGAACCGAAGCCGAGTAGTAGCGGTACTGATCGTTATCGCGATAGTTCAGGCTCATCTCCCCTTCACGCGCCATACGCGCTGTCGGCGTTTGCAGCAGGCCCACGCCGCCAAAGTCAGATTGTGAAGGCCCAACAGGGGCTGGATATGTTTCGGCATGGCAGGCCGCGCTAATACCCAGCGCCAGCACGCTGAGCAGATGTGTTTTTTTCATTATTCCGGTATCCGCTGCGTCAGGGTATGAAGAATGTCGGCATTTATCGCCTCCGGCGTGCCGCGCCAAAGGGAATCGGCAAAACCGACAAAAATAATGCTGCCGGGCATCGGCTCGATATGACGTTTATTCCAGTAAGCCACCGGCGCTTTTTGGCTGCGTCCATCAGGGTAAACCACCCAGGCATAGCTACGATCCGCGCCGCTGAGTAAGCGCTGACCCTCAAGATAACTGGCGACGTCCCGCCCAGGGACGAACGGCTGGCTGCCCGGCTGGCTAATCAAGCCAAAGAGCGTCACCTGCGTGGGTTGCGGCCCGACCCAGAGCGTGTAGTGACCTTGCAGCGGCGGGTTACCTCGTTCGCTTACCCGCACCACGTCAGGATCAAGATTCACGAATTGTCTGCCCGTCACCTTCACCGCCTGAATCTGTCGGCGCAGTGTGTTTATCGCCGCCGCCGCATCGCCGTCTTCCTCAGCGCTGAGCGCCGCCAGTCGCCCGAGAAGTTCCTGCTGCTGTTGACGCGCCGTCACGGTCGCCTGTTCTTCGCCTATCACCGCCGCAGGCCACCAGCTCGTTGCCAGGCGCGGCTGTCCGACTAAATCGAGCAGACGCTCAGCGTCTGTCAGCGTTTTAGGCTCGCTATTACCCTGGGTAAAAACGGTAACAGTGCCGCTGGCAAAGGCGGATGACGCGATAAAGGCCAGCGCCAGCGCGCTTATCATCCTTTTCATCATGATTTTGCCGCCTTAATCAGCGTGGTTTTCACCGGAAAGTAATTTGCGCCCAGATACTGTTCCGTCTGGCGAATTTGGCCTTCGCTATCAATCCAGTAGCGATTACGCCAGCGCGTTTGATCGGTCGTCACTTCTTCATCCAGCACCCGCACGGCGGTCTCTTCACTGCCGACGCTAACGCTATCGGTCCCTCGCCATGTAAAAACGGAACGGGCGGTGGCGTAACGCACCTGGCGATGTTCGGTCCAGCCCAGGGTGCGAGTCCAGGTCGCGCCATCGATAATCTGTCCTGGTTTCGCCAGCGGGTCGGCCGCCAGATTATTCACATCGATCAGGTTGTCGCCGCCGAGCAGCGTTTTGACCAGACGGCCATGCTGCGTCACGATCGTCGCGCCATCCTGCGTCACCCATTTCTGCTGCCCGTTTTCCGAGAAAGCGAGCACCACAAACAGCTGAGGACCGCCGTTAAGCTGCATGTACTGGCTGGCATACGGCATGTTTTGAATATCGTCATCCGTTAGCTGTACGCCTGGCGTACCGAACAAACTGTCCCACAGTGAATCGCCCAGGCCTTTGGTGGTGGCCGAACACGCCTGTAATAGCAGGCAAATCAGGATAAGTGCGAGTCGCTTCACGACGCTTCTCCAGAGGGGCAAAATAACCACACCGGAGTGTGGTTATGGTTAAACGTACCGATACTACTGGGTACTGGTGGTCGTGGTGGTCGTGGTTCCGGTATTGGAACCATCGCCGCCGCCGGTTGCCGCTAACGCGACGCCCACCGCCGAACTTACGGTGCTAACGCTGGTAGCGGAGGAGCTTCCCGCCGATACCGACGTCGCTGCCGACCCTGCCGCTTCACCCACCTGAACGGGGGCTGCCGAGACAGATGTCGCCGCAAGCGCGGTTATGGCAAAAATGCCATACAGTACTTTTTTCATCATAATTTCCCTTCATTGAATGAATGGAGATTTACCCAAAAGAATTTCGGGCGCTACCGAGTATACACAACCAAAGCAGGCGGATTATGTCCGGGAGAAATAACAGCGAGGTTTTAGGATAATTAAACTTTAAAGAAGTAACGCCTACATTATTTAATTAACAAACAAATAAAATCAATAAGTTAAAATTAAACCAAAAGACATCGGCATCCGTATAATCTGAAAATAACGCAGAGTGATTTTCTGGTTATTGCTTATTTTAGGATTAAGCTCAATATAAAATTGTGGGGATAAAGACGGACAAGCGGAATTATCTTATAAAAAAAGCCGATGTGAATATCGGCCTTTTTATTATCTTATTCTCTTTTTGCCGGATGGCGGCGAAACGCCTTATCCGGCCTACAGACGCTATGCATTACGTAGACCGGATAAGCGCAGCGCCATCAGGCGCGCCAGGCTTTATAACGGTTAATCAGACCGTTGGTAGAGCTATCATGGGACGAAATAGCTTTATCATCGCCCAGCTCCGGCAGAATACGGTTAGCCAACTGTTTACCCAACTCAACGCCCCACTGGTCGAAAGTAAAGATGTTCAGGATGACGCCCTGCGTAAAGATTTTATGCTCATACAACGCAATCAGCGCACCCAGGCTGAACGGCGTAATTTCACGCAGCAGGATAGAGTTGGTCGGGCGGTTGCCTTCAAACACTTTGAATGGCACAACGTGTTCAAGCTGCGCCGGATCTTTACCCTGATCGCGATATTCCTGCTCAACCACCTCGCGGGATTTACCAAACGCCAGCGCTTCGGTCTGCGCGAAGAAGTTAGACAGCAGCTTCTGATGATGATCGGATAGCGGGTTATGGGTGATAGCCGGGGCGATAAAGTCACACGGCACCATTTTAGTACCCTGGTGAATCAATTGATAAAACGCGTGCTGACCGTTGGTGCCTGGTTCGCCCCAGATAATTGGGCCTGTCTGGTAATCCACGGCGTTGCCGTTACGGTCAACGTATTTACCGTTGGATTCCATGTTACCCTGCTGGAAGTAGGCGGCGAAACGGTGCATATACTGGTCGTACGGCAGAATGGCTTCGGTTTCCGCGCCGAAGAAATTGTTGTACCAGATGCCAATCAACGCCAGCAGAACGGGTAGGTTTTTCTCCGCCGGAGTGGTGGAGAAATGCTTGTCCATCGCGTGTGCGCCGGAAAGCAGCTCGACAAAGTTGTCGAAACCGACGGACAGAATAATGGATAGCCCGATGGCAGACCACAGCGAGTAACGACCGCCGACCCAGTCCCAGAACTCGAACATATTGGCCGTGTCGATACCAAATTCGCCGACCGCTTTGGCGTTGGTGGAGAGCGCAGCAAAGTGTTTCGCCACGTGTTTTTCATCGCCTGCAGTTTTCAGGAACCAGTCGCGCGCGCTGTGGGCGTTGGTCATGGTTTCCTGGGTGGTGAAAGTTTTAGAAGCGACCAGGAACAGTGTGGTTTCAGGGTTCACTTTCTTCAGCACTTCAGCGATGTGGGTACCATCAACGTTAGAGACGAAGTGCATAGTCAGATGATTTTTATACGGACGCAGCGCTTCGGTCACCATGAACGGGCCGAGGTCGGAACCACCGATACCGATATTCACCACGTCGGTGATGGCCTTACCGGTGTAGCCTTTCCACTGACCGGAGATAATCGCTTGCGAGAAAGTTTTCATCTTCTCAAGCACGGCGTTCACTTCCGGCATCACATCTTTGCCGTCCACAATGATCGGCGTATTGCTACGGTTACGCAGCGCCACGTGCAGCACGGCGCGGTCTTCGGTGCGGTTGATCTTCTCGCCGGAGAACATGGATTTAATCGCGCCGGCCAGATCGGTCTCTTTCGCCAGATCCTGTAATTTTGCCAGCGTCTCTTCGGTGATGCGGTTTTTGGAGAAATCCACCAGCATCAGATCGTCAAACGTCGCGGAAAATTTAGCAAAACGGTCGCTATCGTTCGCAAAAAGCTCAGCGATCGTAACGTCTTTCATTTCATCGTAGTGTTTCTGGAGCGCCTGCCAGGCAGAAGTCTGCGTTGGATTGATGTTTTTCATTAGCAATACTCTTCTGATTTGAGAATTGTGACTGGGATCGATTGTAACGCCAGTCACAGAAAAGTGTGATTGTTTTAGTGCCGTTGCCCCAGGCACTGTCGAATGAGGATAAAAAGTATATACCCTAAATAATTCGAGGTGCAGAAAGGCGGCAAGTGGGTGAGTCGCCGGGCGCATAGATAAGCCAACATTCCTACAAACGGGTATCGGGGTTATAAGCGCTGTTACTGAGCCTAAACTCAGCATAAAAAATCCGCATAATCCCAACGTTGACAGTCCAGGCCACAACTTTTATTTATAAATACGTTACTTGCATTTGCGCCTGCACCGGTTTCTGTTCTGCCCTTGTGCCATGGTCGCGTTTTTCATTTCCTGACACGAGGTTGATATGACAGAGATCGTTGTTTCCAAATTTGGCGGTACCAGCGTCGCTGATTTTGACGCCATGAACCGTAGCGCGGATATCGTACTTTCCGACGCCAATGTTCGTTTAGTCGTGCTTTCCGCGTCTGCCGGCATCACTAATCTGCTGGTGGCGCTGGCCGAAGGGATGGAGCCTGGCGAACGTTTCGCTACGCTCGACGCCATCCGTAAAATCCAGTTCGATATCCTTGATCGTCTGCGTCATCCGAATGTCATTCGCGAAGAGATTGAACGCCTGCTGGAAAACATCACTATTCTGGCGGAGGCGGCATCGCTGGCGACATCGGCAGCCCTGACCGATGAACTGGTCAGCCACGGCGAGCTGATGTCTACCCTGCTATTTGTTGAGATCCTGCGTGAACGCGACGTACAGGCCCACTGGTTCGACGTGCGCAAAGTGATGCGTACCAGCGATCGCTTTGGTCGTGCGGAACCGGACGTCGCAGCGCTTGCGGAACTGGCCGCGCAGCAGTTGCTCCCGCGCCTGAACGAAACTTTGGTCATTACTCAGGGCTTTATCGGCAGTGAAAGCAAAGGCCGCACCACGACGTTAGGCCGCGGCGGCAGCGACTATACGGCAGCGTTGCTGGCTGAAGCGCTCCACGCCGCGCGGGTTGATATCTGGACAGATGTGCCCGGTATTTACACCACCGACCCGCGCGTGGTGCCCGTCGCGCAGCGAATTGATGAAATCGACTTTGAAGAAGCGGCGGAGATGGCAACCTTCGGCGCAAAAGTACTGCATCCAGCCACCTTACTCCCGGCCGTGCGTAGCGATATCCCGGTCTTCGTTGGCTCCAGTAAAGATCCGCAAGCGGGCGGTACGCTGGTGTGCAATAAAACCCAAAACCCGCCGCTGTTCCGCGCGCTGGCGCTACGCCGCAATCAAACGCTATTGACGCTGCACAGCCTGAATATGCTGCACTCACGAGGCTTCCTGGCAGAGGTGTTCGGCATTCTGGCGCGGCATAATATTTCGGTAGATCTGATTACCACTTCGGAGGTGAGCGTCGCGCTGACGCTGGATACTACCGGCTCCACCTCCACGGGCGATACGTTACTGACCCAATCCTTATTGATGGAGCTTTCCGCGCTGTGTCGGGTAGAAGTCGAAGAAGGACTGGCGCTGGTCGCGCTGATTGGCAACAACCTGTCAAAAGCCTGCGGCGTTGGTAAAGAAGTGTTTGGCGTCCTGGAACCGTTCAACATTCGCATGATTTGTTACGGCGCCTCCAGCCACAATCTGTGCTTCCTCGTGCCGGGAGACGATGCCGAGAAAGTGGTGCAAAAGCTACATCAGAACTTATTTGAATAATCGCCCTGACACGACAGCGAGTGAGCGCTATCAGGCAATACGCTGCCGGATGGCGACGCAAGCGCTTTATCCGGCCTGTCGCAGCTCCCGGCGTATAGCGCTTGCGCTATACGCCATACCCGATATCGCTTACAGCATACGCCGCTGGTGCTGTTTTTCCGTGTGGACCCGCTTAACGATTTTATAGATCCACTGCAGTGTCAAATTGTACTTTTTGGCCAGCTCCGCATAATTACGCCCATCGCACTCGCTGTAAATCTGATAATCCCGTTCCGAAGCCCGACCAGAGATACCTTTGGGAAAATAAATGCTTTGCCCGCCCCAGTTGCGCATCATTCTGTCAGCAATTGCCTGACCGGCATTTTCGGCTGACGCGCTATCAATATTCATGCTTTCAATAAGTACCTGCGACGCATGAAACGCCAGATCGTTAATAATCTCCGGAAGCCGAACCATTTCTTTTGATTTCTGAATCATATTTTATCTCCATATCCAGCACCATGCTCCCCGTGACGGCACCAAAAAGGGAAGCGTAAAAAACGGTGCAATAACTACCTATCAATATATTAAAAATATATATGAATATTTACTATCAACGGCATTTAATTATAAATTAAAAGAATGTATATATCGTTTTCAATTTATAATATGTATTTATTTTATAGGTGAAGTAAGCCTTCACTGATGTCATCATTTTACACAATACTGTATGTATATACAGTTAATTTTTTGCATTTTTTTCTGCGTTCGATCAAAAAGATCGCTTTCCTCACGATCGCGTGAATTTTTAAAATGACTTTAAAAATCAATAAGATAATTTTAATCAAAGATTATTATGACGCAGCAATACCGCCATCATTGCCTGCCACAGACACATACTGACTCTCCGCAGGCAGCCTCTACCCCCTGCCCCGAAAGCTTTATTTATTCGTTTATTTGTTGGCATTTGACACCATGCGCTAAACATTTTTTAAAGGTATTTATTAAAGCCCTTTTCGTTCTTCCGCTATGGGGAAAAGCGATACTTCTCTCTCAATTATCAGGAGATAGAGTATGCGAAAAATTATTGTTCCCCGACTTTCCGGCTGGCTGATTGCCTCTGTCGTACTGTTTGCGCTTATCGGCTGGACATCATCAGCGCAAATTCCGGTCGTCATCTATAAACTCAGCCTGGTTTCGTTATCAGCGGTGCTGGGTTACTGGCTCGACCGCAGTCTTTTCCCCTGGGCGCGTCCCGACTCCTTTTGCCCCTGGGAAGAATCGCTGTGCTGCGCCGCGGCGATGATTCGTCGCGCGATCATCGTTGCGGCAATTTGCCTTGCCGTCGCGCTGGGGCTGTAACGATGCGTTATCAATACGTATGCCTGGTCTGCGCTATGACTTTCTTGTCTGCCGACGCTGCCGAACCGCCGCGCGCTTCTCTGCAATGGCGAAACGAAGTGATTCGTACCGCGCGCGAAATCTGGGGGCTTAACGCCCCCGTTGCGGATTTTGCCGGGCAACTACATCAGGAATCCGGCTGGGCGCCTGACGCGCTTTCTCCGGCTGGCGCGCAGGGTATGGCGCAATTTATGCCCGCAACGGCAAAATGGGTAAGCCAGTTGTACCCAGCGCTTCGCGAGAACAAGCCGTTTAATCCCGCCTGGGCGATACGCGCGCTGGTACAGTATGACCGCCAGTTGTGGAAAAGCGTGTCAGCAAAAAATAGCTGCCAGCGAATGGCTTTCACTCTGAGCGCCTATAACGGCGGGCAAGGCTGGGTTAACAGAGATAAAAAGCTGGCCGCCGCAAAGGGGTTAGATGCGTCCATCTGGTTTGAACATGTAGAACGCGTTAACGCCGGGCGCAGCGCCGCAAACTGGCGCGAGAATCGTCACTATCCCAAAGCGATTTTATACCAACATGCTCCCCGTTATTTGCAATGGGGGCAGGCTAGCTGCATTCATTAATCAGAGGGAGTAATGAAACTCAGTATCGATTTTTGGGAAGTCATCTCCCTCTTACTTTCGTTTGTTGGATTAATGTTTGCTGCCGGTAAATTGCTGCTGGCGCAAATTGAAAAACGGCTGAATGAACGTTTTGAAGCACTGGAAGCTGCCCGGCGCGAATCAGAAGCGGGCTGGTCCAGGCTGGAGAGAGAATTTCTGGAATTTCGCGCCGATTTACCGCTGCATTATGTCCGCCGCGAGGATTATCTTCGCGGTCAGGCCGTTCTGGAAGCAAAACTGGATGCGCTATATAGCAAAATAGAACTGATTCAACGAGGGAACCATTAAACAAATCCCCGCCGTTTATACGCCGGGGATTTTTTATTCGTTTTAACTTTTTTCTCTAAAGGAGATTAAAAGATTCCTGATGCCTGATACATCAAAATACGTCTGAACGATAACGAAGAGAGAATATTATCTCTCCCGGTAAATCAAGGAAAGCGTATATGGAAACATTATCTGTTGTACATACCGTGGCGAATAGACTACGTGAATTAAACCCTGATATGGATATACATATTTCATCAACCGATGCGAAAGTATATATCCCAACAGGGCAGCAGGTAACGGTATTAATTCACTACTGCGGTTCGGTTTTTGCCGAACCAGAAAATACGGATGCCACGGTACAAAAACAACTAATCCGGATTTCCGCCACCGTTATTGTTCCGCAAATAAGTGACGCGATAAACGCGCTGGATCGTCTACGTCGCTCGTTGGGGGGCATTGAACTTCCCGACTGCGATCGTCCGCTCTGGCTGGAAAGCGAAAAATATATCGGCGACGCCGCAAACTTCTGCCGTTACGCCCTGGATATAACCGCCAGCACCCTGTTTATCGCGGAACAGGAAAGCAAGGACTCCCCCCTGCTTACAGTCGTTAATTATGAGGAAATTCAATGAAATATATCTACAGTGGCCCGGCAAGCGGCGTCACGCTCGCCGACGGTCAGGAAGTCTTACTGTGGCCCAATAGCGAAATCTCGCTGCCGGAAGATAACGAGTGGGTAATCACCATGATTGCCCGCCGTCACCTGGTGCCAGTGGTTACGCAAGAAGTAGAAACTAATGAAGAGGAAATTGTCCATGGCAGCTAATTACCTGCACGGTGTAGAGACCATTGAGATCGAAACCGGCCCACGTCCGGTTAAGGCGGTTAAATCTGCGGTTATTGGTCTGATCGGCACCGCGCCATGCGGCCCGGTTAACCAGCCAACGCTGTGCCTTTCTGAAAGCGACGCGGCGCAGTTTGGCCCAGGTCTGGCGAATTTCACCATCCCGCAGGCGCTGAAGGCGATCTACGATCACGGTGCAGGGACGGTCGTGGTGATTAACGTGCTGAATCCGGCGGTACACAAAAGTACCATTCCCAGTGAAACCGTGAAGGTTGATGACAACGGTCAGATTCAACTCAAGCACGGGGCCGTGCAAACGATAAACATTGGCCGCAGCACGAACGCCGGAAACGCTTATATCAAAGGCACCGATTACATCATTGATATGCTGACCGGTAAAATCACCTGTATGGGAACCAACCTGAAACCCGGCGTTCAGGCCTATGTAAATTATACTTACGCGGACCCCACCAAAGTGACTGCCGCCGATATTGTTGGCGCGGTAAACACCGCGGGTGACCGTACCGGCATGAAGCTGTTGCAGGACACCTGGAACCAGTTCGGTTTTTACGCGAAGATCCTGATTGCGCCGGTCTTTTGTACGCAAAACTCGGTCGCCGTTAAGCTTATCGCTCAGGCAGAAGCGCTGGGAGCCATTACCTACATTGATGCGCCCATCGGCACGACTTTCCAGCAGGTTCTGGCAGGGCGCGGCCCGCAGGGGGCGATTAACTTCAATACCAGTTCCGATCGCGCGCGTCTGTGCTATCCGCATGTCAAAGTTTACGACAGTGCAACAAATGCAGAGATTCTGGAGCCGCTCTCCTCCCGCGCCGCTGGCCTGCGTGCCAAAGTGGATCTGGAAAAAGGCTTCTGGTGGAGCAACTCCAATCAGGAAATTCAGGGCATTACCGGCGTAGAGCGCTCGCTGTCAGCGATGATCGACGATCCGCAAAGCGAAGTGAATCAACTGAACGAAAACGGCATCACCACCGTCTTCAACAGCTATGGCTCCGGTTTGCGCCTGTGGGGCAACCGTACCGCTGCCTGGCCGACGGTTACTCATATGCGTAACTTTGAGAACGTGCGCCGTACTGGTGATGTGATTAACGAATCCATTCGCTATTTTAGCCAGCAATACATGGATATGCCGATAAACCAGGCGCTGATCGACGCGCTAACCGAATCGGTGAACACCTGGGGCCGCAAGCTGATTGCCGACGGCGCGCTGTTGGGTTTTGAATGCTGGTACGACCCGGCGCGTAACGAACAGACTGAACTGGCAGCCGGGCATCTGTTGCTGAACTACAAATTCACCCCGCCGCCGCCGCTGGAACGTCTGACGTTTGAAACCGAAATTACCTCTGAATATTTAGTTTCTCTGGAGAGTAATCGCTAATGGCTGGAAAAATTCAAATTAACCGTATTACCAACGCCAATATTTATCTTGATGGTAATAATCTTTTAGGTCGCGCGAGTGAAATTAAACTACCTGATATCAGTATGATTATGCAGGAGCATAAAGCGCTGGGTATGGTAGGTAAAATTGAGCTGCCTGCCGGTTTTGACAAACTGGAGGGCGAAATTAAATGGAACTCGTTTTACCACGACGTCATGCGTAAAACGGCAAACCCGTGGCAGGCGGTGGCATTGCAGTGCCGCTCCAGTATCGATTGTTATAACTCGCAGGGTAAAGCGGATCAGTTAGCGCTGGTGACGCATATGACCGTAATGTTTAAAAAGAACCCGCTGGGAACGTTTAAACAGAATGAAAACCCGGAATTTAGCAGCGCCTTCGGCTGCACTTATATTAAACAGGTGGTTGACGGTGAAACGCTTCTTGAACTGGATTATCTGGCGAATATTTTCCGCGTAAATGGCACGGATCAATTAAATGCCTACCGCAATAATATTGGCGGTTAATTACTTCGGGGCTACGGCCCCGAATTTAACACGACGAATAAGGACTACACCATGAACGAAAAATATACCCTGCAATTCCCGTTTACCTCCGCCGCCGGGGAACGTATCGACGTTCTGCAATTACGTCGCCTGAAGGTAAAAGATATGCGCGCCGCGCGACGCGCCAGCGATAAACCGGAAGAGTGGGATGAGCCGCTGATGGCGGCTATGACCGGGCTGGTAACCGAAGATCTGGCGGAAATGGATCTGCTGGACTATCAGGCATTGCAGAAACGATTTCAGGCCATGCTTAGCATGGCTACAGAACCCACAGCAACTGTGGCAGGCAATGGCGCTGCTGGCGAGGTGGTTTCGCTTTCCGCCCAGTGAAATTGACGCGCTGTCGGTTGACGATTTTACCTGCTGGCTGGACGAAGCCAGCGCGCAAATTAAACACGAATACGACTCGCAGACTTAATGCCTGCGGGTTTCCTGACCCAAGCCCGGTTCACTCCTTCCCTGTCCTTTTTCCGGCAAGCAGCCTGTTACCGGGCAACTTATACGAGACACTATTTTGGCCAACGACATTATTACTCAGCTTCAGGCGCGTAATGAGACGTTGACGCAGGCAATAGCCCGTTACGGCTCACTCAACGCCAGCACGCTGCACACGCTCAGCTTTGAGCAAACAAAAATCACCCGGCTTACGCAACAGCTCGCTAACTCTGCCCTTCGCCGGGAAGAGAACGATAAGCAGCGCGCCGGGTTGCTGGAAAAAACACAAACGTTCGCCGGACAGCTCGGCAAGCTCCTGAACGTTGAGACTCCCGACTGGAAGCTGCCTTACGAATTTCAGGGCAACATGGTCGATATGGTGGCGAAAGGCGGCATGAATAACACCGCGCGGGACGCCCTGAGCCTGAATATCCGCGACTGGAGCCTTGATTTCAATCAGGATCAAAAAGATCTGCAAAGCGCCGCCGCCACGATGATCGAAGGCGGCGTCAGCGCATTGCAGGATCTTAGCCGCTACATGCCCGATATCGCCAAAGCCGCGACCGCCTCCCGCGACAGCGCGCAAAGCTGGGCGCAGGCGGCTCTGGCCACTCGCGACAAACTGAACATTGCCCCTGACGACTTCCGTTTTGCGCAAAATATGCTGTACAGCGGGGCAAAAAGCGGCGGCGGCTCCGTTGCAGAGCAAACCCAGTGGATTAACGCCTTTGCCGGAAAAACCGGCGCTCAGGGGAAAGAAGGCATTGCGGAACTGACCGCAACGATGCAAATCGCCATGAAAAACGCCCCTGACGCAGGCGCGGCGGCAGCGAATTTCGACCATTTCCTGAAATCCGCCTTCTCGAAAGAGACGGACAGTTGGTTTGCCCGCCAGGGCGTGGATCTTCAGGGATCGCTGCTGGAACATCAGCAAAACGGGATCGGCGTGACGGAAGCGATGACCCACATCGTGCAAATGCAACTGGAGAAAATGAACCCGCAGATCCTCGACACCTTCAGGCAAACCATGAAGATTGAGGATCTTTCCGCGCGCGGCGACGCGCTACAGGCCATGACGGAGAAATTTAACCTCGGCGCGATGTTCGGCGATGCGCAAACGCGGGATTTTCTCGCCCCGATGCTGGCGAATATGGACGAATATCGCCAGCTAAAAGCCTCCGCAATGCAGGCGGCGGGGCAACATTTTATTGATGATGACTTCGCCGCGAAAATGACATCGCCCGGAGAACAGACCAAAGCGTTACAACTTTCACTTAACGATCTGTGGCTGACCGTCGGTCTGGAGCTGATGCCCGCCATTGGCGAACTGGCGCAAAGCATCACGCCGCTGGTGCGGCAGTTCAGCGCCTGGCTGCGGGAAAATCCGGCGCTGGTGCAAGGGGTCGCCAAAGTCGTTGGCGTAATCTGGCTGTTCAACGGGGCGCTGAATATTCTCAGGCTGGGAGCAAACCTCATTGCGTCACCGTTTATTCGCCTGATCGATATCTTCCTGAAGGTCAAAGCCGGTCTGGCGCTGGGCGGCGGCAGTCGCGCGCTGTCGGTTCTGAAATCGTTTGGCAACGGTGCGAAAAGCCTGACGATGCTGCTGGGAAATGGCCTGATAAAAGGGCTACGGCTGGTCGGCCAGGCGTTTATCTGGCTGGGTCGGGCGCTGCTGATGAACCCTGTCGGCCTGACTATCACCGCTATCGCAGGCGCCGCCTATTTACTTTATCGCTACTGGGAACCGATTTCCGGTTTCTTTGCCGGAGTCTGGGAGCGTATCAAAACCGCCGTTGACGGAGGCATTGCCGGCGTCACGCGTCTGATTCTCGACTGGTCGCCGCTGGGGTTGTTTTACCGCGCCTTCGCCGGCGTACTGGACTGGTTTGGCATTGAACTCCCCGCCAGTTTCAGCGAATTTGGCGGCAATATTCTCGATAGCCTGATCAACGGCATTCTGAATGCGCTTCCTTTCCTGAGCGGGGCGATTGAGAAGATAAAAGCGCTGATCCCCGACTGGGCGAAAAGCGCGCTGGGCATCAGCGCTGAAATGCCGTCTGTCGCCGCCGCCGTCCCCGGTATTGCCGGAACAATGGTCGCGCAACAGGCCAGCGCGCCGCTGGCATCGGGAGCGAAAGCGGTGACAACGCCGCTGGCGTCCACGGCCAAAACGATGGCCTCGCCGCAGCCTGTGAAGACGAAAAGCGCCGCCACGCCGCCGACGCCAGCCGCGCTTCCCGGCAAATCCGGCGGGAAACCTTATACGCTGCCCCCCCGCGCGCAAAGCAACGTGCAGGTACACTTTTCCCCGCAGGTTACCGTGCAGGGAAGCGGCGCGAATGCCGCCAAAGATATCAACAACGTGCTGTCGCTGAGTAAACGCGAGCTGGAGAGAATGATTAACGATGTCATGGCGCAACAACGGCGCCGGGAGTACGCATAATGTATGCCGTATTAGGCGAAATAGAATTTGACGTCGTCGCTTACTGGGACGAATTTGAAAGCACGATGGGCGTGGATTATACCAGCCATGCCCGTATTGAAGGGAAACCGGGCGTACAATTTATCGGCGATAAGCTGGACAAAATCACCCTGAAATTCAACTTTCATAGTCAGTATTGCCAGCCGGCCACCGAGCTGAACCGTCTGCGGGAAGCGATGACTGCGCACCAGGCGATGGCGCTGGTGTTCGGCAATGGCGATTATCGCGGCTGGTTCGTGATTACCGATCTGACCGCTACCCACCAACACACCGATCCTTACGGTAACGTCATTGCCCAGGGCGGCAGTCTGTCGCTACAGGAGTACACCGGCGATCCGAAGAGCCCGTTGCTGCCTCCGGCCATCACCACCCAGGAACCGAACATTGACGAAATGTTGGATGAGCTTCCCGACGTTAGCGATTCCTGGTTCGATGAACTGCTGAGCGCCGTTGAAGAGGGTATGCGTGAAGCCAAAGAGATGATGGATGAGGTGGCCGACGCCATTGATGACATCAAAAAAACGATCGCCCAGGCGAAAGAACTGGTGAAGGAAGCCAAAGCGCTGAAAGAAAAATGCGGCGATATCGTCGATTCGCTGAAAAAAACCATGAGTTCGATAGACGCGCTGTTCCAGCAGCCGCTGGATTTGCAAACGCTGGCCGGGCTGCCGAAAGCGCTGGCGGCGAAAATGCAGGAACTGATCGACAGCCTGCCGGGGATCCGCGAATGCGCGGGCGATGCCGGCACGCTTATCGAACACGCCGAATCGCTGTTTGACGCCATCACCAGCAGCGTCGCGGAAGCGACTTACGACAGCGCCGCGACGCTGGTCAATCAGGCGCGCGGCGCGCTGCAAACAAGCGCGCCCGACGTGAGCCAGCTTGCCGCCGCCGATATTACGAGGAGTCTGTAATGCGCTACCTTGAACATGTCACCACCGACGGCGAACGCTGGGATAATCTCGCCTGGCGCTATTACGGCGATGCGCTGGCCTACGAACGCATCATCGCGGCCAATCCGCACGTCGCTATTATGCCGGTTTTGCCGTCAGGCGTGCGGCTGATCATCCCGGTTATCAGCGTCACGCAAACGACCCCGGAGCTACCGCCATGGCTGAGATAACGGTATCCGGCGGGGTGTTCGCCACCCTGACGCCCATTTTTACCCTTTGGTACGGACATAAAGAGATCACTTACGACATCGCGCCTTATGTCACCAGCATCAGTTACAGCGATAGCATTAAAAACGAGTCGGATGTTATTGCCATTGCGCTGGAAGATAGCGCCGGGCGCTGGGTAAACGAATGGTATCCGGGAAAAGGCGACACGCTGGCGCTGCGCCTGGGCTACCAGGGCGAAGATCTGCTCGATTGCGGAACCTATATCATTGATAAAATTGATATCAGCGCGCCGCCTTCGACGGTCAATATCGACGGTATCGCCACCTCGGTCAGCAAAGCGCTACGCACCAAAAACAGCCAGGGCTTTGAGGAGACGACGCTTTCCGCCATCGCCAGTCGCATCGCGCAAAAACACGGTTTAACGCTGGTGGGCAAGATTGCGCCGCTGACGATTGATCGGGTTACGCAATATGCCGAAACCGACGTGGCGTTTCTCAAACGGCTGGCGAGTGAATATGGCTATACCGTGAAAGTGACGGCGACGGAGCTGATCTTTTCGCATCTGCCGACGCTACGCTGTCTGGCGCCGGTGAAGACGCTCAGGCGGACGGATATTTCGCACTACACGTTCAAAGATACCATCAACCGGATCTACAAAAACGCCACCGTGCAACATCAAAATAGCAAGCAAAAAGAACTGGTTATTTACACCCATGACAGCCAGAAAAAAGCCCCGGCGCGCGGTGCGGCGACCAGCGCCGATACCCTGAAGATCAACAGTCGCGCTCCGGATACCGGCGCGGCACAGGCTAAAGCCAACGCCGCGCTGGACAGCCACAACGAATACCAGCAAACCGGCACACTCAGCATGATGGGCTGCCCGCAGTTGACGGCGGGCAACAAGATAGAACTGAGCGATTTTGGCGTGTTTTCCGGGCAGTGGCTGATTGATAAATCCATGCACAAACTCACGCGCAGCGGCGGCTACACTACCGAAATCGACATTTCACGCGGACCGGCAACCAGCCAGTAAGGAGACAATATGAAAGGCGTTACCCGCCAGACGGGCATTATCAGCGATATTGATGAGGCGGCCGTGCGCGTCAGAGTCACTCTACCGGAGTGCGATAACCTGCGCAGTAACTGGCTTGCGGTGCTGCAACGCAACACGCAGGACAACAAAGATTACTGGTTGCCGGATATTGGCGAACAGGTGGAGGTTTTGCTCGACGACAACGGCGAGGATGGGGTGGTGCTGGGCGCGGTCTACTCCAGCGTGGATACCGCGCCGCTGACCTCGCGCGACAAACGCTACGTGCAGTTTTCCGACGGCGCGGCCTTTGAATATGACCGTGCGTTACACCAGCTCACCGTCAACGGCGGCATAGAAAAAATCGTCATTGAAGTGAAGGAACGTACGCAGCTTACTTCACCGCAAGTAGAGGTCAGGGCGCAGCACGTCACGGTGATATCAGAAACCGTAGACGTGGCGGCCACCTCCGTGGGCGTCAAGGCGGTAGATGTCAACGTGGAAGCGCCCCATACGGGCATTAAAGCGCTGAATGTCACCGTCGATGCGCCGCTCAGCACCTTTACCGGCGACGTTACCGTGATGAAAAAACTCACCTGGCTTGGCGGTATGGCAGGCAGCGGCGGCGTCGGAAACAGCGCGGTGATTACCGGCAACGTGAATGTCCTCGGCAACGTTAACGCCAGCGGTTCAGTGATGGACAGCGGCGGCAACTCCAACCACCACTCTCACTAACCTGCAAATTGCTGCTGGATGGTGGCTTCGCCTTATCCAGCCTGCAAAAGGTGCATAAACACCGGCCCGGTAAGCGCAGAAGCGCCACCGGGCAAATTGCTGGAGGATATTTATTTCAGCGCAACGTGATTAAGCCCTTTTCCCGCGCTATTTCCGATGAAAATGTAATCACTTTGCGCTGCAAATATTGCATATATGTATATTGGAAAACTAGCGTTATTTTTTTACTTTAACTTCGCCCTGCTTACATAAAATCTGCTGTTCAGGAATGATCCTCTCAGTTTTGTCTGGTAGACTTCGCTGAATTACAACTTCTTGATTGCTATAATGATAAAATTATTTATAAAGTACGTTTCGATAGGCGTACTTAATACTGCTTTGCACTGGGCTATCTTTGCCCTTTGCGTCTATGGATTTCAAACAAGTCAGGCTTTGGCAAACGTAACGGGCTTTGCTGTCGCTGTCAGTTTTAGTTTTTTCGCTAACGCCCGGTTTACCTTTGGAGCCAGCGTATCAACCGGACGTTATTTGCTGTACGTCGGTTTTATGGGCGTGCTGAGCGCCGTCGTGGGATGGACAGGCGACAAGTGTGCTATGCCTCCCATTTTTACGCTCATTGTATTTTCCGCAATTAGCCTTATTTGCGGATTTTTATATTCCAGATTCATTGTTTTCAGGAATGAGAAATGAAAATTTCATTAGTGGTTCCCGTCTTTAATGAAGAGGACGCGATCCCTATTTTCTATAAAACGGTCAGAGAATACAGTTCACTTAAACCTTATGACGTTGAGATTATCTTCGTTAATGATGGGAGTCACGATGCGACTGAATCAATCATCAGCGCATTAGCTGTTGCCGATCCTCTTGTTGTTCCGATCTCATTTACCCGCAATTTTGGTAAAGAACCTGCACTTTTTGCCGGATTAGATCACGCGACCGGAGATGTGGTGATCCCTATCGATGTTGATTTACAAGATCCCATCGAAGTAATCCCACATTTGATCAATAAATGGCAGGCTGGTGCAGAAATGGTGCTGGCTAAGCGTATCGATCGTTCAACGGATGGCCACCTGAAGCGTAAAAGCGCTGAGTGGTTCTACAGGCTGCATAACAAAATCAGTACGCCAAAGATTGAAGAGAATGTCGGTGATTTTCGATTGATGTCGCGCGAGATTGTAGAAAATATCAAGCTATTACCAGAACGTAACCTTTTCATGAAAGGTATACTTTCATGGGTTGGAGGTCAAACAGATGTTGTCGAATATGCCCGTGCTGAACGTGTCGCAGGTAGCTCAAAATTTAATGGCTGGAAACTCTGGAACCTGGCGCTGGAGGGGATTACAAGTTTTTCTACTTTCCCTTTGCGTATCTGGACGTATATAGGAGTGAGCGTTTCTGCCCTCTCCCTGATATATGCCATGTGGATGATCATTGATAAATTGATGTGGGGAAACCCTGTTCCTGGTTATCCTTCGCTTATGACCGCGATTCTCTTCTTAGGCGGCATCCAGCTTATCGGCATAGGCATCATGGGTGAATATATCGGACGCGTTTACACGGAGGTAAAGCAAAGGCCTCGCTATATCGTGAAAAACAAAAAAACAATGATGGAATAATGATTACTATGCTCAAGATATTACCGAAAACGGCGATGATACTACTGGCTTTTTTGGCCATTTTTCTTATTGAATGGTATACCCCCATTCACTCTGATGATTACCGCTATTACCTTTTAGGAATTTCGCCGGAATCACATTTTCATCATTATATGACATGGAGTGGCAGGATTATAGCTGATTACACCAGCGCACTCATCCTGTATACACGTTCTCAACTCGTGTATTCCATCAGCGCTGCCGTTTCGACACTGGTATTTTGTTATTTCATTGTGAAGACACCCTCAGGTACATTACGCTGGAATAAATCCGACTACTTATTATTCCCACTAATATTCTTCACTTACTGGATTTCGAACCCGAATTTGGGTCAAACCACTTTCTGGATCGTTGGTGCTGCGAATTATTTGTGGACGAATCTGTTCGTTGTTGCATGGCTGTTCTTCTTTTACACCATAACAATAAAAAACAGTAAAGCGATCAGCCCGTGGGTTGCATTACTAAGTTTTATGGCAGGCTGTTCCAATGAAAGCGTCTCACCTTTCGTCTCGCTTATTTCTGTTCTGGCCATTGCATACGAGTTATGGCAAAACAAATCTGTTTCGCGCAATAAGATAGTTTATAGTCTCTGTGCAATCGCAGGTTCATGCGTATTGATACTTTCTCCGGGCAATTTCATCCGCGCCAGCGGCAAAGAATTCTGGTATGGAAGGCCGATTTTTGAACGTATTTTCATTCACTTAACAGAACGCGTTCATAACCATCTGGCGCTGATCTGGATAGCTTATGTTGTTTTGTTATTGCTGGTCTTACTGGTCATATTCAATAAGCAGATTCGCGCCAAAATTGATAAAACGTCCCTTATCTGCGCTGCGTTAGTCGTATGTATAGGTATTAGCACTTCCTTAATTATGTTCGCGTCGCCATCCTACCCCGATCGGGTTATGAACGGTACGTTTATGTTTTTCCTTTTAGCTATCTCCTTCATCGCTTACGCCCTGTTGAAAAGCGGCGTTAAGGCTGGAGTCGTCGGCGTAACTGCCGTGACTGTTCTCTGTGGTATCGTATTCCTTTGGTCCTATTCATTGATGCTTAACGGTTATAAAAAAACGGCCGGACAGGAAATCGTAAGACAAAAAATCATTACTAAAGAAATAGCGGCAGGTAAACAGAAGTTTATCATCCCTGACTATTATTTCGTCAAGTTGCAAAATAGCGGTGGTCATTTTGGTTTATTCCATGATCCTGCTGTTTACGGCGAGTATTATCATGTACAAGCTATTTTCAAAAAGAAAGTCAATTTTGATTATTCTGTAATCGCTAATGGAGCGAAGCACAGCCTTTCCAATGAAACGACGGCTTATAGCAACACCCGCGGGGATTTCGCTATTATCAGCCGGGAGCAGCTAACGGGTTCGATCACACTCTCGGTTAATGGACGGCAGAAAACGATTCCAGTTGAAAAAATGAAGCACGCAGAAATCAATGATGAATTCTGGTACTACGCTTCTGTAGACAAAGGTGAAATTACAGCAATTTCATTTTAACTTTACGTAAAACGCGATCTTCGCCATTTAACAAAATGTGTATCAACACAGGCCCGGTAAGCGCAGAAGCGCCGCCGGGCAAAACACATTCTGACCCCGCCATCAATTATTTCCTTAAAGCGCTTTAATATCTCTCCCCCCGCCGGAAGGCGAAAATAGCCTCATGAACACGAAAACACGACCCTCGACCCTGCACTGGCAACCTGCCTTGCAACGTCCTGAAGAATACGTCTGCGGGCTGGATGATATTCATCAGGCAATACACATCATTCTGCGCACGCCGCGCGGCAGCGATCCCCACAGGCCGCTTTTTGGCAGCAATCTGTGGCGCTATATCGATTACCCGATCGAGCGGGCCATTCCGCACGTTGTTCGCGAATCGGTGGAAGCGATTCGCATGTGGGAACCCCGCTGCCGGTTGCTGAAGGTGACGCCGACGATTGACGGCGAACACCTGACGTTACGCGTGCAATGGCGCGCCGCAGACGGCGTAATCAACTCAACGGAGGTGTTATGGCGATAGCCGAACCCGACTTTATTGACCGCGATCCCGCGCAAATCACCAGCGAGATGATTGCGCAATATGAAGAAGCCAGCGGTAAAAAACTCTACCCGGCACAGGCTGAGCGGCTGCTCATTGACCTGTTTGCTTATCGTGAAAACCTTGTCCGCATCGCCATCCAGGAGGCGGCGAAGCAAAACCTGGTCGCGTATTCCCGTGCGCCCATGCTGGATTATTTAGGCGAGCTGGTTGGCGTTCATCGTCTACCCGCTCAGGCGGCGAAAACCACGCTACAGTTTTCTGTTACTCAAGCGGCTAAAAGTAACCTGGTGATTCCACAAGGGACTCGCGCCAGCGCGTCGGATAGCGTGATGTTCGCCACCGACGAAGATGTTGTGTTGCCTGCGGGCAGCCTGAGCGTTGCGGTAACTGCAACCTGTGTAGCGACCGGTGAATCCGGCAATAACTGGCAACCTGCGCAAATCAGCGCGCTGGTGGATCGGGTAGGCAATTACGATCTCAGCGTCACCAATCTGACGGCCTCAAGTGGCGGCTGCGGCGAAGAGAACGACGACGCGCTACGTAAACGCGTCCAGCTAGCGCCGGAAAGTTTCAGCAACGCGGGCAGCTATGGCGCCTATCGCTTCCATACGCTCTCGGTCAGCCAGTCGATTATCGACGTGGCGGTGCTGGGGCCGGATGAAGGGCTGGCGGAAGGCTGCGTGGAACTCTATCCGCTGACCCTGAACGGACTGCCGGGGCCGGAGCTTCTTGCCCAGATCGAACGGGAGGTGAGCAAAGAGAAAAAGCGCCCGCTAACCGATAAGGTGAGCGCTAAATGTTCTCCGCGCGTACCTTATCAGATCCGCGCCCGGTTGACGCTGTTTACCACCGCCGATCAGGAGACGACGCTTGCCGCCGCGCGTGAAGCGATTAATACATGGACGCGCTCGCGCCAGACCCGGCTGGGCCAGGACATTGTGCCAAACCAGATAATTAAAGTGCTGCAGGTTGATGGCGTTTACGACGTGGCGCTGGATATGCCCGCGAAAAAGGTATTGCAGGCACACGAATGGGCGGAATGCACGGCCATTGACGTGACGATTGCCGGGGTCAGCGATGGATAAACTGCTTCTGCCGCCGCCGCTGGCCAGCGACGAACGTTTTTCGATTCTGGCGAATATTGCCGCCGAACGCTTTGCGCAAATCGACCTGACGGCGTTGCTGGTCTATCTGGTGGATATCGTTGATGCCTCGGCACTGCCCTCGTTGGCCGGACAGTTTCATGTTCAGGGGCTGGAGGGCTGGCTATTTGCCGCCAATGAACAGGAGAAACGAGAGTTAATTAAACAGGCGATTGAACTGCATAAATATAAAGGAACTCCCTGGGCCGTTCGCCGCGTTCTGGAAATATTATCCTTACCCGGCACGATTTCCGAATGGTTTGAGTATGGCGGTAAGGCTTATTTTTTTAAGGTTGAAATTGAGCTAATTAACCAGGGCATGGATGAAAATCTGTTTAATAACCTGGTCGATCTTATTCATGAGTATAAGAACGTGCGCTCAAAGCTGGAAGCGTTAATTGTCTGGATAATTAACCAAAGCGCTATTCCTGTTATCGGCAGCGCGCTTTACGGTGGAGAAATAACGACCGTCTTACCCTTCCAGGTTCTGGAAGTTCAACAAACTAAACCGTTCTATTTCGGTACAGGGCAATGGAGCCTTGAAATTACATCTATTTACCCGGAGTAATTATGGATAATGAGTTTTATACCCTCCTGACCGACAGGGGAATGGCGAAAATCGCCAGCGCCCTTGCGGATAAGAAACAGATACATCTGCAAAAGATGGCGGTTGGCGACGGCGGTGGGCAATATTATGAGCCCACCGCCAGCCAGACCAAATTACGCCACGAAGTCTGGCGCGGCGAGATGAATACGCTGACCGTTGCGCCGAATAATCCTAACTGGCTGATTGCCGAGTTGGTGCTGCCGGAAGAGATTGGCGGCTGGTACGTGCGCGAAGTGGGCGTATTCGACGACGAGGGCGAGCTGATCGCGATCGGCAAATTCCCGGAATCCTACAAACCGCTGCTGCCGGGCGGTTGCGGCAAGCAGGTCTGTATCCGCCTGATTATGGAAGTCTCCAACACCACGGCGGTCACGCTGACCGTAGATCCGAGCATCGTGCTGGCGACGCGCGACTATGTGGATGTCCGGCTGGACGAGCATGAACATTCGACAAATCACCCGGATGCGACATTAACGCAGAAAGGCTTTACGCAACTCAGTAACGCCACCGACAGCGATGACGAAACCAAAGCGGCTACGCCAAAGGCGGTAAAAGCGGCGATGGCGGAAGCGCGTAATCACACGCATACCTGGAACCAGATTATCGGCGTCCCGGACGGCACGCTGACGCAAAAAGGGATTGTGAAGCTTAATAGCGCCACCGATAGCACCAGCACCACCGAAGCGGCAACGCCCAGTGCGGTCAAGGCGGCGATGGATAAGGCGAATGCGGCGGCTCCGGCGAACCATACTCACGCCTGGAACCAGATTACCGGCGTCCCGGACGGTACGCTGACGCAAAAAGGGATTGTGAAGCTTAATAGCGCCACCGATAGCACCAGTACGACGGAGGCGGCGACGCCGAGCGCGGTGAAAGCGGCGATGGATAAGGCGAATGCGGCAATCAGTACATCAAATGCCGATATACGATATCTGGGAAATTTTGCATTCTTTACTGAGAACGGAACATTTACTGTGCCGTCTGGAGTAACGAGGGTATTGGTGGAAATGATAGGTGGTGGCGGAGGAGGTGGTAGTGGTGCCGAAGGCGTAATAGAGAAGCATATACAGGGATACGGAGGTAAAGCTTCTGTTCTGGTTTCTGCTGTGGCTACTGTTATTTCAGGAACCCAATTACCTGTTGTTGTTGGTGCGGGAGGTAATGGAGCCCCCCTCGATACGACTTTCCCTTTAGATGGACAAAACGGAGGTAAAGGGGGCACATCGTCTTTCTCTGGAATCAATGCACTCGGAGGTAATGGAGGATCAGGTGGTATATATTTTATCTCTGCGGGGGGGTCAATGGGAGAGAAGGCTGGGGATAACGGAGAAAATTCAGCATATGGAATAGGCGGGGCGGGAACTACTGATGGGAGTAATCCGGGTAATGGTTATGGTTCTGGTGGCTCTGGCGGTGTTGGAGCTTGGAGCTCGCATAGGTGTACTGCTGGTGGAAAAGGTTCTTCTGGTTTTGTGAAATTATGGTGGTAATAAATGAAATACGCATATTATGATCCAGATCGATTTATTGTTCTGGACTGGATGGATACCGATCTCTATAACTATCCAGAAAGACAATCTTTAATTGAAATAACTGAACAGCAATGGCAAGAATACGCGAATACTAATAATCTGATTTGGGTTAATAGTGAAACATTATCATTTATTACTACTCCTCCTCCTGGAAATTTTTATAAAATGGTAAAAGGTGAATGGGTATTTGATGAATCACAAATGCTGGCCGTTCTTAGTAGTGTAAAAAAGGGAAAAATTCAGCAAATCAAAACCCAGCGCGACACCGTTACCGCCGATTACATCATTATCGACGGCAACCATTTCCACAGCGATGCTAACAGCCGTATTCAGCAAATGTCACTCACCAGAATGGGTCAGACAAAGCAGATTCCGGCAGGGTTAATGTGGCAGACCAAAAATAACGGTTTGATTGAACTGACCAACGACATCGCCGCGCAGTTTGAAACCGTCACTATGGATCACGATATGCACCTGTTTGCCAACGCGCAGCGGCATATTGCGGCGGTAGAAGCGCTGGGGGATATCCAGGAAGTGCTCGACTACGACTATTCATCAGGCTGGCAGCCATGAGTCAAACCACCGTCTGGCTCGCTTGCTATAAGGGGCGATCGGAGTATCGCGGCATCGCCAGGTTTGTCGACTGGCTCACGCGCAAAGTCACGCGCGGTATCTACTCTCACTGTGAACTGGCGGTGGCGCACGGCGGTAATGAATACCTCTGCTACTCTGCATCGTTTCGCGATCGCGGCGTGCGGGGAAAGATAATACCGTTACCGGACGATAAGTGGGATAAGCTACCGTTAAAGGCCACGTTGCCGGAAGTGGAGGCCTTTTTCCGCAAACATAACGGCAAACGCTATGACTGGCAGGGCGCGCTCGGTATCGCGCTGTATAACCGGGAGCGCAAAGATAAACTGTTTTGCAGCGAGTTTTGCGCTGAATTTCTCGGACTAAACGATAGCTGGCGCTACTCCCCCAGCCACCTTTATGCCTTAGTCAGTAGCTGGCAATACGATTGTTGAATCTCTCGCCGGGTATAAAGCCCGGCGGTGTTGAATTAAGTAATACCCGTTAGTATTTATTTGTTAGCATCAAATGTTCAGTTTGCATAGCAAATGAAGTATTATAAAAAACCATCTTATAGTCTTTTTACCAATTGATACGTGAACCCCCTACGATAATAACATTTATTTAACAAGCTAGCTTTCTTCGTTGGAGGAAGAAAAAATCAAACTCTTACATTGCTTATTATTTTCCATATCTAAAAAAGGAAGTGGATTACGGAAATACTGGCGGCATGAGATCATTCGCAGGAATGAATTTTTATTATATCGATTACTTATGCAGGCCAATAACAATCGCCGTCGTAATTTTTTATTTTGGTGGCGTCTGGCAAATGAGATGTATATCTATGGTTCAAAAAAACAGAAAAAAACTGGATTATGGATTAATCGCAAGCTAAATTCCAAATTTGGAATTGATATAGAGCTGGGAGCAGTAAAAAGGGGAAATAAGATCACTCCCATCCCAACTCTTATTTTATATCTCCCCATGGAAATATAAAAGACAAAACAATCACTAAAACATTTATCAACTTACATTACATATATTAATAACATTATAAACAAATTAATTACATTCACATCTTGAATGTAATTAAACTTCGATAACCATATGAACACTAATTTTGTTGCAATATAAAGCACATTAAATATAGTGGAACATGGCTAAAAACACCTAATATTCACCGGGGAATATAATGATTATTGTTTCTGTGCTCAGACAAAGCAAAGACTTCACCACAAAACATGCTCAATGGTTACATAAGCAGCTCAAAGGTTATGATTCTGTTTGTTTAACAGATGCGCTAAAGATAAAAGGGGTAAATACAGCGCCTCTTTTGTATGATTGGCCAGGATGGTGGGCAAAACTAGAACTTTTCAATCCACTGCATCCTGTTCTTGGTAATGAGGATATTCTCTATATTGATATAGATAGCGTTGTTGTGGGAGATATTACTCCTCTGACAACTATGAAAAAAATAACATTACTTAATGACTTTTCTCAGCATGGTGCTTCAGTTGCGCCAGCAACAGGTATTATGTTTATTCCTGCACCCGCGAAAAAAAATGTGTGGGATGAATTTATGAAAAATCCTGAAAAGGAAATCAATGCCATAAGAACCCCGCCCTATCATGGCGATCAAGGATTTATCGGCAGAATATGTCAAGATGCTGAAAGATGGCAAAACATCTTACCCGGAAGAATTATTAGTTACAAAGCTAATATAGCAACACCAAAAATGATTGGTTTTAACCCTGAACTATACGATGGGACAGGTAATGGAAAATTACCTGACGGAGCAAGCATAGTCTGTTTTCATGGTTCCCCTCGCCCCTGGAACACAGCATTGCCTTGGGTGCCTTACTTTAGTTTAAAAAACACAATCCAAAGCAAAGTGAAACAATATAAGTTATCACTGCGTTAAAGCTTCCTTCTCTTCAATGCCGGCGCTTTTCTTTACGCCACCAGAACCTCTATATATTTCTAATACGGTAGCGTAAGCGCCATCGGGCGATACGTTGCCGGATGGCGACGCAGGCGCGTCATCCAGCCTGTCACGTGCCCACACTGGATCATGAGCGTAATTTGTTTGAATAATCTTCCTTCACGCGATAAATAATAACTATGGTCTGGCTCGATCCTGACCCGTTGATAACAAACACAACATACTTGCAAGGAAAACAACATGCTCGCCGTCATTACCCGGCTGTTCCCGTTATGGGCGCTGCTGCTCTCTCTCATTGCGTATTACACACCATCCACCTTTACTCCTGTTGGGCCGTGGGTCGCGACACTACTGATGTTGATTATGTTCGGTATGGGGGTCCATCTTAACGTTGACGACTTTAAACGCGTGCTCTCCCGACCAGCCCCTGTCGCCGCAGGGATATTCCTGCACTATCTGGTAATGCCGCTCGCGGCATGGCTGCTGGCGTTGCTGTTTAAGATGCCGCCAGATCTGTCCGCCGGGATGGTACTGGTCGGTAGCGTAGCCAGCGGCACGGCCTCTAACGTAATGATCTATCTGGCGAAGGGAGACGTCGCGCTCTCAGTCACCATTTCATCGGTCTCCACGCTGGTCGGCGTGGTCGCCACACCACTACTCACGCGCCTGTACGTCGATGCCCATATTCAAGTCGACGTGATGGGTATGCTGCTGAGCATTCTACAGATTGTGGTCATTCCAATCACGCTGGGGTTGGTGATTCACCATCTGTTTCCGCGCGTAGTGAAAGTGGTAAAACCTTATCTGCCAGCATTCTCGATGGTGTGCATTTTGGCAATCATCAGCGCGGTGGTCGCGGGTTCAGCTTCACATATCGCCTCCGTCGGCTTTATGGTGATCATCGCGGTGATCCTGCATAACACCCTTGGCCTGCTTGGCGGCTACTGGGGTGGACGTCTGTTCGGTTTTGATGAGTCAACCTGTCGAACGCTGGCGATCGAAGTCGGGATGCAGAACTCTGGTCTTGCTGCTGCATTGGGTAAAATCTACTTTGGCCCGCTCGCAGCGCTGCCTGGCGCGCTGTTCTCAGTGTGGCACAACCTTTCAGGGTCACTACTGGCTGGTTACTGGTCCGGGAAACCGATTGTTGAAAAATCGGGCGAAACGGCAAAGGTAAATTAAAATATTGCCGGGTGGCGCAAGCTTACCCGGCTTACACGCTATCCGCCCGTTGCGTATTGCCGTAGACTAAATGCATCGGCTAACTGAGGGCACGCGTATGGCACTCCCCCGCATTACCCAAAAAGAGATGACCGAGCGCGAACAGCGCGAACTGAAAACGTTGCTGGACCGCGCCCGTATTGCGCACGGTCGTCCTCTGACCAATTCTGAGACCAACAGCGTAAAAAAGGAGTACATCGATAAGCTGATGGCGCTGCGTGAGGCTGAAGCGAAAAAAGCCCGCCAGTTGAAGAAAAAGCAGGCGTATAAACCCGATACGGAAGCGTCATTCTCCTGGTCGGCGAATACACCGACGCGCGGCAGACGTTAACGTCCTTTCTTCTTTCGTCCCGGCGAGGTAAAGCGCTTACCGCTTGATGCCGGGCGCGCTTTCTCATTGCTTTTTTCGATCGCAACGACCGGTCGCTTAATACCCGTGGTCTTCGGCTTCGCTTTGGCCTTTGGTTTGGCTTCGGAAGAGGAACGCTCAATCAATTTAAACAGATCGATCAGCTCATCGTCCGTCAGATCGCGCCACTCGCCCAGCGGAATCCCGCTCAGGCTGACGTTCATAATGCGCGTACGCTCCAGTTTCGTCACTTCATAACCAAAGTATTCACACATACGACGGATCTGACGGTTTAATCCCTGCACCAGGGTGATGCGAAAGACAAACGGCGCCTCTTTTTTCACCTTACATTTTTTGGTGACGGTACCCAGAATCGGCACGCCAGCGCCCATACCGCGAATAAACTCGTCGGTAATCGGTTTATCCACCGTCACCAGATACTCTTTTTCGTGATCGTTACCGGCACGCAGAATCTTATTGACCAGATCGCCGTGGTTAGTCAGAAATATCAGCCCCTGCGAGTCTTTATCCAGACGACCAATCGGGAAGATACGTTTGCTGTGGTTCACAAAATCGACAATATTGTCGCGTTCACCGTCTTCAGTGGTACTGACAATGCCAACCGGTTTATTCAGCGCAATCAGCACTAAATCATCCGCTTCTCGCGGCTCAATCAACCGACCATTTACTTTAACAACATCCCCGGCGACTACCTGATCGCCAATGGCGGCGCGTTTGCCGTTGATAAAGACATTGCCCTGTTCGATAAAACGGTCCGCCTCGCGACGCGAACAGATGCCGCTTTCACTGATATATTTATTAAGCCGGGTAGATGTGTCGGTCAGCATATTTACTCTCTGAGAAATTTTTCTACATAAACGTCGGGAATGTGACTTACCACATCAAATCGTCAGGAACTTTAAAATCGGCATACGGATCATCTTCGTCCTGCTCTTCCTGACTCAGCGCACTGTTTACGACAATACTGTCCGCATCTCGTTGTGCGATTTTATCGGCGACGCTCGCGGGAATAATAGCATATTCACATTCACCGCTGTTATTGATAACCAGGCGCGCAATCGCGAGACGCCCATTAATCAGTTGCGTCTGGGTGAGCTTATCCACGTCTATTTTTTTGATGACGTTATTATCGGTGAAGTTAAAACCAATATCGCCTTTAGATACATTGATTCTATTCATTTCAATAAGTTGCTTAACCTGAGCTTTAAACTCTTTCGCTAAAACCGCTTGTTTTTGCTGTTCACTGAGTTGTTTATCACGCTCAAGTTGCGCCTTTTTATTTTCTTCCACCGCCTCTCTGGCCTCACGAGCCTGAACGCGTGATTTTTTAGCCGTGCGCTGGACTTTGGCCATTTTTTTGCTGGTCACTAATCCCGCTTGTAGCAGTTGCTCTTGTAAGGTCAGTTTTGCCATTTTCGTCTCTAAACGTGTTAAATAATTTTGCGGATTATACCTGTAATTTTTCAGGCGATACCAGATAGCAGATCTGGCCTGGCGTCACTTTTAGCGACCGCGCTTTGCCTGTAACACGCGTAACATCATGAGCCATATCAGTAAGACATTAAATGGATAATGGTAGCATTATTACGTTTTGACATTTCCTGATGAGGTGGAGAAGTAATGGAACTGCTTTTATTAAGTAACTCGACGCTGCCGGGTAAAGCCTGGCTGGAACACGCTCTGCCGCTGATAGCGAATCAATTGAACGGTCGACGCTCAGCCGTGTTTATTCCGTTTGCCGGCGTCACGCAAACATGGGACGAGTACACGGATAAAACCGCAGAGGTGCTTGCGCCATTAGGGATAAACGTCACAGGGATTCATCGTGTCGCCGATCCGCTTGCGGCGATTGAGAAAGCGGAAATCATTATTGTCGGCGGCGGAAATACCTTCCAGCTACTGAAAGAATCGCGTGAACGCGGGCTGCTGGCGCCGATAGCGGACAGGGTAAAACGCGGCGCGCTGTATATCGGCTGGAGCGCGGGTGCCAACCTTGCCTGCCCGACTATCCGCACGACCAACGATATGCCGATCGTCGATCCAAACGGTTTCGACGCGCTGGATCTGTTCCCGCTGCAAATTAATCCTCACTTCACTAACGCCTTGCCGGAAGGTCATAAGGGCGAGACCCGCGAGCAGCGTATTCGCGAACTGCTGGTGGTCGCGCCGGAACTGACAGTGATTGGTTTGCCGGAAGGTAACTGGATTCAGGTGAGCAACGGCCAGGCGGTTCTCGGCGGCCCGAATACCACCTGGGTGTTTAAAGCGGGCGAAGAGGCCGTGGCGCTGGAAGCGGGTCATCGCTTTTAATCCCAGGCCACATTGAATGCCGAATGGCGGGCCTACGCGCATGTTCTCCGTAGGCCCCGCCATCCGGCATTTCACTTAATACTCGCCCCGTTCCTCGTCCTGATCCGGCTGTTCCAGTACGCTATAGGCGACCGAACAGAACAGTGAGTTAAGACGCTTCATATCGCCCAGCAGCCCTAAATGGAGCGAGCTGGTTTCAATGCTTTGCACGTTCTGCTGGTGCAGGCGGTCGACATGCGCATGTGAGTATCGGCGATTAAGTATACGGAAGCGATGTTTACTGCGGCGCAACCGACGGGCGCTGGTGACATCGCCGGAGAAAAAGACCGACATCGCCAGTTGCAGATTACTGAGCAGTTGATCGTAAAGCGCATCCAGCTCTTTCAATCCTTCTTCTGAAAATGCCCGACGCGCCGCCAGCGACTTGTCGGCAATCTCGCTGCCCATTCGCTCGATAATATCCGACGCCTGTTCGAGGTTCAGGGCCATCTCAATAATCTCCGCCCACCGGCGGGACTCCTCCGCCGCCAGCTCGTCTTTTGGCATTCGCGCCAGATAAAGCTTAATCGCGGTGTAGAGCACGTTAACGTCATCCGCCAGCTTGCGCAGCGCTTTCTCTTCACGCGGCTCGCCGTGCATGACCTTTTTTAGCCCTTCCATCATCTGTTCCATCGCATCGCCAATGCGCAACACCTCGCGGGCAGCATTAGCCAGCGCCAGCGTTGGCGTATCCAGCGCGCTGACATCCAGATGTTTCGGCTTCAGATGGGTATCCAGTTCAGGCTCATCACGAATAATTCGTTTACAAAAACGCGCCATCAGCTCGGCAAATGGCACCATCGCCAGGCAGCGCACCAGGTTATAGAAAACGTGGAAATAGATCACCAGCTCTGACTTCGGTAGCGATAGCTCATCCATCAGATTCGCCAGCGGATGGACAAACGGCAGGATGACCAGGCTGCCGATCAATTTGAACAATAGGCTGCCGAGCGCTACGCGACGCGCGGCAGCATTGGCGGCGCTGTTATTGAGCATCGCCAGCAGCCCCGATCCCAGATTAGCGCCGATGACCAGGCACAACGCCACCGGGAACGATATAATCCCCGCCGCCGTCAGGGTCGCCGTCAGCAACACCGCCGCCAGGCTGGAATAACTGATAATAGCGAACATCGCGCCAATCAGCGCATCCAGCATAATGTCGCCCGTCAGCGACGCGAAAATGACCTGCACGCCATTAGCCTGAGTGATCGGCGTCACTGCCTGCACAATCAGCTCCAGCGCCAGTAGAATCAGGCCAAGCCCGATACCGACGCGACCCAGCTGCCCGGCGCGGGACTGCTTACGTCCCAAAAAGAAAATCACGCCAATAAAAATCAGCAGCGGCGATAGCCACGACAAATCAAAGGTGAGAATACGCGCCATTAGCGCAGTACCCACATCGGCGCCCAGCACAATCACCAGAGCTGGCGTCAGGGCGACAAGATCCTGGGCGACAAACGACGTTACCAATAAAGTGGTGGCGTTACTGCTTTGTACCAGCGCGGTAACACCGATACCCGCACAAAAGGCGAGCGGTTTCTTTTCCACGCTGCGGCTGAGGACAGTGCGTAGACGCGCGCCAAACACGCGCATTACGCCAGTACGAACGATATGTGTTCCCCATACCAACAGCGCAACGGCAGAAAGTAGATGGAGCAAAGTTAACACGGCGTCAGGTTCTCCTTATCGTTATACGTTTTCCTGAAGCTCACTTGCGATAAATTGCCTGATGGCGCACAGCGTTAAGGCCTGCTGGCGTTGCACGCCACCGGGCTTACCATACGTAATACGGTATGCTGGATAAGGCGTTTACGCCGTCATCCGGCAAATTCAGCGTAGAGCCTTCCTTCAGTATAAGGGTTTAATTGTAAGAAAGAGACAAGGCACCCAATGAGCGCCTTGTATGTTGTAAGGAAAAGTGACGATTTTATGAATCAGTCCGCATCGTAACCCAGGTTCGGCGCCAGCCACCGCTCAACGTCCTCAACGCTCATTCCTTTACGGAAAGCATAATCTGTCACCTGATCGCGTTGAATCTGCGCTACCGCGAAGTATTTGCTCTCAGGATGGCTGAAGTACCAGCCGGAGACCGACGCGCCAGGCCACATGGCGAAAGATTCGGTGAGCTTCATCCCTGTGTGTTTTTCGACATCCAGTAGCTGCCAAATAGTGCCTTTTTCGGTATGTTCCGGGCAGGCAGGATAACCCGGCGCCGGGCGAATCCCCTGGTAGTTTTCGCGGATTAATTCGTCGTTACTCAGGCTCTCGTTCGGCGCATATCCCCAGTAAACCTTACGTACACGCTCATGCAGGTACTCGGCAAACGCTTCCGCCAGACGGTCGGCAATCGCTTTCACCATGATCTTGTTATAGTCGTCGTGTTGCGCTTCGTAAGCATCAGCCAGGGCGTCTTCTTCAAGACCGCCGGTGACGGCAAACGCGCCGATGTAGTCCGCTTTTCCGGACAATTTCGGCGCGACAAAATCCGCCAGACAGTAGTTGGCAAAACCGACTTTCTCAGTCTGCTGGCGCAGGTGGTGGCTGACCGTCAGAACATGAGTACGGGTTTCGTCGCGATAGATTTCGATGTCGTCACCCACACGGTTCGCCGGGAACAAGCCCACCACGCCACGCGGATTCAACAGTTTCTCCGCGCTCAGTTTATCCAGCATGTCGTTGGCGTCTTTAAACAGGCGCTGCGCCTCAACGCCCACCACTTCATCTTCCAGAATACGCGGGTATTTGCCGGCCAGCGACCAGGTCATAAAGAACGGCGTCCAGTCGATGTAGTTGCGCAAAGTTTCGATGCTGGCTTCTACCTCCTGCACGCCCAGACGGTGGGCTACTGGCGGGGTGTAGCGTTCCCAATCGAATGCCAGATCGTTATCGCGCGCCGCTTCCAGCGTGACCGGCGGCGTGCGCGGTTTTTTGCGGGCGTGCTGAATACGCACGGTTTCGTACTCTTTGCGGGTACGGGCGACAAAGTCATCGCGCTGGGTGTCGGAGAGTAGCGCCGCCACTACGCCCACGGTACGCGAAGCATTCTGCACGTAGACCGTCGGACCGCTGTAGTTCTGCTCGATTTTCACCGCGGTGTGCGCTTTCGAAGTGGTTGCGCCGCCGATCAGTAGCGGAATAGTAAAGCCCTGACGCTCCATCTCTTTCGCCACGTTGACCATTTCGTCCAGCGACGGGGTAATAAGCCCGGAAAGACCAATCAGATCGGCATTCACTTCACGCGCCGTTCTGAGGATTTTCTCCGCTGGCACCATCACGCCAAGATCGACGATTTCGTAGTTGTTGCATTGCAGCACCACGCCAACAATGTTCTTGCCAATGTCGTGCACATCGCCCTTCACGGTGGCGATGACCATCTTGCCGTTGCTGGAGCCTTTTTCTTTGCTGGCTTCAATAAACGGCTCCAGGTAGGCCACCGCTTGTTTCATCACGCGAGCGGATTTCACCACCTGCGGCAGGAACATTTTCCCTTCGCCGAACAGGTCGCCGACCACGTTCATGCCGTCCATCAGCGGGCCTTCAATCACCTCAATCGGGCGGGAGGCCTGCTGGCGGGCTTCTTCGGTATCCTGTTCGATAAATTCGGTAATGCCTTTCACCAGCGAGTATTCGAGACGCTTTTTCACGTCCCAGCTACGCCATTCCGCCTGCTGGGCGTTGGCAGCTTCGTCGGTTTTGCTGCCGCGGTATTTCTCCGCCAAATCCAGCAAACGCTCAGTGCCGTCATCGCGACGGTTAAGAATGACATCTTCAACCGCATCGCGCAGTTCGGCAGGCAGGTCGTCATAAATCGCCAATTGCCCGGCGTTGACGATGCCCATGTCCATGCCGTTGCGGATGGCGTAGTAGAGGAATACCGCGTGGATAGCCTCACGTACCGGGTCGTTGCCGCGGAACGAGAAGGACACGTTAGACACGCCGCCGGAGATCAGCGCATGCGGCAGCTCGCGTTTAATATCTTCGCAAGCGCCGATAAAGTCCTGCGCATAGTTGTTGTGCTCTTCAATACCGGTCGCCACGGCGAAGATATTCGGGTCGAAGATGATGTCTTCCGGCGGGAAGCCCACCTCTTCGGTGAGAATTTTGTACGCCCGGCGGCAAATCTCGATTTTACGCTCGCGGGTATCGGCCTGCCCCTGCTCATCAAAGGCCATCACCACCACTGCCGCGCCGTAGCGACGTAGCAACTTCGCATGATGAATAAAAGCTTCCACGCCCTCTTTCATCGAAATAGAGTTGACGATGCCTTTACCCTGAATGCACTTCAGCCCTTTTTCGATAACCTCCCATTTGGAGGAGTCGATCATGATTGGTACACGGGCAATATCCGGCTCACCGGCAATCAGGCTGAGGAAACGCACCATCGCCGCTTCGGCGTCGAGCATCCCCTCATCCATATTGATATCAATAATCTGCGCGCCGCTTTCTACCTGCTGACGGGCAACATCCAGCGCTTCGCTGTATTTCTCTTCTTTGATCAGCCGTTTAAATTTGGCCGAACCGGTGACGTTGGTACGTTCGCCGACGTTGACAAACAGGCTGTCGTCGCCAATGTTCAGCGGCTCCAGGCCGGAAAGGCGGCAGGCAACCGGGATATCCGGCAGCTGGCGCGGCGGCAAACCGGCAACGGCGCGGCTCATGGCGGCGATATGCTCCGGCGTAGTGCCACAGCAGCCGCCAACGATATTCAGGAAGCCCGCTTCCGCCCATTCGCGAATCTGTTTCGCCATGGTGTCGGCGTCGAGGTCGTACTCGCCGAAAGCGTTCGGCAGGCCGGCGTTCGGGTGCGCGGTGACGTAGCATTCGGCAATCCGCGACAGTTCCTGGACGTACTGGCGCAGTTCATCTGGCCCCAGCGCGCAGTTAAGGCCAAAAGTGAGCGCCTCGGCGTGGCGCAGCGAGTTATAAAAGGCTTCGGTCGTCTGGCCGGAAAGCGTTCGCCCGGAAGCGTCGGTGATGGTGCCGGAAATCATGATCGGCAAGTCTACGCCCAACGCCTCAAACTCCTCTTTCACCGCAAACACCGCCGCTTTCGCATTCAGGGTGTCAAAGACGGTCTCAATCAGAATCAGATCTACGCCACCTTCCACCAGCGCTTTAGTGGATTCACGGTAGGCCGCCACCAGCTGATCGAAGGTGATATTACGAAACGCCGGGTCGTTGACGTCCGGCGAAATGGAGGCCGTGCGGTTAGTTGGACCAAGCACGCCCGCAACAAAGCGTGGTTTTTCTGGTGTTCGCGCCGTCCATTCATCGGCGCAGGCGCGCGCCAGTTTGGCCGCCGCATAGTTAATTTCCGCCGACAGGGATTCCATCCGGTAATCCGCCATCGCAATGGTTGTCGAGTTAAAGGTGTTGGTTTCGATGATATCCGCGCCAGCCTCAAAGTAGGCGTTGTGGATAGCGGCGATCACCTCCGGCTTGCTGAGTACCAGCAGGTCATTGTTGCCTTTCAGGTCGCAGGGCCAGTCGGCAAAGCGCTCCCCGCGGAAATCTTCTTCATGTAGACGATAGCTCTGGATCATGGTGCCCATACCGCCGTCCAGCACCAGAATACGTTCATTTAACTGCGCACGCAGTTGTTCAACTTTGCTGCTCACACTCGCTCCCGACAACGCTCCACGTAACGAGCCATACTGGCACAAAGCGTGCTGGCGGAAAAGAGAACAACGGGCAACATGAGACATGTTCAGCTTGCTGGCGCTATTGGTTCCGTTTTGCCGGATGGCGGCGCAAGCGCCCTATCCAGCCTACAAATTACTTTGGCGGCTCCCAAAGCGTAGGCCTGATAAGCGAAGCGCCATCGGGCATCCTGTGATGTCACTCATCCGATCAGTTCAGGAACTCTTGCATTATAATTGAATAAAACGAAAATGATTTCCACGATACAGAAAAAGGAGTCTGCCATGGTTGCCCCTGTTCCCGCGAAACGCGGGAGAAAACCTGCCGCTACCACTGCACCCGTAACCGGGCAGGTTCAGTCTTTAACTCGCGGTCTGAAGCTGCTGGAGTGGATTGCCGAGTCCAACGGCAGCGTCGCGCTGACCGAACTGGCGCAACAGGCGGGTTTGCCTAATTCCACGACTCACCGTCTACTCACCACCATGCAGCAGCAGGGTTTTGTCCGCCAGGTCGGTGAGCTGGGCCACTGGGCCGTAGGCGCACACGCGTTTATCGTCGGCAGCAGCTTCTTACAGAGCCGTAATCTGCTGGCGATTGTCCATCCGATTTTGCGCAAGCTGATGGAGGACTCCGGCGAAACGGTAAACCTTGCCGTACTCGACCAGAGCGACCATCAGGCCATTATTATCGACCAGGTGCAGTGCACACAATTGATGCGCATGTCCGCCCCTATTGGCGGCAAGCTGCCCATGCACGCCTCTGGCGCGGGCAAGGCGTTTTTATCACAGCTCAGTGAGGAACAGGTTACCAGTCTGCTGCACCGCAAGGGGTTGCACGCTTATACCCATGCGACGCTGGTGTCGCCGCTGCATCTGAAAGATGACCTCGCCCAAACACGCAAGCGCGGCTATTCCTTTGACGACGAAGAACATGCGCTCGGTCTGCGCTGCGTGGCCTCGTGTATTTATGACGAACACCGCGAACCGTTTGCGGCCCTCTCTATTTCCGGCCCCTGCTCACGCATTACTGACGATCGCGTCACCGAACTTGGCGCCATGGTGATTAAAGCGGCGAAAGAGGTGACGCTGGCCTATGGTGGAACTCGCTGAAATGAGCAGCCTGAAATTATACTGGCAGGAGAAGTACCCACAGGCCTTCTGTTGGTCTTTCGGTGATTCGCCGGCGCTGGCCGACGAGCTGGCGGCGCTAGTGGTCGCCGGTAAAAAGCGTGGCACCTGTAGCTCGCTGGTTAGCTATCAGAAAGAGCAGCCCCCTGTCACGCCCGGGTCATATCACATTGTGCTCAACGGCACAGGCGACGCCGTGTGCGTCATACGCACGCTGGCGCTCAGGCTGATCCGTTTTAACGAGATGAGCGCCGATCTCGCCGCACTGGAAGGCGAAGGCGATCTTAGCCTGGCGTACTGGCAAGCGGCACACCGGGCCTTTTTTGAGCGCGAGGGTAATTGGTCGCCGGAGATGGAACTGGTTTACGAAGAGTTCGCCGTACTTGAGATCGCGCCGTAACGCACGCTAAAGCGCTGGCGACGTCGATAGGCATACACATCTTCTACATGCCCTTCTTTAATACGCGTCTGTAGCGCGCGCCAGTAATCGGCGCGAAACAGGTCGGCATGCATCTCTTCAAACAATGGCCCGATACGCGGATCGGCACACAGCCAGTGGCGAAACTCCTCCGGGAAAACATCACCTGGCGAGACGCTATACCAGGGTTCACTGGCCAGTTCGTCTTCTGGATAACGCGCTGGCGGAATATCGCGGAAATTCACTTCCGTCATGTAGCAAATTTCATCGTAGTCGTAGAACACCACGCGACCATGACGGGTAACGCCAAAGTTTTTAAACAACATATCGCCGGGGAAAATATTAGCGGCGGCAAGCTGGCGAATCGCATTACCATATTCTTCTATCGCATCGCGCAACTGCTGGCCTTCTACCTGTTCCAGCCAGATATTGAGTGGCACCATGCGACGTTCAATATAGAGATGGCGAATGACGATATGTTCCCCAAGATCGGTAATCTTCTCTGGCACTTCTTGCCGTAACAGCGCCATCAGCGCCGGATCAATTTGCCGTTTATCCAGTACGAAATTCTCAAACTCCTGGGTATCCGCCATACGACCGACGCGATCATGCTCTTTTACCAGTTGATAACAGGCACGCACATGGGCGGCAGACATCTCTTTCTGCGGGGCGAATTTGTCTTTAATGATTTTAAATACCCGGTCGAAACCTGGCAGGGTAAACACCAGCATCACCATGCCGCGGATGCCAGGCGCCTCAATGAATTTCTCATTGCTTTCAGCCAGATAACACAAATATTCGCGGTAGCTTTCGGTTTTCGCATGTTTCTGGCAGCCAATCGCCATATACAGCTCGGCAGTGGTTTTACCCGGCAGGATTTCACGCAACCACTCAACCAGCGCGGCAGGCAGCGGCGCATACACCATAAAATAAGAGCGGGCAAAACCAAACACAATGCTCGCTTCTGCCGTGGTGGTCAGGCAGGTATCGACAAATAGTTCACCCTCATCAGTGCGATGAATCGGCAATAAAAACGGCAGCGTACCGTCAGGTGTGGTTAATTTACCTACCAGCCAGGCCGCTTTATTACGGTAAAACAACTCGTTCGCCACCTGGACATGGCAGCGAGGTAGCGCGTCCTCGCCCAGTGTTTCAGTCAGGTGCGCGATAATATAGCGGATATCCCGGCTTTTATTCTGCCAGGGCAGACGCAGCGGTAAGTCACTGAGTATGCGCATCAACAGCGGCTGCCAACCGTGATCGGGAAAGAAGTCTTTGGCCAGCGGGCGCGGGATAGTACGGAAGCGACGCTCCGGTTGCGAACTGAAAATAAACAACCGCTCGGGTGTTAACGAGCGGTGGTCAAATAACCGACAATAAACGGAGTTGAAAAAGCTCTCCGCAATCTCGAAGCGCGGGTAATCCGGCAACAGCCGGGTGTAATGCTCTTTAACGCGTAAAAGGAAATCCGCGTCGGTACTTTTGCCATCGGTAATACAGCGCAGTTGTTCCACCACCAGACCCACATGATGATCATAGAGGTGGATACGGCTTTTCATCGCCTGTTGGACGGCGTGCCAGTCGGCCTGTTCAAAACGCTGCTGCGCGCCGGAAGTCACTTCCAGAAATCGACCATACTGCGCGTCAAAGCCTTGCAGGATGGTTTGAGCAATCAGTAATTCCAGGCCACGCGGCATTTTTTTCCCTCATCCGGCACCACATCATGCCGGATGGCGCGTTCGCTTATCCGGCCTACGCTATCTGTAGGCCCGGTAAGCGCAGCGCCACCGGGCATCAATCAAAACTGCGATTCTTCGGTGGAACCCGTTAACGCGGTAACGGATGACGCGCCGCCCTGAATAATGGTGGTGACTTTGTCGAAGTAACCAGTACCCACTTCCTGCTGGTGGGAAACAAAGGTGTAGCCGTCTTTCGCCGCGGCGAACTCGGGTTGTTGAACCTTCTCAACATAGTGCTTCATGCCCTCGCCCTGCGCGTATGCATGCGCCAGGTCGAACATGTTGAACCACATGCTGTGGATGCCCGCCAGGGTAATAAACTGGTATTTGTAACCCATGTCCGACAACTGCTGCTGGAAGCTGGCAATGGTCTTGTCGTCCAGATTCTTCTGCCAGTTGAAGGATGGCGAACAGTTATAGGCCAGCAGTTTGCCCGGATACTTCGCGTGGATAGCATCGGCAAAACGACGCGCCAGTTCGAGATCCGGCGTAGAGGTTTCGCACCATACCAGATCGGCATACGGGGCATACGCCAGACCGCGGCTGATCGCCTGCTCAATGCCCGCATGGGTGCGGTAGAAACCTTCGCTGGTGCGTTCGCCGGTAATGAAACCGCTGTCATAGGGATCGCAGTCGGAGGTAATCAGATCTGCCGCATCCGCATCGGTACGCGCAATCACCAGCGTCGGGACGCCCATCACATCAGCGGCCAGACGCGCAGCAACCAGTTTCTGAATCGCCTCCTGCGTGGGGACCAGCACCTTGCCGCCCATATGGCCGCATTTCTTCACCGACGCCAGCTGATCTTCGAAGTGAACGGCCGCTGCACCGGCTTCAATCATCGATTTCATCAGTTCGAAGGCATTCAGAACGCCGCCAAAACCGGCTTCCGCATCAGCAACGATCGGCAGGAAGTAATCCACATAGCGCGGATCGTTGGGTTCAATACCGGATGCCCACTGGATCTGATCTGCACGACGAAAAGTGTTGTTGATCCGATCCACTACCGCCGGAACAGAGTTTGCCGGGTACAACGATTGATCCGGATACATGCTGGATGCCAGGTTGGCATCTGCCGCCACCTGCCAGCCTGAAAGATAAATCGCCTCAATACCGGCTTTCGCCTGCTGCAACGCCTGACCGCCAGTCAGCGCGCCAAGGCTGTTGATATAGCCTTTTTTCGCTTCACCGTGCAACAGCCGCCACATTTTCGCGGCGCCGAGCTGCGCCAGCGTGCACTCCGGGTTAACCGAGCCGCGTAATTTCACCACCTCCTCCGCGCTGTACGGGCGGGTGATGCCTTCCCAGCGCGGTTGTGTCCACTCTTTCTGTAATTCTTCGATTTGTTGAGTACGGGTTTTCATGTGCAGATGCTCCATATTGTTATGTGGTGAATTAAGCCAGTAAGCGATAGCCCGGCAGGGTGAGGAAGTCGATTAAGTCATCTGAGGTGGTGATTTGCTCCATCAGACGTGCGGCATCGTCGAAGCGCCCGCTGCTGTAGCGGTGCTCGCCCAGTTCGTCCTGGATTACCCGCATCTCTTCCGCCAACATTTCGCGGAAAAGCGCTTTCGTTACGGGTTTTCCATTGCTCAGTGTTTTCTCATGGTGAATCCACTGCCAGATAGAGGTTCGTGAGATTTCCGCCGTCGCGGCATCCTCCATCAGACCGTAAATCGGTACACAGCCATTGCCGGAGATCCACGCTTCAATGTACTGCACTGCCACGCGAATATTGGCGCGCATTCCCGCTTCTGTGCGTTCGCCTTCACATGGCTCCAGTAACTGTTCAGCGGTAATCGGCGCATCTTCATCACGGGTAATGAACAGCTGATTTTTGTGCTCGCCCAGTACCTCGTTAAAGACGGCCATTGCGGTATCCGCCAACCCGGGATGCGCAATCCACGTGCCGTCGTGGCCGTTGTTCGCTTCCAGCGCTTTATCCGCTTTCACTTTGGCAAGGACCTGATTGTTACGTTCAACGTCTTTGCTCGGGATAAACGCCGCCATACCGCCCATCGCGAACGCGCCGCGCTTGTGACAGGTTTTGATCAGCAGGCGCGAGTAGGCGCTCAGAAACGGTTTGTCCATCGTTACCACCTGCCTGTCCGGCAAGACGCGATCCGGGTGATTTTTCAACGTTTTGATATAGCTGAAAATATAATCCCAGCGACCACAGTTGAGACCGACGATATGATCACGCAGCGCATGAAGAATCTCATCCATCTGGAAAACAGCCGGCAGCGTTTCAATCAACAGGGTCGCTTTGATCGTACCGCGCGGCAGGTTAAAGCGGTCTTCGGCGTAGCTGAAAACCTCACTCCACCAGGCTGCCTCCTGCCAGGCTTGCGTTTTCGGCAGGTAAAAATACGGGCCGCTACCTTTAGCGAGCAGCGCTTTATAGTTGTGGAAAAAGTACAGAGCAAAATCAAACAGGCTGCCGGGAATGGCTTCCCCCCGCCAGGTAACATGTTTTTCTGGCAGATGTAGACCACGTACACGACAAATCAATACGGCCGGATCGGGCTTGAGCTGATAGATTTTTCCGGCTTCGTTGGTATAGCTAATGGTGCCGTTCACCGCATCACGCAGGTTGATTTGACCATCAATAACTTTATTCCAGTCCGGCGCCAGCGAGTCTTCAAAATCCGCCATAAACACTTTCACATTTGCGTTCAGGGCATTAATCACCATTTTACGTTCAACCGGCCCGGTAATTTCTACTCGGCGATCCTGTAAATCCGCCGGAATACCACGAATCTGCCAATTACTTTCTCTAATGGAAGTGGTTTCCGAAATAAAATCAGGCAACTTACCGTTATCAATATCCTGCTGTTGCTGGATACGTGCAGCCAGGAGTTTATTGCGTTTTGGCGTAAAACGGGTGACTAACTCCGTCAAAAACTCGACTGCCTCAGCGGTCAGGACTTGCTTTTCCAGCTCGCCTTGCGGCCTGGTAAAGGTTAATTCATCAGTTGTGGTTGCCTGTGGATTCATCATGCAGCTCCTCTTGTTGATCCAGATACATCCCCAATGCGAACGAAGGATCACTGTGCGCTTTTCGTTCAACACAACTAAGACTACTCAATTAAATTTCAAAATCAAAAACAATTTCCATTTTTAATTTAATTATGCATTAACCTATTGATAACAATGTAAATTAAATTTAATTACATGATGAGGTGCGTTTCGGAAATAAAAAAGGCACCCGAAGGTGCCTGATTCAACATGCTGAAACGCTTTAGGATCGTCAGAAGCAGAAGATTAATCCAGGGTTGGATTCATGTGACGCAGATCATATGGCGTAATCTGGTAGACATAATAGTTGAGCCAGTTAGTAAACAGTAAATTACCGTGGCTGCGCCAGGTTGCGCGCGGTATGTTTTGCGGATCGTTTTTTGGGAAATAGTTGTACGGAATCTCCGGATTTAACCCGGCCTCAACGTCACGAAAATATTCACCCGCTAACGTATGAGCGTCATATTCAGGATGACCAGTGACAAACGCAATACGTTTATCTTTGCTGGCAAACAGGTACGCATCCCCCTCTTCTGTTTCGGCCAGAATTTCAAGATCCGTATAATCCCGTATTAGCGCCGCCGGGAAATCGGCATAGCGTGAGTGTGGCGCAAGAAACGAATCATCAAAACCACGCGTCAACAGAGCATGTGGATGAAGGATGTGATGTTCATAGACGCCGGAAAGTTTATCTGTACGGGTCTGCTTAGGGATACCATACAGAATATTGAGTGCGGCCTGAACGGCCCAACAGACAAATAGCGTCGAAGTAACGTGATCTTTCGCCCATTCAAGCACCTGCCTAATCTGCGGCCAGTAAGCCACGTCATTAAATTCCACCAGACCCAGCGGCGCTCCGGTCACGATAAGCCCATCAAAGTTCTGATCGCAGATATCGTCGAAGTTACAGTAAAAGTTGTTCAGATGCTCGGCTGGCGTGTTCCTCGACTCGCGGGCATCTATCCGCAGTAGTTGAATATCGACCTGCAATGGCGAGTTCGATAGCAAACGCAGAAACTGATTTTCCGTTTCAATCTTCTTCGGCATCAGGTTAAGGATAAGTACCTTTAGCGGGCGAATTTCCTGACCTGATGCGCGAGAAGTCGTCATGACGAAGACATTCTCCTCACGTAAAAAATTGACGGCGGGTAGCTCGTCCAGCACGCGAATCGGCATAACCTGATAACCTCACGACATACGTTTAAACGTTTAGACATCCAGATAGCTGAAGATACTCAGAAATCAGGCGAATGTCGAGTCTGCAAGTTCAAGGTGAGAAAGTTTCACGACAGCATTTGCATTAGAATAGAAGTAAGCAAAAAAGGAGTGAAGATGATGATTAACATTCGTCGTTCAAGGCATGAGGAAGGGGAAAAACTGATTGCGATCTGGCGTCGCTCAGTCGATGCCACGCACGATTTTCTGTCAAACGCTTATCGGGCCGAACTGGAAGAACTGGTGAGCGATTTTCTGCCAGAAGCGCCACTATGGGTTGCCGTGACCGATCAGGATGAGCCGGTAGGATTTATGCTGCTTACCGGTGAACATATGGATGCGCTGTTTGTCGATCCGGACGTGCGTGGTCAGGGTATCGGTAAGAGATTAGTTGAACATGCGTTAACACTGGCGCCGGGGTTGACAACCAATGTTAACGAGCAAAATACACAAGCTGTTGGATTTTATAAGAAAATGGGATTTAAGGTGACGGGACGTTCGGAGGTTGACGATCTTGGGAAACCGTATCCATTGTTGAATTTAATTTATCCGTGAGTAGTGGTGCTGCCTGATAAGTGCATACAGGTCGGATAAGGCTAAACTGCCATCCGGCGGTGCAGGTTGCCTGATGGCGCTGCGCTTATCAGGCCTACATTTTTACAGTTACCACACACGCAAAGAAGCCCGTCCGTCAGAACGGGCTTCTTCACTTGTCTGATGCCTGGCAGTTTATGGCGGGCGTCCTGCCCGCCACCCTACGGGCCGTTGCTGCGCAACGTTCAAATCCGATCCCGGCGGATTTCTCCTCCTCAGGAGAGTGCTCACCGACAGACCACAGATAAAACAAAAGGCCCTGTCTTCCGACAGGGCCCTTCATTTTATTTGATGCCTGGCAGTTCCCTACTCTCGCATGGGGAGACCCCACACTACCATCGGCGCTACGGCGTTTCACTTCTG
>NZ_JBGDOX010000009.1:0-216900 GCF_046558195.1 Salmonella sp. 5800 | reverse complement strand
AGAAGTGAAACGCCGTAGCGCCGATGGTAGTGTGGGGTCTCCCCATGCGAGAGTAGGGAACTGCCAGGCATCAAATTAAGCAAAAGGCTCAGTCGAAAGACTGGGCCTTTTGTTTTTGTCTGTTTCTGCCGGATGGCGGCTCCGCCTTATCCGGCCTACAGGAATTATCCCGCCTACGAAGCTGGTGCTCTTGTAGAACCGACAAGAGTACAACCCACCCAATCGTTAACGATGAACTATCCTTTACACGTGCTTATATAAGCAGTGAGGATTTTCATTGGCTATCAAACCTTTTAACTACCAGCAGGACTTTTCCAGCATTGACTTCCGCCAGCAGCCTGAATTGTATCAGGTTGGACGAGGCGAGCAGGGGGTGCTACTGGTTGAACCCTACAAAAGCGAAATTCTTCCTTTCTGGCGCTATAAAGATGAAGCATCGGCGATGAAATCCGCAGAACAGATCTACCAGTTGTTCGAAGCTTACCGGCAGCAGGATGATTTCGTTGGTATGGACATGGCGCGTAAATTTATTCAGATGGGATACACCCGCGCCAGGCGATACGCTAACTATAAAGGCGGTAAAAAGTATGCAGAAGACGGCAGCCTGAATACACGGGGTAATGATCCTATTAAGGCCGCGGCGGCAACGGTTTTCAAAGGTTGGTGGGATAAAATTCGTCAGGACGAAGACTATCTGAAACGGAAACGCCAGCATCAGGCACGGTGGGGATAAAAATTAGCAAACAAATAATTAACACTTTATTTACTTTTTGGTCTCGCGTAATCTGAATCTCCAAAATAAAAGGCCGATTAAGCCTGGCAACGAGGAGAACAGTATGGCAGAAATTATTCAGCGTATAGATAGAAACAACGCTGAGGCTCCGAAGATGCGGCGACGCATATGGGCTATCGTGGGTGCCTCTTCCGGAAACTTAGTGGAATGGTTTGATTTCTACGTCTACTCTTTCTGCTCGCTCTATTTTGCACATATCTTCTTTCCTTCTGGTAATACCACCACTCAGCTTTTGCAAACGGCAGGCGTCTTTGCCGCCGGTTTTTTAATGCGGCCTATCGGTGGTTGGCTGTTTGGACGCATTGCCGATCGACGCGGGCGCAAAGCCTCAATGTTGATTTCGGTGTGCATGATGTGCATGGGGTCGCTGGTGATTGCCTGCTTACCTGGTTACGATACCATCGGCACTTGGGCACCGGCGCTGCTACTTATTGCAAGGTTATTTCAGGGGCTCTCGGTAGGGGGAGAGTATGGGACCAGCGCGACATATATGAGTGAAGTTGCGCTTGAAGGTCGTAAGGGATTTTTCGCCTCGTTTCAGTATGTTACGCTTATCGGTGGCCAACTACTGGCATTGCTGGTCGTTGTGATTTTGCAGCAGGTTCTGGAAGATGCTGAGCTTCGTGCCTGGGGATGGCGTATTCCCTTTGCGCTGGGCGCCGTGCTGGCGGTTGTGGCGTTATGGCTACGTCGCCAGCTGGATGAAACCTCGAAGCATGAGACTCGCGCATTAAAAGAAGCCGGTTCGTTGAAAGGTTTGTGGCGTAATCGCAAAGCCTTTTTGATGGTGCTTGGTTTCACCGCGGCAGGCTCGCTGTGCTTTTATACTTTCACCACCTATATGCAGAAATATCTGGTAAATACAGCAGGTATGCATGCCAATGTCGCCAGCGGCATTATGACGGTCGCGCTGTGTGTTTTCATGTTGGTACAGCCGTTATTCGGCGCGTTATCCGATAAGATTGGCAGGCGCACTTCTATGCTATGTTTTGGCGCGCTCGCGACGCTTTTCACCGTTCCAATTCTCTCCGCGTTGCAGAATGTGACGTCGCCTTATGCCGCATTTGCTTTAGTGATGTGCGCGCTATTGATTGTGAGTTTCTATACCTCGATTAGCGGGATCCTGAAAGCGGAGATGTTTCCGGCGCAGGTTCGCGCCCTGGGCGTCGGTTTATCTTACGCGGTAGCAAATGCGTTATTTGGCGGCTCTGCGGAATATGTCGCGCTGTCGCTAAAATCTGTCGGTATGGAGAGTTCGTTCTTCTGGTATGTTACCGCGATGGCCGTTCTGGCTTTCCTGGTTTCGTTGATGTTGCACCGTAAAGGAAAGGGCTTACGCCTTTAGTATCGCGCCATTTGCCAGATAGCGTAACCGGTTGTCGCGCCAGCGACATCCCAGACAAAATCTTTCCAGCTCCAGCCGCTGCCTTCCGGGCGGCTGTCCCAGAGTTCTTTTGAGGCTCCGAGACTCAAAGAAAACATCAGCCCTATCGCTGCGCTGCGATCAGGGCTTACTCCCTGATGGCGCGCATACTCATTACCGGCTGCCGATAGCATCGCTGATGCCATAAAATGTTGGGCTTTATCCCGACCGCTCCAGTGGTCGTTAGCCAGATGGCTGCACCCGGAGAGAAACAACACCGCAAAAGGAATCAACACGCGCACCAGTTCACTCCTAAGAGAAAACCCCGTACAGGACGGGGCTTCGATTACAGGATACGGCTAATTAATCTGTCGATGCGGATCCGGCGCAGGCGGCGAATCAATTTACGCACTTTTATCGGATAGTCGGCAATGCTCTGCAGGTCACGATAATGTTTTACGATGGTTGTGTGCGTTCGGATAAGTTCCAGCTCTTTTTCCCGCTGAGGGGCAAGCTCCTGCTTAGGGTCGTGGATCAGAATGGCGTTTTCCAGATCCAGACGCCAGGCGCGAGGATTCAGGTTGTTGCCGGTGAGTAGCATCCATTTATCATCTACCCACATCCCTTTCAAATGATAGGTATTGTCGTCATCTTTCCACAGACGCACCACAAGCTGATCGGTATTGACGTAATACTGTAAACGGCTCAGGAAGCGGCGCAGGTTAATCTCATAGAGATAGGGCAGCGCGCCAATGATCTTGAACGGTTCATCTTCCGGAATGTAAAAATCATTCGCGGTTTTATCGCCAACAATGATTTCGACTTTCTTTCCGTCGCGCAGTAGCTGAATAATGTTCCGTACCAGTACCGCTGGTAGATTGAAGTAAGGGGTACAAATGGTGAGCTTATGCTCCGCACAGGGCATGAGATGGAAAATGGTTTTGTTCAGCAGACTGGATTTTCCAAGCCCGACCAGCGGCGTAACGGAGAGCTGCTCGTCATTAGCGTCACCCTGAAAATGATATGACGCATCACGCAGCTCCTGACGGTATAAGCGGATATCGTTTTTAATCTCCGGGCTTTTCGGCCGCTGGGTATTATCCAGACGATTCACACCACGGCCATTCATCAGATTTTGCGTCACCCAGTCAAACATGATGTCTGCCATTTGCCGATTGCGAATCAGCTGGTAGCGATCGTAACGATATTTGTCATGCTGATGGAGATAGACATCGTTCAGGCTGGCGCCGCTGTACAGGACGCTATCATCAATGATAAAGCCTTTAAAATGCAGTACGCCAAGCGCTTCTCGCGTATTAATCGGTACGCCGTAAACCGGGACATCAATGCCGGGGTTTTCCTGCGCCAGTCGGCAATACCAGTCTGCATTGGTATTCGAGGCCGCTGCGCCAATGCGCCCGCGTTGCGCGCGATGCCAGTCGACCAGCACCCTCACGTCCAGTTCAGGACGCTGCCGTTTAGCCGCATAGAGCGCGTCGAGTATACCTTTACCCCCATCGTCCTGTTCCAGATACAGGGCAACGATACAAATACGCTGCGTCGCGCTGGCGATTTTCTCCAGCAGTGTCTCCCGAAAAGTAGCAGGAGTATAAAAGAAATCTACATCATCAACTGACTGAGAAATCTTAGGGAGTTGGGCAAGGTGTTGTTGATGTTTATTACGCTTAAATTTTGACAACATCACAGTGCATTTCTTCTCTGTTCATTGAAGGGTCCTCTGTGCTATGCAGACGACATAAGCGAGCAATAATAACATCAGTACCCGTTAAAGTGGTCAACATTTCCAGTACATTACTCACGATTCATCACATTTGGCCAGATTCAGCGTCAATCCCACGATGCCCTCTTCGAGCTGAATATCGACCTGAAATCCCAGTTTTCTGGCCAGCGCGACCATGCCGCGATTGTTCGGCATCGTAATACCGTTCAGCCGCTTCAATCCGTGATCGCGAGTATAGGCAATCAATTTCTCCATTAAACGGCGTCCTAAACCCAACCCTTTGAGATCTGAACGCACCAATACGGCAAACTCGGCATCTACGTTGTCAGGATCGGAGATCGCGCGCGTTACGCCGAGGATCTCTTCAGCGTTGTCCATCCGCCTCACGGCCACAAAGGCCATTTCTCGATCGTAGTCGATCTGCGTCATGTTGGCTAAATCTTCATGGGTGAATTCGTTGATCTCGCTGAAATAACGGTAGTAAAGATCCTCTTTGGTGACCTGTGCGATGAATTGTCGCAGTTGGGGCTCATCTTCCGGCAGGATAGGACGGAACAGGCAGCGATCGCCATTTTTCATCTCCACCCACTCTTCAAGCTGGTGGGGATAGGGGCGTACCGCAAGTCGACTTTCGTTATCGCCATCAAACGGGGCAATATCCAGCGTCACATCCAGCGCGGTAAACTCACTGGCGGAAGCCAGCAACGGATGGATATCCAGACGCTGAATTTCCGGGCAATCGACAATCAGGTTTGAAACCTGGACCAGCAACTGGCTTAAACCGACAATATCCAGCGGACGCAGCGCGCTACGGGCGCGAATTTTCCGCTGTTTAATGCCCTGAATCACCAGATAGCGCGCCAGATTCATGTTGAGCGGCGGCAGCGCGACGACCGCCTGCTCTTCCGGACGCCACTCTACGCCGCCTTCACCCAACATAATCAAAGGACCAAATACCGGATCGTGCTCGACCACCACACGAAGCTCCTGCGCGCCGGCGCGGTTAGCCATGCTTTGTACCAGCAAACCGTGAATCCGCGCCTGCGGCCAGGCCATCTTTACACGATCGAAAATGGCGTTCGCGGCCTGTTGTACCTCGCTTGCGGTTCGCAGGTAAAGCATGACCCCCTGAACTTCAGATTTATGCGGAATGTCGGGCGAGCGTAGCTTGAGAGCTACCGGATAGCCTATCTGTTCGGCGATATGCACCGCTTCAGCGCTGTCGCTGGCAATCCAGGTTGGGAGCGTATGCAGCCCATAGGCGTGTAAAATCGGCTGTACTTCATGGGTATCCAGTGAGGTGGCGCCTTCCGCAATCGCCCGCTGTAACAGATTATGCGCCTCAGCGGTATTGGACGTCAGGTTACTCGGCAACGCTGGCGTTTCCCGCAGTTGCTTCTGGTTACGCCGGTATTCCACCATATGCATAAACGCGGTAATCGTGCCTTCCGGTGTGCGGTAGGTTGGTAAGCCGGCTTCGCTGAATAGCCGTCTTGCTTCCTGAGACGAGAACTCGCCGCACCAGTTTGTCAGCAGCGTAACAAACTTGCCTCTGGGGTGGCGCTTAATCGTCTCGATCAGGGCATGGGCGCTTTCCGTACCCGGCGCGGCAGCGCTGGGAGAGTGGATAACCATAAGCGCGTCAAAATCCTGACTGGCGAGCAGGATATCCAGCGTTTTGACGTAATGTTCGCTGCTGGCGTCATCACACAGATCCAGCGGATTGGCAATATCAATGTGCGCGGGAAGCGACTGCCGTAGTTGCAGGCAGGTCTCTTCGCTCAACGTCGCCAGCTTGCCGTTACGCGACCACAACTCATCTAACGCCAGCGCGGCAGGCGCGGCGCCATTGCTGATGATCATCAGTCTATCGCCGCGTAGCGGACGCATATGGCTCAGTGTTTCGACGGCGGAAAAAAGCTCGTGCGTATCCTGGACTCGCAGCAGGCCTGCGCGCTGGATGGCCGCATCCCACGCAGGGTCCATTCCCGCGCTGGTATTAAGTAAACGCTGGGCTGCCGGGCTTCGGCCGCTTTTAATCACCAGAATCGGTTTGTTACGTGAAGCGCTACGGGCGGCGGAAACAAAACGGCGGGCGTCGCTTAACTGTTCCAGATAGAGCAAAATTGCGCTGGTCTTGCTATCGCGCGCCAGATAGTCCAGTAGTTCATCGACATCAATATCCAGGCTATCGCCCAGCGCGATAAAGTAGGAAAAGCCCATTTCACGCTGTTGCGCCCAGTCAAGAATAGTATTGGAAACGGCGGCAGACTGGGAAATAAAAGCGAGCTTGCCCTGTTTAATCGGGACGGGAGAAAAGCTGGCATTCAGCCCTTGCCACGGCGCGAGGAGCCCAAGACTGTTTGGACCCAGCAGACGCATTTTATAATGCCGGGCACAGGCAAGAAGTTCTTCATGTTGCGACGTGGGAGCAGAAAGGATAATGCACGTTTTACACCCTTTCGCGCCAAGCGCGTCCAGTAACGCCAGGTTACGGCTGGCGTTAGTGCATAAAATAGCCAGATCGGGGGTGAAAGGAAGACTGGCGATATCCGGCCAGGCCATGACGCCTAAAACGGCTTTCCAGGCGGGCGTCACGGGAAGGACGGGGCCATTGAATCCGCCCGCCAACAAGTTACGCATCATCAGGTAACCCGCGCGGTGGGGCTTCATTGAGGCGCCAATCACCGCGATCGATTTTGGTCGCAGTAGCGCTTCTAGTCCTTGCTGGCTCATACCGGTTTCCCTTACACAGAAGTGACCGGATAATTTTAAACGCTTTCGCTATTTTATGCTGTGACGTTTCCCGGATGTTGCGTTTTTCCTGCCAGATAGCGCGTTTTAAAACGGGTAAAATGTTCACCTAAACTGGTTGCCGCCTCGGTATCTCCCGCCAGATCTAACAACGCTATGGCGACTTCGGCGGTACAATATTGCCCTTCGGCATGGATTTCACGCAGACGATAAGCTGAAAGACGCGATAAATCGACGGAAATGACCGGCAGATGATCCAGATAAGGGCTTTTACGAAACATTTTACGTGCTTCGGGCCAGGTGCCGTCCAGCATAATAAACAGCGGCGGTTTCCCGGCGGGCGGGGTGGAAATGACCTCGCGCGCTTCGCCGGCGTAGGACGCAGGAAAGACCACTATCGGTTGATAATCCGGATGCTGTACCAGCTCCAGCAACGCCTGCGGCGGCTCGGTACGCGACCACTGAAACGCCGCGGTATCCGGCAAAATATCGGCTATCAGCCGGCCGGTATTGCTGGGTTTCATCGGTTCAGTGTCAAACATGACCAGACAAAAACGGCTTTTCGCCTGAGAAGGCGTTAACGTATCACACAGGCAAGATTTTAGCGGCAGCAGGCAGCGTTGACAGCGGCGAACCCGATTGCCTCTGGCAAGAAAAGGGCGTGTAGCGCGCGCAAGCCGTTCGGCGCGTAACTGAAGGACAGCGTTATTGGTCATAGAAAGCGTTTGCGGAGAAAAACGCTATTGTGGCAGAGGTGAAAACGGGGCACAAGATGCGCCCCGTGGCGTTTACAGCGCTTCGTTCAGCCAGCTGTCGAAAGGCGCTTTAGGCACTGCGCCATTAAGCATATCGACCACCTGTCCATGTTTAAAAATCATAATCGTCGGGATGCTGCGGATACCGAAACGGGCGCTGAGTTCCCGTTCCGCCTCGGTATTTACTTTGACGAAACGGACTTTACCGCTGCGCTCTTCTGCGACATCCTCGAAGATTGGCGCAAAGTTACGGCAAGGGCCGCACCAGGGTGCCCAAAAGTCGATCACCACTGGAAGATCGTCCTTCAACAGTTTGTCCAGCGTTTCGCCGGTCGCATTAATGACTTCTCCGTCAAACAACTCATGACCGCAGCGTCCACATTTTGCCGCGTCCTGAAGCCGATCGTCGGGGATGCGGTTAATGGCCTGACAATGGGTACAAACGGTGTTCATAGCTAACCTCTGGATACGTCGGAAGACGTCCCGCTACGCGCGGGATGTTTCTATAATGTTACATATTATCGAGGAGTCTGTGCTAAACAACAATGTGTTTTATTCAATGAGTACAATAGTCGCAAGCTTTTAAACGAAATCATGGCTAACCGGATGCACATCGGGTAATCTTCGCGCTTCGCGCAGCGCTGGTGGAGAAAAGCATGAACGATGAATTAAAAAACAAAAGCGGCAAAGTCAAAGTGATGTATGTCCGTAGTGATGATGACTCTGATAAACGCACCCATAACCCGCGTACCGGGAAAGGGGGAGGCCGCCCAGCAAAGTCTCGCACTGACGGTGGACGTCGCCCCGCCCGTGATGAGCGAAATAATCAGAGCCGTGACCGTAAACATGAAACTTCGCCGTGGCGCACCGTGTCCCGCGCGCCAGGCGATGAAACGCCTGAGAAAGTCGATCATGGTGGTATTAGCGGTAAAAGTTTTATCGACCCTGAAGTTTTGCGTCGCCAGCGTGCGGAAGAGACACGCGTCTACGGCGAAAATGCCTGCCAGGCGCTATTCCAGAGCCGTCCTGACGCCATCGTGCGCGCATGGTTTATCCAAAGCGTGACCCCGCGTTTTAAAGAGGCGCTGCGCTGGATGGCGGCGAATCGTAAAGCCTACCATGTGGTGGATGAAGCCGAACTGGCAAAAGCTTCCGGGACTGAGCACCACGGTGGCGTGTGTTTCCTGATTAAAAAGCGTAACGGTACGACCGTTAAGCAATGGGTAAAGCAGGCGGCGGATCAAGACTGCGTGCTGGCGTTGGAAGATGTCGCTAACCCGCATAATCTGGGCGGCATGATGCGTAGCTGCGCGCACTTCGGCGTGAAAGGCGTGGTGGTACAGGATGCGGCGTTGCTGGAGTCCGGCGCGGCGATTCGTACTGCGGAAGGCGGGGCGGAGCATGTCCAGCCGATCACTGGTGAAAGCATTGTTGACGTACTGGATGATTTTCGTCAGGCGGGGTACACCGTGGTGACGACGTCCAGCGATCGCGGTCAGGCGCTCTTTAGTACGACCCTGCCGGAAAAGATGGTGCTGGTCTTAGGCCGTGAATATGACTACCTGCCGGAAGCGGCGCGCGAACCCGACGATCTGTGCGTGAAAATTAACGGCACGGGGAACGTGGAAAGCCTGAATGTGTCGGTTGCGACAGGCGTGCTGCTCGCCGAGTGGTGGCGACAGAATAAAGCGTAAGGGCTGCAGCCCGGTGACGCAACGCGCGCCGGGCCGATTATGTACTTCCTACCGCCCGGTCAGACAAGGCGCTTTCGCGCCGTTATCCGGGCGATAAAACGGCGAGTCGCCAACGTTATTCACTCTCAGCCGGTAATACTGGCGTCCAGTCGATAGTTTTCTCGCCGTGTTGTTCCAGCCATTGGTTCGTTAGCGCAAAATGGTTACAGCCAAAAAATCCGCGGTGCGCAGAGAGTGGCGAGGGATGCGGAGCTTTCAGAATATGGTGGCGTTGTGGATCAATAATCGCGCCTTTCTTCTGGGCGTGCGAGCCCCACAGCAGGAAGACAACCCCTTCGCGGTGTTGGTTAATCAGGCTTATCACTTTATCCGTAAAGGTTTCCCACCCCAGGCTGGCATGAGAATGCGCCTGGCCTGCCCGTACCGTGAGCACCGTATTCAGTAACAGTACGCCCTGGCGTGCCCAGCTTTCCAGATAACCGTGCGCGGGGCGAACAAAGCCGGGAATGGAGGCTTCCAGCTCTTTGTACATATTCACTAATGACGGCGGGGGAGCGATCCCAGGACGCACGGAAAACGCCAGACCATGTGCCTGGCCGGGGCCGTGGTAAGGATCTTGTCCCAGGATCACCACCTTAACGTCGCCCAGTTCCGTGAAGCGAAAGGCATTAAACACATCTTTTTGCGGCGGGTAGACCGTGATACCCGACTGACGCTCGCCAGCAACAGTGTGAAGCGTATTGATAAAGTAAGGTTGCTGTTTCTCATCAGCCAGCACATCGTGCCAGGTTAACTCAGTCGCCATCTCGCTCTCCTGCGAATTTCCAGTTCCCTTAGCTTAACTGCTTCTTTCTGCAGTGCAAAATCCTGCGTGCTACAAAAACGGTTACCTACAAAAGATAGTTGAAAATTTATGTAAAAAGTTTATAGGTCTGAATGGTGTAAGTTGATGTAAAACAATAAATTCCCTTCATCACCCTTTTTATGGTGTGGTTTTTATTGATTTAAATCAAAGAATGAAGGGTGATCGAAGGGTATATATACACTCAAGCAACAATGGTTTTACCAATTGGCCGGGATTAGGCCGACCGAAATCAAATAATTTTGCCTGGGGAGGCATCACATGATTACAGGTATCCAGATTACTAAAGCCGCTAACGACGACCTGCTGAATTCCTTCTGGCTGCTGGACAGCGAAAAAGGCGAAGCGCGCTGCATCGTTGCAAAATCCGGCTTTGCTGAAGATGAAGTTGTGGCTGTCAGCAAACTGGGCGAGATTGAATACCGTGAAATTCCGATGGAAGTTAAACCGGAAGTACGCGTTGAAGGCGGTCAGCATCTGAACGTTAACGTTCTGCGTCGTGAAACTCTGGAAGATGCGGTTAAGCATCCGGAAAAATACCCGCAGCTGACTATTCGTGTTTCTGGTTATGCGGTGCGTTTTAACTCCCTGACGCCGGAACAGCAGCGCGACGTTATCGCTCGTACCTTTACCGAAAGCCTGTAAGGCTTATCCGGTAATAACAAGCGGAAGAGGCCGGGCCTTTTCCGCTTTTGTTTTATTTGGGTCAGTAAAAAATCCGCACCGCGCAGTACACCAGCAGTAACGCCAGAATGATATTTAACTGGCGACCATAATGGCGAAACGCCCGCTGAAACAGATGTCCCGCCAGCGCCCAACACACATTACCGAACGTGCCGATCAATGCCAGCAATATACTGACGCCGATGACCCAGTTCAGCGCCTGCGTTTGCGGTAAAACAAATGTAGACAGAGCGGTAATGCCGTACAGAATAATTTTGACGTTCACAAACTGCAGGCCAAAGCTTACCCAAAAGCCAACCGGTTTTGGTCTGACATTCTCATCCACCGCTGGACTGGTAGCAATTTTCCACGCCAGCCACAGGATATACGCAGCCCCCACCCAACTGAGTAAATGAATGATTGCCGGATCGATAACCGCAAGGGAAAACGCGATCCCGGCGCACAGCAGCATGACGACCAAAAATCCCAGACTCATACCTGCCAGTACACGAATACTCTGCCGAAAACCATGTGCAGTTGCTGCGCTAAGCGCGAGAATATTGTTAGGGCCGGGGGTAAGGGCGGTGATTAATGTATAAGTCCAGAAAGCGCTTAAAAGCATCGGTGTCACTTGTCATCTCCTCTGTTTTAGCAGACAGTACCCGATATGAAATATTTAAAAAAATGAATGTTTTTTAATTCTTAATTCGAGATTTTCGATAGGTTGGTGGTTATGGATCTGCGTCGGTTTATTACGCTGAAAACGGTAGTGGAAGAGGGCTCGTTTCTGCGGGCTTCGCAAAAGCTGTGCTGCACTCAGTCGACAGTAACTTTTCATATTCAACAGCTTGAACGTGAGTTTTCCCTGCAACTGTTCGAGAAAATAGGGCGCCGAATGTGCCTGACCACTGAGGGGAAAAAGCTGATGCCGCATATCCATGAACTGACGCGTGTGATGGAGTTGATTCGTGAAGCCGCAAGGCAGGATGCGGAACCCGGCGGAGAGCTGCGCGTGGCGACAGGTGAAACCTTACTGGCGTACAAAATGCCGCAGGTTCTACAACGTTTTAAGCTGCGAGCGCCGAATGTCAAATTGTCGCTACAGTCGCTGAATTGCTATGTGATACGTGATGCGTTGCTGAATGACGAAGTCGATCTGGGCGTTTTTTATCGCGTAGGTAATGATGACGCGCTCACGATGCAACAATTGGGGGAGCAGTCGCTGGCGCTGGTGGCCTCTCCACTGCTACAGGATGCTGATTTTACGCAGCCAGATCAGCATATCCCCTGTAGCTTCATCATCAATGAACCGCAATGTGTCTTCCGCCAGCTATTTGAAAGTACGCTACGGCAGAGGCGGATTACGCTGGAAAACACCATTGAACTGTGGAGTATTGAAAGCATTAAACAGTGTGTGGCTGCTAACCTGGGCATCAGCTTTTTACCACGTTTTGCCGTTGAACGAGAACTTAGTACCGGTCAGTTGAAAGAGCTGCCGTTTGGCGCGCCGTCGCTATCGATCATGGCGCTGTGCGCCCATCATGCCGGGAAAGCGGTCAGCCCGGCAATGCAGATATTTATGCAGTGTATGGAGGCGTGTTTTACCGTGGAAGATAAAAAAATGCCGGGTTAACGAACCCGGCATTATCATCACTCTTCGCTGGATTGCTCCTGCATTTTTGTACCGCTTGGCTTGCGGCGCTTACCGATATTTTTTGTATCGCGGTGACGTTTCTTCACGCGCGGCTTCTCTTTTTCTTTCTCTTTTTTCTTCTCGGCGCGTTTCGCCAGCACTTTTTTCGACGGTTTGCCGGTCAGCTTTTCGCTGGGCGCACGCGTGGTCGGGCGAAGCTCATCAATGACGCGCGCTTTTAGCGGCTCTTCGATGTAGCGACCGATTTTCAGCAGCAACAGATGGTCGTGGGCTTCAACCAGCGAGATTGCAGTGCCTTTGCGGCCAGCACGGCCTGTACGACCAATGCGATGCAGATAGGTATCGCCACTGCGCGGCATGTCGAAGTTAATGACGTGGCTGACGTCAGGAATATCAATCCCGCGTGCCGCGACGTCGGTCGCGACCAGCACGTTAACGCGACCGTCGGTGAGACGCTTAATACCTTCGTTACGTTTGATCTGCGCCATCTCACCTTCAAGATAGCAATTGTTGATCCCTGCCAGACGCAGCGTTTCAGCCAGTTCATGGACGCGTTCACGTTTACGTACAAACACGATAGAACGGGTTGCATCGTCTTGTTTTAGCAGGTGCTTCAACAGCGCAACTTTATGTTCGAAATTGTCGGCACGGTAGTACCACTGGTGAATTTTCTTGCGCTCGCGGGTTGACGGATTGGCGGAAACCTCAACCGGGTCTTCCAGCAGGCGCTCGGCAAAATCTTTAATCGCATCGCCTTCCAGCGTGGCGGAGAACAGCATCGTCTGTTTACGCCAGCGGGTCTCACCAGCGATATGTTCAATGTCCTGAGCGAAGCCCATGTCGAGCATCCGGTCAGCTTCGTCAAGGATCAGTGTTTCAACCGCCCGGCAGTCAAAGTTCTCTTCTTTTATATATTGCAGCAGACGGCCCGTTGTGGCGACCACGATATCCTGGTTTTCGCTAAACACTTCAGCATGGTTCATATAGGCCACGCCGCCGGTAATCGTGGCGATATCCAGATGAGTATGCTTAGCCAGTTCACGAGCGTGATCGGCAACCTGCATTGCCAGTTCGCGGGTTGGCGTCAGGATCAGAATGCGCGGCGGCCCCGATTTTTTACGCGGAAAGTCGAGCAGGTGCTGCAACGCCGGCAGCAGATATGCCGCCGTTTTACCGGTGCCTGTCGGCGCAGAACCGAGTACATCACGGCCATCGAGCGCAGGCGGAATGGCGGCAGCCTGAATGGCGGTCGGGCGAGTGAAACCTTTATCCTGGAGGGCATCCAGCAGGCTTTCGTCGAGTTCAAGTTCGGAAAAAGTCGTTACAGTCATGTTCTACCTCTGTGTGGGGCGCTGATTATAGACGTTACGGCCGCAATCTTCATCTGTTTGTATGGATATCCCTTCTCAGGTATTGTTTTCACCCGGCGCTGTCGCCGTTTTTTGCAAGGTTGTTTTTACATGTCTCAGTCTGGCTCCGTTCTTCGTCGTAACGGATTTACGTTTAAACAGTTTTTTGTCGCACACGATCGGTGTGCGATGAAAGTGGGAACTGACGGTATTTTACTCGGGGCGTGGGCGCCGGTCGCGGATGTAAAGCGAATTCTGGATATCGGTACTGGAAGCGGTCTGCTGGCGTTAATGCTGGCGCAGCGGACGGATGACAATGTGCCTATTGACGCCGTGGAACTGGATGCCGGGGCTGCCATGCAAGCGCAGGAAAACGTGGCTCACTCTCCCTGGCCGCATCGAATAACGGTGCATACTGACGATATTCAGCGTTGGGCGCCTCGCCAGACGGTACGCTTTGATCTTATTATCAGCAACCCGCCTTATTACGAACCCGGTGTGGAATGCGCCACGCCGCAGCGGGAGCAGGCGCGTTACACCGCTACGCTGGATCACCAGACGTTATTGGCTATTGCGGCGGATTGTATTACCGAAGATGGCTTTTTTTGCGTAGTCTTGCCGGAACAAATAGGTAACGCTTTTACGCAGCAAGCGCTCAACATGGGATGGCATTTGCGGCTACGTACTGACGTTGCGGAAAACGAAGCGCGCTTGCCGCACCGGGTTTTGCTCGCATTCTCCCCACAAGCCGGGGAGTGCTTTAGCGACAGATTAGTAATTCGCGGGTCAGACCAGCATTATTCTGAAAGTTATACGGCGCTGACCCAGGCATTTTATCTGTTTATGTGAGGCGTTAACGGCGAAAGGATCGATGGGCCTGATTCAGCCAGTTGTTGCGGATAATCCAGCGTAAAGTGCAGCCCCCGGCTCTCTTTACGCATCATCGCGCAACGCACAATCAGTTCGGCCACTTGCACCAGATTGCGCAGCTCCAGTAAATTATTCGAGACGCGAAAGTTGGCGTAATATTCGTCAATCTCTTGTTGCAACATAGTAATACGCCGTAGGGCGCGCTCCAGCCGTTTCGTCGTGCGCACAATCCCCACATAGTCCCACATCAGCAGACGCAGTTCGTGCCAGTTATGCTGAATCACCACCCGCTCATCGGCGTTCTCCACGCGGCTTTCATCCCAGGCGGGAAGGACGTCAACGCTGTGGACAGAAGGCATTCGCCTGTCGATATCCATTGCTGCGGACCAGCCGTACACTAAGCATTCCAGCAACGAGTTGGACGCCATACGGTTAGCGCCGTGCAGGCCGGTGTAACTGACTTCGCCAATGGCATATAAGCCGTCTACATCGGTACGACCATAATCATCGACGACCACGCCGCCGCAGGTATAGTGCGCGGCAGGAACAACGGGAATCGGTTCTTTGGTTAAATCCATCCCCAAATCGAGCAGTTTCGCATAGATCATCGGGAAGTGCTGGCGGACAAAATCGTCAGGCTTGTGGCTGATATCGAGAAACATACAGTCTGCGCCGAGTCGTTTCATCTCATGATCAATAGCGCGGGCGACAATATCGCGCGGCGCCAGTTCGCCGCGTTCGTCAACGTCCGGCATAAACCGTGAACCGTCCGGACGTTTAAGGTATGCGCCTTCGCCGCGCAGCGCTTCGGTAAGGAGAAAATTACGCGCCTGCGGGTGATAAAGGGCGGTGGGATGAAACTGGTTAAATTCCAGATTAGCGACCCGACAGCCTGCGCGCCAGGCCATCGCGATACCGTCGCCGGAGGAAATATCCGGGTTAGTGGTATATTGATACACCTTTGAGGCGCCGCCGGTCGCCAGCACCACCGACTTCGCATGACAGGTTTCAACCCACTCTTTATTGCGATTCCAGATCCAGGCGCCGACGACCCGGCGAGGCCCCGGCAGACCCATTTTATCGGAAATAATTAAATCAACGGCGTTGCTGCGTTCCAGCACCTGAATATTAGGATGATTTTGCGCCCGACTGACCAACGTGGTTTCGACTTCCTTTCCGGTAGCGTCGGCGGCATGAAGGATACGGCGATGACTATGGCCGCCTTCACGCGTGAGATGATAGCTCTCCTTGCCGTTTGGCTGGACATGCGTATCAAACAGGACGCCCTGATCGATAAGCCACTGCACGCAGGTTCGGGCGTTGCTGGCGACAAACTCCACCGCGTGGCGATCGCAAATTCCGGCACCGGCAATCAGCGTATCTTCGACATGCGACGCAATACTGTCGGTTTCATCAAACACGGCGGCAATACCGCCCTGCGCATAAAACGTGGAGCCCTCGCTCACCGGCCCTTTACTCAGGACGATAACCTTATGCTTTTCAGCCAGACGCAGCGCCAGCGAGAGTCCGGCCGCGCCGCTGCCGATAATTAACACATCACAGGACAGTTCAGGAGTTGTCATCATGGTTCTTGTTTAATTTACTAAACATGGTTGCGGCAGATTAGCACTATATGGCGCTAAAAAGCACGTTATGATTTCGCTGGTGTTGTGCTTATTAAACATAAAATAAAAATACGGCGAGAGATAAACGGCAAAAAATATTTTATAGGGCAGGGTGTTAGCGTCGGATTTTGTAGTGAAATAAAGATGCTGTTAGGTTACTCTGCAAACGACGAAATGGGCATTTCTGTACAGATAGTGCGTTGTTCAGCATCTGTAGACTTATAATGGAAGATAAGACCTGTCTACAACATGACAAACAAAAACAAATGCGTAACGGAACTTTACGAAACATAGACACTCTAACCTGTTGCTTGCTCATAGTGCGGCTTATGGAGTGGCGTTTCGAAAGCGCGTGGAAATTTGGTTTGGGGAGACATTACCTCGGATGAGCGAGCAGTTAACGGACCAGGTCCTGGTTGAACGGGTCCAGAAGGGAGATCAGAAAGCCTTTAACTTACTGGTAGTGCGCTACCAGCATAAAGTGGCGAGTCTGGTTTCCCGCTATGTGCCATCGGGCGACGTTCCCGATGTCGTACAGGAATCATTTATTAAGGCCTATCGCGCGCTGGATTCTTTCCGGGGGGATAGCGCTTTTTATACCTGGTTGTATCGTATTGCGGTCAATACCGCGAAGAACTACCTGGTTGCGCAGGGGCGTCGTCCGCCTTCCAGTGATGTAGACGCGATTGAAGCAGAAAACTTTGAAAGCGGCGGCGCGCTGAAAGAAATTTCGAACCCTGAGAACTTAATGTTGTCAGAAGAACTGAGACAGATAGTTTTCCGAACTATTGAGTCCCTCCCGGAAGATTTACGTATGGCAATCACCTTACGGGAGCTGGATGGCCTGAGCTATGAAGAGATAGCGGCTATCATGGATTGTCCGGTGGGGACGGTGCGTTCACGTATCTTCCGGGCGCGGGAAGCTATTGATAATAAAGTTCAACCGCTTATCAGGCGTTGACGATAGCGGGATACTGGAAAAGGTATTAGGCATGCAGAAAGAAAAACTTTCCGCTTTGATGGATGGCGAAACGTTGGATAGTGAGCTGCTCAAAGCGCTTACGCACGACCCGGAAATGCAGAAAACCTGGGAGAGTTATCACCTGATCCGCGATTCAATGCGGGGGGATACGCCTGACGTTCTCCATTTCGATATATCCGCTCGCGTGATGGCCGCTATTGAAAACGAGCCAGTACGTCAGGTGTCGCCATTAATCCCTGAGGCCCAACCCGCTCCGCAGCAATGGCAGAAAATGCCGTTCTGGAAAAAAGTGCGTCCGTGGGCGGCGCAGCTTACCCAAATGGGCGTGGCGGCGTGCGTTTCACTTGCAGTTATCGTCGGTGTCCAGCACTATAATGGGCAATCTGAAACATCCCAACAACCTGAAACGCCGGTTTTCAATACCCTGCCTATGATGGGGAAAGCCAGCCCGGTAAGTCTGGGAGTGCCTTCTGAAGCAGCGCCTGTCGGCAGTCAGCAACAGCAGGTACAGGAGCAGCGTCGTCGCATTAATGCCATGTTGCAGGACTATGAACTGCAGCGCCGACTGCACTCCGAACAGCTTCAGTTTGAGCAGGCGCAAACCCAGCAAGCCGCGGTACAGGTGCCAGGAATCCAAACTTTAGGAACGCAATCGCAGTAATGAAGCAACTTTGGTTTGCCATGTCCCTTGTGGCGGCTAGCCTGTTCTTCTCAGCAAACGCCTCGGCCGACCCTGCGTCCGGGGCGTTATTGCAGCAGATGAACATCGCCAGTCAGTCACTGAATTACGAGCTGTCATTCGTCAGCATCACGAAACAAGGCGTTGAATCTCTGCGTTATCGACACGCACGCCTGGATAGTCGCCCGCTTGCGCAATTGCTACAGTTGGACGGTCCCCGCCGGGAGGTCGTACAGCGTGGTAATGAAATCAGTTATTTTGAACCGGGCCTTGAGCCGTTCACCCTGAACGGTGATTATATTGTCGATTCTCTGCCTTCCCTGATTTACACCGATTTCAAGCGTCTGGCGCCTTACTACGACTTTATTTCCGTCGGACGCACCCGTATCGCAGACAGATTGTGCGAAGTTATCCGCGTTGTGGCGCGCGATGGTACGCGTTACAGCTATATCGTCTGGATGGACATGGATACCAAACTGCCGATGCGCGTTGATCTGCTGGATCGCGATGGCGAGACGCTGGAGCAGTTCCGCGTTATTGCGTTCACGGTGAGTCAGGATATCGGCAGCAACATGCAGGCGCTGGCGAAGGCGAATCTGCCGCCGCTGCTTTCTGTTCCCGGTGGCGAAAAAACGAAATTTAACTGGAGTCCATCCTGGGTGCCGCAAGGCTTTAGCGAAGTTTCCAGCAGCCGTCGTCCGTTGCCGACGATGGATAACCTGCCTATCGAATCGCGGCTTTATTCTGACGGTCTGTTTAGCTTTTCCGTCAATGTGAACCGGGCGACGCAAAACAGCAGCGATCAGATGCTGCGCACCGGGCGCCGAACGGTTTATAGCAGCGTTCGCGACAACGCGGAAATCACCATTGTCGGCGAGCTTCCACCGCAAACGGCGAAGCGCATTGCCGACAGTATCAAATTCAGGGCAGTACAATGATTAAAGAGTGGGCAACCGTTGTCTCCTGGCAGAATGGTCAGGCGGTGGTGAGCTGCGACGTTAAAGCGTCATGCAGTAGCTGCGCCTCCCGTGCGGGATGCGGCAGTCGCGTGCTGAATAAATTAGGGCCGCAAACCACCCATACCATTGTTGTGCCAAGCGCGGAGCCGCTGACGCCGGGGCAGAAAGTCGAGTTGGGCATCGCCGAAAAAAGCCTTTTAGGTTCGGCGTTGCTGGTCTATATGTCGCCTTTAGCGGGGCTATTTCTTTGTGCGGCGCTTTTTCAGATGCTGTTTGGATCTGACCTTGCCGCATTAAGCGGGGCCGTGCTGGGCGGCGTGGGCGGTTTTCTGGTTGCCCGCGGCTATTCCCGAAAACTGGCGGAGCGCGACGCCTGGCAGCCGGTGATTTTAAACGTTGCCCTCCCGCCGGACCTTGTTCGCGTCGAAACTACCTCAATCGAAACGCGCCAGTAAACGTTTTACCCAACGGTACACCTGCCGCGTTGGGTTGTTGTCCCGATAAGCATGCGCTTTTCCTGCGTTGCGGTGTTTTACAGGAAAAAAGCGAGGCGTTTTCCAGTTCCCGCTCTCCTTACACTATGAACATTTCCTCGACTTAGCGTTGTAGTGTAGAATGCGGCGTTTCAGTTAAAACAGACGTTAAGCTCAGAACAGCGACCTCTAAAGTCTGGTCAACCAGGCGTAAGGCATAATAATTTATCTCTATGAAGAACATACGTAACTTTTCGATCATTGCTCACATTGACCACGGTAAATCGACGCTGTCTGACCGTATTATCCAAATCTGCGGTGGCCTGTCTGACCGTGAAATGGAAGCTCAGGTACTTGATTCGATGGATCTTGAGCGTGAGCGCGGTATTACTATTAAAGCCCAGAGTGTGACGCTGGATTTTAAAGCGTCTGATGGTGAAACTTATCAACTGAACTTTATCGACACGCCGGGACACGTTGACTTTTCCTATGAAGTTTCCCGTTCGTTAGCCGCCTGCGAGGGCGCGCTGCTGGTGGTGGATGCCGGCCAGGGCGTAGAAGCGCAAACGTTGGCGAACTGCTACACCGCGATGGAAATGGATCTTGAAGTGGTGCCGGTGCTTAACAAGATTGACCTGCCGGCCGCCGATCCGGAGCGTGTGGCGGAAGAAATCGAAGACATTGTCGGTATCGATGCGACGGACGCGGTACGCTGCTCCGCCAAAACGGGTGTCGGCGTGACGGATGTTCTGGAACGCCTGGTGCGCGATATCCCGCCGCCGCAAGGCGATCCGGACGGCCCGCTGCAGGCGCTGATTATTGACTCCTGGTTCGATAACTACCTGGGCGTGGTATCGCTGGTGCGTATTAAAAACGGCACCATGCGTAAAGGCGACAAAATTAAAGTGATGAGCACCGGGCAGACCTACAACGCTGACCGCCTGGGGATCTTCACGCCAAAACAGGTTGATCGTACCGAGCTGAAGTGCGGCGAAGTAGGCTGGCTGGTCTGCGCCATTAAAGATATCCTCGGCGCGCCGGTTGGCGATACCTTAACCTCAGCGCGTAACCCAGCGGAAAAAGCGTTGCCGGGCTTTAAGAAGGTGAAACCGCAGGTCTATGCAGGTCTGTTCCCGGTCAGCTCCGACGATTATGAAAGTTTCCGCGACGCGCTCGGCAAGCTGAGCCTGAACGATGCCTCACTGTTTTATGAACCGGAAAGCTCCTCGGCGCTGGGCTTTGGTTTCCGCTGCGGCTTCCTCGGCCTGTTGCACATGGAGATCATTCAGGAGCGTCTGGAACGCGAATACGATCTGGATCTGATCACCACTGCGCCGACCGTGGTTTATGAAGTAGAAACAACGGCGAAAGAGACTATCTATGTTGATAGCCCCTCCAAGCTGCCGCCGTTGAATAACATTTATGAACTGCGCGAGCCTATCGCCGAATGTCATATGCTGTTACCACAAGCCTATTTAGGTAACGTTATTACGCTGTGTATTGAGAAACGCGGCGTACAAACTAACATGGTGTATCACGGTAACCAGGTCGCGTTGACCTATGAAATCCCGATGGCGGAAGTGGTGCTCGACTTCTTTGACCGTCTGAAATCAACGTCGCGCGGCTATGCGTCTCTGGATTATAACTTCAAGCGCTTCCAGGCTTCCGATATGGTGCGTGTTGATGTGTTAATCAACAACGAGCGTGTCGATGCGCTGGCGCTGATCACGCACCGTGATAACTCGCAAAGCCGTGGTCGCGAGCTGGTGGAGAAGATGAAAGATTTGATCCCACGTCAGCAGTTTGATATCGCGATTCAGGCGGCGATTGGTACGCATATTATTGCCCGTTCGACGGTAAAACAGTTACGTAAAAACGTGCTGGCGAAGTGCTACGGCGGCGATATCAGTCGTAAGAAAAAACTGCTGCAGAAACAGAAAGAAGGTAAGAAACGCATGAAGCAGATCGGTAACGTCGAGCTGCCTCAGGAGGCGTTCCTCGCCATTCTGCATGTCGGTAAAGACAATAAATAATCCCTAAGGAGTTGGCATGGCGAACATGTTTGCCCTGATTCTGGTGATAGCCACACTGGTGACGGGCATTTTATGGTGCGTTGATAAGTTTGTTTTCGCGCCAAAACGTCGGGCGCGCCAGGCTGCCGCGCAAACGGCGTCGGGAGATGCGCTGGATAACGCTACGCTCAATAAAGTGGCGCCTAAGCCGGGCTGGCTGGAGACCGGGGCGTCGGTTTTCCCGGTTCTGGCGATCGTTCTGATCGTTCGTTCATTTCTTTATGAACCCTTTCAGATCCCGTCAGGCTCAATGATGCCGACACTGCTTATCGGCGATTTTATTCTGGTGGAAAAATTTGCCTACGGCATTAAAGATCCGATCTACCAGAAAACCCTGATTGAAACCGGTCATCCAAAGCGCGGGGATATTGTGGTATTTAAATATCCGGAAGATCCTAAGTTAGATTACATCAAACGCGCAGTCGGTTTGCCGGGCGATAAAATCACTTATGATCCGGTTGCGAAAGAGGTGACGATTCAGCCTGGCTGTAGCTCCGGTCAGGCGTGCGAAAATGCGCTGCCGGTTACCTACTCTAACGTTGAGCCGAGCGATTTTGTACAGACCTTTGCCCGCCGTAACGGCGGAGAAGCGACCAGCGGTTTCTTTGAGGTTCCGCTAAACGAGACAAAAGAAAACGGCATTCGCCTGACCGAACGTAAAGAGACGTTAGGCGATGTGACGCACCGCATCCTGATGGTGCCGATAGCTCAGGATCAGTTGGGCATGTATTACCAACAGCCAGGACAACCGCTGGCGACCTGGGTTGTACCGCCGGGGCAATATTTCATGATGGGCGACAACCGCGATAACAGCGCGGATAGCCGTTACTGGGGATTTGTTCCGGAAGCGAATCTGGTCGGTAAAGCGGTCGCTATCTGGATGAGCTTTGACAAGCAGGAAGGGGAGTGGCCGACAGGCGTACGCCTGAGTCGTATCGGCGGTATTCACTAACTGTGACGAAATGATCGTTCACGCTGCCGTCTTTTTAGCGGCAGCGTGAATTATTTCCTGGATAAATTCCCTCAGACTAACGACATCCCCTGTCGTTGTGTATAGAATATTCCCCCGAAGTTTTAGGTTGGCGCCGTTTGGTCGCCACGGCACACGAAACAGCGTTGGTTATAGACAACCTTCTTTCCGCTGCAGCGATGCGGCAGGACAGATGACGTGTATCAGGTCTGTTTCGTGTGCTGGATTGTTGACGCATTCATTTATTGGTATCGCATGAACCCCATCGTAATTAATCGGCTTCAACGGAAGCTGGGCTACACTTTTAATCATCAGGAGCTGTTGCAGCAGGCATTAACTCACCGCAGCGCCAGCAGTAAACATAACGAACGCCTGGAGTTTTTAGGCGATTCAATCCTGAGCTTCGTTATCGCTAACGCGCTTTATCACCGTTTTCCACGGGTGGATGAGGGAGATATGAGCCGTATGCGCGCCACGTTGGTACGTGGTAATACGCTGGCGGAATTAGCCCGTGAATTTGATTTAGGCGAGTGCCTGCGTTTAGGGCCGGGCGAATTAAAAAGCGGCGGATTTCGTCGGGAGTCCATTCTGGCGGACACCGTGGAAGCGTTAATCGGCGGAGTATTTCTCGATAGCAATATCCAGACCGTCGAGCAGTTAATCCTTAACTGGTATAAAACCCGTCTGGATGAGATAAGTCCGGGCGATAAACAAAAAGATCCTAAAACGCGCTTGCAGGAGTATTTGCAGGGTCGCCATCTGCCGCTGCCATCTTACCTGGTTGTGCAGGTACGCGGCGAGGCGCACGATCAGGAATTTACTATCCACTGCCAGGTCAGCGGCCTGAGCGAACCGGTGGTTGGCACGGGTTCCAGCCGTCGTAAGGCGGAGCAGGCTGCCGCCGAACAGGCGCTGAAAAAACTGGAGTTGGAATGAGCACTGACAAAACTTACTGCGGATTTATTGCCATCGTCGGACGTCCGAACGTTGGCAAATCCACCTTGCTGAACAAACTGCTTGGGCAGAAGATTTCGATCACTTCCCGTAAAGCGCAGACCACGCGCCACCGCATTGTCGGTATTCATACCGAAGGCCCGTATCAGGCAATTTATGTCGATACCCCGGGACTGCATATGGAAGAAAAGCGCGCCATTAACCGTTTGATGAATAAGGCGGCGAGCAGTTCGATTGGCGACGTTGAGCTGGTGATTTTCGTTGTGGAAGGCACCCGTTGGACGCCGGACGACGAAATGGTCCTGAACAAACTGCGCGATGGCAAAGCACCGGTTATTCTCGCCGTTAACAAGGTGGATAACGTGCAGGAAAAAGCCGATTTGCTGCCGCACCTCCAGTTCCTGGCAAGCCAGATGAACTTTCTTGATATCGTACCGATCTCTGCTGAAACGGGTATGAACGTCGATACCATTGCCGGTATCGTGCGTAAACATTTACCGGAAGCTATTCACCACTTCCCGGAAGATTACATCACCGATCGCTCTCAGCGCTTTATGGCGTCTGAAATCATCCGTGAAAAGCTGATGCGTTTTCTCGGCGCCGAGCTGCCGTATTCCGTTACCGTTGAGATTGAACGTTTTGTTACCAACGAACGCGGCGGCTATGATATCAACGGGCTGATCCTCGTCGAGCGCGAAGGGCAGAAGAAGATGGTGATTGGCAACAAAGGCGCCAAAATCAAAACCATTGGTATTGAAGCGCGTAAAGACATGCAGGAGATGTTCGAAGCGCCGGTACACCTGGAATTGTGGGTGAAAGTGAAATCCGGCTGGGCCGATGACGAACGCGCTCTGCGCAGTCTCGGTTACGTAGACGATCTGTGAGTTAACACAGCGTGGAAGGGTGGCAGCGCGCATTTGTCCTGCACAGTCGCCCCTGGAGCGAAACCAGCCTGATGCTGGACGTCTTCACGGAAGAATCGGGGCGCGTGCGCCTTGTCGCCAAAGGCGCGCGATCTAAACGTTCCAATCTGAAAGGCGCGTTACAGCCTTTTACGCCGTTATTGCTACGCTACAGCGGACGCGGCGAGGTGAAAACCCTGCGCAGCGCCGAGGCAGTTTCTTTGGCGCTGCCGTTAAGCGGTATTACGCTCTATAGCGGCCTGTACATCAACGAACTCCTCTCTCGCGTACTGGAATATGAAACGCGCTTCTCCGAACTCTTTTTTGATTATCTGAACTGTATTCAGGCGCTGGCGGGAACCACCGGCTCACCTGAACCGGCGTTGCGACGTTTCGAACTGGCGTTGCTGGGACATCTGGGGTATGGCGTCAATTTCACCCACTGTGCAGGCAGCGGCGAACGGGTGGATGACACCATGACCTACCGTTACCGCGAAGAAAAAGGCTTTTTCGCCAGCGTCGTCATCGATAACAACACCTTTACCGGACGGCACCTGAAAGCGCTGGAGGCGCGGGAATTTCCGGATGTAGATACCCTGCGTGCCGCTAAACGCTTTACCCGTATGGCATTAAAGCCGTATCTTGGGGGAAAACCGTTAAAAAGCCGGGAGCTGTTCCGGCAATTTATGCCCAAACGCACAGTAAAAACGAAGAAAGATTAACGAGGATTGTCATGGCTGAATTACTGTTAGGCGTCAATATTGACCACATTGCCACGTTACGTAATGCGCGCGGCACCGACTATCCGGATCCGGTACAGGCGGCGTTTATTGCTGAACAGGCAGGCGCGGACGGCATTACCGTACACCTGCGCGAAGATCGTCGCCACATTACCGATCGCGATGTGCGCATTCTGCGTCAGACGCTGCATACGCGTATGAATCTGGAGATGGCGGTGACCGAAGAGATGCTGGCGATCGCCGTAGAAACCAGGCCGCATTTCTGTTGTCTGGTGCCGGAAAAACGCCAGGAAGTCACCACCGAAGGCGGCCTGGATGTGGCCGGACAGCGCGATAAAATGCGTGATGCCTGTGCGCGCCTGGCGGCGGCTGGCATCCAGGTTTCGCTCTTTATCGATGCCGATGAAACGCAAATCAACGCGGCGGCGGAAGTCGGCGCGCCGTTTATCGAAATCCATACCGGCTGCTACGCCAACGCAGAAACCGATGCGGAACAGGCAAAAGAGCTGGCGCGTATTGCCAGCGCCGCGACCCTGGCGGCTCGCCTGGGGCTAAAAGTAAATGCGGGTCATGGCCTGACCTACCATAACGTCAAAGCTATTGCCGCGCTGCCGGAAATGCACGAACTTAATATCGGTCATGCCATTATTGGTCGGGCGGTGATGACGGGCCTGAAAGAGGCGGTGGCTGAAATGAAACGTTTGATGCTGGAAGCGCGCGGCTAATGGCGATTCTCGGCCTGGGAACGGATATTGTAGAGATTGCCCGCATTGAGGCAGTGATCTCCCGTTCCGGCGAACGTCTGGCAAGACGTGTGCTCAGTGACAACGAGTGGGCTATCTGGGAGACGCATCAGCAGCCGGTGCGTTTTCTCGCCAAGCGTTTTGCGGTCAAAGAGGCGGCAGCGAAAGCTTTTGGCACCGGCATCCGTAACGGTCTGGCGTTTAATCAGTTCGAAGTGTTTAACGATGAGCTGGGAAAACCACGTTTGCGGCTGTGGGGCGAGGCGTTAACGCTGGCGGAAAAACTCGGTGTGGCGCACATGCATGTCACGTTGGCCGATGAACGCCATTACGCCTGCGCTACGGTCATTCTGGAAAGTTAGATTTGCCGGATGGCGGCGTAAACACGTTATCTGACCTACAGGCCGATATATTGTCGGCCTGATAAGCATAGCGCCATCAGGCATTGTTGCGTTGGAAGTGCGTTAGCCCGCTTACAGTTTATCTGCGTGATGCATCAGAACAAACTTATCCCACAACTGTTCTTCGCTTTCGACATGGGCGGGATCCTGCAAAATCGTATTGGGGATCGGGCAGACTTTCTGACAGGTCGGCGTTTCGTAATGGCCTACACACTCAGTGCATTTGTCGCTGTTAATCTCATAAATGCTGTCGCCCATTGAAATCGCCTCATTCGGGCACTCCGGCTCGCACATATCGCAATTGATACATTTTTTGGTGATTAACAGCGCCATCAGGAAATTCTCAGAAACAACACAAATCGGGCGGGCATTATACGCCTATTTTCTGCTCGGGCCAGCTCTTTTCTGGCGCTGATTTGTTATCTACAGTGTAAAAATTTTTGATCTGCTTGAGCAGGCAGATGGTTGCGTTATCCAGTGAAAGATCATTACTGTGCACCAGCATGACAGGAATAAAGAATGCGGGGATGCCCAGTGAAACCAGGCGAACATTTTTGGGTGTCGATAAATGGGTTAGCGAGCGGGTAATAAATGCGATGCCAATCTGCGCTTCGGCATACTCAAGGCATGAGTAGTGGTTATCCAGTTCGCAGATGACGTTAGGAACGACTTTGCGGTTATTAAATTCTGTGGTGATGATCCCTCTTAATAGCAGAGAGTCATTAAGCACGATAATGGGCTGGTCGTTTAAATCTTTTAGATGCAGACGTTCGCGTGTCGCCAGAGGATGAGAAAGTGGGATTGCAGCGATAATTTCATCTTCAAACAGCATGGTCGAGCTTAGCTGGGCAGGGAGCGCTGTTCGATAAACAATGCCAATATCAACGGCGCTATCCGTCAGCTTTTTAATGGTTTGCTCAGTTGAGAACTCTTTAACATTTAAAGATATTTCCGGATGGTGCGCCATAAAGTTGCGAAAAGCGGGCAGGACCAGGTAGCTGCCTGACACCCCGATTGAAATAGTATCGCGCTGTTGGTCCTGATAGGGAAGAAGTTCATTTTCTGCATTTTTTAAATCCAGCATTATTTTGTTAGCGTGTCGTTGCAAAATAATGCCTGCTTTTGTTAATTTAATTCCTCTACCTTTTCGCTTAAATAATATTGTTTTAAGTGATGACTCAAGTTGTTTGATTTGCTGACTCAATGATGGCTGAGTGATAAACAGGCGACTGGCTGCCCGACCATAATGTAATTCATCACACAATATCAGGAAGGAATGTAGTTGTTTGATATTCATTAAAATTTAATGCCAATCGATTGGGTTTTGTTATAACGATTATAAAAAATACCAAATTGTTTGCCTATTTTGCTTTTTTTAAACTGTGATCAGTGCATTTTAAAAAGGGAAAATTATGTCGGCATCAATCAACCGCTGGGGAATGCTTGCCGCTCACGTGTGCATCAATTTTGTGCTCGGGGGCGTCTACGCATTTAGCTATTTCAAAACACCACTCATGGCGCAATATCACTGGGATCCGGCTACGCTGGCGTTAGCATTCTCTATCAACATGGGGATCATTCCTTTACCGATGATTTGGGGCGGGAGAATGATCGACAATGGTAAAGGAAAGCAGGCGATAGTTATCGGCGGTATCCTGTTTTCTTTAGGTTTTATCTTGTCCGGGTTTGTGGATAATTTGCCCATGCTGTTTTTAACCTACGGCGTCATTGCCGGGTTGGGATCGGGCCTGGCTTTTACGGGTAATCTTAATAATATTCTGAAATTTTTCCCCGACCGTCGCGGTCTGGCCAGCGGTATCGTACTGGCGGGTGTTGGCGTCGGGACGCTACTTTGCACCCGCCTGGCCGAATATTTTATGGCGCAAACTCACGATGTTAGTCGGGCGTTGTTATATCTGGGTATTGTTTATCTGGTGGTTATTTTTATCGTCCAGTTCTTTATTCGTAGCGCGCCAGCAAAAGATAGTGGAGGAATTAAAGCGTCGCCACTGGATAAAGACTATCGGCACATGCTGAAAGATCTGCGCTTCTGGCTGCTGTTTATGATTCTGGCGCTGGGCGTGTTCTCTGGGATGGTAATTAGCTCAAGTTCTGCGCAAATTGGTATGACGCAGTACGGTTTACTGTCCGGTGCATTAGTCGTTAGCCTGGTCTCGATATTTAACTCGATCGGACGCCTGTTCTGGGGAGGGTTAACCGATAAATTAGGCGGCTATAATACGCTGGTTATTGTTTACCTCTTTACCTGCTTGTGTATGCTGCTGTTATTTTTCTTCAATGGCAATACTTCGGTATTCTATTTCAGCGCTCTGGGCGTGGGCTTTGCTTATGCCGGTATATTAGTTATCTTCCCAGGCTTGACCAGCCAGAACTTTGGCATGCGTAACCAAGGGTTAAACTACGGATTTATGTATTTTGGTTTTGCCGTCGGTGCGGTGATTGCTCCTTACGTAACATCTGCTATTGCAAAATATACCGGAAGCTACAATACGGTATTTATTCTGACAACGGTGCTATTGCTTATTGGTGTTGTACTGACCCTGATAACGAAAAAATATGTCGCAACGGTTTTAGCCAAAATCCATTAATCAAATCATAAGGAAATAAAGATGAAAATTGCAATCGCAGGTGCAGGCGCTATGGGATGTCGTTTTGGCTATATGCTGCTGGCGGCCGGGCATGATGTGACGCTTATCGATAGCTGGCAGGAGCATGTCGATGCTATTCGCAGCAAGGGGTTGTTTGTCGAAACGGAAACGACCCAGCAGTATTACCCTATCCCCGCTATGATGGCTGATGAATCCCACGGGGAATTTGAGCTGGTTATTCTGTTCACTAAAGCCATGCAGCTGGATAGCATGCTGCAGCGTATTAAGCCGCTGCTGCCAGCCGCGAAGGTCGTGATGATTTTATCTAACGGTCTGGGAAATATCGAAACCCTGGAGAAATATGTCGATCGGCAGAAAATCTATGCGGGTGTGACGTTATGGTCCAGCGAACTGGAGGGGGCTGGGCATATTATGGCCACCGGTACCGGAACGATTGAACTGCAGCCGATAGCCAGCCAGGATTCAGCTCAAGAGGCTAAGGTCATTGCCACCCTTAATAGTGCTGGATTGAATGCTGAAATAAGCCCTGACGTATTATTATCGATCTGGAAGAAAGCAGCCTTTAATAGCGTAATGAACACCTATTGCGCGTTACTGGATTGTAATGTCGGCGGATTTGGTCAGCGGCCTGGTGCTTTAGATTTAGCGCAAGCGGTAGTTGATGAATTTGTGTTAGTTGCTGCCAGCCAGAATATTCCGTTGACTGAGCAAATGGTGATGAATACGGTGAAGAAAGTGTTCGATCCGCGTGAGAGCGGCCACCACTATCCTTCTATGCATCAGGATTTACATAAAGGCCGACTGACTGAAATCGACTATTTAAATGGTGCGATTGCGCGAATCGGCGCTCAGAACAATATTGCCGTACCGGTTAACAAACTCCTGACGCAATTGATTCACGCTAAAGAAGCGCAATAAACTTGATAGCTCTTCTGCATGAGGCGGAAGAGCCATTTTCAAACCAGTTTTTTTACCAGTGCCTCGCTATGGCGAATACGCTCCGGCGCCCGCTCTAAATCCTGTTGTACCAGCGCCATAAACAGTAAGTCGGTCAACATCATTTGCGCATGTGTCGAGGAGATAGCGGCGCTGCGCGTCGCCTGCTCTTCAGCAATCGTATACAGACAGCGGGTGGCGCGCTGCTGCAAGGCGTTGGGAGAAAAACCGGTAATGGCCAGGATCTTCGCGCCTGCGCGTAATGTTTCGTCCGCCGCCAGGTTCAGCTCGCGCCGTTCCCCGGAATAAGAGATCGCCAGCAGCAGATCCTCCGGCGCCAGCGCCTGCACCGTCGCCAGCAGGGCGTGCATATCGCGCTCAACCACCGCGTTAATGCCAATCTTCAGTAGCTTCCAGGCAAAATTTTGCGCCACCAGCCCAGAGGCGCCAATCCCGGTGATCACAATACGGCGGGCGTGGCGCAGCATCGTGACGCTTTCTAACAGCTTTTCTTCACTGTTAACGTCCAGCGTGGCGTGCATCGCCGCCACATTCTCTTTAATTAATTTTTCTCCGACCAGGCGCATCGGATCGTCGCCGCGAATCTGGTTATGAACGGGAACGGAATGCGGATTAGGATTGCTGGCCAACGCTTCGCTGATAGCCAGTTTCAACGCCGGAAACCCTTTAAACCCCAGTTTTTGCGCGAACTTGACTACGCTGGATTGGCTGACGCCCGCTTCGGCCGCCAGTTGCTGTGAGCTCAGATGCCGCGCCGTATCCGGTTGCGCGAGCAGATAATCCGCCAGTTTCCTGTCGCTTTGCGCGAGATCCGGATAACGCTGGCGAATACGAATCAAACAGTTCATGAGCAGCTCCTGCGAAACGTGATGGCGACGATAAAACGAAATTTCACTCGCCTGGGGGAATATTCTATTCCATCATGGACGCTTATTATGAATTAAAAATTCCAGAGGGACAAAAATGAATCTTGGTACCTTAGTGTCTGAAACCCGTAACCCGCAAACGATGGATCTGGATGCGTTGCCTACTCCTGAATTAGTTAAGCGTTTTAATGAACAGGATACGCGGGTAGCGGAAGCGGTAAAAGCCACTCTGCCTGACGTTGCGCGTGCGGTGGATGCCGCTGCGGCGGCACTGAAGTCTGGCGGACGTATCATCTATATGGGCGCGGGCACCAGTGGTCGGCTTGGCGTACTGGATGCCTCAGAATGCCCCCCGACGTTTGGCGTTCCGCACGGTCTGGTCGTCGGGCTGATTGCCGGCGGGCCGGGCGCGTTGCTGAAAGCGGTCGAAGGCGCGGAAGACAGCCAACAGGCAGGCGAAGACGATCTTGTCGCGCTAAATCTGCAAGAACAGGATCTAGTCGTGGGGCTCGCGGCGTCGGGTCGTACACCCTATGTGATTGGCGGCCTGCGCTATGCGCGACAGTCCGGTTGTACCACTGTTGCCGTCTCCTGTAATCCAGATTCGCCTATTGCGCGGGAGGCTAATATCGCCATTTCGCCCGTTGTCGGGCCGGAAGCGCTTACCGGCTCCACGCGGCTGAAATCCGGCACCGCGCAGAAAATGGTGCTCAATATGATTTCTACCGGCGCGATGGTGAAGTTCGGCAAGGTCTATCAAAACCTGATGGTGGATATGAAAGCCACCAACGTCAAACTGGTCGATCGCGCGTGTCGGATGGTCGTTGAAGCGACCGGGATAGGTCGTGAAGAGGCGGAAACGTTGCTGAAACAGACCGATTTTGAGGTTAAGCCCGCCATTTTGATGGCGCTTACGGGGCTGGATGCTGCAGCCGCCAGGGAAAAACTCGCCGCTCATCAGGGCTTTTTAAGGGCGGCGTTAGAACACTAAAGAGGTGTGTATGGATAAGACGGCAGCGCTCGCCAGCGACATTTTACGTGGTATCGGCGGAGAGCAAAATATTCTGCGCCTGGAAAACTGTATGACGCGAGTCAGGGTGGAGGTACAGGACGACAGCCAACTGGATATTCCGCGCTTAAAAGCGTTGCCTGGCGTCAGTGGATACGTAAAGCAAGGGGAGCAACATCAGCTGATCGTTGGGCCGGGGAAGGCTGCACAGGTGGTTGATGCGATGCGCGTGCAGATTGCCGCAGATGGTGTAAAGCCGGACGACGCTATGGCGCGTACCAAATCCGAGGCGAAAGCGAAGTATAAAGCGCCGATGAGCGATGCGTTGCGTAAGCTGGCGAATGTTTTTATTCCGCTTATCCCCGCCTTTATCGCATCCGGCTTGATTACCGGCATTATCAACATTCTTAAACGTCCGGATATCGTTGGCGATGTTGCCGTCCACTATCCTAACCTGCTGGGCCTGATGGGGATATTTGGTAGCGCGGTGTTCGCTATCATGAACATTCTGGTTGGCGTCAATACCGCGAAAGTCTTTGGCGGATCGCAGGCGTTAGGCGGCGTGATGGCGGGGATCCTTTCCAGCCCGCAACTGGCGCAGATTACGCTCTTTGGCGAGGCGCTTCAGCCGGGACGGGGCGGCGTCATCGCCGTCCTGCTGGTGGTAGCGTTAATGTGCTGGATTGAGCGCCAGTTCCGTAAGCTGCTGCCGGGGTCGCTGGAGTTAATTCTTAACCCTTTATTGACGACTGTTATCACCGGCGCGGTAGCGATTGTCGCTCTGCAACCGCTTGGCGGCTGGATTTCAGACGCTATCGCTCACGGCGCGTCCTGGGCTATCGATCGCGGCGGTTTTCTGGTGGGCGCGGTGTTAGCCGGAACCTTCCTGCCGTTGGTACTGACCGGGCTGCATCAGGGGCTGGTGCCTATTCATGTGGAGCTGGTGCAAGCGCACGGCTATAACGCGCTGTTTCCCATCCTGGCGATGGCGGGCGTTGGTCAGATAGGCGCGGCCATTGCCGTACTGATGAAAACCCGCAATGCGCGACTCAAAAAGGTGATTAAAGGCGCGCTTCCTGTCGGACTGCTGGGGATTGGCGAGCCGCTGATTTTTGGCGTCACGCTGCCATTGGGTAAGCCATTTATTGGCGCTTGCCTCGGCGGCGCGGTAGGCGGGGCGTTGATCAGCTACTGGAAAGTGGCGACGGTAATTACCTTTGGTATTTCCGGTTTGCCGCTGGCATTAACAATTGTTGCCGGAAAAGTCCTGTTCTATCTGTTAGGCTATTTAATAGCGGTAATTGCCGGGTTTATTTTTACCTGGCTGCTGGGGTTCAATGATCCAGAGGAGTAAGGTTTGGTCAGCCACGAGCGTCGTGTCGTCTTTTTTGATTTGGATGGAACGTTACATCAACAGGATATGTTCGGCAGTTTTCTGCGTTATTTGCTGCGCCGTCAGCCGCTAAATGCGCTGCTCGTACTGCCGTTGTTGCCCATTATCGGTATCGGTTTACTGGTAAAAGGGCGTGCGGCCCGCTGGCCGATGAGTCTGTTGTTGTGGGGCTGTACTTTTGGCCATAGCGAAACGCGTTTGCAGGCGCATCAGGCGGATTTTGTCCGTTGGTTTCGCGCTAACGTCACGGCGTTTCCGGTTGTACAGGAGCGTCTGACCACCTATCTATTGAGCTCTGACGCGGATATCTGGCTTATTACCGGTTCTCCGCAATCATTGGTAGAGCAAGTCTATTTTGATACGCCGTGGCTGCCGCGCGTTAACCTCATCGCCAGCCAGATGGCGCGACGGTATGGCGGCTGGGTATTAACCGTGCGCTGTCTGGGCCATGAAAAAGTCGCGCAACTGGAACGTAAAATCGGTACGCCGCTGCGTCTTTATAGCGGCTACAGCGACAGCAAACAGGATAACCCTCTGCTTTATTTTTGCCAGCATCGCTGGCGGGTGACGCCGCACGGCGAGTTGCAGCAGCTCGAATAGTGAAACGCATAGCGTCTGTGTATAATGCCGCCCGCTTTCATTACCGGAGTTATCTCTTTGTCTGATGTCGAATTAGATCACGAATACTGGATGCGCCACGCGCTGACGCTGGCGAAACGCGCCTGGGACGAACGCGAGGTTCCGGTTGGCGCGGTATTGGTGCATAACCATCGCGTCATTGGCGAAGGCTGGAATCGACCCATTGGCCGCCACGATCCTACTGCGCATGCTGAAATAATGGCGCTGCGTCAGGGCGGTCTGGTATTGCAGAATTATCGGTTACTGGATGCCACGCTGTATGTCACGCTGGAACCCTGTGTGATGTGCGCAGGCGCTATGGTGCATAGCCGCATTGGACGCGTTGTCTTTGGCGCGCGCGATGCAAAAACCGGCGCGGCCGGATCGCTAATTGATGTGCTGCACCATCCGGGAATGAATCACCGGGTCGACATTATTGAAGGGGTGCTGCGCGATGAATGTGCGACGCTGCTCAGTGATTTTTTCCGTATGCGTCGTCAGGAAATTAAAGCCCTGAAGAAAGCCGACCGTGCGGAAGGCGCGGGGCCGGCAGTATAGCGCAATGCCGGATAAGACGTTGCGCGTCGCCATCCGATAAGACCATCGCGCTATTTTTCTTCTTTCTTCTGCGGCGTAAACAGTAAAGACGGCGAATGCGTCAGGTAGCCTGATGACTGCGATAAAAACGACAGGAGGGGGAAGGGCGCTTTATTCAGCTCCTCCGGCGACACCGCCGGGTAATCCTGCGCCAGTTTCATGGCTTCCGCTTCCTGCTTTTCTTTTTCCTGCAAATACCCCACCAAACTTATCTGGTATTTACGGATATTTTCCACATAAGCATAAGCCTCATGTCCACGCGCGTAACCGTAGGTTAGCTTACTGTAATACGGTTTTTGGCTTAATAGCGGCAAACGCTGCTTCACATCGGTCCAGCTATCCGGATTGCCTTTGGTTTTTACCGTTAGCGATCTGGCGTCGAGCATGTGCGCATAACCCATATTGTAGGCGGCTAAAGCAAACCAGATACGCTCGTCTTCCGGAACGGTTTCGGGAACTTTAGCCATCATATCTTCAAGATAGCGAGCGCCGCCGCTGATGCTTTGCTCCGCATCGGTACGGTCGGTCAACCCCAGACTTTGGGCGGTATTTTTAGTCAGCATCATCAGGCCGCGCACGCCGGTTGGCGAGGTCGCCAGCGGGTCCCAGTGTGATTCCTGATAAGAAATCGCCGCCAGCAGGCGCCAGTCTATCTCTTTGGCATATTTTTTAAATAACGGTTCCAGCTCCGGCAGGACGTTATCCACCGCTCGCAGGAAAGAGCGGGTATCAACGTAGTCGAAATCATCGCCATGTCCCAGATATTTCTCTTCGATCCGCGCCAGAGAACCGTCTTCATTGATCGAATTGAAAAAATCGAGCAGCGCGGCGGAGAGCGTATTATCGTCGTCCAGTCGGCTAAACCAGGTCACGGGCTGTTCATCCGTGACGTCCAGCGCCACGGCCAGTTCGGGATGGACGCGCTGAAACAGACTGATCGCCACTGAATCGGCAATGGTGTAATCCAGTTTGCCGCTGATGACCTCTTCCAGCAGCGTCGTCGAGCCTTTTTTATCATCCACTTTCCAGCTCAGATCGGGAAACTTTGTCTCTTTTAAACGCTGTAAATCATTGACCACGACGTGCCCTGGCGCAATGGTAAGCTGATTCTCGTTAACGGTCGCCAGCGAACGTGGGCGATATTGTCCGACCCGGTAAACGAGCTGTTGCGAAACCGAATAATACATGGGACCAGGCTGATAGTTTTTAACGCGCGCGCTGTCGTAGACCAGCCCAGCCGCGAGCAGGTCGGCATTGCCGTTATCCAGATCGTCAAACAACTGGCTGATATTCTGGCGTACCGTCACTTTCAGCTTCACGCCGAGATAGTTGGCGAACTGCTGCGCCAGTTCATAGTCCAGACCATATTTTTTACCGTTGATAACGGAATAGGTTAATGGCGAGTCGATCGTACTGACGCGCAGTACCCCCCGGGCTTGAATCGCGGCGATATGGTTTTCGGTTTTACCGAACCAGGGGATTGAGGGCCAAAGGGCTGCTGCCAGCAGCAGCGTCAATATGCCGATGAACAGATAATTAATCTTTAATTTTTTCAATTAGTTAATTCTCTGGATCGTGCGTTGCCTCGGGCTGAAAAAGATGTTTTGCTGCAATGGATAAGTCATTAATGAGCGGCATTTTGCGTAACAATGCGCCAGTTGGCAACTTATTCGCAACGATAGCCGCACCGTATGACAAGAAAAAGCGGTGATTTTATTTCTACGCAAACGGTTTCGTCGGCGCGTCAGATTCTTTATAATGACGGCCGTTTCCCCCCTTGCGCACACCAAAGCTTAGAAGACGAGAGACTTATGATGGAAATTCTGCGTGGTTCGCCTGCACTGTCTGCATTCCGTATCAATAAACTGCTGGCGCGCTTTCAGGCTGCCAACCTCCAGGTCCACAATATATACGCTGAGTATGTCCATTTTGCTGACCTGAACGCCCCGTTAAATGATAGCGAGCAGGCGCAGCTTACCCGTCTGCTGCAATACGGCCCGGCGCTTAGCAGCCATACGCCGGCGGGTAAACTCCTGTTGGTCACACCGCGTCCTGGTACCATCTCCCCCTGGTCTTCAAAAGCAACGGATATCGCCCACAACTGCGGCCTGCAACAGGTTGATCGGCTGGAGCGCGGCGTAGCGTACTATATCGAGGCTTCGACGTTGACGGCGGAACAGTGGCGACAAGTGGCCGCAGAGCTGCACGACCGTATGATGGAGACGGTGTTCTCTTCTTTAACCGATGCGGAAAAACTGTTTATCCACCATCAGCCTGCGCCGGTTTCCAGTGTCGATCTGCTGAGAGAAGGCCGTCAGGCGTTAATTGACGCCAACCTGCGTCTCGGTCTGGCGCTGGCGGAAGATGAAATCGACTATTTGCAGGAGGCGTTTACCAAACTGGGGCGCAACCCGAACGATATCGAATTGTACATGTTCGCCCAGGCGAACTCCGAGCACTGCCGCCACAAGATTTTTAACGCCGACTGGATTATCGACGGTAAACCGCAGCCGAAGTCGCTGTTTAAAATGATTAAAAACACCTTCGAAACCACGCCGGACTATGTGCTCTCTGCCTATAAAGACAATGCCGCGGTGATGGAAGGATCTGCGGTGGGGCGCTACTTCGCCGACCACAATACCGGCCGTTACGATTTTCATCAGGAGCCCGCGCACATTTTGATGAAGGTCGAAACGCATAACCACCCAACCGCCATCTCTCCGTGGCCGGGGGCGGCGACCGGTTCCGGCGGCGAAATTCGTGATGAAGGCGCCACCGGGCGTGGCGCGAAACCAAAAGCCGGGCTGGTGGGCTTCTCCGTTTCCAACCTGCGTATTCCGGGCTTTGAACAGCCGTGGGAAGAGGATTTTGGCAAGCCGGAACGTATTGTCACCGCGCTGGATATCATGACCGAAGGTCCGCTGGGCGGCGCGGCGTTTAACAACGAATTTGGTCGCCCGGCGCTGACCGGTTACTTCCGTACTTATGAAGAGAAAGTGAACAGCCACAACGGCGAAGAGCTGCGCGGCTACCATAAGCCGATCATGCTGGCGGGCGGGATCGGTAATATTCGCGCCGATCACGTGCAGAAAGGCGAGATCGTCGTGGGCGCGAAGCTGATCGTCCTTGGCGGCCCGGCGATGAATATCGGCCTCGGCGGCGGGGCGGCTTCTTCAATGGCTTCCGGCCAGTCTGATGCGGATCTCGATTTTGCCTCTGTTCAGCGCGATAACCCGGAAATGGAACGCCGCTGCCAGGAGGTGATCGACCGCTGCTGGCAGTTGGGCGACGCTAACCCAATCTTGTTTATCCATGATGTGGGCGCGGGCGGTCTCTCCAATGCGATGCCGGAGCTGGTGAGCGACGGCGGGCGCGGCGGGAAATTCGAACTGCGCGACATTCTTAGCGACGAGCCGGGCATGAGCCCGCTGGAAATCTGGTGTAACGAATCCCAGGAGCGCTATGTACTGGCGGTCGCGGCTGACCAGTTGCCGCTGTTCGACGAACTGTGTAAGCGCGAACGCGCGCCGTATGCGGTCATTGGCGATGCTACCGAAGAACAGCATCTCTCGTTGCATGATAACCATTTCGACAATCAGCCGATCGACCTGCCGCTGGATGTCCTGCTGGGCAAAACGCCGAAAATGACCCGCGATGTGCAAACATTGAAGGCGAAAGGCGATGCGCTGAACCGCGCGGATATCACGATTGCCGACGCGGTAAATCGTGTTCTGCATCTGCCGACCGTGGCGGAAAAAACCTTCCTTGTCACTATTGGCGACCGTACCGTCACCGGTATGGTGGCGCGTGACCAGATGGTTGGCCCGTGGCAGGTCCCGGTGGCTGACTGCGCGGTCACTACCGCCAGCCTCGACAGCTACTACGGCGAAGCGATGTCGATTGGCGAGCGCGCGCCGGTGGCGCTGCTGGACTTTGCCGCCTCCGCCCGTCTGGCCGTCGGTGAAGCGTTGACTAACATTGCCGCGACGCAGATTGGCGATATCAAGCGCATCAAACTTTCCGCTAACTGGATGGCGGCAGCTGGTCATCCTGGCGAAGATGCCGGTTTGTATGACGCGGTTAAAGCGGTGGGAGAGGAACTCTGTCCGCAGCTTGGCCTGACGATTCCGGTGGGCAAAGATTCGATGTCGATGAAAACCCGCTGGCAGGAAGGCAACGAACAGCGCGAAATGACCTCGCCGCTGTCGCTGGTGATTTCCGCGTTTGCCCGCGTGGAAGACGTGCGTCACACCCTTACGCCGCAGCTGTCAACGGAAGATAACGCCTTGTTGTTGATCGATCTTGGCAAGGGCCACAACGCGCTGGGCGCAACGGCGTTGGCGCAGGTCTATCGTCAGCTTGGCGACAAACCCGCGGACGTGCGTGACGTCGCGCAACTGAAAGGCTTCTATGACGCCATGCAGGCGCTGGTCGCTGCGCGTAAATTACTGGCCTGGCATGACCGTTCCGACGGCGGTCTGCTGGTGACGCTGGCCGAGATGGCCTTTGCCGGCCACTGCGGCGTGCAGGTCGATATCGCTGCGCTGGGCGATGACCATCTGGCCGCACTGTTCAACGAGGAGCTGGGCGGCGTGATTCAGGTACGCGCTGAAGACAGAGACGCGGTCGAAGCGCTGTTGGCGCAGTACGGCCTTGCTGACTGCGTCCACTACCTTGGTCAGGCTCTGGCTGGCGATCGCTTTGTGATTACCGCTAATGACCAGACGGTATTCAGCGAAAGCCGCACTACGCTGCGTGTCTGGTGGGCGGAAACCACCTGGCAGATGCAGCGTCTGCGCGACAATCCGCAATGTGCAGACCAGGAACACGAGGAGAAAGCGAATGATGCCGATCCGGGCCTCAACGTGAAGCTGTCGTTTGATATTAATGAAGATATCGCCGCGCCGTACATTGCGACAGGCGCACGACCGAAAGTCGCTGTACTGCGCGAGCAGGGGGTGAACTCTCACGTGGAGATGGCGGCGGCGTTCCATCGTGCGGGCTTTGACGCGATTGACGTCCATATGAGCGACCTGCTGGGCGGTCGTATCGGTCTGGGTAACTTCCACGCGCTGGTGGCTTGCGGCGGCTTTTCCTACGGCGACGTGCTGGGGGCGGGTGAAGGCTGGGCGAAATCCATTCTGTTTAACCATCGGGTGCGCGACGAATTCGAAACCTTCTTCCATCGTCCGCAGACGCTGGCGCTGGGCGTGTGCAACGGTTGCCAGATGATGTCGAATCTGCGCGAGCTGATCCCGGGCAGCGAACTGTGGCCGCGTTTTGTACGTAACCATTCTGACCGCTTCGAAGCCCGCTTCAGCCTGGTGGAAGTGACGCAAAGCCCATCGCTGCTGCTGCAAGGAATGGTAGGCTCACAGATGCCGATTGCGGTTTCTCATGGGGAAGGGCGCGTTGAGGTGCGGGACGATGCGCATCTTGCCGCGCTTGAGAGCAAAGGCCTGGTCGCCCTGCGCTACGTTGATAACTTTGGTAAGGTGACCGAAACCTATCCGGCTAACCCGAACGGTTCGCCGAACGGCATCACGGCGGTGACGACCGAAAATGGTCGGGTGACGATTATGATGCCGCATCCGGAACGCGTATTCCGCACCGTCGCCAACTCCTGGCACCCGGAAAACTGGGGCGAGGATAGCCCGTGGATGCGTATCTTCCGTAATGCGCGTAAGCAGCTTGGTTAATTAGCCCGATAGCCATTAAGCCCCTCTTCACGAGGGGCTTTTTTGTAGACGGCGCTTATCAGGCCCACGGGGAAGCGCGGTTGTAGCTATCGTCTTGAACGTCAAGCGGTAGGCCGGATAAGGCGTTTACGCCGCCATCCGGCAATAAACTAGTGCTTATGCCACAAGATTAAAGTGTCGGGAAATCCCGACATGAGTGGAGGTAGGTTGTCGCCAAAAAGAGACATTTAACCATTTGATTTAAAATGATTTTATTTTTAGGTGTTGCAGCTGTTGCTGATTGGCGACAGAAAGGGCAAAAAACAGGCAGAGCCATTTTTAGCATGAATAACGATATTTTTCATATCTATCATTGTGTTAACAAAGTCTTTTGAATGTTGGCACAATTACTGCATAATAGTAATCAGTGGCTCATTCACCTTCTTATGTCAGCCCCTTAGGGACGCGCTACATAAACTTCGAATGACGCACAACAAGGTGCCTGCCGTCCAACTTCTGATAATAGCGTAGCTTTATCAACCTCCGGGCGAAACGTCGAGTTAGGCACCGCCTTATTCCATAACAAAGCCGGGTTTAGCCCGGCTTTGTTGTATCTGGCGCTCCCCTCGGTTAGCATCTTTTTTATTCTTCTTTTATGTGAGCGACACGTTGAAGCGCTGGTCTGTTTTCCCCCGTTCTTTACGACAATTGGTCATGCTGGCCTTTTTGCTGATCCTGCTGCCGTTGCTGGTTCTGGCCTGGCAGGCGTGGCAAAGCCTTAACGCGTTAAGCGATCAGGCTGCGGTGACTAACCGCAGCACGCTTATTGACGCCCGGCGCAGCGAGGCGATGACCAACGTCGCGCTGGAGATGGAGCGAAGCTACCGACAGTATTGCGTGCTTGACGATCCGACGCTGGCAAAAGTGTATCAAAGCCAGCGTAAGCGCTATAGCGATATGCTGGACGCCCATGCCGGCGTCTTGCCGGATGATAAGTTGTATCAGGCGTTACGCCAGGATTTAAACGCGCTGGCGCAATTGCAGTGTAAAGATAGCGGCCCGGAAGCGGCAGCGGCCGCGCGTCTGGAGGCCTTTGCCAACGCTAATACGGAAATGGTACAGGCGACGCGTACTGTGGTTTACTCGCGCGGGCAGCAGTTACAACAAGAAATCGCCGAGCGCGGACAATTTTTCGGCTGGCAGGCGCTGGTGCTATTTCTGGTGAGCCTGGCGATGGTGCTGCTTTTTACCCGCATGATTATCGGGCCGGTGAAAGGAATTGAACGGATGATTAATCGCCTGGGCGAAGGCCGTTCTTTGGGGAATACCGTCACCTTTACCGGTCCGCGTGAATTACGATCGGTGGGGCAGCGCATTATCTGGCTGAGTGAGCGTCTGGCGTGGCTGGAATCCCAACGCCATCAGTTTCTACGTCACTTGTCCCATGAGCTGAAAACTCCGCTGGCCAGTATGCGCGAGGGGACAGAGCTGCTGGCCGATCAGGTGGTTGGGCCGCTGACGCCGGAGCAAAAAGAGGTGGTCGATATTCTGGATGACAGCAGTCGTAATTTACAAAAATTGATTGAGCAATTGCTTGATTACAACCGGAAACTGGTAGACAGTGCCACAGAGCTGGAAGCGGTCGATATCGCGCCGCTTGTGGATATGGTGGTTTCCGCCCACAGTTTGCCTGCCCGCGCTAAAATGATGCATACCGATGTCGACCTGGAGGCCGAACGCTGCATAGCAGAGCCCATGTTGCTGATGAGCGTGCTGGATAATCTCTATTCCAACGCGGTGCACTATGGCGCTGAATCCGGTAACATTTGTATCCGTAGTCGCTCTCAGGGCTCCACGGTTTATATCGATGTGGTTAATAGCGGCGAACCGATTCCGCAAACCGAAAGAGAAATGATTTTTGAGCCTTTTTTCCAGGGAAGCCACCAGCGAAAAGGGGCGGTAAAAGGCAGTGGGTTAGGGCTGAGTATCGCCAGAGATTGTATTCGTCGAATGCAGGGAGAGATCCAACTGGTGGATGACAACGCGCAGGAAGTTTGTTTTCGCATCTCGCTGCCATTGCCTGCATCTGACAAACACTAATATGAATTTAAGCCTGGTGCGTATGTCACACGTTTTAGTCCAAACTATTAAACGATGCCTTTTGCGGTGGGGAATACCGGTGGGCATATCGTGTCTGGCGCTGACCGCATGTGTTCCCCATGCTTCACAGCAACTGCCCGATAGCGCAGCGCAGGACACGCTCCCCCATTATCAACTGGCGGATTATCTCCCGACGGCGTGCGCGGATATCTGGTCGCTACGCGGGCAGGCGGTGGAGACGAATCCGCTGTACTGGCTACGCACGATTGACTGCGCCGATCGTCTGATGCCGGTTCAGTCGCGCGCAGAGGCGCGCGCGTTGACGGATGATAACTGGCAGAATGCCTTCAGGCGCGGGATCTTACTGGCGGATGCAAAAATTACGCCGCCGGAGCGGCGCGCCATAGTGACCCGTCTGGAGGCGTTAAGCGCGCAAATACCGGCTCAGGTACGGCCCGTCTACCAAATCTGGCATGACGGTCAGGCGCTGCAATTAGCGCTTTCTGCCGAACGTCAGCGTTATAGCAAACTCCAGCAAACGTCAGATAGTGAGCTGGATGCGCTGCGCCAGCAGCAACAGGCCTTGCAAACGCAGCTCGATCTTACCACCCGTAAGCTGGAGAGTTTAACCGATATTGAGCGCCAGCTTTCGACACGAAAACCGGCAGGGAATTACAACGCCGATACGCCGCATACCAATGACAAAACCGCGACGTCTGAAGATGGCGCGGCGCCGTCGCCGTCACAAGATGAGGTAACGCCATGATAAGCCGTAAACCGGCGCACCTGTTGCTGGTCGATGACGATCCCGGATTACTGAAATTGCTCGGTATGCGCCTGACCAGTGAAGGATACAGTGTCGTGACCGCAGAGAGCGGTCAGGAAGGACTGCGGGTACTGCATCGGGAAAAAGTGGATCTGGTAATAAGCGACCTGCGCATGGATGAAATGGATGGTATGCAACTGTTCACAGAAATTCAGAAAGTACAGCCGGGAATGCCGGTTATCATTCTGACGGCGCATGGTTCCATTCCGGATGCGGTGGCCGCTACTCAGAAAGGCGTATTCAGCTTTTTGACAAAGCCGATCGACAGAGACGCGTTATATAAAGCGATAGATGAAGCGCTGGAGCAGTCCGCTCCCGCGACGGACGATAGCTGGCGCAACGCTATCGTTACCCGTAGCCCGCTGATGCTGCGACTGCTTGAACAGGCGCGCATGGTCGCGCAGTCGGATGTCAGCGTATTGATTAACGGACAAAGCGGCACCGGGAAAGAGATTTTCGCACAGGCGATTCATAATGCCAGCCCGCGCAGTAACAAGCCGTTTGTCGCCATTAACTGCGGCGCGTTGCCGGAACAGTTGCTGGAGTCCGAATTATTCGGCCATGCGCGCGGCGCCTTTACCGGCGCAGTGAGCAATCGTGAAGGGTTGTTCCAGGCGGCGGAAGGCGGCACGCTGTTTCTGGATGAAATTGGCGATATGCCCGCGCCGTTACAGGTGAAGCTGCTGCGGGTGTTACAGGAGCGCAAAGTCAGACCGCTGGGCAGCAATCGCGATATTGATATCGACGTGCGAATTATTTCCGCGACGCACCGCGATCTGCCGAAGGCGATGGCGCGGGGCGAATTTCGTGAAGATTTGTACTACCGGCTGAATGTCGTGAGCCTGAAAATTCCGGCGCTGGCGGAGCGTACCGAGGATATTCCGCTGCTGGCTAATCATCTGCTCAGACAGTCGGCACAGCGGCATAAACCGTTTGTTCGCGCCTTTTCTACTGATGCAATGAAACGGCTGATGACGGCAAGCTGGCCGGGCAACGTGCGCCAACTGGTCAACGTCATTGAACAATGCGTGGCGTTAACCTCTTCGCCGGTGATCAGCGATGCGTTGGTCGAACAGGCGCTGGAAGGCGAAAACACCGCGCTGCCCACCTTTGCCGAAGCGCGAAACCAATTTGAACTGAACTATCTGCGCAAGTTACTGCAAATTACCAAAGGTAACGTGACGCACGCGGCAAGGATGGCGGGGCGCAACCGCACGGAATTCTATAAGCTACTCTCCCGTCACGAACTGGATGCGAATGATTTCAAAGAGTAGTTTTCATGCCGTAAAGTAGCGCGAAATATGTTACGTTTAACCGATCAAAACACAGGCGACCTTTTCAAGGAATAGCATGAAAAAGATTGATGCGATTATTAAACCCTTCAAGCTGGACGATGTCCGTGAAGCGCTGGCCGAGGTAGGTATTACCGGCATGACGGTCACTGAAGTCAAAGGCTTTGGCCGTCAAAAAGGCCACACCGAGCTGTATCGCGGCGCGGAATATATGGTGGATTTTCTGCCGAAGGTAAAAATTGAAATCGTTGTGCCTGACGACATCGTGGATACCTGTGTTGACACCATCATTCGTACCGCGCAGACGGGGAAAATCGGCGACGGTAAGATCTTTGTCTTTGATGTCGCCCGCGTTATTCGTATCCGTACTGGCGAAGAAGACGACGCGGCTATCTGATGTGCCGATTCGCTGCCCGTCTCCTCCTTGTGGGCAGCGAACCACCGTTTAATCGCCCTGCGGTAGCGCCGATGTAGTCCGGGTGCAAACCCATCTCAGGCCGACAATGGCGACGATCAGCGCCACGCAACTTAGCGTCCACTCGCCCATTTGCGAGAAAAAGTGTCCGTAGGCGGCTACCGCCGTATCACTAATTTGCGATTCCGTGGTTTGTTGCGCGACGACGCCAGCCAGCCAGTTAGCGACCGCGCCGGTCGCCAGCATATAAATACCGGTCAGTACGCCCGTGACGCCAGGCAGGTTGAGGCGGGTAATTTGCGCCATCGCGACCGGATCAATAAACAGCTCCGCAAAGCCCATCAGCGCCAGCCCTGCGATCATCATTCCCATTGATGCCTGCCCGTCTAACCGGGCCTGATGCGCGTTTAGCGCCAGCAGCATAAAACCGCCGCCCATTAATACCAGCCCCACGGCAAATTTAAGCCAGACGCGCAGCACCGAGCGGGCGCTCTCTTTCGGGCTGCTCAGCCACGCCAGCACCACGCCCGCCGCCATCACCGCAATCGCATTGACCGACTGGAACAATGCAGTGGGGACGGTCATATTCAGCCAGTGGCGGTTGACAAAACGGTCGATGAATAAACTGATCGAACTTCCGCCCTGCTGCGCCAGAACCCAAAAGAGAGTGCCGGTGATCATTAACAGAACGATTTGCCACAAGGCGCGACGGTGTTCGGGAAATTTAACCATAATACGGGCGATAAGTTGCGCCGCGAAGACGCAGACAATGGCCAGCACATAGCCAGACCAGTTATTTTCCAGCAGGAGGGTGAAGAATACCGGCGCGATACACAGCATTAATACCAGCCAACCCCAGGTTGGAAGGGCGAATTTAACCGCCCGCAGCGCGGGGCGATTAACACCGCGCGTCTGCTGAAAGTGGCGATGACCGCTTAAAAAGATGAGCAGGCCGATGAACATTCCGACGCCCGCCAGCGCAAAGCCGACATGCCAGCCATACCACTGCGCCGCCAGACCACAGGCGATCGGCGCGGCTATCGATCCAATATTCCCGGCGGCGTAGAGCAGCGAGAATCCCCCGTCGCGGCGGTTGTCATCAGGGGCGTAAAGTTCGCCCAGCAGACAGCTAATATTGGATTTAAACAAGCCGTAGCCGCAGATAATAATGGCCAGCGCCGCATATAAACTCAGCGTTGAATCAGATTCTAAGCCCAATACCACATGACCCAGCGTCATCAATAAGGCGCCGGTGATAACCGCCACGCGGTTGCCAAGCAGGCGGTCGGCAAGCCAGCCGCCAAGAATAGGGGTAACGTAAACTAAAGAGGCGTAGGCGCTGAAGAGGTTGATCGCGTGGCTGTCATTAAAACCAAGCTGGTGGGTAAGATAAAGGATGAGTAAGGCACGCATGCCGTAAAAGCTGAAGTATTCCCAAATTTGAATCGCCACGATGTAAAAAATCGCGCGCGGTTGTGAGGGTGTTTTCATAAAGTCTCCTTGCTGCGTGAAAAAAGGGAAGTGGCAAGCCACTTCCCTTTGGTACTTATTTCGTATTTTCTTTCAGCACTTTAACGGTGTAACGTCCGTCTGCCTGACGATAGGCGCCGTGGATATCGGTTTCGAAGCCCGGATAGTGGGCGCCGATTTCGCACAGCATTTGCAGGAATTCCAGTACCGGACGGCTTTCCTCGGTGATCATTTCACCAGGCATCACCAGCGGCACTCCCGGAGGGTAAGGAAGGATCATGTTGGCGTTGACGCGACCAACCATCTCTTCAAGATACACCTCTTCCGTTTCGCCATGCAGCTCTTTCTGGAACGCAGTATACGGCGTCATCACCATTTTCGGCAGCACTTCAAACGCACGGTACATTAAGTCCGGCAGATTATGGTGTTCGACCAGTTTATGAATATTCTGCGCCAGTTCCTGGATGCGCATATTTTCATAAAACTCAGGCGCTTCGCGGTACAGTGCTGGCAGAATGTTTTTGACGCGCAGGTTCAGGTCAAAGGCGCGTTTAAATTCAGTGAGCGCGCGCAGCAGGCTCAGAGCTTTGGTTTTGTCGATACCAATGCTGAACAGGAACAGCAGGTTGTATGGACCGGTTTTTTCTACGATGATGCCACGTTCATCGAGATATTTGGCGACCAGACTTGCCGGAATACCGAACTCATCCATCGTACCGTCTTTTTTCATCCCCGGCGTCAGGATAGTGACTTTGATCGGGTCGAGGTACATGTGTTCGTTATCGATATTTTTGAAGCCATGCCATGCGCTATCTGAACGCAGCGGCCAGCACTCAGCCCCATCGATATGTTCCGGCTGCCATACGTCAAAGAACCAGCCGTCGGATTCGCTTTTCAGGCGTTTAATTTCTTTACGGAATTTAATCGCACGTTCAATAGAACCGTTAATCAGGCGTTTACCCGCATTACCTTTCATCATCGCCGCTGCGGTTTCAGTAGACGCTACGATACCGTAGTGCGGAGAAGTGGTGGTATGCATCATGTAGGCTTCGTTAAAGGTTTCTTCGTTAATGTCGCCTTTAACATGAATCATGGATGCCTGTGAAAACGCCGCCAGCAGTTTATGCGTGGACTGGGTTTCATAAATGATTTTGCCTTCTACACGGTCGCCGCTCATACCGCATTTACCCTGATAAATAGGGGAGAAATTGGTGTAAGGCACCCAGGCGGAGTCAAAATGAATGGACTTCACATCCAGAGTTTTCTTGATGTAGTCAGTGTTATACAACAGACCGTCATAGGTTGAGTTAGTAATAACTGCATGGACCGGCCAGGTTGCGTTAGGCGTCTCTTTTACCCGTTTAGCGATAGTGGCGTGCTGGAACTCGCTTTGCGGAATACCGCCAAGAATACCGTAGGCGTTACGGGTTGGGCGGAAATAAATCGGCGTAATGTCGCTCATCATCATCAGATGGGTCAGCGATTTATGGCAGTTACGGTCAATCAGTACCGTGCTGCCTGCCGGCGCGGAGTACATACCGACGATTTTGTTCGCCGTAGAGGTGCCGTTCGTTACCATGTAGCTACGCTCGGCGTTAAAGACGCGGGCGATATACTCTTCCGCTTCTTTATGCGGGCCGGAGTGGTCCAGCAGCGAACCCAGTTCGGAAACGGAAATCGAAATATCGGATTTCATCGTGTTCGGGCCGAAGAAATCATAAAAGATGCTGCCGACGGGGCTTTTCTGGAAAGCGGTCCCGCCCATGTGGCCAGGCGTACAGAAAGTATATTTCCCTTCGCGCACATATTTGAACAGTGCTTTTGTCAGCGGCGGCAGAATATTGTCGATGTATTCATCGGTATTCTGGCGAATTTTCGCCGCGATATCGGCTGCGGCGCCTAAAGCATATTCAAAGAAGCGAACCTGCATTCTCAGATCGTTGAGGCTGACGTCCAGCGTAGAGTAGCTGTTGGCGAAGGCGTACAGCGGCATATACTCGTTCAGCTTGCTAATCTCTTCGCAAAGCTCAAGGTTATATTTATCCCAGTCGAAAATGACGCCGCAAAGGCGGGAGTTATTTTCAATCAGCTTCAGCAGGTCTTCTCGGTCGTTTGGATAGACGATACGGAAATTTAAACCTTCCAGTGCACGATGCAGTTCACGAATAGGCTCTTCTTTAAAGTAGACGCCCATGTGGTTCATGATAGCAATAACGTTCATAGTCTTGTTCCTGGTAAAGTGGGCCCCTCCCGCTACGCTATAGCAGGTGACGAAAGGGGCTTTGAGAAAAAGGAGTTAGCGGTTAAAGCGCTTCAGCCGTATTGTTGTCGCTGTCGTTGTTCTGGCGCTGGTGCATTTTGCGACCGTAGAACATCAGGATGATCAGACTGACGATAAAGGTGCCGGAGAGTTCGAAGGAGCTGGCGCCCATCAGTGCGATGAAGCAAAATGCGCAGCCCAGTACAGAACAAATCAGGCTTACCGAGTTACGGATGTTGAACCCTTCGAAGCGAATCAGGTCAACACAGGAGTAGAAGTACGGCAGCATGGTAAGCAGTACGGCAATCCCGGTCAGTTCGCCGAACAGGTCGGACGCTTTACCGCCGCTGGAGTTCATGATGGTGATCAGAATCATCAGCGCCGTCATTTTCACCGCAGCCAACAGCAGACCTTTTTTCGGAATACCGTTTTTATCCATTTCGCCGTAAATTTTCGGGAAGTTGCCGTCGTTGGCGGCGCGAACCCCAGCCTGGCCGACCAGCATCATCCAGGAGCCCAGAGACGTCAGGCAGGCGAAAGCGGTAAAGGCGGAAACCAGCGGCGCAGCCCAGCCACCCAGAATCGTGGAGGTACTGATAGCGAACGGCGCGCCGGAAGAGGCCATAACGGAAGCTGGGAACATCCCGGCGATAACCTGAGTCGCAGCGATATAGATGATGCCTGCCAGCGCGGTACCCAGCATGGTTGCCAGCGGTACGGTGCGTTTCGGGTTTTTCACCATGCCGGTGCTGACGGCGGCAGACTCAACGCCAACGAACGCCCACAGGCAGAGCAGAATACTTTTAACAATGGCGTGAGAGTCGGTCGTCGTAGACGTGTTCCAGTTCGCGTGATAGGTCGCGATATCGAACCAATGCCAGCCGGCGACTGCGGTCAAGACTACCGGGATCAGCACCAGGAATAGGCCAATCGTTGTTAAGCGGCTGACCCAGGCCCCGCCCAGCATATTAATAAAGGTGAACAGCCAGACGATAGCAATACAGGCAATACCTGCCGGTATTGGATTATTTAATGCCGGGAAGAATGTAGAAAGATAAGAAACAGCGGTAATGCCGATGGCTAAGTTACCAATCCAGTTTGCGTGATAATAAAGAACACCGGTCTGGAAACCAAACGCCGGAGATATTTCCCCAGCATAAGCGATAGGGCCACCCTGTTGAGGGTTTTTGGTTGCCAGCCTCGCATAAACATAAGCCAGCGACATTGCCCCAATAATAGAAATTACCCAGCCCCAGATGGCAATGCCACCAATACTGGCAAGGTTGGCGGGTAATAATGCAATCCCGCTCCCCATCATATTACCGGCAACGACGCCAGTACAGGCAAATAGCCCGATCTTTTTGACAGAACTCATGTTTATTTCTCCTGAGCTGTATTTTTAAGAACCGGGCTTATGCTTCATATATGCTGCGTGCCCGTTCAACTGTCGACAAGATTAACGAATGGGTTGAGATAAGTCCTAAAGAAAAAGTGAAATAAACACAAACATGAAAAAACTGATAGATTGATTTTTTTGAATTAACATATAAATATCATGAAAAATATCATGAAAGGATAAACATCGTTTAATTACAAAGAGTTATATTTACATTTCTTTGCGATGAATATGTTGCCAAAATTAACATAAGCTATTTTTGGCAACATGTTTTTCACAAAATAAAAGCGAAAAATTTAATATCTTTTCGCTTTTATTCGTCATGGTTCAGCGTTAAATTTAGTCTTCTGCCAGAAAACTATTAAGATAAGGGACAATTTTCTGAACGGATGTCTGAAATACGCCATTTTCGATCCAGTACAGCGTGTTTTCACCTGGACGTAAATTAAAGGCGGTCAGATAGGCATCAGCGGCCAGACGATTCTCACCTTTCATTTCGTAAACTTTCCCCAAAAGGACATAGTTAAACCACGACATTTCAAGCTCGATGCTTTTATTGATTTCCTCATACGCTGCATCGATATCACCTTTGCCTAACAGATCGACGGTCTTGATTTTATAATAAACAGACGTTTTCTCAACGCCCGGAATTTGATCTATTTTTTTAAACTCTTCGTTCAGCGCAGCCACTTGTTCTTTATCAAACGGCTGTTGTGATTGCCGTAATACATCTACCAGCACTTTATATTCATAGGCATAGTTGAAATCAGGCGTTTCCTTAATAATGCCATTCAGAATATCGCTGGCTTTACTTAGCGCCTGCGCATCGCCGCTCAGAATAAGCTGGCGCGCCTCATAAAAACGCATCAGCGCGGTATTTTGCGGCGTTCTGAACAGGGCCAGTTGTTCTCGCATACGATTAGGCCAGGGCTGTGTTAAAACGAAAGACAGGCTATTAAACAGATCATCCTGGATGGACAACTGGTTAGTATTGGTGACGAAATAACGCTTATCCAGCATGGTTGAACCATCGGCGTTATCAATGAGCACCACAGACATAAAGCACTGCTGCGCCCGATAGTGGCGCTGATTGACAAACTGAATGGTTAACGTCTTACCGGAGCTGCTTGGCTCATTGACCCGGTAATTGGTTTTATCGTGCACCATAAAGGTCGAGTAGGTGTTCAGCAAGTCGGTGATTAAGCCGCCCAGACCGATGGCGTAGGACTCCTGCGAGACCCAGTTATTACAGGAATTGCCGCCTTCAAAACGAACATCTATATCTCGTGGGTTAAGTAATAACCGCGTTTTTGTTACCGCGGCATTATGATCTACCACCGACATCACGATAAACACCACCAGCGTCGCCAGCGAGAGTAGGAACATTACCCACGTCCAGAAAGCGGCGATACGCGGCTTTTTCGCCTTTTTAGTCGGCGTTTGCAAAGAGGCGGGCGGCACAGGCGCAGCGGCAGGAACCCCCTCCGTCGGTTCTGCATTCGTCGCTGCGATCGGCGGCGGCGACGTTGATGAATTATCGATCTCATCGCTATTTTCTTCGCACCAGATAACCGGCGCCGTCAGCTTATAGCCGCGTTTAGGTACGGTAACGATGTATTCAGCATTGCTGTCTCCGCCATCTCTTAACGATTTGCGTAGTTCAGAAATGCTTTGGGTGACAACATGGTTGGTCACGATGGTGCGCATCCAGACATGATCAATAATGTTATCCCGGCTTAACACTTCATCCGGATGATGCGCAAAATACATCAGAAGATCGATCAGCCGTGGTTCAAGAGTAATCTGGCGTCCCTGACGACTGATCTGATTAACAGAAGGTGTAACCAGCCACTCTCCAATGCGTACAACAGGTTGCTGCATAAAAAGATGCCCTAACGAGCTAAGTCAAACGTTAATAATAACACGATTTGCACAGACTTTTTTTATTCCCCTTTTTTGTAAAAGAAAGGCATAAAAAGCAGCGCAATAAGCAGGGGAACGGGGAGGAAAACGGGCGTTCGCCTTAACGATAACGCCCATTTTTTCAGAGGATTTCTTGCAATTACAGCACTTTATGCGGGCCGAAGCATTCGTAATGAATGTTTTCGTTATTCACGCCAAGTGAAACCAGTTGTTTTGCGGCAAACTGCATAAAGCCTACCGGGCCGCAAAGATAGAACTGCATTGCCGGATCGCTGATTGCGGCTTCCAGTTTGCTTAAATCCATCAGCCCTTCGCTGTCAAAGACGCGTTGGGCGCGATCGGCCTCAGTCGGCTCGCGGTACCAGGTATGGGCAGTGAAACGCGGCAGTGTACGGCCCAGCTCGCTCACTTCGTCGGCAAACGCATGAACGTCGCCGTTCTCCGCCGCGTGGAACCAGTTCACCTGCGCGGTATGCTGTCCTTTTGCCAGCGTATCGAGCATCGCCAACATCGGCGTCTGGCCGACGCCAGCGGAAATCAGCGAAACGGGGGTATCAGCGGCGACATTCATAAAGAAGTCACCTGCCGGCGCAGCCAGATGCACCACATCGCCCACGCTGGCGTGATGGTGTAACCAGTTTGATACCTGGCCGCCGTCTTCACGCTTCACGGCAATACGGTACCCTTTGCCATCGGGTTTACGGGTCAGTGAATATTGGCGGATCTCCTGATGCGCAAAACCTTCCGGCTTCAGCCAGACCCCCAGATACTGCCCGGGACGGTATTCCGCCACCGTACCGCCGTCGACCGGTTCAAACTCAAAGCTGGTGATCAGTGCGCTACGCGGGGTTTTCGCAACGATGCGGAAGGGGCGCGTGCCTTCCCAGCCGCCATCTTTGCTGGCGTTCTCGTGATAAATCTCGGCTTCCCGATGAATAAAGACGTTAGCCAGTACGCCATAGGCTTTGCCCCACGCGTCCAGCACTTCCTGGCCCGGGTTGAACATTTCGTCCAGCGTCGCCAGCAAATGCGTCCCGACGATGTTGTACTGCTCCGGCTTAATCTGGAAGCTGGTGTGCTTCTGCGCGATTTTTTCTACCGCCGGCAGCAACGCCGGTAAATTTTCGATATTGCTGGCGTAGGCCGCGATAGCATTAAACAGGGCTTCGCGCTGATCGCCGTTACGCTGGTTGCTCATATTGAAGATTTCTTTGAGCTCCGGGTTATGCGTAAACATACGGTCGTAGAAGTGGGCGGTCAGTTTCGGTCCTGTTTCAACCAGCAGGGGAATGGTGGCCTTTACTGTAGCGATGGTTTGTGCGTCAAGCATACGTGCTTCCTTTATGTGAAAATCTAATGATGTATATCAAATGCATCTTATAAAAATACCCTTGCATTGTAAATGGATCTTCTCTGCTTTACGTTATGGATGTAACAACGTGAAAAATCTGCATCACAAAGCTGAAAAGAAATCCGTTGAAATTCGTCAGGCTCTCGTTCAGGAAACCCTTATCTGACGCACAGGTAATCGTTTGCGTAAAAACCTTTGTCAAGACCTGTTATCGAAGAATGATTCGGTTATACTGTTGGCCGAAGTCCCACGGACTGCCTTTTCAGGCACAAATTTTATTGTTAGCTGAGTCAGGAGATGCGGATGTTAAAGCGTGAAATGAACATTGCCGATTATGATGCCGAGTTGTGGCAGGCTATGGAGCAGGAAAAAGTACGTCAGGAAGAGCACATCGAACTGATCGCCTCCGAAAACTACACCAGCCCGCGCGTGATGCAGGCGCAGGGGTCTCAGCTGACCAACAAATACGCTGAAGGTTATCCGGGCAAGCGCTACTACGGCGGTTGCGAATACGTTGATGTCGTTGAGCAGCTGGCTATCGACCGCGCGAAAGAACTGTTCGGCGCCGACTACGCTAACGTGCAGCCGCACTCCGGTTCTCAGGCTAACTTCGCTGTTTACACCGCGCTGCTGCAACCGGGCGATACCGTTCTGGGTATGAACCTGGCGCAGGGCGGCCACCTGACTCACGGCTCCCCGGTTAACTTCTCCGGTAAACTGTACAACATCGTACCTTACGGTATCGATGAGTCCGGTAAAATTGACTATGACGAGATGGCGAAGCTGGCCAAAGAGCACAAGCCGAAGATGATTATCGGTGGCTTCTCTGCCTACTCCGGCGTGGTTGACTGGGCAAAAATGCGTGAAATCGCTGACAGCATCGGCGCATACCTGTTTGTCGACATGGCGCACGTGGCGGGCCTGATTGCCGCAGGCGTTTACCCGAACCCGGTTCCGCACGCTCACGTTGTCACCACCACCACCCACAAAACCCTGGCGGGTCCGCGCGGCGGCCTGATCCTGGCGAAGGGCGGCGATGAAGAGCTGTACAAAAAACTGAACTCCGCCGTGTTCCCAAGCGCGCAGGGCGGCCCGCTGATGCACGTGATCGCGGGTAAAGCGGTAGCGCTGAAAGAAGCGATGGAGCCGGAGTTCAAAGTTTACCAGCAGCAGGTGGCGAAAAACGCCAAAGCGATGGTAGAAGTGTTCCTGAACCGCGGCTACAAAGTGGTGTCTGGCGGCACTGAGAACCACCTGTTCCTGCTGGACCTGGTGGATAAAAACCTGACCGGTAAAGAAGCTGACGCCGCGCTGGGCCGTGCTAACATCACGGTGAACAAAAACAGCGTGCCGAACGATCCTAAGAGCCCGTTCGTGACCTCCGGTATCCGTATTGGTTCTCCGGCGGTTACTCGTCGCGGCTTCAAAGAAGCGGAAGTGAAAGAGCTGGCTGGCTGGATGTGTGACGTGCTGGACAACATCAATGATGAAGCCACCATTGAACGCGTGAAAGCGAAAGTACTGGATATCTGCGCCCGCTTCCCGGTTTACGCGTAAGCGTTTGTGTTGTGTAAATGTCCCGATGGCGCTGCGTCTGTCGGGCATTACTTATGCGCCATAACGTGACGCCGCCGGAAGTCATTATCCGGCGGCGTTGCCGTTTGAACTTCTCCCTCCGCCTGTTAACCTTATGTTACCCTTGCCAGCGCAACCGTTTACCGCCAGACTATCGCCTCCAAACGGGAGGGAATCATGGCATTGCATTCCACGCGCTGGCTGGCGCTCAGTTATTTCACCTACTTCTTTAGTTACGGTATTTTTCTGCCCTTCTGGAGCGTCTGGCTCAAAGGTCTTGGGCTAACGCCGGAAACCATCGGTCTTCTGCTGGGTGTGGGTCTGGTCGCGCGTTTTCTCGGCAGCCTGCTCATTGCGCCTCGCGTAAGCGATCCTTCGCGGTTGATCTCCGCGCTGCGTGTACTGGCATTGCTGACGCTGGTATTTGCGCTGGCATTTTGGGCAGGAACGCATGTCGCGTGGCTAATGGTGGTGATGGTTGGGTTTAACCTCTTCTTTTCACCACTGGTGCCGCTGACCGATGCGCTGGCCAATACCTGGCAAAAGCAAATTACCCTGGACTATGGTCGGGTGCGGCTGTGGGGGTCCATCGCCTTCGTGATAGGGTCGGCGCTGACCGGTAAGCTGGTGAGTTTATACGATTACCAGGCGATTCTGGCGCTACTGACGCTCGGCGTCGCCTCGATGTTGCTGGGTATGTTGTTACGTCCCAGCGTGCCGCCGCAAGGGGAAAGCCGTCAGCAGGAGAGCGCAGGCTGGCCCGCCTGGCGTACGCTGGTGGTACAAAGTTGGCGTTTTCTCGCCTGCGTCTGTTTGCTGCAAGGGGCGCACGCCGCCTACTACGGTTTTAGCGCCATCTACTGGCAGGGGGCTGGCTATTCAGCATCGGCGGTCGGCTATTTATGGTCGTTGGGCGTGGTGGCGGAAGTGATCATTTTCGCCCTGAGTAAAAAGCTATTTCGCCGGTTTAGCGCCCGCGACTTGCTGTTGCTTTCTGCTGTGTGCGGCGTGGTACGCTGGGGACTGATGGGCTGGAGTACGGCGTTGCCGTGGCTGATTGTGATACAAATCCTGCACTGTGGCACGTTTACCGTTTGCCATCTGGCCGCTATGCGCTATATCGCTGCGCGTCAGGGAAGCGAGGTGATTCGTTTGCAGGCCGTCTATTCCGCTGTGGCGATGGGCGGCAGTATCGCGATTATGACGGTATTTGCCGGTTTTCTGTATCAACATCTGGGCGGCGGCGTATTCTGGATTATGGCGCTGGTGGCATTGCCCGCTATCTTCCTTCGGCCCAAAGTGGTTGCCGCGTCATGATTCCAGGATCTTGCGGATCTGCTGCTGCTGGTGCTCTGTGAGGGTGCGATCCGCATGAATTAATGGCGGTGAGAAGAGCGGTAGCGGCGTGGCGTAAGGGGTAACAATCAGCGCTACGCCGCGCGGGCATCCCTCTTTTTGAAACGCCTGGAGCGATATCCGTCTGATATTCAGCGGCAACAGGGTCAGTTCACGCAGTTGCTGCTCAATATGCGTCTCCAGCGCATCATTTTTATCCGCTAACAATACGATCTGTCTCTCATGCAAATCGTTATCCTGCATTAGCCAGGCGCCGAAAATCACTGCCACCAGCCCCGTCTCTTCCTCGGAAAAGTGGATACCATATTCGGCTTCAAACCCGGCGAGCGCCTCACGTGTGGTGCGAACCAGACGCGGATAAAGACGGTTGAACTCTTCCGGAAGCGTATTATCGATGCCAATCGTGAATAAACTTCGGTTCAGCGCCTGGGCGAGATGGACATACAGCTGATCGTTAAGCCCTTGTTCGTCGCTGAAGCGTACGTTCCCTTTTTCTCGAAAGCGCAGCACCAGCCGCGCCACCTCCAGTCGCAGTTGCTGCGCCCGTTGATGCGTGTCGCGAATCGGGTCGGGGAGGCGAATCATTGAAAACAGTAACGCCATAAACAGCGCTTCATTGAGCGGTGCGGCCTGCATCACGTGGCGCTGCCAGTGACGACCAATTTCTTGGGCGAGTGGATATTCCGCGCACGACTGCGCCCAAATCTGCTGCACAGGGTTGAATTCCGGGGTGATGCCAGCATGGTGTTGTAGCAGACAATACTGTAAAAAGAGACGCAGGAACTGCACGTCGCGATGTTCAAATGGTTTTTGCAACCGGCGGGCGCACAGATTGATGAGCGCGTGAAGATTAATATCATCATACAGCGGACGCGCGATACCGCGCTGTTTTAGCGCGTTTTTTAAGGCCGGGGTAAACTGTTGCGTGACGAAGGTCGGGCATAAACGCAGGCCGCGCCTGAGCCAGTGTAAAAGGCAAAGGCGCTGATCGAGTGCTGTACCTTCGATCCGATAGCAACCGTTCTGGCATGTTGTGATGGCAAGGCGATGATAGCGCTGGATCTCCAGGCTTGTCTCAGTGATATCCTCACGGGCAGTATCATCATCAACGCCATTAAGCGCGCTGAAGATTTCCACCGTGGCAATTGGCTCCGGCTGGAAAAGCGTCAGCAATACCTGACAGCGGCGCTGGGGAGCGGAAAGTACAGATGGTGGGGCAATTGTCGGCATCATCTGTCAGGTCTCCCGTTAGTTTGTCTGGTAAGGATAGCTAAAGTTTGCGTGTGAAAAATGTGATAAGCGTGCTTTTAGGCCAGGAATGCTGAGGAACGTCACAGAATTTTTATCGCGAGGAACAGATGAAGCCAGTGAAACGCAGCGCCTTAACACTATTTCTTGCCGTTTTATCTTTCGTGGCGGCGGCGCATCCGCACAGCTTCATCCGTCTGCAAACGCAGGTGGTCAGTGAAAATGAGCAATTTGTGGCGTTAAAAATGCGCTGGACAATGGACGCGCTGACGTCCGCAGATCTGCTGTATGACGCCGGAAACGCGGCACCGGGGTCAGAAATATGGAAAAAGTTGGCGGCGGAAGTGATGGCTAACGTACTTGGGCAGCACTACTTTACAGAAGTGTGGCGCAATGGCGCGAAAGTGAAGTTTAAAAACAGGCCGACAGAATACGGTATGACGCGTGACGTGCATCAGGCGGTATTGACCTTTACGCTACCGCTGGCTGAACCGCAGCCGTTAAGCGGACAGACTTATACCTTTTCAACGTTTGATCCCTCTTATTATGTCGATATGCATTATGACCAGGACAGCGATATCACGATGCCGGAACCGCTGCGCGAAAAGTGTCGGATTCAGGTTTATACTCCTGCGCCCGGCGAAGAGACGCTACGTTTCGCCCAGTCGCTGGATAAAGAGGACGCGCCGCCGGAGGATATGGATTTAGGTAAACAGTTTGCCCAAACGGTGACCTTGCAATGTCAGTAATTTTTTCTCAACGCACTCCGGGGCGACGCTGGCTCTCGCTGTGGCCATTGGCGTTATTCCTGCTGCTGATGCTGGTTGGCGGTCTGTGGATATGGCAGGCCTGGCCGCAGGTGATGTTGAAAAGCGCTCTTTGGCAGCGGGACGTAAATCAGCAGTTGAGCGCGCTGCTTAACGCGGTGGCGACGCATCCCGAGCGGGCGGGCGGATCGTTGCTTCTGCTGAGTTTTATGTATGGCGTGCTTCATGCGCTGGGGCCGGGACACGGCAAAGTGGTGATCTCGACATGGCTGGCGACGCATCCTTCGAAGCTGAAATCAAGTATCGTGTTAACCCTCGCCGCCGCGTTATTGCAGGGGCTCGTGGCTATCGGGTTGGTGGTGGGCGTGCTGACCGTATTGCAACTTCCGGCCAGACAGCTCCATCTGAGCGGCTTCTGGCTGGAAAAGGGGAGCTATGCGTTAGTTGGCGGGCTGGGCATCTTGCTGTGCTGGCGGGCCATAAAAAGGTTACGCGCGCTGCTACGTAAACCTGTCTTTATCGCTTTTACGCCGCGCCATGTTCACCATGAAAAATGCGGCTGCGGACATCAGCATTTACCGACGCAGGAACAATTGCATAGCGGCGATGACTGGCGCGCGCGACTCATGATCGTACTGTCTATGGGGATGCGGCCCTGTTCCGGCGCGATAATGGTGCTGTTATTCAGTAAAGTGATTGGCGTTTTTAGCTGGGGAATGGCGTCGGTACTGGCGATGGCGGCGGGAACCTCGCTAACGATTACCTCGCTGGCGCTGCTGGTACACACTTTTCGTGCTCTGGCGGTGAAACTCAGTGGAAACAAAGCGCCGGCGTTATGGCGGCAGGTAGGCTGGTCAACGCTGGCGCTGGCTGGAGGGGTCATACTGCTTGTCGCGGCGCTGGTCATGTGGTTTAGCGTGCCGCAGCCTGTGGGCGGGCTGCGGCCATGGCGTGGTTGACTAGTGCCCGGCGGGTTTGAGATGCATCCGCGCGACGGATTCGTCTTCGGCCCAGTAAATGCGTTCGGCGACCATCGCTTCCGGATTGAGCTGAACGCCGCGCAGTACCCGTTCTTTAAAACGCAGGTAGCCGCCTTTGTCGATCAGATGGCCCATATGTAGATAGATCGGTTTTCCGCCGAGCATCTCTTTTTCAAATTCATACAGGTTAACGATCACCTGCTTTATCACATCTTCAGTCACCCAGTTGAGGAAGAGCTTGCCGACGCGCGGCGTCTTTTTACTGGTGCGTCCGCCCAGACGGACTTGCCAGAGCTGATCCGGCTTACGTTGCCAGGCCAGCGTCGGACAGGCCAGCACGCACTCGCCGCAGCCGATACAGGCGGACTCTTCTTTGACCGCTTTGCCGTTCTTCAGCGCCAGGCAGCCTACCGCGTGGTGACTACAGGCCTTCACGCAGGCGCCGCAACCGATACAGCGATCGGCAGTGAAGCGCATTTTCGCCACGCCAATAATCCCCAGATCGGCCATTGACGCCTTCGCGCAGTCATTCGGGCAGCCAACGATGACCGTTTTGAGATGATAAGGGCTGGGATAGACCAGTTTTTCAAGACGACGGGACAGACCGGTCGTGTCAGTGTTGGCTTTCTGGCAAATGCGGTTCCCCTGACAGGCGACAATATTTCGCCCGCCAATAGCGAGGTAGCCCGCTTTGGTATCCTCAACCTGGACGTCGCACAGTTCTATTTCAATCTCGCGAAGAAACGGCTCCAGCGCGGCGTTCACGTTGTCGATATCTTCGTAACGGATGCCCGGCATCGCCAGCTTCTGGCGGGTAGTGAGGTGAATTTGTCCGTTGCCCCAGGTTTCGGCGATGTCACGCGCCACCGTTAGCAAATGCGCGGGCAAAATACCGCCGGGAATGCGGACGCTGATCATGGCTTCGCCGCGCACTTTTGACAGGCGATATTCGTTTTTCGCACGGGCTTTAATGATATCAATATCAATGCTCATGATGTTCTCCTTAATCGGCAAAACGTTGCGCGACGGCGTAGTTAAATATCGGGCCGTCGGTGCAGACATACACTTCGCCCATACGGCAGTGGCCGCACTTCCCGACGGAGCAGGCCATCCGGCGTTCGTAGTCCACCCAGATTTGCTCCGGCTTGAGCCCTTTTTGCAGCAGCATTTTTACGGTAAAGGTAATCATTATTGGCGGCCCAACGACGATGGCCTGCATGGTGTCGATATCGCTAAGCGTCATGTCGGCAAGCCGATCGGTCACCCGGCCAATCTGGTAACGGTCATCAGCCTCGCCTTCATCCAGCGTGAGCACCAGATTATGTTTGCCGCGCCACGTCGCCATTTCTTCTTTGTACAGCACGCAATCGCGATTTTTATAGCCGAGAATCATATCCAGTTGACCAATTTCCTGGGGATTCTCAACGAAATAGCGCATTAAGCCTTTCACCGGCGCGACGCCCGTGCCGCCTGCGACAACCAGTAAGGGTTTATGGCGCAGCGTATCGACCGGATAGCCATTGCCATAGCAGCCGCGTAGCCACACGTTGTCGCCTTCTTTCAGCGTAAAGAGGGCGCTGGTCACTTTTCCGACATTACGAATCAGCAGATCTATCCAGCCGTCGCCATAGTCGGAAACGGAGATGGGCGCTTCGCCGACGCGCGGCAGCGACACCTCAACAAATTGCCCCCAGTGCGCGGGAAAATCGACGGCCACGCGGAAATTCCACTCCAGCAGCGTGTGGCGAGTAATACTGAGGATGCGGTACGCCGCAGGCAGCAAACTGTGCTGCGGTTTATCATGACAGGAACAATGTGACATGCGTTATGCCTCCTCTGCCAGCGCCTGCCGAACGGCAGCGGTCATTTTGTTGATAATCAAAGAAAATTTGATGTATTGCGGGCAGCGATCGTCGCAGCGGCCGCAGCCGACGCACATATGTTCAATGCCGTTGCGCGCTTTGTAGTCATTGACCTTATGCAGGGCGCGGTAGCGCAGACGCTCGCCGGGTTTTTCGCGAAAACCATGACCGCCGGCCATGTCGCTAAAGCCCGGCACCATGCAGCTTGCCCACTGGCGACGGCGTTCGCCGCGCTGCGGATTTTCATCATAGGCGACGTCAAAGACGCTATAGCAGGTACAGGTTGGGCACCCGGTAGTGCAGCGGCCACAACTGATGCAGCGGCTGTCGTAGGTGTCCCATAGCGGATGGCGGGTGAGAATGTCGCGAATTTTTTGCGGATCGCGGCAAACGCTGTCCGGCGTGACGACGGTTTCCCGGTTTTCGCTGACGAAAGAGGGGGTATAGTCAGCCTCCTGCCCCAGTCCTTGTATCGCCGCCTCGATAAAGGGATCGCGGATGCTGACAAGCGCGCCCTCATCGTTAAAACGCATGGCGGCGCTATAACAGTCAGTTTTATTGGTACCCATTGAGACGCAGAAACAATTTTCGAAGCTTTCTTCACACTCAATAAGGACGAAACGAATATGCTCCCGTAGCAGTTGATAACTGTAATCGGAATTATTCCCATTTGATAAATACATATAATCCAGCCGCGACATGGCGTTAATGTCGCAGGCGCGGGCAAAGATGATTATCGGGGAGGTGTCTGTCTCGGCAATTTGAATGGTGTCTTTATCGAAATAAAAGAGCGTTTCGGTGATAGGGGCAATTATGGTATTCGGCGACATGTGCGATTTCTCGTGCCAGATGAGATCGCGCCAGCCGCTAATCCGTTGATAAATAATGTTGTCAGTGTCGGAAAAACGCCCGCCGCGAAACTCTGCGGACGGGGCAAACACGCGCCATTTTTTGTTTAATCGCTGGATAAGCAAACTAAACTCGTCAGGCGTAATTTTGATAGCCATCACATACTCCACAGTAATATTCAGGAAAAACAAATGAAAATAAATTGTTATAAAAATCAGTTGAATATTACTGTTACGCTAGCGCTAATCCACCGCCTTCGCTAACGGGAAAAAATGGTTTTTACTATCGGTATAATAAATATATTCTTAATCATAAAATATGCATATATACAGCATCGCGCTATTTAGCGGATAGCGCGGTCTGAATAAAATTAATCATTGCATCGCGGTAAATGTTTGCATAACGTCCGGAAAAAGCATCAATGTGATCGCCGCCAGGAATGAAGATTTTTTGTTTGGGCTCTTGGGCGAGGGCATACAATTTCTCACTGTCCTGCCAGGGAATAACATGGTCTGCCGTGCCATGAAGAATCAATACCGGAATGGGGCTGACGCTGGCGATATTGCGATCCGCGCTATAGCGGTCATCAAGCAAATAGCCGCTGCCCGGGATCATCTGGTTGGCGATGGAGGAATAGGATAAAAACGTTGAGTCGAGAATAATCGCACGTATGCCCGCCTGGTCGGCGTAGCGCATATTTGCGCAGCCTACGCAGTGGCCTACGGCGGCCAGCACATTATTACCGCCCAGGCTCTGCCCCAGCAGTACCAGGCGCTCGGGGTTAACGTCGTCGCGATGCCGCACATAATCTATCGCGCTTTTCGTATCGTCCAGTAGCCCTTCTTGTGATGGGGTACCCTCAGATTCGCCAAAACCACGGTAATCAAACATAAACAGGTTTACGTTGCGTTCTGGCAGCCAACTGACTAACGGCCAGTGCGCCGACATATTTCCGGCGTTGCCATGGACATGAATCACCGTCGCGACGGCGTTTTCCGGCCTGCCGAAAGCAGTGGGAATAAACCAGCCGTGCAGATGCGTGCCATCTTTGGCGGTAAAGGTAATGGATTCAGCTTCGGCAGGGGTTGGCCCATAGACTTTATTGTCCGGGTAATAAAAGGCATTGATCGCTACGCGGGGTAGCAGATAAATACAGACCACAATGATAAACAGAATAAAAAGGGATTTGACGATGCGTCGGGTATGTTGAAGGGTCATGTTCGCTTCCTTGCCGCTTTATGCCAATAGCGGAGCAGGGAGCGATCGTACAAAAACATGCAGGCAAGTAAAGCAATCAGGTTGTGTTTAGGAAAAACGCCTGAAAAGGCACGGCGGATGAGTGGCCCCATCCGCCGAAGAGACTTAGCGCTTCAGCGCATCGCTCAGTTCGTCGCGCATATTCGCCAGCATGGCTTTAACGACGCGCGGATTCCCCGCCACGATATTACCGGTCATCATGTAGTTATGACCGCCGGTGAAATCGCTGACGATACCGCCCGCTTCACGAACCAGCAGTTCGCCCGCGGCGAAATCCCACGGACGAAGGCCAATTTCAAAGAAACCATCGACACGACCTGCAGCCACATAGGCCAGATCCAGCGCGGCGGAACCGGTGCGGCGGAAATCGGCGCATTCGGTGAACAGCTTGCCGATAATATTAATGTAGGTGGTCGCGTATTGTTTGGCTTTGAACGGGAAGCCGGTGGCGAGAATAGTGCCGTCCAGATCGCGCGCGGTACTGCCGCGCAGACGATAGCCGTTCAGTTGCGCGCCCTGACCGCGGGTGGCGGTGAACAGTTCGTTACGCATCGGATCGTAAACGACAGCCACTTCAGTACGGCCTTTAATGCGTACAGCAATGGAAACAGAGAAGTGTGGCAGACGTTTGATGAAGTTGGTGGTGCCATCCAGCGGATCGATAACCCATTGAACATCCTGATCTGTGCCAACGAGCTCACCGCTTTCTTCGGTGATAATAGTGTGTTGCGGGTAAGATTTGCGAATGGTGTCGATAATCACCGCTTCAGCGGCCTTATCTACGTTGGTCACAAAATCGTTACTGCCTTTTTGGCTCGCTTCTACAGCGTCCGGAGTTTCATAGTTTTTGGCAATTACATTACCCGCCTTGCGCGCTGCGCGCACGGCGATGGTCAGCATCGGATGCATCGGTCTCTCTCACTGGATGTTAAAGAACGGGAAAACGGCGCAGAGTATAGCAGCGAGATCGGAATCTGTCTTGGTTTTATGGTAAGATGTCAGAATAATCTTTAGCTGAAGAAAGACAATGCTGCAAAACATTCGAATTGTGCTGGTGGAAACCTCCCACACCGGCAATATGGGCTCTGTGGCTCGCGCTATGAAAACCATGGGCTTAACTAACCTGTGGCTGGTAAACCCGTTGGTGAAACCGGACTCCCAGGCCATCGCTCTGGCGGCAGGCGCCAGCGATGTGATCGGTAATGCGCAGATCGTCGATACGCTGGACGAAGCGTTGGCTGGCTGTAGCCTGGTGGTCGGCACCAGCGCCCGTTCCCGCACTCTGCCGTGGCCGATGCTTGATCCGCGCGAGTGCGGCTTAAAAAGCGTGGCGGAAGCGGCAAATACGCCGGTTGCGCTGGTTTTTGGTCGTGAGCGTGTTGGGCTGACTAACGATGAGTTGCAAAAATGCCATTATCACGTCGCGATTGCCGCTAACCCGGAGTACAGCTCGTTGAATCTGGCGATGGCGGTACAGGTCATCGCGTATGAAGTCCGTATGGCCTGGCTGGCGACGCAGGAAAACGGCGACGCGGCAGATCATGAAGAGACGCCGTATCCGCTGGTGGACGATCTTGAACGTTTCTACGGCCATCTGGAGCAGACGTTGCTCTCCACTGGCTTTATTCGCGAAAACCATCCGGGGCAGGTGATGAATAAATTGCGCCGTCTGTTTACCCGCGCCCGCCCGGAAAGCCAGGAGTTGAATATTCTGCGTGGGATTCTGGCGTCTATTGAGCAGCAGAATAAAGGCAAGTAACCGCGTTAATGCCGGATAAGCGAAGCGCCATCCGGCACATCAATACCGCACGGAACGCTAAATACCTGACTAATTTACTCAAGTAAATAGTTGACCAAATTACTCGGGAATGTCAGACTTGTCCCTGCTATGCAATACCCCCATTTTACAATAAAAAACCCCGGGCAGGGGCGAGTTTGAGGTTAAGTAAGACATGAGACTGACATCTAAAGGGCGTTATGCCGTGACCGCAATGTTAGACGTTGCGCTCAACTCCGAAGCGGGCCCGGTACCGTTGGCTGATATTTCTGAACGTCAGGGGATTTCCCTTTCTTATCTGGAACAGCTATTTTCCCGTTTACGTAAAAACGGTCTGGTTTCCAGCGTACGCGGGCCGGGCGGCGGTTATCTGCTGGGTAAAGATGCTGGCAGTATCGCGGTCGGCGAAGTGATCAGCGCGGTTGATGAATCCGTTGACGCGACCCGTTGTCAGGGCAAAGGCGGCTGCCAGGGCGGCGATAAATGCCTGACCCATGCGCTGTGGCGTGATTTAAGCGATCGCCTGACCGGTTTTCTCAACAATATTACCTTAGGCGAGCTGGTGAATAACCAGGAAGTTCTGGATGTGTCTGGTCGCCAGCACACGCATGACGCGCCGCGCGCCAGCGGTCGTGCGCAGGACGCTATCGACGTTAAATTACGTGCTTAATTAAAATATTACGCCATCTCTTCTGGCGGCCTCATGCGGTGAATGCCGTGGTCGTCTGAAGGATGAAGCGTAAAAAAGAATTCAGAATCAGGCCGGGACGCGGACGTCCCGTCAACACGGTCGTACATCCAGCCGGTTGCCTGATTCCTTGCATTGAGTGATGTACGGAGTTTAAGAGCAATGAAATTACCGATTTATCTCGACTACTCCGCAACCACGCCGGTGGACCCGCGTGTTGCCGAGAAAATGATGCAGTTTCTGACCCTGGACGGAACCTTTGGGAACCCGGCGTCTCGTTCACACCGTTTTGGCTGGCAGGCTGAAGAAGCCGTCGATATCGCCCGCAACCAGATTGCTGAGCTGGTCGGCGCCGACCCGCGTGAAATCGTCTTTACCTCAGGGGCGACGGAGTCCGATAACCTGGCGATCAAAGGCGCTGCCAACTTTTATCAGAAAAAAGGCAAGCACATCATCACCAGCAAGACCGAGCACAAAGCGGTGCTGGACACCTGCCGTCAGCTTGAGCGCGAAGGGTTTGAAGTGACCTACCTGGCGCCCCAGCGCAACGGCATCATCAATCTCAACGAGCTCGAAGCAGCGATGCGTGACGACACCATTCTGGTTTCCATCATGCACGTGAACAACGAAATCGGCGTGGTGCAGGATATCGCGACCATCGGCGAAATGTGCCGCGCGCGCGGTATCATCTACCACGTTGACGCCACCCAGAGCGTGGGCAAACTGCCTATCGATCTGAGCCAACTGAAAGTGGATCTGATGTCCTTCTCCGGTCATAAAATTTATGGTCCGAAAGGCATTGGCGCGCTGTATGTGCGTCGTAAGCCGCGTATTCGCATTGAAGCGCAGATGCATGGCGGCGGGCACGAGCGCGGTATGCGCTCTGGTACTCTGCCTGTCCACCAGATCGTCGGCATGGGCGAAGCTTACCGTATCGCGAAAGAAGAGATGGAGACCGAAATGGCCCGTCTGCGCGGTCTGCGTAACCGTCTGTGGAACGGCATCAAAGATATTGAAGAAGTTTACCTGAACGGCGACCTTGAGCAGGGCGCGCCAAACATTCTCAACGTGAGCTTTAACTACGTTGAAGGCGAGTCGCTGATCATGGCGCTGAAAGACCTGGCGGTCTCTTCCGGTTCCGCCTGCACCTCCGCCAGTCTGGAACCGTCCTACGTGCTGCGCGCGTTGGGCATGAATGACGAGCTGGCGCATAGCTCTATCCGTTTCTCTTTAGGTCGTTTTACCACTGAAGAAGAGATCGACTACACCATTGATCTGGTTCGTAAATCCATTGGCCGTCTGCGTGACCTTTCTCCACTGTGGGAAATGTACAAGCAGGGTGTGGATCTGAACAGCATCGAATGGGCACATCATTAATCGGTATCGGAATCAGGAGAATTTATAATGGCTTACAGCGAAAAAGTAATCGATCACTATGAGAACCCGCGTAACGTAGGGTCGTTTGACAACAACGACGATAACGTGGGAAGCGGCATGGTTGGCGCTCCGGCCTGCGGCGACGTCATGAAGTTGCAGATTAAAGTTAACGATGAAGGTATCATTGAAGACGCGCGCTTCAAGACTTACGGCTGCGGTTCCGCTATCGCTTCCAGTTCTCTGGTAACGGAGTGGGTGAAAGGGAAATCCCTGGACGAAGCGGAGGCGATTAAAAACACCGACATTGCAGACGAACTGGAACTGCCGCCGGTGAAAATTCACTGCTCTATTCTGGCGGAAGACGCGATTAAAGCCGCTATTGCGGATTACAAAAGCAAACGCGAAGCGAAATAAAATAGAACGTTAACATTGAGGTTTTGTTATGTCGATTACACTTAGCGACAGTGCAGCAGCGCGAGTTAATACCTTCCTGGCCAACCGTGGTAAAGGGTTTGGTCTGCGTCTGGGCGTGAGAACCTCCGGCTGCTCAGGTATGGCTTATGTACTGGAATTTGTTGACGAGCCAACGGCGGAAGACACCGTGTTTGAAGACAAAGGCGTTAAGGTAGTGGTTGACGGCAAGAGCCTGCAATTTCTGGACGGTACACAGCTGGACTTCGTAAAAGAAGGTCTGAACGAAGGGTTTAAATTCTCCAACCCGAATGTGAAAGATGAGTGTGGTTGCGGCGAAAGCTTCCACGTGTAACCGTGTTCCGCTGTTATACCGAGCATTCGTGCTGCAGAAAAGCGGCAAGCGAGTGAATCCCCAGGCGCTTACTTGAGTAAATGACTGGGGGAACCCGCGCAGACAACGCATCTGCGGCGCGAAGTAAGAAGGTATAACCCCACCGTGGTCGCCTGCGTGTGGGGTTTGTTCTGACAGGCTATCCCTGAGAATGTTATGGATTACTTCACCCTCTTTGGCTTACCAGCCCGTTATCAGATTGACACCCAGGCGCTGAGCCTTCGTTTTCAGGATCTGCAACGCCAGTATCACCCTGACAAATTTGCCAACGGCACTCAGGCGCAGCAGCTTGCCGCCGTCCAGCAATCCGCCACGATCAACCAGGCCTGGCAAACGCTGCGTCACCCTTTGACGCGCGCGGAGTATCTGCTTTCCTTACACGGGTTCGATCTGGCCAGCGAGCAACATACGGTACGCGACACCGCGTTTCTGATGGAACAACTCACGCTTCGCGAAGAGCTGGACGATATCGAGCAAACAAAAGACGACGTGCGGCTGGAAAGCTTCATCAAACGCGTACAAAAGATGTTTGATGCTCGTCTTCAGCAAATGGTGGAACAGTTGGACAACGCCGCGTGGGACGCGGCGGCGGATACGGTGCGCAAACTGCGGTTTCTCGATAAACTGCGAAGCAGCGCAGAACAACTCGAAGAAAAGCTGCTCGATTTTTAACTGGAATCTAACATGGCCTTATTACAAATTAGTGAGCCTGGTCTGAGCGCCGCGCCGCATCAGCGTCGTCTGGCGGCGGGCATCGACTTAGGCACTACCAACTCTCTGGTTGCGACGGTTCGCAGCGGCCAGGCGGAAACTCTGCCTGACCACGAAGGGCGCCACCTGTTGCCTTCAGTGGTTCACTATCAGCAGCAGGGCCATACGGTCGGTTACGCTGCGCGTGACAATGCCGCGCAGGATACGGCCAACACTATCAGCTCTGTGAAACGTATGATGGGACGCTCGCTGGCGGATATCCAGGCGCGCTATCCGCATCTGCCTTACCGGTTTAAGGCAAGCGTTAATGGGCTGCCGATGATTGACACGGCGGCTGGATTGCTCAATCCGGTACGCGTATCGGCTGATATTCTCAAAGCGCTGGCCGCGCGGGCTAGCGAATCGCTCTCCGGCGAGCTGGATGGCGTGGTGATTACCGTTCCCGCCTATTTCGATGATGCCCAACGTCAGGGGACGAAAGACGCCGCGCGGCTGGCAGGCCTGCATGTACTGCGCCTGCTCAACGAACCGACGGCGGCGGCGATTGCCTACGGTCTGGACTCAGGCAAAGAAGGCGTTATTGCTGTTTACGATCTCGGCGGCGGTACCTTCGATATCTCTATTTTACGCCTGAGCCGCGGGGTGTTTGAAGTGCTGGCGACGGGCGGTGATTCTGCGCTCGGCGGCGACGACTTTGACCATCTGCTGGCGGACTATATTCGTGAGCAGGCGGGAATTGCCGATCGTAGCGACAATCGCGTTCAGCGCGAACTGCTGGATGCCGCGATTACCGCGAAAATCGCCTTAAGCGATGCCGATACTGTTCGCGTTAACGTTGCGGGCTGGCAGGGGGAGATCACTCGCGAGCAGTTTAACGATCTCATTTCCGCGCTGGTTAAGCGCACGCTATTGGCCTGCCGTCGCGCATTGAAAGATGCCGGCGTTGAGCCCCAGGACGTTCTGGAAGTAGTCATGGTCGGTGGTTCGACCCGTGTACCGCTGGTGCGTGAGCGGGTGGGCGAATTTTTTGGCCGCACGCCGTTAACCGCTATCGACCCGGATAAAGTGGTCGCTATCGGCGCAGCGATTCAGGCCGATATTCTGGTCGGCAACAAGCCGGACAGCGAAATGCTGCTGCTGGACGTGATTCCACTCTCTCTTGGGCTGGAGACGATGGGCGGCCTGGTGGAAAAAGTCATTCCGCGCAACACCACTATCCCGGTGGCGCGCGCGCAGGATTTCACCACCTTCAAAGACGGCCAGACCGCGATGTCTATCCATGTGATGCAGGGCGAACGCGAACTGGTGCAGGACTGCCGCTCGCTGGCGCGCTTTGCGCTGCGCGGGATTCCGCCGCTGCCGGCGGGCGGGGCGCATATTCGCGTGACCTTCCAGGTAGACGCTGATGGCCTGTTGAGCGTCACCGCAATGGAAAAATCCACCGGCGTCGAGGCCTCCATTCAGGTCAAACCTTCCTATGGCCTGACCGATGGCGAAATCGCCTCGATGATCAAGGATTCCATGAGTTTTGCCGAGCAGGACGTGAAAGCGCGTATGCTGGCGGAGCAAAAAGTCGAAGCCGCGCGCGTGCTGGAAAGTTTGACCGGCGCGCTAACTGCCGACGCCGCGCTGTTAAGCGCCGCAGAACGTCAATGCATTGATGATGCCGCCGCACATTTAAGCGCGGTCGCACAAGGCGATGATGTTGACGCCATAGAACAAGCCATTAAAAACGTAGATAAACAAACCCAGGAATTTGCCGCTCGCCGCATGGACCAGTCGGTTCGTCGCGCGTTGAAAGGCCATTCCGTAGACGAGGTTTAACATGCCGAAGATTGTTATTCTGCCTCATCAGGATCTTTGTCCGGATGGCGCAGTTCTGGAAGCTGAGACCGGTGAAACCATTCTTGACGTTGCGCTGCGCAACGGCATCGAGATTGAACACGCCTGTGAGAAATCGTGCGCCTGCACCACCTGTCACTGTATTGTACGTGAAGGCTTCGACTCCTTGCCGGAAAGTTCGGAAGAAGAAGACGATATGCTGGATAAAGCGTGGGGGCTGGAGCCGGAAAGTCGACTGAGCTGCCAGGCCCGCGTTACCGACGACGATCTGGTTATCGAAATTCCACGTTACACAATCAACCATGCGCGTGAGCATTAACAGAGGGTAGTATGGGACTCAAGTGGACCGATAGCCGCGAGATCGGCGAAGCGTTATACGACGCATATCCTGATGTCGATCCTAAAACCGTTCGTTTCACCGATCTGCATCAGTGGATCTGCGAACTGGACGATTTTGACGACGACCCTAACGCATCCAATGAAAAAATTCTGGAGGCGATTCTGCTAGTCTGGTTGGATGAAGCAGAGTAATTTTTGCGTCATGATCCTCGCCGCAGGTGCGTTGGCTACGTTCGCTCACCCCAGTCACATAGTTTGCTATGCTCCCGGGGATTCGCTCACTTGCCGCCTTCCTGCAACGCGAATCATTTAGCAAAAGATCTAACGGGCTGCCCTACGGCGGCCCGTTTGCTAATAAGGAAAATAACAATGACAGAAGCCATGAAAATTACGCTTTCCACGCAGCCTGCCGATGCGCGCTGGGGCGATAAAGCCACTTACAGTATTAATAACGACGGTATTACCTTGCATCTTAACGGTAAAGACGATCTGGGGTTGATCCAGCGTGCGGCGCGTAAAATCGACGGCCTGGGAATAAAACAGGTCGCGCTGACAGGCGAAGGATGGGATACCGAGCGTTGTTGGGCATTCTGGGCGGGTTACAAAGGACCAAAAGGCGCCCGTACCGTAATGTGGCCGGATTTAGACGATGCCCAACGTCAGGAACTGGATAACCGCCTGACCATTATTGACTGGGTGCGCGACACCATTAATGCTCCGGCGGAAGAGCTTGGGCCGGAGCAACTGGCGCAGCGCGCGGTGGATCTGCTGTGCAGCGTCGCGTGCGATAGCGTCACTTATCGTATCACCAAAGGCGAAGATCTGCGCGAGCAGAACTATATGGGGTTGCATACCGTAGGCCGTGGTTCTGAGCGTCCGCCGGTGCTGCTGGCGCTGGATTACAACCCGACGGGAGACAAAGATGCGCCGGTTTATGCCTGCCTGGTCGGTAAAGGTATCACCTTTGACTCCGGCGGCTACAGTATCAAACAAAGCGCTTTTATGGACTCAATGAAATCCGATATGGGCGGCGCGGCGACAGTAACGGGCGCGCTGGCGTTCGCCATTACCCGTGGGTTGAATAAACGCGTAAAACTGTTCCTGTGCTGCGCCGATAATCTGATCAGCGGCAATGCGTTTAAACTGGGCGATATTATTCGCTACCGTAATGGTAAGAATGTCGAAGTCATGAATACCGATGCGGAAGGGCGACTGGTGCTGGCAGATGGTCTGATTGACGCCAGCGCGCAACACCCGCAGCTAATCATTGATATGGCGACGTTAACCGGCGCGGCGAAAACGGCGCTGGGTAACGACTACCATGCGCTATTCAGTTTTGACGATACGCTGGCGGGGCGCTTGCTGACCAGCGCGGCGCAAGAGAATGAACCGTTCTGGCGTCTGCCGCTGGCGGAGTTCCACCGTAACCAGCTGCCGTCTAACTTTGCGGAACTGAACAACACCGGCAGCGCGGCGTATCCCGCAGGGGCAAGCACCGCCGCGGGTTTTCTGTCGCACTTTGTTGAAAATTACCGCGAAGGCTGGCTGCACATTGACTGTTCCGCCACTTATCGCAAAGCGCCGGTTGAGCAGTGGGCTGCCGGGGCAACCGGTCTGGGTGTGCGCACCATCGCGAATTTGCTGACCGCCTGAACGGTGTTTTTGTAGGCCGGGTAAGCGAAGCGCCACCCGGCATTTTGCCTGATGGCGACGCCGTGCGTCTTATCAGGCCTACAACCCATATACATAATTTGTGATTCCTATGTCCGAAACTAAAAATGAATTAGAAATCTTGCTGGAGAAAGCGGCGACTGAGCCCGCGCATCGTCCGGCATTTTTCCGTACCTTACTGGAGTCCACCGTCTGGGTGCCGGGCAGCGCTGCCGAAGGCGAGGCGATAGTGGAAGACAGCGCTCTGGATTTGCAGCACTGGGAAAAAGAAGACGGCACGACCGTCATTCCCTTCTTTACTTCTCTGGAGGCGCTGCAGCAGGCCGTGGAAGACGAACAGGCATTTGTGGTGATGCCGGCGCGCACGCTGTTTGAAATGACGCTTGGCGAAACGCTATTCCTCAACGCTAAATTGCCGACCGGCAAAGAGTTTATGCCGCGTGAAATCAGCCTGCTTCTCGCTGAGGAAGGCAGTCCGTTAAGTACGCAGGAAGTGCTGGAAGGCGGCGAGTCGCTTATTTTATCCGAAGTGGCCGAGCCGCCGTCGCAGATGATTGATTCCCTCACTACGCTGTTTAAAACCATCAAACCGGTGAAACGCGCATTTCTCTGCGCGATTAAAGAACATGCGGACGCCCAACCTAATCTGCTGATTGGCATTGAGGCTGACGGCGATATTGAAGAGATCATTCACGCAGCGGGCAATGTGGCGACCGACACGTTACCGGGTGACGAACCGATCGATATTTGTCAGGTGAGGAAGGGCGAGCAGGGTATCAGCCACTTTATCACCGAGCATATCGCACCGTTCTACGAGCGCCGCTGGGGCGGGTTCCTGCGCGATTTTAAACAGAACCGCATCATCTGAAGAAAAGAAAGCCGCCCAACAGGGCGGCCTCCTGGCTTACCTGCTCTGGACGTTGAGCGTTACGGGAACAGAGCTACCTGGGTAGCTTCTGTCTGCGTGAAGACACAACGTGCCAGAAACAAGAAGCACGACACAAAAGCATCGTACCTTCATGTTGCGGTCCTTGCGAAGACCGCATCACGGCAGCACCGCTGGCGATAATGCCGTGATAGCAGGCACTACGGTGTGCCTGCGCTTACGGCCATGGGTTATCCTCTCCTGAAGCCAGCGCCCGTTTGCGAGACGGCGGAAAGGGCCGGGAAAGATAATACCTCAAATGTTGAATAGTTTCCCGGTAAATCATATTGACATTTGCTCCCTTAAAAGGGAGTATTAATCCCCTACGGTGTGCCTGCGTTGCTATGGCAACAAAGCCTGCTGGAAAGGCCGCGAACCGGACCAGCACAAAAAAACCGCTCAATTGAGCGGTTTTTTTGTGGCCTGCTTAAACAGAATTTATGTAGATTCGCTTTAAATCAGCCTGAACGGTAGGCCGGATAAGCGTGAGCGCCACCCGACAGCATGTCGATTAATCGACGAGCGCGTCCAGTTTTGCCCAAAACGCCTCATGATAATCCTCCAGGTCAAGTAAAGCGGCATCGCGTTGTTCATTCATTTTTTGCTGTGCCTTCCATTGCGGAAGATGTAAATCCTCTTCGGTAAAGCCAATGTCTTTAGCGCCCGAAATAATATTATAGAGATATTCCACCAGAGAAGACTCCGCCAGCCAGAATTCATTACGTTCCATGCGGGCAATAGGGTATTCGCCGTTGGCATCCCGTTCTGTGATATAGATAAAAATGGCCTGATCGCCGACATGATCGATACGAATTAATGCCGGAAGACGGGGATCGTTACTCCAGACAGGCATCAGATCTTCAATATCAATACCTGAGCTATCCATGCCAACGCCGTAATACGCCTCTTCATCAGGAGAGTAAGAATGTATTACTCCCTCTTTATCAATAGATCTTTGTAATGTTTCAATCACAGGCATATTATAATTGCTAAGTAGATCGCGGTCGTAGGCCAGTAGCGTCTTCAGGCTTTCAGGTAACTCAGTGGTTTCCGTATTTTGCGGATCGCGATACTTACGCACTCGCAGACGATTTATTTCCTCTGCAGGCATAGGATTAGGCACCTTATTGCGGTTAACCTTTTTAACCAACTCAATTAAATTAGCGAGTGAAATATCCATTTTCCATCCTTAAAAAATTATATTTACAGGAGTTATTTTCCGGTGAAAACCAAAACAGCGGTGATGATACTCCTTATACCCGACGTAAAGTATTTACCGATAAAAAATAGGATTTTATTAAGAGAAAATAATGCCCGTTTGCAGGACAGTGGAAAAGAGCTGAATAAAAGCAATGTCTGTAGATCGTTTTACATCAGCCTGAACGGTAGGCCGGATAAGCGTGAGCGCCATCCGGCATGGCAGATATTAAGCGGGTTCAACCGGTAAATCGGTACGCGCGCCCCATTCGCTCCATGCGCCGTCGTAAAGCGTGACGTCAGGCACATCCAGCGTGGCGAGCGCCAGCACCACGACCGCGGCCGTCACGCCGGAACCGCAACTGGCGATAATTGGTCTGTCGAAACTCACGCCGTGGCTGAAAAAAACCTCATTCAGTTCGTCAGTGGTCTTTAATTCGCCCTCATACACCAGTTCCGTCCACGGGACGTTTAGCGCGCCAGGAATGTGTCCGCGCCTCAGTCCCGGACGCGGTTCATCAGCCTGAGCGTTGAAACGTGCCGCCGGACGCGCGTCAACGATTTGCGCGGTTTTTTCATGGCTTGCCAGCAATACGTCGGTGAGACGCACCACGGCTTGCGGCGCGAATTTCGCCTCAAACTCGCCTCCTTCATGCGCCTCCTCGCCTTCGCGCAATAGCCATTCGTCACGCTGCCAGCCCGCCAGTCCGCCCGCCAGAATGGACACTTTCTCGGCACCGAACGTGCGTAGCATCCACCATGCCCGCGGAGCGGAGAACAGATTGCCTTCATCGTATATGACCAGGTGTTTATCCTGGCGAACACCCAGTTCACGCATGGCCACCGCAAACGCTTCCGGGCGCGGCATCATATGCGGCAGCGGCGATGCGCGATCGGAAAGCGCTTCAATATCAAAAAACAGCGCGCCGGGAATATGTCCGGCGCGATATTCGCCCGCCATATCACGATGTTCCTGTCCTGGCGGCGCCATACGGGCGTCAAGAATCTGTATTTCCGGATCATCAATATGTTCGGCAAGCCAGTCGGCGGCGACAAAAAAGGCGGTGGTCATGGGCATCTCCATTGTTACCTGATTATGGTCAAATTGTCGGACGTTTCCCGAAAAGGGACAAGTAGAAGAGGCTGGTTTGGCTGGCGAAACCACATTTCTGCGTAAAATTTTCGCATCATCACAGTAATACGGACTTACACAATAAAATTTCTCGCGCATAATATCTCATCAACCGTTGCTGACAGGCCGTTAAGGCCAGGGATGAAAGATGAAACATTTACGCGTGGTGGCCTGCATGATCATGCTGGCGCTGGCGGGGTGCGATAACAACGATAAAACCGCCCCGACGACTAAAAGCGAAGCGCCAGCCGTAGCGCAGCCATCGCCTGCGAAAGATCCGGCACAGCTACAAAAGCTGGCGCAGCAAAGCCAGGGCAAAGCACTCACGCTATTAGACGCCTCCGAAGCGCAGCTTGACGGCGCGGCGACGCTGGTGCTGACGTTTTCAATTCCTTTAGATCCTGAACAGGATTTCTCCCGTGTGGTTCACGTGGTTGATAAGAAAAGCGGCAGCGTTGACGGCGCATGGGAGCTGGCGCCAAATTTAAAAGAGCTAAGGTTACGTCATCTGGAACCTGAGCGCGTGCTGGTGGTCACGGTTGATCCCGCCGTTAAGGCGCTGAATAACGCCACCTTCGGCAAGTCTTATGAAAAAACGATTACCACGCGTGATGTCCAGCCCAGCGTCGGCTTTGCCAGCCGGGGATCGCTGCTACCGGGGAAAATCGCGGAAGGACTGCCGGTCATGGCGCTTAACGTCAACCACGTTGATGTGAACTTTTTCCGCGTTAAGCCCGGATCGCTGGCGTCATTTGTCAGCCAGTGGGAGTACCGTAGTTCTCTCTCTAACTGGGAGTCCGACAATCTGCTGAAAATGGCGGATTTGGTTTATACTGGTCGTTTTGATCTTAATCCGGCGCGCAATACGCGTGAGAAACTGCTGCTGCCATTAAGCGATATTAAGCCGCTGCAACAGGCGGGCGTATATGTGGCGGTAATGAATCAGGCTGGACACTACAACTATAGTAATGCCGCTACGTTGTTTACCCTTAGCGATATCGGCGTGTCCGCGCACCGTTACCATAATCGGCTGGATATCTTTACGCAAAGCCTGGAAAACGGCGCGGCGCAGTCGGGAATTGAGATCGTTCTTCTGAATGATAAAGGGCAGACGCTGGCGCAGGCGACGAGCGACGCGCAGGGACATGTGCAACTGGAGGCTGATAAAGCGGCGGCGCTATTACTGGCGCGTAAAGAGGAGCAGACCACGCTGCTCGATCTCACGCTTCCGGCTCTGGATCTGTCGGAATTTAATGTCGCTGGCGCGCCCGGCTACAGCAAGCAGTTCTTTATGTTCGGCCCGCGCGATCTCTACCGACCGGGCGAAACGGTTATCCTCAACGGATTACTGCGCGATAGCGACGGTAAAACGCTGCCCGATCAACCCGTTAAGCTGGAAGTGGTAAAACCAGACGGACAGGTGATGCGTACCGTCGTCAGCCAGCCGGAAAACGGGCTATACCGTTTGAATTATCCGCTGGATATCAACGCGCCGACCGGCTTGTGGCATGTCCGCGCCAACACCGGCGATAATTTGCTGCGGAGTTGGGATTTCCACGTGGAAGACTTTATGCCGGAGCGGATGGCGCTCAACCTGACGGCGCAAAAAACACCGCTGGCGCCTGCGGATGAGGTGAAATTCTCCGTTGTCGGCTATTACTTGTATGGCGCGCCTGCTAACGGCAATACCCTGCAAGGGCAACTTTTCCTGCGTCCGCTGCGCGACGCTGTCGCGGCGTTGCCTGGCTTCCAGTTCGGCAATATTGCCGAAGAGAATCTTTCGCGCAGCCTGGACGAAGTTCAGCTTACGTTGGATAAAGGCGGACGTGGTGAAGTGAGTGCTGTCAGCCAGTGGCAAGAAGCGCATTCGCCGCTGCAGGTAATTCTACAGGCCAGCCTGCTGGAGTCTGGCGGTCGTCCGGTCACTCGTCGCGTAGAGCAGGCGATTTGGCCTGCCGATACGTTACCGGGAATTCGTCCACAGTTCGCCGCCAAAGCGGTATACGACTACCGTACGGATACCACCGTTAATCAACCGATTGTCGACGAAGACAGCAACGCCGCATTCGATATTGTTTACGCCAACGCGCAGGGCGAGAAAAAAGCGGTGTCCGGTTTACAGGTGCGGCTCATCCGCGAGCGTCGCGACTATTACTGGAACTGGTCGGAAAGCGAAGGCTGGCAGTCGCAGTTTGATCAAAAAGATCTGGTGGAGGGTGAGCAGACGCTGGATCTGAACGCGGATGAAACCGGAAAAGTCAGCTTCCCGGTGGAATGGGGCGCGTACCGTCTGGAGGTCAAAGCGCCGAATGAGACGGTCAGCAGCGTTCGTTTCTGGGCCGGCTATAGCTGGCAGGATAACAGCGACGGTAGCGGCGCGGCGCGTCCGGATCGCGTCACCCTCAAACTGGATAAAGCGAATTATCGTCCAGGCGATACCATGAAATTGCATATCGCTGCGCCGGTCGCCGGTAGAGGTTATGCGATGGTGGAGTCCAGCGATGGTCCGCTGTGGTGGCAGGCAATCGATGTGCCGGCACAAGGTCTGGAGCTCACGATTCCGGTGGATAAAACCTGGAATCGCCACGATCTCTATCTCAGTACGCTGGTGGTGCGTCCCGGCGATAAATCTCGTTCCGCGACGCCAAAACGCGCCGTGGGGTTACTACACCTACCGCTGGGGGATGAAAACCGCCGCCTCGATCTGGCGCTGGAAAGCCCGGCTAAAATGCGCCCGAATCAGCCGCTCACCGTCAGGGTGAAAGCCAGCGTTAAACACGGCGAAATGCCAAAACAGATCAACGTGCTGGTCTCCGCAGTCGATAGCGGCGTATTGAACATCACCGATTACGCGACGCCGGACCCGTGGCAGGCGTTCTTCGGTCAAAAACGCTACGGTGCGGATATCTACGATATTTACGGCCAGGTCATTGAAGGGCAGGGGCGGCTGGCGGCGTTGCGTTTTGGCGGCGATGGCGACGACCTTAAGCGCGGCGGAAAACCGCCGGTAAACCATGTCAATATCATCGCGCAGCAGGCGCAGCCGATCACGCTCAATGAGCAGGGCGAAGGCGTCGTAACGCTGCCGATTGGCGACTTTAACGGCGAACTGCGGGTTATGGCGCAGGCATGGACAGCGGACGATTTTGGTCGCGGCGAAAGCAAAGTTGTTGTCGCCGCGCCAGTGATTGCCGAGCTGAATATGCCGCGTTTTCTGGCGGGAGGGGATGTTTCGCGACTGGTGCTGGACGTCACCAATCTGACCGACCGCCCGCAGACGCTGAATATTGCGCTCGCCGCCAGTGGGTTACTGGAACTGCTTAGCCAGCAGCCGCAACCGGTCAACCTGGCGCCGGGCGTGCGCACCACCTTATTCGTTCCGGTACGCGCGCTGGAAGGTTTGGGCGAAGGCGAAATCCAGGCGACCATTAGCGGTCTGAATCTGCCGGGAGAAACCCTCGGCGCGCAGCATAAGCAGTGGCAAATCGGCGTGCGTCCGGCCTGGCCAGCCCAAACGGTAAATAGCGGCATTGCGCTGGCGCCGGGAGAGAGCTGGCATGTACCAGGGCAGCATCTGGCAAACGTCTCGCCAGCCACGTTACAGGGACAACTGCTGTTAAGCGGAAAACCGCCGCTCAATCTGGCGCGCTACATTCGCGAGCTGAAAGCATATCCGTACGGGTGCCTGGAACAAACCGCCAGCGGGTTATTCCCGGCGCTGTATACTAATGCCGCTCAATTGCAGTCGCTCGGTATTACCGGCGATAGCGATGAAAAACGGCGCGCCGCGGTGGATATCGGCATCTCCCGCATACTACAGATGCAGCGTGATAACGGCGGTTTTGCGCTATGGGATGAAAATGGGGCGGAAGAGCCCTGGCTAACGGCCTACGCGATGGATTTCCTCATTCGCGCGGGCGAGCAGGGATATAGCGTCCCGCCGGAGGCCATTAACCGGGGCAATGAGCGACTGCTGCGCTATCTGCAGGATCCCGGCACGATGCTGATGCTGATTCGTTATAGCGATAATACCCAGGCCAGTACTTTTGCCGCTCAGGCTTACGCCGCGCTGGTACTGGCGCGTCAGCAGAAAGCGCCGCTCGGCGCGCTGCGCGAAATCTGGGAGCGCCGTAGTCAGGCGGCTTCAGGACTGCCGCTGATGCAATTGGGCATCGCGTTAAACACGATGGGTGATGCCAGACGCGGCGAAGAGGCCATTACGCTGGCTCTGAATACGCCGCGTCAGGACGAACGGCAATGGATAGCGGATTACGGCAGTTCTCTGCGCGATAACGCTCTGATGTTGTCGCTACTGGAAGAGAACAATCTCAGACCGGACGCGCAAAACGCGCTATTAAGCTCGCTTTCTGAGCAGGCCTTCGGTCAGCGCTGGCTCTCTACCCAGGAGAACAATGCCTTGTTCCTCGCCGCGCATTCGCGACAGGCCAGTGCGGGCGCCTGGCAGGCGCAGACCTCGTTAGAGGCGCAGCCGCTGTCGGGCGACAAGGCGCTGACCCGTAATCTGGATGCTGACCAGCTAGCCGCCCTTGAGGTGACGAACACCGGTAGCCAGCCGCTATGGCTGCGTCTGGATAGCAGCGGCTATCCCTCATCTGCGCCTGAGCCTGCCAGCAACGTTTTGCAGATTGAACGACAAATACTGGGGACCGATGGTCAGCGCAAATCGCTGTCCTCGTTGCGTAGCGGCGAACTGGTGCTGGTCTGGTTAACGGTAGTGGCCGATCGCAATGTGCCGGATGCGCTGGTGGTGGACCTGCTCCCGGCCGGGCTGGAGCTGGAAAACCAGAATCTGGCTGACAGCAGCGCCAGCCTGCCGGAGAGCGGTAGCGAAGTGCAAAATCTGCTTAATCAGATGCAGCAGGCGGATATTCAGTATATGGAATTCCGCGACGATCGGTTTGTGGCTGCCGTCGTTGTCAATGAGGGCCAGCCCGTGACGCTGGTCTACCTGGCGCGCGCGGTAACGCCGGGGACGTACCAGCTTGCGCAACCGCAGGTGGAATCGATGTATGCGCCTCAGTGGCGGGCAACCGGCGCGAGCGAGGGGCTGCTGATTGTGACGCCTTAAATGAACGGTTGGCGTGGTAAACGTGGCCGCCGGCTGTGGCTGGCGGGCGCGCCGCTTTTTATTTTCCTGGCGTTATGGGCAGCGGATAAACTCTGGCCGCTGCCGCTCAATGAGGTCCATCCTGCGCGGGTCGTGGTAGCCCATGACGGTACGCCGCTGTGGCGCTTTGCCGACGCCGGGGGGATCTGGCGTTATCCGGTGACGATTGAAGAGGTCTCTCCCCGCTACCTGGAGGCCTTAATCAATTACGAAGATCGCTGGTTCTGGCGGCACCCTGGCGTTAACCCTTTCTCCGTCGCGCGCGCGGCGTGGCAGGATCTTACCGCCGGGCGCGTTATTTCCGGCGGCAGTACGCTGACTATGCAGGTGGCGAGACTGCTGGACCCGCATTCGCGCACGTTCGGCGGCAAAATCCGCCAGCTTTGGCGCGCCCTCCAGCTTGAATGGCATTTGTCCAAGCGCGATATCCTGACGCTGTACCTGAACCGCGCGCCGTTCGGCGGCACGCTACAGGGTATTGGCGCTGCAAGCTGGGCCTACTTCGGCAAGCCGCCCGCGCGCCTGAGCTACGCTGACGCGTCGCTGCTGGCCGTATTGCCGCAGGCGCCGAGCCGGTTACGCCCCGACCGCTGGCCTGCGAGAGCCGAAGCGGCACGAAATAAAGTGCTGGATCGGATGGCGGCGCAGGGCGTCTGGCCTGCCGAAACGGTACGCGAGTCGCGTGAAGAGCCGGTCTGGCTGGCGCCGCGTCAAATGCCGCAACTGGCGCCGCTTTTTGCCCGAATGATGTTGAGTAAAAGCCAGAACGACAAAATTGTGACCACGCTGGACGCCGGATTGCAGCGGCAACTGGAAGATCTGGCGCGGGCATGGAAAGGGCGGCTGCCTGCACGCAGTTCGTTGGCGATGATCGTCGTCGATCATAGCGATATGAGCGTGCGCGGTTGGGTAGGATCGGTAGACCTTAATGACGACAGCCGTTTTGGTCATGTCGACATGGTAACGGCGATCCGATCGCCGGGATCGGTACTCAAACCCTTTGTGTACGGTCTGGCGCTGGATGACGGCTTGATCCATCCCGCATCATTATTACAGGACGTTCCGCGCCGCACCGGAGATTACCGCCCGGGAAACTTCGACAGCGGATTTCACGGCCCGGTCAGCATGAGCGACGCGCTGGTACGCTCACTGAATCTGCCTGCCGTTCAGGTACTTGAAGCCTATGGGCCGAAACGATTTGCGGCAAAACTGCGTAACGTCGGCCTGCCGCTATATTTGCCTGCTGGCGCGGCGCCCAATCTTTCGCTGATTCTGGGCGGCGCGGGCGCGCGGCTTGACGAGATGGCGGCGGCATACAGCGCGTTCGCTCGTCATGGGAAAGCGGCGAAATTACGGTTACAGCCGGACGATCCGTTGTCGGAAAGACCATTAATGTCGCCGGGAGCGGCGTGGATCATTCGACGGATTATGGCGGATGAAGCGCAACCCTTGCCGGATAACGTGCTGCCGCGCATTGTGCCGTTGGCGTGGAAAACCGGCACCAGCTACGGCTATCGCGATGCGTGGGCTATTGGCGTTAACGCGCGCTATATCATCGGCATCTGGACAGGCAGACCCGACGGCACGCCTGTGGTGGGGCAATTTGGTTTTGCCAGCGCGGTGCCATTGCTTAACCAGGTCAATAATTTGTTACTGGCGCATACGGGACGCCTACCGGAAGATCCGCGTCCGCAGACGGTAAGCCGCGGCGTCATTTGCTGGCCGGGCGGACAGACTCTGCCTGCCGGAGACAGCAACTGTCGCCGCCGACTGGCGACATGGCTGCTCGATGACAGCCAGCCGCCCACGCTGCTGTTACCTGAGCAGGAAGACATCAACGGTATTCGTTTCCCGATCTGGCTGGATGATACGGGGCGGCGTGTCGCTGCCGACTGTCCGCAGGCGCGTGCGCATACGTTTATCGTCTGGCCGCGGCCGCTGGAGCCGTGGCTGCCGCCTGCGGAAAGACGTAGCGCCCGCTTGCCCGCGGCGTCCGCTTACTGTCCGCCGCTACAGGGCAATGATGCCGCGCCGTTAATGCTGTCAGGAGTGAGGGATGGCGCGGTGATCAGGCAATTGCCAGGCCAGGAAAACGTCACGCTGCCCGTCTCGACTACCGGCGGTAAAGGGCGTCGCTGGTGGTTTTTAAATGGCGAACCTGTTAATGGCGAAAATAATCGCCTTTCTTTATTACTCAATATCGCTGGACGTTATCAACTTGTCGTAATGGATGAGTCCGGTCAGGTTGCAGCGGTTAATTTTGAATTAATACGTTAACAACTCTTCAGAATAAATTATGAATTTTATTTAATTTAATTTAAAGTTAATGAGAATTATTAATTTTCCGGAATTACCCTTAATGAGGGAGCTTGATAAATATCAAGAGAACCAGCGCATAAAAACGCGAGAATGGGTTTTTATTTGACGAGTCGGATCATGAAAAATATAAAAAGCCAGGGAAATGGCGAACAGCCCGCTATTTCTCGCCGCCACTTTATCCAGGCCAGCTCCGCGCTTATTGCGTTACCGTTTGTCTCCTCGCCAGCTACCGCTCAGGCGCGTGCTGTGACGGCAACTGAAAACAGGCCTGCGGAAAAAGTCGTTCAGACATGCAGCACTTTTGACTGCGGGGGCAAATGCGATATTCGGGCGCATGTTAGTGACGGTATCGTGACACGAATTTCAACGCGACCGGATAATGCGCTGGATGCGCAAATGCCGGTGATGCGTGCCTGTGTTCGTGGACGCGCATACCGTAAATTTGTTTATCATCCTGACAGACTTAAATATCCCATGAAGCGCGTAGGAAAACGCGGTGAAGGAAAGTTCGAGCGAATTTCCTGGGATGAAGCGACAACCTTAATCGCCGATAATTTAAAATCGATTACTGAAAAATATGGCCCGGCTTCGCGCTATGTTCATGTTGGCACCGCCGTTTCCGGCGGCACCTTTTCCGGCGATAAAATGGCGCGTCGCCTGCTGAATCTGACCGGCGGCTATCTCGAAAGCTACCATTCTGTGAGTATGGGCAACACGGCGGCGGCGACGCCTTATACTTACGGCACTGCCGCCAGCGGCAGTTCGCTGGATACGCTTTTGGAGACCAAACTGGTGATTCTGTGGGGCCATAACCCGACGGAGACCATTTTTGGTCATACCAACTATTTCTTGCAGAAGATGAAGCAGAACGGTACGCGGTTTATCGTGGTCGATCCGCGCTATTCCGACACCGTTTCGTCGCTGGCGGATCAGTGGATCCCGCTGCTGCCCACCACCGACAATGCGCTGATGGACGCGATGATGTACGTCATCATCAGCGAGAATCTGCACGATCGCGCATTTATTGCGCGCTACGCTATCGGTTTTGACGAAGACTCAATGCCGGAAGGCGTACCGGCTAACGAATCGCTGGTGGCGTATCTGACCGGCGCCAAAGACGGTGTCGTTAAGTCCCCCGAGTGGGCGGAAAAGATCACCCATGTGCCGGCGCAAACCATTCGCCAGTTAGCGCGTGATTACGCGAATACCAAACCCGCCGCGTTGATTCAGGGGTGGGGACCACAGCGCCACAACTGCGGCGAGCGCACCGCGCGCGGCTCGACCCTACTGGCGACCATTACCGGTAATGTCGGCATCAAAGGCGGTTGGGCTGCGGGTTACGGCGGCTGCGCTAACCGTAAATTTGCCGCGGGTCCGGAGATGCCGGATAACCCGGTAAAAGCCAAAATTTCGGTGATGAACTGGGTGCAGGCCGCAGACGACGCCAGCAAAGTGACGCCGGATATGGGACTGAAAGATGCCGATAAGCTGGACAGTAACATCCGTATTCTGTTCTCGCTGGCCGGGAACTATCTGGCGAATCAGAACCCCGATCTGCACCAGGCGGTACGCGTACTGGAGGATGAATCAAAGATCCAGTTTATTGTCGCCAGCGATCTGTTTATGACGCCGAGCGCGAAATACGCTGATCTACTGCTGCCGGAAACCAGCTTTATGGAACGCTGGAACATCGGTGAAACCTGGGGCACGGCAAGCTACCTGATACTCTCTGAAAAACTGATCGAGCCTGAATTTGAGCGGCGCTCCGACTACGACTGGCTACGTGAGGTGGCGGCGAAATTAGGCATTGAGAATGAATTTAGCCAGGGGCGCGATGAGAAAGCGTGGATTGAACACATCTGGGAACAGACGCGCCTGGCGATGCCGGACGAAAATCTGCCGGATTTCGCCACGCTGCAAAAGACCCGTCAGCATCTGTTCAAGAGCGCGCCATTTATCGCCTTTGAAGACAATATTCGCGATCCGGAAAATCATCCGTTCCCGACGCCGTCAGGGAAAATAGAGATCTTCTCGAAGCGCCTGTACGACATGCAGCATCCGGAAATCCCGGCGTTATCGCACTACGTTCCCGCGCATGAAGGCCCGGAGGATGCGCTGGCGAAAGATTTTCCGCTCCAGTTAATTACGTGGAAAGGAAAAAACCGCGCCAACTCAACGCAATACGCTAACCCGTGGCTGATTGAAGTGCTGCAGCAGACATTGTGGATCAACCCGCAGGACGCGCAAAAGCGCGGCATTACGCATGGCGACATGGTGCGCATTCATAACTCACGCGGGATTTGCGAAATCCCGGCGGAAGTGACGCCGCGCATTATTCCCGGCGTTGTCGCGATGCAGGCCGGCGCCTGGTGGCAGCCGGATGAGAACGGTATTGATAAAGGCGGCTGTGCGAACGTCCTCAGCTCGGCCCGTATTACCGCGCTGGCGAAGGGAAATTCACATCAAACCATGCTGGTGAAGGTGGCTAAAGCATGAGTCAGTTTACACATTACTCGCCGGTGAGCGATAAACAACTGGGGTTTTTCATCGACTCCTCACGCTGCTCCGGTTGTAAAGCCTGCCAGGTGGCCTGCAAAGACAAAAACAATCTGGAAGTAGGCCGTCGTTTCCGCCGCGTCTATGAAGTCAAGGGCGGAAGTTTCATCCCGACCGGGCAGGGCGGGGTCAGCAATAACGTATTTGCTTATACGCTTTCCATTTCCTGCAACCACTGTGCGGACCCTGTCTGCACCAAAAATTGCCCGACTACCGCTATGCATAAACGCCCGGGCGACGGCATCGTGCGCGTTGATACCGACAAATGCGTCGGCTGTGGCTATTGCGCCTGGTCCTGCCCTTACGGCGCGCCGCAGCTTAACGAGCAGACCGGCCAAATGTCCAAGTGCGACATGTGCGTTGATTTACTGGCGAAAGGTGAACCGCCCGTCTGTGTCGCGACCTGTCCGCTGGAGGCCATCAAGTTTGGTCCGATTGATGAACTGCGCGCGAAGTACGGTAGCGTATGCGACGTTAACGGGCTGCCAGATTCATCCATAACCAAACCTAATCTGGTTGTCAAAGCGCATCAGGGCGCAGAAAAAGAGGGTAAACGCCATGCATGAGTTACCGCTGCTGATTTTTACGCTCTGTTTGCAAGGGTCCGTGGGCGTGACAGTGTGGCTGGCGTTGGGCCGCCAGTACGCCGTAGAGGGACGCGTGCCTGCACGCGGCGCGCTTCCCGCGATGGCGGGGGCGTTTGTACTGGCCTGCGTGGGGCTGCTTGCTTCAGCGCTGCACATGGGCTATCCCCTGAATGCACTAAACGCGTTACGTCATGTCGCCAGTTCGTGGCTGAGTCGCGAAATCGTCTTTGCCAGCCTTTATCTGGCGGCGCTGGGGCTAGGGGTTGTGCTGCTGTTTTTCCGAAAGCCAGGCTGGCAGCCGCTGCTGGCGCTGGCGGCAGCGTTCGGGCTGGTGGATGTATTCTGCATGGCGCAGGTTTATATCCATGCCTCGGTGGCGACCTGGCAGCATAGCAACACGCTGGCGCTGTTCTTTGGCACGTCAGGCATTATCGGTTCGGTAGTCATTGCGCTGGCTTATCTGCGCAACGCTGGCGCCGCAATGCGCTGCGCTGTGGTGGTGGTCGCACTGATGGTGCTGATTCGCCTGATCATGCAGCCGCTATGGCTGGCGGATATTAATGCGGTGGATACGATGGTCGTCACTTTCCCGCATCATCCGCTACAGGCGCTGGCGCAGTTGCGCGACATCTATCTTCTCGGCTGGTGTGTCTCAGCGGCGGGAATGCTCTGCTTTGCCGCAGGCGGTCTGCGAAACGCCAGAGGGACGCTGGTGGCGGGCAGCGTATTGCTGCTTATCGGCGAGATTATGCTGCGCTACGTCTTCTTTAGTATTGGCTGATGGTTAACCTGACGATCGATCCGGCGGTAGACGTGACGCAGGCTTGCGTCCGTCGTCGCTTTCGTTTTTCTTCCTGCCGCGCTTGCGCTGATGTTTGTCCGGCGCAGGCGTTTTCGCTGGCGCAGGGGCAGGTCAGCATAGATACGACGCGCTGCATAGCCTGTGGCGACTGTCTGTTTGTCTGTCCTGTTGACGCCATTACCGGTATCAAACCGGTTAAACGCTTTGTGCAGGGGGATACGTTGGTGGGGCCGTTTTCGCTACAGGCGCCAACGGTCGATGAACTGCTTCTCTGGCACAGCCAGTACGGTATTCGCTTTATTGATATTGCGGTGGAGCGATCGGCGCAGTGGCTGATGGCGCTGGCGGGGCTAAATTTAGCGCTGCGCCGCTATGGCGAGCCGGGCTGGTCTTTCAAACACGTTGTCGGCGCGGAGATTAACGCCTCGCGGCGCACTCTGTTTCATGTTCCGCGCGACGCCACTACCCCGTGCGCCGTCGAGCCGGGGAAACGGCGTCTCAGACAGGCGTTTTCCGCGTTCAGCGAATGCGTACCCGAAATCAGTCCGCAAGAGTGCAGGATGTGCGGCGCCTGCTGGCGAAGCTGCCCGGAGAACGCTATCCAGTTTGACGACAATACCCTGACGATAGCGGCGGCGCGTTGTACGGGATGCGGCGGCTGTGCGGCGGTATGTCCGCATCAGGCGCTGCGGCTACGGTTTGACGTGGAACCCGCCTCAACGCGGCATAGTGCGGTGCATACGCTCACCTGCGAAAGCTGCAAACGTACTTTCCATGCTCTTACGTCTGAACACACGCACTGCGTGCTGTGTCAGTCCCATGAGTTTGCTGTGCGCCTTTAACTTTTGTTGCTAATGCTCATTTTATTTTAAAAAAATGTTACCTGCATCCATAGGCAATTGATGGGATGCTCTTTATAATCCGCGCCTGACATAACAACAGAACATATTTCAGAGGTAAACATGGCTATTGAACGGACTTTTTCCATCATTAAACCCAACGCGGTGGCAAAAAACGTTATTGGCAGCATCTTTGCGCGCTTTGAAGCTGCAGGGTTCAAAATTGTTGGCACTAAAATGCTGCACCTGACCGTTGAGCAGGCGCGCGGCTTCTATGCTGAGCACGACGGTAAGCCGTTCTTTGACGGTCTGGTGGAGTTCATGACCTCTGGCCCTATCGTGGTATCCGTGCTGGAAAGCGAAAATGCGGTACAGCGTCACCGCGATCTGCTTGGCGCCACCAATCCGGCGAACGCGTTGGCGGGTACGCTGCGCGCCGACTACGCTGATAGCTTAACTGAAAACGGCACCCACGGTTCGGACTCGCTGGAATCCGCGCAGCGCGAAATCGCCTTTTTCTTCGGTGAAGGCGAAGTGTGCCCGCGCACCCGTTAATCTCCTTCGTCTTTCACGCTGTAAATGCGTTGGCGATAAATTATCGGTTCAAATATTATTTTCGCTAATGCCGCGTGCAGACGTGGCATCCTTACGCCAGAATTTGTACAATGCAGCGCCCCCGGACGAGCAGTAAGCTTACCGGGGCGTTTCTTTTTTCAACCCTCCAGGGGCCATAACGTGTAATAACGAGGCCGGAATAGCATATGTCTGAACAAATTGTCACACCTGAAAGCAGTACCCCGGTAGTTCTTAACAACGAAACAAAAATCAACCTGCTGGATCTCAACCGTCAGCAGATGCGCGAGTTTTTTAAAAACTTAGGTGAAAAGCCTTTCCGCGCCGATCAGGTGATGAAATGGATGTATCACTATTGCTGCGATAATTTTGATGAGATGACCGACATCAACAAAGTGTTGCGCGGCAAATTAAAAGAGGTCGCGGAAATCCGCGCGCCGGAGGTCGTTGAAGAGCAGCGTTCCTCAGACGGCACCATTAAGTGGGCGATTGCTGTCGGCGATCAGCGCGTTGAAACGGTCTACATCCCGGAGGATGACCGCGCTACGCTGTGTGTCTCTTCACAGGTAGGATGCGCGCTGGAGTGCAAATTTTGTTCAACTGCGCAGCAGGGCTTTAACCGCAACCTGCGCGTATCGGAAATTATCGGTCAGGTCTGGCGTGCGGCGAAAATCGTCGGCGCGGCCAAAGTCACCGGCCAGCGTCCGATCACCAACGTGGTCATGATGGGGATGGGCGAGCCATTGCTTAACCTGACCAATGTCGTACCGGCGATGGAAATTATGCTCGATGACTTTGGTTTCGGCCTGTCCAAACGTCGTGTCACGCTCTCAACGTCCGGCGTGGTGCCTGCGCTGGATAAACTGGGCGATATGATAGATGTCGCGCTGGCTATCTCCTTACATGCGCCGAATGACACTATTCGCGACGAAATCGTCCCGATCAACAAAAAATACAATATCGAAACGTTCCTGGGCGCGGTTCGCCGCTATCTGGAGAAATCCAACGCCAATCAGGGGCGCGTGACGATTGAATACGTGATGCTTGACCACGTCAACGACGGCACTGAACACGCGCATCAACTGGCGGAGCTATTAAAAGAGACGCCTTGTAAGATTAATCTGATTCCGTGGAACCCGTTCCCTGGCGCGCCGTATGGCCGCAGCTCTAACAGCCGTATCGATCGCTTTTCTAAAGTTTTGATGAGTTATGGTTTCACAACCATCGTACGCAAGACGCGTGGCGATGACATTGATGCGGCGTGCGGACAGTTGGCAGGCGATGTGATTGACCGTACTAAACGTACTCTGCGTAAGCGTATGCAGGGAGAGGTGATTGACATCAAGGCTATTTGATAGCAGTTGCGCCACGGGGCATTCATTATACCGTGGCGCAATGTCAGTTGAATAATGTCTGGCGTTGTACTTGTCTGGTCAATAATAACGGTGCGTTTTTGTCGACTTTAAGGCAGTATGTAACGGTGCAACAAGAGTTTAGCCTTGTGTCTTACGCGGTTTTGTCATCTGCGGCCTGACAGGCTTATACTGTCTGACTAAGGTTAACTAACCTGATGTTTCGCGGTGTGGGCGGGCATTACGGCTCGTCGGCGCCTGAATCCTAATTTACACGTACCTGTAGCTGTAGCGAATGAATACTGAAGCCACGCACGACCAAAATGAAGCACAAACCACCGGCGTTCGTCTGCGCAATGCCCGTGAACAACTCGGACTCAGCCAGCAGGCTGTCGCTGAGCGACTTTGCCTGAAGGTTTCTACGGTACGCGATATTGAAGAAGATAAGGCGCCGTCCGATCTTGCTTCAACCTTCCTGCGCGGATATATCCGCTCATATGCGCGTCTGGTGCATGTTCCAGAAGAGGAACTGCTGCCGGGGCTGGAAAAACAGGCCCCGCTGCGCGCCGCCAAAGTCGCTCCGATGCAGAGTTTCTCATTAGGAAAGCGTCGCAAAAAACGCGATGGCTGGTTAATGTCTTTTACCTGGCTGGTACTGTTTGTGGTCGTAGGGCTGACCGGCGCCTGGTGGTGGCAGAACCATAAGGCGCAGCAGGAAGAGATCACGACAATGGCCGATCAAAGTACGGCTGAACTGAACGCAGATAAAGACAGCGGCCAAAATGTACCGCTGGACACCCGTGACGCGACAAGCCAGGATACGACGCCAGCGCAAACGGCTCCGGCTCCTGCGACGCCGGTTGATTCGACAGCGGCGACGCAAACGCCAGCGCCAGCGCCAACGGCAACGGCAACGCAAAATACGGTAGTCGCGCCTTCGCAGGCGAATGTCGATACGGCTGCGACATCTGCCGCGCCAGCGGCAACGGAAACGCCGTCCGCGCTGCCGACCAGTCAGGCTGGCGTAGCGGCGCCTGCTGCCGATCCGAACGCGCTGGTGATGAATTTTACCGCTGACTGCTGGCTCGAAGTCACTGACGCCACGGGTAAGAAGCTGTTTAGCGGTATGCAGCGTAAAGATGGTAATTTAAACCTAACAGGTCAGGCGCCTTATAAACTTAAAATTGGCGCGCCGGCCGCGGTGCAGATCCAGTATCAAGGAAAACCTGTCGATCTGAGCCGCTTTATCAGAACTAATCAGGTTGCGCGTCTGACCCTTAATGCCGAACCGACACCGGCGCAGTAACAGACGGGTAACGCGGGAGATTTTTCATGCATAACCAGGCTCCGATTCAACGTAGAAAATCGACACGTATTTACGTTGGTAATGTGCCGATTGGCGATGGCGCCCCCATCACCGTCCAGTCGATGACTAACACGCGTACCACTGACGTGGAAGCGACGGTTAATCAGATCAAAGCGCTGGAACGCGTTGGCGCAGATATTGTTCGTGTTTCTGTACCGACCATGGACGCCGCCGAAGCGTTCAAGCTTATCAAACAGCAGGTTAACGTCCCGCTGGTTGCCGATATTCACTTCGACTACCGCATTGCGCTGAAAGTAGCGGAATACGGCGTTGACTGCTTGCGTATCAACCCCGGCAATATCGGTAACGAAGAACGCATTCGCATGGTGGTGGACTGCGCGCGCGACAAAAACATCCCTATTCGTATCGGCGTAAATGCCGGATCGCTGGAAAAAGATCTGCAGGAAAAATACGGTGAGCCGACGCCGCAGGCGCTGCTGGAATCAGCCATGCGCCATGTCGATCATCTCGATCGTCTCAACTTTGATCAGTTCAAAGTGAGCGTAAAAGCGTCCGATGTATTCCTTGCCGTTGAGTCTTATCGTTTGTTGGCTAAACAGATCGATCAGCCGCTGCATCTGGGGATCACCGAAGCGGGCGGCGCGCGTAGCGGGGCAGTCAAGTCGGCGATCGGTTTAGGTCTGCTGTTATCGGAAGGCATCGGCGACACGCTGCGCGTATCGTTGGCGGCCGACCCGGTGGAAGAGATCAAAGTCGGTTTCGATATTTTGAAGTCGCTGCGCATTCGCGCGCGCGGCATCAATTTCATCGCCTGCCCGACCTGTTCTCGCCAGGAGTTCGACGTTATCGGCACGGTGAACGCGCTGGAGCAGCGTCTGGAAGATATCATCACCCCGATGGACGTCTCGATCATCGGTTGCGTAGTGAACGGGCCTGGCGAAGCGCTGGTATCGACGCTGGGCGTGACGGGCGGCAATAAGAAAAGCGGCCTGTATGAAGACGGCGTGCGTAAGGACAGACTCGACAACGACGATATGATCGCGCAGCTTGAATCTCGTATTCGCGCGAAAGCAAGTCAACTTGATGAAGCGCGTCGGATTGACGTGCTGCAGGTTGAAAAATAAGAACGTGATGGGAAGCGGCGCGCTTCCCGTGTATGATTGAACCCGCATGGCTCCCGGTTCGTTCGGGGAAGCGCTGAGGGTTCATTTTTATATTCAGAAAGAGAATAAACGTGGCAAAAAACATTCAAGCCATTCGCGGCATGAACGATTATCTGCCTGGCGAAACCGCCATCTGGCAGCGCATTGAAGGCACACTCAAAAACGTGCTCGGCAGCTACGGTTACAGTGAAATCCGCTTGCCGATTGTAGAGCAGACCCCGTTATTCAAACGCGCGATCGGTGAAGTTACTGACGTGGTTGAAAAAGAGATGTACACCTTTGAGGATCGCAACGGCGATAGCCTGACATTGCGCCCTGAAGGTACGGCGGGCTGTGTACGCGCCGGCATCGAACATGGTCTCCTGTACAATCAGGAACAGCGTTTGTGGTATATCGGCCCGATGTTCCGTCATGAGCGTCCGCAAAAAGGCCGCTACCGTCAGTTCCACCAGCTAGGCGCCGAAGTCTTCGGCTTACAAGGCCCGGATATTGACGCGGAGCTGATTATGCTGACCGCACGCTGGTGGCGCGCGCTAGGCATCGCTGACCACGTTAGCCTGGAGCTGAACTCTATTGGTTCATTAGAGGCGCGTGCGAACTATCGCGATGCGCTGGTCGCGTTCCTCGAACAGCATCAAGAGACGCTGGACGAAGACTGCAAACGCCGTATGTATACCAATCCGCTGCGCGTGCTGGATTCAAAAAATCCGGACGTGCAGGCGCTGCTCAACGACGCGCCCGCTCTCGGCGACTATCTCGATGACGATTCACGCGAGCACTTTGCCGGCCTGTGTAAATTGCTGGACGCGGCGGGGATTGCCTACACCGTCAACCAGCGTCTGGTACGCGGTCTGGATTACTACAACCGCACCGTATTTGAATGGGTAACAAACAGTCTGGGGTCACAAGGCACCGTCTGTGCGGGTGGTCGTTATGACGGTCTGGTGGAACAACTGGGTGGTCGCGCTACCCCGGCAGTGGGCTTTGCGATGGGCCTGGAACGACTTGTTTTGTTAGTTCAGGCAGTTAATCCGGAATTTATTGCCTCTCCTGTTGTCGATATATACCTGGTAGCTGCCGGCGCACAAACGCAGTCTGCGGCAATGACGCTGGCGGAGCGGCTGCGCGATGAAATGCCAGGCGTGAAGCTAATGACAAACCACGGCGGCGGCAACTTTAAGAAACAGTTTGCCCGCGCCGATAAGTGGGGTGCCCGTATTGCACTGGTTCTTGGCGAATCTGAAGTCGCCGATGGGACTGTTGTAGTGAAGGATTTGCGCTCCGGTGAGCAAACGGCAGTGGCGCAGGACAGCGTCGCCGCGCATTTGCGCACTTTATTGGGCTAAGGAGAAGGACAGCGTGGAAATTTACGAGAACGAACACGACCAGGTGGATGCGATTAAACGCTTCTTTGCCGAAAACGGCAAAGCGCTGGCTGTCGGAGTGATTTTAGGGGTTGGCGCGCTGGTTGGCTGGCGTTACTGGAGCAGCCATCAGACGGAGTCCGCGCGTGCTGCTTCTCTGGCGTATCAAAATGCGGTGACGGCGGTAAGCGCCGATAAGCCGGATAGCATTCCCGCCGCAGAAAAATTCGCGGCTGAGAATAAAAATACCTATGGTGCGCTGGCGTCTATGGAACTGGCGCAGCAGTTTGTGGATAAGAATGAACTTAAAAAAGCCGAAGCCCAGTTGCAGCAGGGGTTGGCGGCCACCAGCGATGAAAATCTCAAAGCGGTGATTAATCTGCGTCTCGCTCGCGTTCAGTTACAGCTTAAGCAAGCTGATGCCGCGCTGAAAACTCTGGATGCCGTTAAAGGCGAAGGATGGACGGCCATTGTCGCTGATTTGCGCGGCGAAGCGTTGCTGAATAAGGGTGATAAAAAAGGCGCGCGCAGCGCATGGGAAGCGGGCGTCAATAGCGATGCTTCTCCGGCGTTGAGCGAAATGATGCAGATGAAAATCAACAATTTGTCCATCTGAGAGGGACCCGATGCAATTGCGTAAATTACTTCTGCCAGGGTTGCTTTCCGTTACCCTGCTCAGCGGCTGTTCACTGTTTAGCGGCGAAGAAGATGTCGTCAAGATGTCTCCATTACCGCAGGTTGAAAACCAGTTTACCCCGACCACTGTCTGGAGTACCTCTGTCGGTAACGGAATTGGCGAATTTTATTCTAACCTTCATCCGGTAATGGCAGATAACGTGGTCTATGCAGCCGATCGCGCGGGCGTGGTAAAAGCGCTCAATGCGGATGATGGCAAAGAGATCTGGTCTGTGAATCTGGGCGAAAAAGACGGCTGGTTCTCTCGTTCGTCCGCGCTGTTGTCCGGCGGCGTCACGGTCGCGGGCGGTCACGTCTATATCGGCAGTGAAAAGGCCGAGGTTTATGCGCTGAATACCAGCGACGGCACTACAGCATGGCAGACGAAGGTCGCAGGCGAAGCGTTGTCTCGCCCGGTTGTCAGTGATGGAATCGTCCTTATCCATACCAGCAACGGTCAGTTGCAGGCGCTAAATCAGGCGGATGGCGCCATTAAATGGACGGTGAACCTGGATATGCCTTCGCTGTCGCTGCGCGGGGAATCTGCGCCGGCAACCGCGTTCGGCGCGGCTATCGTTGGTGGCGACAATGGCCGCGTCAGCGCCGTGTTGATGCAACAAGGCCAGATGATTTGGCAACAGCGTATCTCCCAGGCCACTGGCCCAACGGAAATTGACCGTCTGAGCGACGTTGATACCACGCCGGTTGTGGTAAACGGCGTCGTTTACGCGTTGGCGTATAATGGTAACTTAACGGCGCTGGATCTGCGCAGTGGTCAGATTATGTGGAAACGCGAGCTGGGTTCGGTCAATGACTTTATCGTCGACGGCGACCGTATCTACCTGGTCGATCAGAACGATCGCGTGCTGGCGCTGACCACTGACGGCGGCGTAACGCTGTGGACGCAAAGCGATCTGCTGCACCGTTTGCTGACCTCCCCGGTGCTGTATAATGGTGATTTAGTCGTCGGCGATAGCGAAGGTTATCTGCACTGGATTAATGTTGATGACGGGCGTTTTGTGGCCCAACAAAAAGTAGACAGTTCCGGTTTTCTGACCGAACCGACGGTGGCGGATGGTAAACTGCTCATCCAGGCCAAAGACGGTACGGTCTACGCGATTACGCGTTAATCGTCACGGTTGTGCGTTTTAAAAAACGGCTCCTGGTGTAGGGGCCGTTTTCCTGTTTTTAACAATGGCGCAAAATGCGCGCGTTGTCTGATGATTTTTTTAATGAGGCTTTAAACATGGTACCTGTGGTCGCGCTTGTCGGGCGCCCTAACGTCGGAAAATCCACGCTATTTAACCGTCTGACCCGCACCCGAGATGCGCTGGTTGCGGATTTCCCGGGTCTGACTCGTGACCGTAAGTACGGTCGTGCGGAAGTTGAAGGCCGCGAGTTTATCTGTATCGACACCGGCGGTATTGACGGCACCGAAGACGGCGTCGAAACGCGGATGGCGGAACAGTCGCTGCTGGCGATTGAAGAAGCGGATGTGGTGTTATTCATGGTAGATGCGCGCGCTGGCCTGATGCCGGCGGATGAAGCGATTGCCAAACATCTGCGTTCCCGTGAAAAACCGACCTTCCTGGTGGCGAATAAAACGGATGGTCTCGATCCCGATCAGGCGGTTGTCGATTTTTACTCGCTGGGATTAGGCGAAATTTACCCTATCGCCGCCTCACATGGTCGCGGCGTATTGAGCCTGCTGGAACATGTGCTTCTGCCGTGGATGGATGATGTCGCGCCGCAGGAAGAGGTGGATGAAGACGCGGAATACTGGGCGCAGTTCGAGGCGGAACAAAATGGCGAAGAAGTGCCGGAAGATGATTTTGACCCGCAAAGCCTGCCGATAAAGCTGGCGATTGTTGGTCGCCCGAACGTAGGTAAGTCCACACTCACTAACCGTATTCTCGGCGAAGAGCGCGTGGTGGTATACGACATGCCAGGCACTACTCGCGACAGCATTTATATCCCGATGGAACGCGACGAACGGGAATATGTGCTGATTGACACGGCGGGGGTGCGTAAGCGCGGAAAAATCACCGATGCGGTAGAAAAGTTCTCGGTGATTAAAACGTTGCAGGCGATTGAAGACGCTAACGTCGTACTGTTGGTTATCGATGCGCGCGAGGGGATCTCCGACCAGGATTTGTCTCTGCTGGGCTTTATCCTCAATAGTGGGCGCTCACTCGTTATCGTAGTCAACAAATGGGATGGCCTGAGCCAGGAAGTCAAAGAGCAGGTGAAAGAGACGCTGGATTTCCGTCTGGGCTTTATTGATTTTGCCCGCGTCCATTTTATCTCTGCGTTACACGGCAGCGGCGTCGGCAACCTGTTTGAGTCCGTACGCGAGGCTTACGACAGTTCCACTCGCCGGGTGAGCACTGCGATGCTGACCCGTATCATGACGATGGCGGTGGAAGATCATCAGCCGCCGCTGGTGCGCGGTCGCCGTGTGAAACTGAAATATGCCCACGCTGGCGGCTATAACCCGCCGATTGTGGTTATTCACGGCAACCAGGTAAAAGATCTGCCAGACTCCTATAAGCGCTATCTGATGAACTACTTCCGCAAGTCGTTGGAAGTGATGGGAACGCCGATTCGCATTCAGTTTAAAGAAGGGGAGAACCCGTATGCGAACAAGCGTAACACACTGACGCCAACGCAAATGCGCAAACGTAAGCGTCTGATGAAACATATCAAGAAAAGCAAGTAATGTTTTTTCAGTAATATTCCAGGCCTGACAAGCTCGCGCTATCAGGCCTTTCGAGTAAAAGTGAGTCACGCGCCTGAGGAGAATGTTATGGAAATAACCTGCCCCGTTTGCCATCACGCGCTGGAGCGCAATGGCGATACTGCGCATTGCGAGACATGCGCTAAAGATTTCTCGTTACAGGCAATTTGTCCTGACTGCCGCCAGCCGTTACAGGTTTTGAAAGCTTGCGGCGCAATGGACTATTTTTGCCAGAACGGTCACGGTTTAATTTCAAAAAAACGGGTTAATTTCGTCATTTCCGATCAATAAAACCGCTGTCGACGTTGCGCCGCAGAGCAGAGGCGCCGACGTCTTATCCGGCTAAAGGCAAAATAGTTATTCGATACTCCCGTAATATCTGCATAGTATTCTGCCCGGCGGCTATTTAATTCTTTTTATTTATTCAACTATTTATAGGGAATATTATTCCCTAAAATTAATATTATAAATAAATAGCAGCTTTCTTTTTTATTTATTATATCAATATTATTAGTCTGTTTCATATTAAACATTTCTTTTTAGGAATATATTTAGGCCTGTTGGTTATGATTCCGTGTGAATCATCCATATAATATCGTTTTATAGAGGCGTATTTATTTAACGACAGGGATATCATATGGTGCGAAGGATTCGCATTCTGGTTCTGCTATTAGTGTCTGGAGTATCAGTAGCGGCTTCCGGCGCAGATAACCCTGTATCTGCAAATAATGATGAAAGCCACTCCTCCCTGCCTGATTTAGCCAGCGAATCCGCGAAAAAAGAAGAACAGGAAAATAAAGGAAAGACCTTTAAAGAACGGGGCGCTGACTACTTTATTAATTCCGCCACCCAGGGCTTTGATAATCTCACCCCGCAAGCGTTGGAATCCCAGGCGCGCGGTTATATTCAAGGGCAAGTCACGTCTTCTGCGCAATCCTATCTCGAAGGTATGCTTTCGCCTTATGGTAAAGTTCGTACCAGTTTATCTATTGGCGAAGGCGGCGATCTGGACGGCAGTTCGCTGGATTATTTTATTCCCTGGTATGACAACCAGAGCACGCTTTTCTTTAGCCAGATTTCGGCTCAACGTAAGGAAGACCGCACCATTGGTAACGTTGGGCTTGGCGTGCGCCAGAATGTCGGCAACTGGCTGCTTGGCGGCAACGCATTCTATGACTACGATTTTACGCGCGGTCACCGTCGATTAGGTCTGGGAACTGAAGCCTGGACGGATTACCTGAAATTCTCCGGCAACTATTACCATCCTCTTTCTGACTGGAAAGATTCCAAAGATTTTGACTTTTATGAAGAACGACCCGCGCGCGGCTGGGATATCCGCATGGAAAGCTGGCTGCCGTTTTATCCGCAGCTTGGCGCTAAATTAATTTACGAACAGTACTACGGCGATGAAGTGGCGCTGTTTGGCACCGATAACCTGCAAAAAGATCCTCATGCCGTTACCGTCGGACTAAATTATACGCCGGTACCGCTGGTCACGGTTGGTACGGATTACAAAGCCGGTACTGGCGATAGTAACGATTTTAGCGTTAACGCGACCGTGAACTATCAGATAGGCACGCCGCTAGCGGCTCAGCTCGATCCGGAAAACGTTAAAATTCAGCACTCCTTAATGGGCAGCCGCACCGATTTTGTCGATCGTAACAATTTCATCGTTCTCGAATATCGCGAGAAAGATCCGCTGGACGTTACGTTGTGGCTGAAGGCTGACGCCACCAACGAACACCCGGAATGCGTGATTGAAGATACGCCTGAGGCTGCGGTGGGGCTGGAGAAATGTAAGTGGACGGTCAACGCGCTGATTAACCACCATTACAAAATTATTTCTGCTTCCTGGCAGGCGAAAAACAACGCCGCCCGTACGCTGGTGATGCCGGTAGTAAAAGCTAATGCGTTAACCGAAGGCAACAATAACAGCTGGAATCTGGTGCTTCCTGCCTGGGTTAATGCCGAGACCGAGGAGCAGCGCACCGCCCTGAACACCTGGAAAGTACGCATGACGCTGGAAGATGAAAAGGGCAATAAGCAGAACTCCGGCGTGGTTGAAATCACCGTCCAGCAGGATCGCAAAATTGAACTGATCGTCGACAACATTGCCGATACCGATCGCAGCGATCACAGCCATGAAGCCAGCGCGCTGGCCGATGGCGAAGACGGCGTGGTGATGGATCTCCTGATCACCGATTCTTTTGGCGACGCCACGGATCGCAATGGTAACGAACTGGCGGACGATACCATGATGCCAGAGTTGTACGACAGCAATGATAAAAAAGTCACCCTGGCCCAGACGCCCTGCACCACGGAAACCCCCTGCGTGTTTATTGCCAGCCGTGACAAAGAAGCGGGGACGGTGACGCTTTCCAGTACCCTGCCGGGAACTTTCCGCTGGAAGGCGAAAGCAGACGCCTATGGCGACAGTAACTACGTTGATGTCACTTTTATCGGCGACAACCTGAGCGCGCTGAATGCGGTGATTTATCAGGTCAAAGCCGCCAACCCTGTCAACCTTATCGGCAAAGAAGATAAGCACCCTACGGTCAATAATACCTACCGTTTCCTGCTGTGGCGCGACAAGAATAAAGACGGCGTATTCCAGATGTCTGAGCAGCTCACGGAAGAAGAGATGTCGCTGTACGACTACCAGTGGGAGTTTACCGGGCAAAGTACAAACGGACATACCGGCGCGCTGGCCAACACCATGAATGAAGATCTTGTCCTGCCAGTAACCAATAAAGAGGCAGCGCAGAAGTTTGCCGCCAATGAGGAAGATGGCGTTCAGGGTTACGGCATACGCGTTACGTATAGCCAGAAATAGCGTCAGCGTTATGGCTGACCAGCCAGCCGCTGAATTTGGAGAAAAAGGAGAGTCTGAATGCAAGCAACAGTAAAACGGCGGCTGACGAAGGTCGCTTTAGCATTAGTGGTTGCCGGATATTGCGCCGCGCCAGCGGTGGCGGCAAACGGTAATCTGAAATCGGGGCAGTGGCAGATTGTCTCTGAACAGACGGGCACCATTCAGGGTACGGTGCCGTGGATTACCCGTGCGGCGGATAAAACCGCGGATACCGACAAAGATCACGTGACGGTAACTATCGATCGCGGCTCAAGGACCATTACGACCGAAGGCGATAAGCAGTTTCACGTTGGCGATAAAGTCACGGTGAACTGGGCGATTGGCGATACGGAAGGCGACCTCGACACCGACAACGCCGCCACGAAACTGACGGTGCAGTGGATGAGATACAGCGACCAGAATGGTAGCAATCCCGAAGAGATTGGCACCAAAGGTAGCGATACCTATGAAATTCAGGCGGGTGATGCAGACCACTATATCGGTATCAAAATCACGCCAACCACCACTACCGGCGACCCTGCCGTGGCAACCGAACTGCTGTTGAAAGACCTGTCGACCAATACGGGCGGTGGTTCGGATGACGACGATATTCCGGAAGGTCCGGTGGTGGATGAAAACGTCCATGTGGTTATCTACGAGTCTGGCTCAACCACCAACCTGCTGGGTACCTCTACTCCGCTCAAAACCAACACAACTTATAAAGTTCTGTTGTGGAAAGATAAAGAGGGTGGTACGGCAGGTAAATACGATACCGGTGAAGAGGTTACCAGCCAGTACGACTACCGCTGGAAATTCGTCGGCACCAGTAAAATTGCAGGTACCGGTACTGGCGGTATCGTCAACGAAAGCTGGAACGATAAAGACCTTGTCATCCCTGTCACCAACGCCGAAGCGAAAACGGCGTTCGAAGGAGCAGACGGCGGCGTTACCGTGGGTAGCGACGGTGTCCAGGGCTTTGGTTTGTCCATCGACTACAGACGCAAATAAGTTGTCCTCAACATACCACTCCCTGCGGGGAGTGGTATTTTCCGCGCACTTTGCTTAGCTGCACGCTAAGCAAAGTGGGTTGAATTACGACAAAGAATGAAAACGGGTGGCTATCGCTCATGGGCAGGAATCGGCAAGTGAATAAAGTTGTACATTTCTTACTGACATTACTGATCATGTTTGCAGTGTTGATCGCACCTGCGCAGGCGTTATTGAAGGGCGGGACCTGGCAAGAGCTGAACTCGACGACCGGCGCGGTTAACGGCACCGCGCCGCTGGCCGACGGTGCCATTATTCCCCTGTATCAGGGAAGTATGCTGCTTGACCCTACCAAAACCTACGATATTGAATTCACCGCCATGCCGCGCGATTTTAGTGCGGATGCGGCTCCAGATTCGATGCGTGCGGTTAACGCCCTCGATACCGAAGGCGATCTTTTTACCGATCCGCCGAGCATCGCTTGGGAAAATCAACAGCCGCCGACCATGAGCCTGGTATGGGCCGATGCCGCCACGCCAGACACGCCCCTCTCGCCACAGCCGATTCTCAACCAGACCTTTTGCGCTCAGAATCTGGCGGGTCGGCAACTGGTTGCCTGGGCGCAGTTGGAAGATGAAACGAACGTTCCCGCGCTGTGGCTTTATACCCGAACCGGCGTGCCAAATAATGCGATCATTCCGCTGCTTAGCCCAAAAGTGACGCTGAATATCAAACCGGCGGTGAACGATCCCGTTTCCGCGAGCGGCGATCATTTTGACGCTAATTTTGACGCCTCGAAAGTCAAAGCCGGGGAGAGCATTACCCTTACCATCTCCACCAAAGCCTGTAATGGCGACGTAAAGGCGAATGCCGCCTTCGTGATCCGTCGCGAGGATGCAATAAATCGCCAGGGCGTGGTTAATAACGCTAACCCGGTACACGTTGGTAATACTGAGCTGACGACCGCGCAGACAGAGTATCATGGCGTAACGGACGAGCAGGGCAACGCCACGGTGGTGGTGACGCAGGATCAAGGCCCAGGCGTAAAAACGCGTCTTATCGTTTCTTCGGCAGACTATCCCACGCTAACGGCGAATGTCGACGTCATTTTCACCACCATCACCAGTCCGGACAGCGATAAGGCCAGTATGTACGGCCATATGGTGGAGAGCACCACGGCAACGCTGAACGGTACGACCTACACTTTTACCCGGCCAAAACTGGCGGCGGAAACCAGCGGAAATAGCACCGTTGTGGATACCAACGAAACCTGGGCGCTGTTCGACTGGAGCGGTGCCGATAACCATTGCAATATTCTGCCGGACGCCGAACAACTGGTGGCGCTAAGGCAAGAGCATAGTACGTTGGAAACCTGGACCGGCTGGCCGGTATCGGGCGATGCGGAATACTGGTCATCTAACAAAGATCAACTGAGCGGCTATCACGCTGCGGTGCATATGAACAGCGCGTCGGTCGCCAGGGTAGCCGACAGCAATACGCTGCTGGTCAGCTGTGTGGATAAGGCCCAGCCTGCGGCGCACCCGCAGATAACCCTCTCTCCGGAGGGGCCCTATAAAGCGCAGGTAGGGGAAGAGATTGATCTGGCGATGACCGTGGTCGACAAAGACACGCAAAAACCGCTGCCTTATCGTTACGTGGAGATATTGATTGATCCGGCGAAGAACCGTAAGGGAGAACATCAGGATGCGTGGGATAATCAGCGGGTAACGGTGAGTAGTGACGATATGCGCGCTTCTTCACCGGAGCACTATACCGGGATGACCGACGCCAACGGCCAGGCGCACCTGACGTTAAAGCACGACAGCGGCCTGGGCGTTGAGACGCCCATCCGCATCGTGATGCCGGATGATGAAGGCGGCAGCGTCGAACTTCCCTTTAGCGTGATTTTCACCGTGGTCACCAGCCCGGACGTGGATGGCGCCAACATGTGGGGCCATATGCAGGGCGTAATAGACGCGGGTAACCTGTATAAACGCCCGCTGCTGGCGGTGGAAGCCAGCCACAAAGACGGCCAGTTCAGCGAAAATAACGAAGAGTGGGCGACATTTAACTCGGTGGCGTCTGCCACCGCGCAGTGCGGCACCGGCCAGGTGCCGGACCAGTCATCGCTGGCACATTTGTACAGCGAACATGCTGGCGGCCAGATAGAAAGCGAACACGGCTGGCCGACCGAAGATTATTTCATCGCCGCCGACAGCGACGCCTCCGGAACGGTACACGTCAACCTCGAAAACGGCGATAGTGGCAAATTTACCAATGAACCGAACTATCTGACCTGCTCGGCTAACGAAATGGTGGCGGTGCTGGACGTCTACTTCAACGACGACCCGGTGATCAAAAACGCCGACGCCAAAGTGGGTGAACAGATTAAGCTGAACGTTCATTCGCGCAACGCCCTCAACGACATGGCGGTCGCCTATACCGACTTCACCGTCACCATGGCGAACGGCAGGCGGCGCGACGGGCTGACGACTGGCTTTACCGATACCAGCAACGGCGAGATGCAGTTTGACGGCGTCGGCTACGTTGCCGGACAGGTTTATCAGGGGATCACCGACGCCAACGGCGATGCGACCATTATCCTCACCCAGCCGAAGGGGGTGGGGCTGCTGACGCCGTTAAGCATCACGCCCGTCGATTCATTAATCAGCTCGCCCATTTCTCGCAGCGTGAAGTTTACTGTCGCCACCAGCCCGGATACGGCAAAAGCCAAAATGTGGGGCCATATGGCCGACACCATCACCGTTGGCGATCTGACCTTTGAGCGACCCAGGCTGGCGGATGAAGTCACGCCGGAACGTACCCAGGTTGAAGCCAACGAAACCTGGGCGCGCGTTCTGCACCCTGACGCGGCAGGCAACCCGGATAAGGGCGGCTGCGTGGCGAACCACCTGCCGCGCATCGACCAGCTTGAGGCGCTGTACAAGGCCAACAGCGACGGCGCGATAAAAAGCACCCAGGGTTGGCCGACATTGCTTAACTATTGGTCGTCCACCTTCCAGAGCGCCAGCACGTGGAAACTGATCTCGCTGTTTAGCGGCAGCGAATTTGCCAACGCCAACGTCTCAATTTACGCCAGTTGTCTGGTCAACGCTAACCCGGCGGCAGCCTCGATTACCATTGAGCCAGTCGATCCATCATTATGGTATGACGGTAGCGGCGTGCACGCGGTCAAAGCCAAAAAGGGCGATACTGTCCAACTGAAGGTGACGGTGAAGGACGCCAGCGGCAACCTGCTTCCCGAAACGCCGTTTGTGCTCACCCGTGGCGACGGTTATGACCGTCGCGGGGAGAAGTACACCGCCCAGGACGGTGAGGATCTGCAAAATATCGTCACGCCCGTGGTGATCGATGGTGAATCACTGGCCTGGACCACCACTAAAATGGGGATGCTGACCGGCGCTGACGGCACCCGCATCATCAGCGTCACCCGCCCGGACACTCACGGCACCCTCACAGCCATTATTGCCACGCTGTATGAAAACGCCGCCGTGAGCGCCAGCATCGACACCATCTTTACCGTCATCACCAGCCCGGATGCCAGCGTCGCCCGTATGTGGGGGCATATGTCGCCGTCGCTGACGGCAGCGGACGGCACGGTGTATCAGCGCCCGCTGCTTTACGAGGAGACGAATAAGTCAAATGTCGTTTCGTACCTGGAAGATAATGAAACCTGGGCCGGTTTTTTCGGGCCGACAACAACGAAAACCAATCCGGCCAATTGCGCCAGCGGCTATTATCCTTCCATAGCATCGCTGGATTCACTGTACAGAAAATACCCCGATCGCACGATAAAAACGGCCCAGGGCTGGCCTGTCGTCCGTTCTTACTGGAGTAATTCGAACGCAGGGTCAATAAGCTCCGCCACTTCCCGTAACTATTATGCCGTCGATCTGAGTGACGATACTCGTCGGGCGGCGGGCGTGGACTCGACTTACAATACGCAATATCTAATTTGCTCCCCGACGCAGCAGGTGCCGGCCATGCAGATTACGTTGACCTCCACGCTGGCGACGGATAGCGATGTACAGGCGGTGAAGGTGAAAAACAGCGAATCGCTCCCGTTGATCGTCACCACCACCGATGCGGCGGGCAACCCGGCGCCTTATACGCTTTTTTCGCTTACACGTGACGCCGGGTCGGCGCGTAAAGCCGGCTATGACTTTACTGGCTACGCCGATATAGGAGTGGCGCAGAGCAGTGGCGCGACGCAACAATTCACTGATACAAATACGCTTTATGGTGTGACCGGGGCAGACGGTACGTTAGCCCTCACGCTGACCGAGCCAAATGGGCCGGGGGTGAAAAACGTGCTGACTGCGGCGCTGACCGATACGCCGACGGTGACCTCATCGCTGCCGGTGGTGTTCACCACTATCACCAGCCCGAACAGCGACAAAGCCAATATGTACGGCCACATGCCGGAAACCTTCACCGCCAGCAACGGCGCGAAGTTTATGCGTCCGCTGCTGTATGACGAACTCTCATCGCAGGAGCACGCGCAGAGTTATCCTGAAACTAATGAAGCCTGGTCTACGGTGAATAATTTTAATACCGGTGATTATGGCGCGTGCTCGATGAATCAGATGGCCACACTGGTGGATCTCCAGGCGCTGTACGGCGATCATCCCAGCGGCAAGGTCACGACCGACCTTGGGCTGCCCATCAAGAAGAAATGGTGGGCGGGTGACAGCCTGATAAAAAATCAAACCCTTTACTGGCAGTTTATTGATCTCAGTACGAATAAAGGCGGCACTAGTCAGGAGACACCGGGTAATTACTATTACCAGCTCTGTCTGACGGAACCGCGCCATATGAATATGGTGTTCTCGGCGGACGTGTGGAACGCGGATAAATCGGCGGCGGTGATGAAAACAGGCGAGGCGATACCGATGACGGTCACGGTAACGAACGCCGCCGGGCAACCACAGGCGGGGGCGACGGTTATGCTGACGCGTGATTACTCTTATTCACGTGGTACGGTGGATAGCGGAGCCATTCAGCCCGGCGTGATTGGTGAGCCGGTTCCGTCCAAAGGTTCGTCATCAGACATGACCCTGACGCCGGTTTCGCCTGCGGGTGCGGCATTGCCGTTTACTAACCAGAAGGGAATCAGCACGAAATGGTATGGCTTTACCGGCGATGACGGTAAGTTGCGGTTCACGTTAAACCAGGATAAATCGCTGGGTTTGAGAACGTCCGTCACGGCGACGCTTGCGGATCAAGCTACCGAGACGACGAGCGTCGATGCGATCTTTACGGTGCCAACCAGCCCGGATACCCCATATGCGTCGTACTGGGGCCATATGCCGGATACCGTGAAGGTTAACGGCGTCACGTTGCGCCGCCCGTATCTGAGAGCCGAACTCGCTAAAAAGGGGCCGGGCATGTGGCCATTTAATAATGAGGTATGGTCGCCGAACTATATCGATTACGCGAGTGGCGGACATGCGGATACATCGCTGGTTGTTCTTTGCGGATCGCAGGAAAACATGGCCTCGCTGGACGATCTGAAGGCGTTACGTGACGTTATTGGCACCTTGCGATGGCCGACGTCAGCGCCAGCGTCAAGTTACACCTATGACTATATGTCGCAAACGGAAGGGAGCCAAAGCGGTCGTTTCTGCTCATTTAACGAAACCACCGGGGTGGAAACCTGTACTCGTGTGAAAAGCGATTTTGGTTTTGGGTCGTGTCGGGTGCAGTAGGTTGGGTGAGGCAAAGCCGAAACCCAACACTGCGGTGCCGGATGTTGGGCGTGAATGTTGGGTTGTGCTTTGCGGCGCCCAACCTGGGTATCCCTTGCGGCTGGCGCTGTTCCGGTAGCGATGTATTTTTACGTTTTTGTATTCATGGAATGAACTGCAACGAAATGGACTTTTCTCAGGTACGTCAGTGAAATTGAAAAAGTGTGTCGGTTTTTTACCCTGGCTGCTGCTATGCGCCCTCAGTTTAACGCCTTTCTTCGCGCAGGCCGTGCGAAGCAGCGGCGCATGGCAGGAACTCACTGAGCAAACTGCGGCTATTAACGGCACTCCGCCTCAGGCCGACAGTGTAACGATCCCGGTATATCAGGGTAGCGTTCAGTTGCGCTCTGATGCGGCGAATCTCGTTGATTACTCCGCGAAGCCCAGCCAGTTCAGCACCAGTGATGCCGGCAGCGCGCTGGCCTTAACCAATCCGCACGACACCGAAGGCGATATCTTCGCCGTGCCGCCGCTGGCCTGGCAGGCTGAACGCGCGCCCGCCGTTACGCTGGTGTGGGCCGATGCCGCCACGCCGGATACGCCGCTTGATCCGCAACCCGTCAGCAATATAAGTTTCTGCGCGCAGAATCTGGCAGGCCGCCATCTGGTGGTCTGGCCGCAACTGGATACCTCAACCGCCATACCGCCGCTGTGGTTGCTTACCCGCACCGGCGTGCCTTATAACACGGCGGTCGAAGTGCTTGATCAAAAGTTTGCCGTGGATATCGCGCCCGCCGTGGGCGACCCGGTCACGCTCGCCGCCGATCATCTGGACGAGTTGCTCAACGCCGCGAAGGTCAAAGCGGGTGAAAGCCTCACGCTGACGGTAACGACCAAAGACTGCGGCGGTGAACCGGAGGGCAACGTTGATTTCGTGATTACCCGCGGCGACGCGCAAAACCGCCAGGGCGCGGTAAACAATACCGCGCCGGTGCGCGTCGGCAATACCGAACTGACCACCACCGTCACGGAATACCACGGTACGACCAACGCCGAGGGCGTGGCGACCGTGGTCGTCACCCAGGCGAACGGTCCGGGCGTAAAAACGCCGCTGATGGCGCACCCGTCGAACGCGCCAGCGCTGAAAGCCAGCGTGGACGTGATTTTTACCACCCTCACCAGCCCGGACAGCAGCAGCGCCAACATGTACGGCCATATGGCAGAGACGTCCACCGCCACGGTAGACGGCGCAAGCTACACCTTTTACCGCCCCAAACTGGCGGCGGAAACCGACGGTGAAGACCGCACCGCCAGCATTAACAATGAAACCTGGGCGCAGTTCAACTGGGGCCACGCCGACGCGCATTGCGATATTCTGCCGGATGCGCGCCAACTGGAAGGGTTAAAAATCGAGCGCGGCGATCTGGCCGCCACTCTCGGCTGGCCGGTGGGGCAGACATCCGGTGACGAAGAGTACTGGTCCTCTTCCCCGGGATCGATTGCCACTGACCATATCAGCATTGATATGCGCAGCCGCAGCCTCACGCAGATGCCGGACGCCACGCAATCACTGGTTAGCTGCGTGGATAAAGCCCCGCCTGTGGTCACGCCGAAATTAGTGATTAGCGCCGATAATGTTGATTCAACGGTCAACGCGGCGAAAGTGAAGGTGGGCGAGGAGATCAACATGAAGATCACCGTCACCGACAGCGCCACCAATAAACCGCTGCCTTATCGCTACTTTAATGTCTACCTGGGCGACGAGCAGAATCGTCAGAATCAAAAGAACGCCGATATTGATAGCGGGCATCAGTGGACGGATGACCCGGTGGTCATCACCAATCTGGAAGGCAGCGACGGCCACTATCATGGCATGACCGACGCCAACGGTCAGTTCTCGCTGGTGTTGACTCAGGACAAGGGTGCGGGCGTATTAACCCCGGTGCGTGTGGTGCTGTTCGACGGTACAGAAGCGACGCAGAACGTGATTTTTACCGTCGTCACCAGCCCGGACGTGGCGCAGGCGCGCATGTGGGGCCATATGCAGGGCGTGGTGGAAGCGGGCAATATCTACAAACGCCCGCTGCTGGCAGAAGAGGCCGCGCAGGATACCGGTTCCGAATTTGAGAATAACGAATACTGGGCGACGTTTAACTCGGTAACGGCGGCGACGAACCAGTGCGGTACCGGCCAGGTGCCGGGGCAACTGCTGCTGGATACGCTGTATCAGGCCCATTCCGGCAACGCGATGGAAACGACCTACGGCTGGCCGACGCAGAAACACAGCTATATCGCGGCGGATACCGAGGGCGCCACCACTGCGCACGTCAACCTGGCGACCGGCGCGGACAGCATATTCAGCGGCGGCGAACCGAACTATCTTTCCTGCTCTGGCAATGAGTTAGTGACCAGCCTGGACGTTTACTTTAATGGCGATGAGTCGTTACGCAATGCGGTAGCCAAAGTCGGCGAACAAATCACAATGAATGTCCATTCCGTCAATGCGCTGAATGGGTTAAGCGTGCCCAACGCCCGCTTTACCGTCACCCTGGCACACGGCAAAAATCGCCACAACGCCACGACGGGCTTTACCGATCCCAGCGACGGAACGCTGGTGATGGGCGGGACGCCGTTTGGCTCTTCCCAGGCGTCAATGACGTACCAGGGCATGACCGACAATGAGGGCAACGCCACGCTGGTGATTGAACAGCCGCAGGGCGTGGGCTTACTGATGCCGCTGAGCGTCCTGCCGGTCAACTCACTGATTACCACGCCCGTCAACCGCAGCGTGAAATTTACCGTCCCCACCAGCCCCGATACGCCGGATGCGCAGATGTGGGGCCATATGGCGGACACGCTCACCGTGGGTGATATGGAATTCCAGCGGCCAAAGCTGGCGGCGGAAGCGACTGCCGCCACCCGTACCCAGGAGCAGGATAACGAAACCTGGGCGCGTGTCAGCCACGCCGACGCGCTGAATAACCCCAACGCCGGGGGCTGCGAGGCCGGCCATCTGCCGCGCGCCGATCAGCTTGCCGCGCTGTATGCCTCCAGCGACGACAATAAAATCCACACCGTATCCGGCTGGCCGACTGAGTATGACTACTGGTCATCCACCTTTGCCAGCGCCGCTACATGGCAGGCGGTATCACTGGCGGCGGGCGGCTATACCGCCTCCGGCGACGCGTCGGACTACGTGAGCTGTCTGGTCAGCAAAAATCCGACGGCGGCGTCCATTACCATTGAGCCAGTGGATGCGGCATTGTGGTATGACGCAAACAGCGAACACGCGGTGAAGGTGAAAAAGGGCGATACGCTCCAGCTTAAAGTGACGGTAAAAGACGCCAGCGGCAATCCGCTGCCGCAAGCGCCGTTCGTGTTAAGCCGCGGCGACGGCTATACCCGCCAGGGGGAGAAACATATCGCCGGTAGCGGCGACGGCATCGTCTCGGCGGTAGTGATCGACGGCGATTCGCTCAACGACAGCGCCACCAAAATCGGCGGCATGACCGGCGAGGACGGCAGCAAAATTATCAACGTTACCCGCCCGGATACCCATGGGACGAAAGTCACGATTACGGCGGCGCTGTACGATAACGCCAGCGCGACGGCCAGTATTGACACTATTTTCACCGTGGTCACCAGCCCGGACAGCGACAAAGCCAAAATGTGGGGCCATATGCCGGAAACGACGACGGCGGCCAACGGCGTGGTGTTTAAGCGCCCGCTATTATCGGCTGAAATCGCCAGCGGCGTTACCCACGGCGACAATACGGAAAACAACGAAGCCTGGGGAATCGTCGATTTTGAAGTGGTGAAAGATGCCTGCGGCGCGGGATTTGTGCCCACGCTTGCCGATCTCCAGTCGCTGTACGACACCTGGCCCGGCGGCGCCATGAATACCCAGCAGGGCTGGCCGTTGGACGGTAAAAACTACCAGGACAGCACCGCCGATTTGAGCAGGAGTACGCAAAACCGCTACGTTAAGTCAATTAATCTGCGCGACGGCGGCATCGGTTCGCTGCTGTGGAATGAAAAGCTCTATTTTGTTTGCCTGCAAAACGCCCATCCGGCGGCGACGCAGATAACACTCACTTCGCCTGTGTATAACGACAGCGACGGCTTCGCTAAAGCGAAAGTCGGCGAGACGATTCCGGTTACTATCACCACGCTGGATGCCCAGGGCAACCCGGTGGCCGATACGCCGGTTATCTTTATGCGCGGCGACAGTATTGGGCGGGCGAATCAGGAGGTGAATAGCTCGGTGGCGGCGGAGATACAGATAAACCATAGTGACGGGCGTAACAGCGGCGTTAAATATTATACCGCCACTGGCGCCGACGGTACGTTGACGCTGGATATCAGCCAGGATGGGGGGGCTGGCTTTAAAACGCCTCTGACGGCGTCGATAGAGCACAGCAACGTCGCAACGACCGCGCCGCTGCCGGTTATTTTCACTGTGATTACCAGCCCGGACACGCCGAAGGCCAACTACTGGGGCCATATGGCGGAAACGTTAACCGACAGCAGCGGCGTGGTGTACAAGCGCCCGCTGCTGGCGAGCGAGTTCAGCGCTACACCCGGTAAAACGCTGACTATCGCCAACGGTTACTACGACAAAGGCGAAACCTGGGGCATGATAACCGTCGATAAAGCCTGGAACGGCACCGGCGGCGGCTGTGGGCGCAACGCGCTGCCTACCGTAGCCAACCTCCAGACGCTGTACGGGACATACCCGGATAACGCCATGCGCAGCCGTAACGGCTGGCCGATGACCAATTCGGGCAACAACAACGTCAGCCGCTACTGGTGGGCGGGGGATTACGTGATATCGTCAGACGGCGCGCAGTCGCTCTACGCGGCGGTCAACCTGTTTAACGACGGCAATGATATCAAAACGACGACCAGCACCTCGGCGTACTACATGCAGACCTGTCTTACCTCGCCGCGCAGCGCCGCCGCCAGCCTGACGCTGACGCTGGCAGGCCAGGATGAAACCACCGGAATTGCAAAGGCGAAGAAGGGCGAGCAGATGACCGCCACCATCGACGTGAAAGACGCCGCAGGTCAGCCGATGAAAAACGTGATGGTAAAATTGAGCCGCGGATCTTCGTACAATCGCGCCAACAGCGCCACATCGTCCTCAAGCGTCACAGACGATATTACGCTGCGTAATGTGATGCCGTCCGGCCTGGCGACATATCTGCTGGATACTTCGGCGAAATATCTGTATGCGCAAACCGATGCCCAGGGGCAGGTGACATTTACCCTTGCTCAGGACAGTACCGCCGGTTTAAAAACCACCATCAGCGCCGCCACGATGGACGGCAGCAACCTGACAGACAGCAAAGACGCTATCTTTACCGTAGTGACCAGCCCGGACAGCGATAAGGCCAAATACTGGGGCCATATGCCGGAAACCTTTACCAACAGTAAGGGGGTTGAATTTAAGCGACCGCTGCTGCGTGCTGAACTTTCTTCAACGGCGGACACGTCGGGTTATACGGAAAATAACGAGTCCTGGTATACCTGGAGCCGTTATCCGAATATGTATCAGGATTCCGCCAGCCCGTGCGATCGGCTGGGGTTGCCGACGGTAAATGATTTACAGACGCTATATACCGATTATCCCAATGGCGCACTCACGACAACGCTTGGCCTACCGGTGGCATCAGGAAAATATTGGGGGGCGGGTAACTCAGTACCGGATGCCACGCACTCAGACAGTCAGTTCCAGTATGTCAGACTCAGTGACAATAATACGCTGACAACCAAAGCCAATACCGCCACGGCGCAGCTTTGTCTGGCAAAGCGCCGGGAATTGTCGATAGAACTCACCTCCAGCGCCATGGATGCGGATAAAGGCGCTCCAGCGGCGAAGAAGGGCGAGAGCCTGCCGTTGACCGTCACTGTGAGGGATGGTTCCGGCACGCCGCAGCCCAATACCGCTATCCGTTTGGGACGAACGCTTTCGATAGATCGGTCTGGTGTCGTTGATGGCAGTTCCGGCGAAGGCATGGTACTCACATCGGTTGCGCCGTCTACGGGCTCAATGACGTTTAACTGCACGGTATCTTCGTGCACAAGTTATTGGTATGGCATTACGGATGAGAATGGTAAAGCGCAACTCGAAGTGACGCAGGATGATTCCCGTGGCCTGAGAACACCGCTGCAGGCGATGCTTGTCGACGATCCGCTGACAGTTAGCAATATGGACGTCATTTTCACCGTCATTACCAGCCCGGACAGCGATAAAGCCAAATACTGGGGACACATGCCGGAAACCGTGACCAACAGCGCGGGCGTGAAGTTCCGGCGTCCGCTGCTGGCGGCGGAGATGACGTCGAATAGCGGTACTTACCTGGTTAACAATGAAACGTGGCCATTAGTCACCGCAGCGAACACTGAAAAAGCGGGCGCAACCGGCTGTGATGCGGAATATCAGCCGTTGTCAGGCGATCTACAAACGTTGTATGGCGACAATCCTGACGGCGCAATCGGTACAAACTATGGCTGGCCGGTGGCGGGGAACAAATCCTGGTGGGCGGCGGATCGTGCGCCGAATACCGGATATTACCAATTTATAAACCTGAATAGCGGCGATAAAGGCACCGCCAGTTCATCGACTGCCACCGGTGCTCAGGTCTGTCTGGTCGAACCGCGTACTTCTACTCCTGCCAGTATTACGCTGACCTCGACGGCGATGGACAGCGCGAAAAATGCGGCGGCAGTGGCGAAGGGAAGCGCGATGCCGTTAACGGTGACGGTAAAAGATAGCAGCGGTAACCCGGTCGCCAACGTCGGTTTTACGTTGTCACGTGGCGATTCGAAAAATCGGGCAGGTACGGTGATAACGGATGGCGACGTGGCAGCGGATGCCGGAGCAGACGATCTCATGCTTAAAGCGCTGACTCCCGTAAGCGCCAGCCAAAGTATGACCACCACTGGGATTGTCTTTACCGGCACTACCGGCAGCGACGGTACGGCAACGTTTACGCTTAATCAGGATAAAAGCCTGGGGTTGAAAACGCCACTCACGGTGAAACTGACGGACAATACGACTCTTCACGCATCGCTGGATGTGATTTTTATGGTACTTACCAGCCCGGATACGGATAAAGCGTTGTTCTGGGGAAATATGTCGGATACGACATCCGTCAACGGAAAAACGCTGCATCGTCCGTGGCTTCAGGCTGAGATGCTGTCAGGCGTGACGCCTGTATTTACCAACGGAGTGCATGCAAATAACGAGTACTGGGCGATAGCGCATACGGTGGACAACACGAAATGGGATATTGCCAAACAGTGCGGTAGCCTTAGCAAAGCACCGGATAATAACGACCTGTTGACGCTGTATCATTCAATTAGTTCGTTAGGCTGGCCGACGCAGGGCTATCCCTATTTATCTAAATCAACCTCGAGCGGCGGCATGTATTGCGGTGTGGATGAGAATACCAGGCAACAAAACTGCGCCATTAAGCCAGCAAGTTCAGCAGGTTATGCGACGTGCGTGGATTAACGTATTAAGCGTCTGGCACGAAAAGAATCTGCTTTTCACGTTCCATTGAGCTTCATGAAAAAGTAATCGGCGCATTCATTGAAAAGTATATGTTCTGCTAACTGGAGTCACCACCGTTTGCCGCGAGTGTGTAAAAGCGCTGTCTCCCTTCTGCAACCCGGCATCTGGCGCTATCCATATACTCTAAATAATTCGAGTTGCAGGAAGGCGACATAAAGTAAGTGACTGGGGTGAGGGAACGCAGCCGCAGCACATGCAACTTGAAGTAGGACGAATATATTTACAATAACACCAGGTGTCGCATGATAAACACACCTTTTTGCCTCGCGAATCTATTTATTCCAATATATGTAATCATTAAATGTTATTTACAGTGTGAATGCTTATAGAATGGATAAATATATTTATATAAATTATAAATCAAACAGAAATTGACCTGCCATTGAAATAATCCTTGAAATTGGTTAATAATTTGGCTTTGATAATATATTGTAACAGGTGGTTGCAATCATTCGTAGCGCCATGTTTTTGTTATTTATTATTTAACTCATTGATATACACCATTTAAACGTTATTTACAGCCCAATCAAAATCAAGCTTGCTTCGTGAACGTTATTAAAAGGAAATTTAAAAATTGAACAGGACCTACAGTATTGTCTGGAGCGCCGTGCGAAATATGTATATCGTGGCTTCAGAACTGGCGCGAGGCCACAGCAAAGTTAAAATACAGGCGCACGCTAATGAAGTCTCCCCTTTTATTAAAAAGCCTGAGTCAGGATGGACAATTAGTGCAAAACACAATGCGCTGACCTTTGCAATTGTTGCCGCGCTTGGGCTCGCCAGCCCGCTGGCCATGGCCGATAATTCGGTGTCCTACATTGACGGAGTTGACCACGACCTGAACGCAGAAACGTCGCCGATGTTCTATTCTGGCGCCGATGAAGGCGCCGCGCTGTACCTCGAAGGCTTACCTACTCAAGGCCAGGGCTGGCAGCCCACTTCAGCCACGGGCACGAATATCGAGATTGGAACGGACGGCGGTGGAGCCCCCCTTTCAAGTGGCGGTGATGCGGTGGCTACAGCGATTTCGCTCTATCGGGGAGCAACACTTGAACTGACCGAGGCAAAAATTTATACGAAGGGAAGATATACCCAAGGTATCAACCTCGACGAGCAAAGCAACCTGACGTTGAATGGAGGAAGCCTTGAGGTTGAAGGCAATTACGGCATTTTGACGCTCTATAAAAATTCACAAGCCACCCTGATTGGCACCGAGGTCACCGCAACGGCGGACACAAGCAGCGACATATCGTTACAGCAAGGCAGCACGCTGAACATCAAGGACGGGAGTAAAATCACGCTCACGAGGGGGCAATTGAGTGTGGTTGGCGACACGAACGGCAACGCCTTCCTGAATGTGAGCGATAGTACGGTGAGTTCTACGGGCGCGGATAGTACGGTTGTTGCCGCCAACCGGGGTATTCTCAATATCAAGAACTCTTCCGTCACGCACAATAACGCCACAGGTGCCGCCATTGAGGCATCAAGCGCGTCGACGCTGAACGTTTCCGGTGATGATAAGAGTCAGATGATCGTCAACTCCAAAGGCGTTGGCGTGAAAGGCATTGCTTCAAGCGTAGAGATTGACGGAGCAACCATCACCGCCGACGACGACGGCATTTTAATGACAAGCCAGGGAAAAAGCGGTTGGTATGACGATACTAACGCGTTAAGCGTCAATAATGCGAACGTCGCCTCCCAAACCGCCGCGCTGCACGTTGACAGCAAAACGAATATTAACGACCCTATCGAGCTCACCAACAGCACATTGACCGGTCCGACCGCCATCAAACTGGAAAGCGCGGTGACCGTACAGGCTAACAGTACAACGCTTGATGGCAACGTTGACGCGGGAATCACCGCATCGTCCTTGTCACTGACCAATTCTTCACTGCAAGGAAGCGTCAACGGCGTTTATAGCTCATTAACACTCGACGCCGACAGCCAGTGGACCATGAGCGGCAGTTCGGCGCTTGGAAGCCTGACCAGCAATGGCGAAATTACCCTCGGAGACGGTAGCGCTTCGGCAAAAACATTACAAATCACTAACGCGCTCACGCTACAAAACGATAGCCAACTGAACATCACGCTATCTGCCACTGACTCCCCGGCGATCACCACCGGTAGCGCCATACTTGATGGTTCACTGACCTTAAATCTCGATTCAACAGCGGCTTTTGGAGACCCGACATCGGATCAACAGTTCAAGTCAATTACCCTGATTGATTCTGATAACGCAATAAGCACCAATGTTGACAGTCTGACAACGAATATCGACACCGACTCACTGCCAGATTACCTGACCTTCGGCGTCGACGTTGACGCTAACGATAACACCAACTTCGTTCTGGAGCAGCAGCTCAGTTGGAATGCTAACGCGACTTCCATTAGCGAAGCGAGCGGCACCTTTACCCTCGGTGATAATGAAACGTTTGAAGTTACCAGCGAGCTGAGTAAGGTTTCCCCCGTACCTGGCGGCTGGGACGGCGAAACGTTGATCAAAGAAGGCGATGGCACGCTCATTCTCAGCAACACGGCGAATGACTATGGCAATACCAACATTAACGGCGGTACGCTGTCTGCGAATGATGCCGCCGCGCTCGGCAGTGGCGACGTGGCCATTGCAGAAAACGCAAAGCTTGAGTTGGGCCAGGGAACGCTGGATAACAACGTCACCGGCGGGGGCCAAATTATCAAAAGCGGTAGCGGTGATCTCATCGTGACCGGCGATAACACTTACTCCGGCGGCACCACCATTACCGGCGGTATGCTGACGGCTGACCATGCGGATTCGCTGGGTACCGGGGCTATTGCCAACAACGGCGTGCTTCAGGTCGGCGAGGGCGAGCTGGAAAATACGCTTTCCGGCAGCGGTTCGCTGGTGAAAACCGGTATGGGCGAACTGACGTTAAGCGGTGATAACACTTACTCCGGCGGCACCACCATTGCCGATGGTGTGCTGATTGTCGCTAACGTTAACGCGCTGGGCGGTGGTGATGTCGATAACGCGGGTACGCTGAAGCTGGACGCGGAGGGCGAATTCAACCTTGCGAATGTCACGACCCAGTCTGGAGCAACGACTGAGCTGGCCAAAGGTACGACGCTCAACGTCGACTCGCTGACTCAGCAAGCCGACAGTACGCTGAATATTGACCTCAGTAAGGCCAACGAAAGCGCCATTACCGCCGACAGCGTCACGCTGGCTGGTACGCTGAATGTTACCGGCATCGGCAGCGTTACAGACAGCTGGACGCCTGAGGCATACACCTACACGCTGATTGACAGCGACAGCGCCATTACGAGCGATTTCGACAATCTGACCGTCGCGGGAATGAGCAGAGAAGATGTTGACTTCCTGACTATCGACGGGAAAGTCGACGAAGCAGACAACACCCACTATGATCTGACGGCCTCCCTCTCCTGGTATGCGGACAGAGACAACGCTTCTACCGACGCTCACGGTACCTTTACCCTTAGCGACCCTGACGGCAGCTTTAACGTTGCGGCTAATCTGACAGACGTTGATGACACGCTGGATCCGGGTAGCAGATGGGACGGTAAATCGCTGACCAAACTGGGCGCGGGTAAACTGACGCTGAGCGGCGCTAACACCTATAGCGGCGATACCAACGTACAGGAAGGCACGCTGTGGCTGACCGGCGCCGGCACGATTGGCGAAGTGGGCAGCCAGCAGGCGGTGAACGTCGCTTCCGACGCGACCTTTGGCGGCAGCAACGGTACAACCGTTAACGGTAAGGTGACCAATGAAGGGACGCTGGTCTTCGGCGACAGCGAGGAGACAGGCGCTATCTTCACCCTCAATGGCGATCTGGTCAACATGGGGGCAATGACCAGCGGCAGCAGCTCCAGCACGCCGGGCAATACGCTTTATGTTGACGGCGATTATACCGGTAACGGCGGCTCGCTTTACCTGAATACCGTCCTGGGCGACGATGATTCGGCAACCGATAAGTTGGTCATTACCGGCGATGCCTCCGGCACCACCGATCTGTACATCAACGGCATCGGCGATGGAGCACAGACCACTAACGGTATCGAAGTGGTGGATGTTGGCGGCGTATCGACCAGCGATGCGTTTGTGTTAAAAAATGAAGTTAACGCCGGTCTGTATACCTACCGTCTGTACTAGAATGAAAGTGACAACGACTGGTATCTGGCGTCAAAAGCACAGTCTGATGATGACGACAGCGGCGGTGATGTCACGCCTCCGGACGACGGCGGCGACGGCGGCGATGTCACGCCTCCGGACGATGGCGGCGATGTCGCACCGCAGTACCGTGCGGATATCGGCGCGTACATGGGCAACCAGTGGATGGCGCGCAACCTGCAAATGCAGACCCTCTATGACCGCGAGGGCAGCCAGTATCGTAATGCCGATGGTAGCGTATGGGCGCGCTTCAAAGCGGGTAAAGCGGAATCCGAGGCTGTCAGCGGCAATATCGATATGGACAGCAACTACTCCCAGTTCCAGTTAGGCGGCGACATTCTGGCCTGGGGTAACGGCCAGCAGAGCGTTACCGTTGGCGTCATGGCGAGCTACATCAACGCCGATACCGTCAGCACCGGTAACCGTGGCGCAGACGGTAGCCAGTTCACCAGTAGCGGCAACGTAGACGGCTACAACCTTGGCGTCTATGCCACCTGGTTTGCCGATGCCCAAACGCATAGCGGCGCGTATGTCGACAGCTGGTACCAATATGGTTTCTACAACAACAGCGTAGAGAGCGGTGATGCGGGATCTGAATCTTATGATTCAACCGCTAACGCCGTCTCGCTGGAAACTGGTTATCGCTACGATATTGCGCTTAGCAACGGCAATACTGTCAGTCTGACGCCGCAGGCGCAGGTTGTCTGGCAGAATTACTCAGCGGATAGCGTGAAGGATAACTACGGCACCCGGATCGATGGTCAGGATGGCGACAGTTGGACAACTCGTCTGGGTCTGCGTGTTGACGGCAAGCTGTACAAAGGCAGCCGTACGGTTATCCAGCCGTTTGCTGAAGCTAACTGGCTGCACACCAGTGATGATGTGTCGGTATCGTTTGATGATGCCACGGTAAAACAGGATCTTCCGGCTAACCGTGCGGAGCTGAAAGTGGGTCTGCAGGCAGATATCGATAAGCAGTGGAGCGTTCGCGCTCAGGTTGCCGGGCAGACTGGCAGCAATGATTTTGGCGATCTGAACGGTAGCCTGAATCTGCGCTATAACTGGTAAGTTAGACAAAACCGGGCGGGCGTTCCCTGCCCGGTTTTGAGGCGAATGACAAACCGGTTGATCGTCAGATTATGGCTACACCTTATCCGACGTGGCGCGTAGGTTGGCTGAGGCGAAGTTGAAACCCAACATCGAGCTACAAAGGGTGGGGGTGTGTTGGATTACGTTCCCGGCGTGACGGATTTGACTTCACTTTCAAGCCAGCCGTCCTCCAGCCGCGTAGTCATAATATCGCCTGCTTTGACCTGTTTGATCTTTTTCAGCACCTTGCCGTTCGTTGTCGTCGAAACCGTATAGCCGCGCGCCAGCGTGGCTAACGGGCTGACCGCCTCCAGATGCGTGACCGCGTTGCCGAAACGCTCGCGCTGTTCGCTTAACCGTGAGCGGATATTCTCCGTCAGACGATATTCCAGCTGTTGGATGCGCGACTGCGCGCGGTGAATGCGCGGCTGCGGATTTTGCTGGCTCAGGCGTTGACTTACGCGCTGTTGGCGCTGAGTGGCCTGCTTAATCCTGGCCTCAAGCGCAAATCCCATCCGTTGGCGTAGACGTTCCAGCGCGGTTTGCTGACGGGCCAGACGCAGTTGCGGATGTTGCTGTTGCAGACGGTGAAAAATCTGCGTGAAACGACGGCTGCGGTTGGCGAGGTAGTAGTCCATCGCCATGCCCAGGCGCTGCTGGGCGGACTGAATCTGACGCAACAACTCCTGCTGGTTGCGGCTGACAATTTCTGCCGCTGCTGATGGCGTCGGCGCGCGCAGGTCGGCGACAAAATCAGCTATCGTGACGTCCGTTTCGTGACCGACGGCGCTGACCACCGGAATGCGGCTGGCAAAAATCGCCCGCGCCACGCGTTCGTCGTTAAAACTCCACAAATCTTCCAGCGAACCGCCGCCGCGTCCGACGATCAGTACATCACACTCGCCCCGTGTGTTCGCCAGTTCGATAGCACGAACGATCTGCCCCGGCGCGTCGTCGCCCTGGACCGCCGTCGGGTAGATAATTACGGGCAGGGATGGGTCACGACGCCTTAGCACGTGGAGAATATCGTGCAGCGCCGCGCCGGTTTTCGAGGTGATCACCCCAACGCAGTGGGCCGGGGAGGGCAACGGCTGTTTATGCTGCTGATCGAACAAGCCTTCGGCCTGGAGTTTGGCTTTTAGCTGCTCATATTTCTGCTGCAAAAGCCCTTCGCCCGCTGGCTGCATACTTTCGGCGATGATTTGATAATCGCCGCGCGGCTCGTACAGCGTGATATTGGCGCGTACCAGCACCTGCTGCCCGTGCTGCGGACGGAACGTCACCCGGCGGTTGCTGTTACGGAACATCGCACAGCGCACCTGAGCGGTATCGTCTTTGAGCGTAAAGTACCAGTGACCCGACGCAGGCTGCGTGAAATTAGAAATCTCGCCGCTGATCCATACCTGTCCCATCTCCTGTTCTAACAGCAGACGAACCGTCTGGTTAAGGCGGCTTACGGTAAAAATTGAGGAAGTTTGAGAGGATAACATGTGAGCGGGATCAAATTCTAAATCAGCAGGTTATTCAATCGATAGTAACCTGCTCACGGGGGATCGCAAGCACTATTTGCAAAAAAATGTAGATGCAACCGATTACGTTCTGTATAATGCCGCGGCAATATTTATTAACCTCCCAGGTGAGATATTGCCCATGCTACGTATCGCTAAAGAAGCCCTGACGTTTGACGACGTCCTCCTTGTTCCCGCTCATTCAACCGTTCTGCCAAATACCGCCGATCTCAGCACTCAGCTGACGAAAACAATTCGTCTGAATATTCCAATGCTTTCCGCTGCAATGGATACCGTGACTGAAGCGCGTCTGGCAATTGCCCTGGCACAGGAAGGCGGCATTGGTTTTATCCACAAAAACATGTCCATTGAGCGCCAGGCGGAAGAAGTTCGCCGCGTGAAGAAACACGAGTCCGGCGTAGTGACCGACCCGCAGACCGTCCTGCCAACCACCACGTTGCATGAAGTGAAAGCCCTGACCGAGCGTAACGGTTTTGCGGGCTATCCGGTGGTGACTGAAGATAACGAGCTGGTGGGTATCATCACCGGTCGTGACGTGCGTTTTGTGACTGACCTGAACCAGCCGGTGAGTGTCTACATGACGCCGAAAGAGCGTCTGGTGACCGTTCGTGAAGGCGAAGCCCGTGAAGTGGTGCTGGCAAAAATGCACGAAAAACGCGTAGAAAAAGCGCTGGTCGTTGATGATAACTTCCATCTGCTTGGCATGATTACCGTAAAAGATTTCCAGAAAGCGGAACGTAAACCAAACTCCTGTAAAGATGAGCAGGGCCGTTTACGTGTCGGCGCGGCGGTCGGTGCAGGCGCGGGCAACGAAGAGCGCGTTGACGCGCTGGTGGCGGCAGGCGTTGACGTACTGCTGATCGACTCTTCTCACGGTCATTCGGAAGGTGTTCTGCAACGTATCCGTGAAACCCGTGCTAAATATCCTGACCTGCAAATCATCGGCGGCAACGTCGCCACTGGCGCAGGCGCTCGCGCACTGGCGGAAGCCGGTTGCAGCGCGGTGAAAGTGGGTATCGGCCCTGGCTCTATCTGTACGACTCGTATCGTGACTGGTGTGGGCGTTCCGCAGATCACCGCTGTTTCTGACGCAGTTGAAGCGCTGGAAGGCACCGGAATTCCGGTTATCGCTGACGGCGGTATCCGTTTCTCCGGCGACATCGCCAAAGCCATCGCCGCAGGCGCGAGCGCGGTGATGGTGGGTTCTATGCTGGCCGGTACCGAAGAATCCCCGGGCGAAATCGAACTCTACCAGGGCCGTTCGTACAAATCCTACCGCGGTATGGGTTCTCTGGGCGCGATGTCCAAAGGTTCCTCCGACCGTTACTTCCAGAGCGACAACGCCGCCGACAAACTGGTGCCGGAAGGTATTGAAGGCCGCGTAGCCTACAAAGGTCGCCTGAAAGAGATCATTCACCAGCAGATGGGCGGCCTGCGCTCCTGTATGGGCCTGACCGGTTGTGCTACCATCGACGAACTGCGTACTAAAGCGGAGTTTGTGCGTATCAGCGGTGCGGGTATCCAGGAAAGCCACGTTCACGACGTGACCATCACCAAAGAGTCCCCGAACTACCGTCTGGGCTCCTGATTTTCTTCGCCCGACCTTCGCGTCGGGCGATTTATTTAATCTGTTTCACTTGCCTCGGAATAAGCGTCAATGACGGAAAACATTCATAAGCATCGCATCCTCATTCTGGACTTCGGTTCTCAGTACACTCAACTGGTTGCACGCCGCGTGCGTGAGCTGGGTGTTTACTGCGAACTGTGGGCGTGGGATGTGACAGAAGCACAAATTCGTGACTTCAACCCAAGCGGCATTATTCTTTCCGGCGGCCCGGAAAGCACCACCGAAGAAAACAGCCCGCGCGCGCCGCAGTATGTCTTTGAAGCAGGCGTGCCGGTATTTGGCGTCTGCTACGGGATGCAGACCATGGCGATGCAGCTTGGCGGTCATGTAGAAGGTTCTAATGAGCGTGAATTTGGTTACGCGCAGGTCGAAGTGTTGACCGACAGCGCGCTGGTTCGCGGTATTGAAGATTCCCTGACCGCCGACGGCAAACCGCTGCTTGATGTCTGGATGAGCCACGGTGATAAAGTGACGGCGATTCCGTCCGACTTCGTGACCGTCGCCAGCACCGAGAGCTGCCCGTTCGCCATTATGGCCAACGAAGAAAAACGCTTCTACGGCGTACAGTTCCACCCGGAAGTGACTCACACCCGCCAGGGTATGCGCATGCTGGAGCGTTTTGTGCGTGATATCTGCCAGTGTGAAGCACTGTGGACGCCGGCGAAAATTATCGACGACGCCGTGGCACGCATTCGCGAGCAGGTAGGCGACGATAAAGTGATCCTCGGTCTCTCCGGCGGTGTGGATTCTTCCGTCACCGCAATGCTGCTGCACCGCGCCATCGGTAAAAATCTGACCTGTGTTTTCGTCGACAACGGCCTGTTGCGCCTGAACGAAGCCGAGCAGGTGATGGACATGTTTGGCGACCATTTTGGCCTGAATATCGTTCACGTACCGGCGGAAGAGCGCTTCCTGTCCGCGCTGGCTGGCGAGAACGATCCGGAAGCCAAGCGTAAGATCATCGGTCGTGTTTTTGTAGAAGTGTTCGACGAAGAAGCGCTCAAACTGGAAGACGTGAAGTGGCTGGCGCAGGGCACCATTTACCCTGACGTTATCGAATCTGCGGCGTCTGCAACCGGTAAAGCGCACGTCATCAAATCTCACCACAATGTCGGCGGCCTGCCGAAAGAGATGAAGATGGGGCTGGTTGAACCGCTGAAAGAGCTGTTCAAAGACGAAGTACGTAAGATTGGTCTGGAGCTGGGCCTGCCGTATGACATGCTGTACCGTCATCCGTTCCCGGGGCCGGGCCTCGGCGTTCGTGTTCTGGGTGAAGTGAAGAAAGAGTACTGCGACCTGCTGCGTCGCGCGGACGCTATCTTCATTGAAGAGCTGCGCAAAGCGGATCTGTACGACAAAGTCAGTCAGGCGTTTACCGTCTTCCTGCCGGTCCGTTCCGTTGGCGTCATGGGCGATGGTCGTAAGTATGACTGGGTTGTCTCTCTGCGTGCCGTCGAAACCATCGACTTTATGACCGCGCACTGGGCACATCTGCCGTATGACTTCCTCGGTCGTGTTTCCAACCGCATCATCAATGAAGTCAACGGGATTTCCCGTGTGGTGTATGACATCAGCGGTAAACCACCGGCTACCATTGAGTGGGAATAAGCTGATAACCCTTCCTGTGTTTTCATGAACAGGTAAAAGTGAATTTAACCCTCTGTTTTTGCAGAGGGTTTTTGTTTATGTGCATAGATGAGTTTTCTGTGTAGCGCACAGCTCCTGACGGCAAATTTGACGTAATTACGAACCCACGAAGGTTGGCTGTATCTTGCCGTGGTCGTTGATTTGTTCTCGCGCAAAGTTATCGGCTGGTCAATGCAACCACGAATGACAAAAGATATTGTCCTGAATGCGCTTCTGATGGCCGTGTGGCGACGTCATCCCAAAAACAGGTGCTGGTTCATTCTGATCAGGATAGTCAGTACACCCGCTATGAATGGCTGAAATCGCACGGACTGGAGGGCAGTATGAGCCGTCGTGGCAACTGTCATGACAATGCGGTTGCAGAAAGCTTTTTCCAGCTACTGAAGCGTGAACGGATAAAGAAAAAGATCTACCAACGACTCAGAAGTGCCCAGGTTATCCGTGGCGATTCAGCCCAAATAAGGGGTATTTAAAATATAATAACTTTATTCTTCAACTATATAACCAACGTCCAGCTTTAGCACTTTCAACGAGCATACCAACCGTTAGTGGCTTACGCGGATCAGGCTCTTTACTTCCAAAGTACTCTGGATTCAGATAGTTGAGTATGTCAAATCCTTCTGGATCTACATTCCAACGCTTGAAGTACTCTTGTAGAAGTTCTTCACTATCTTCAAAAACGAGTTTAAGATCATCCCTAATACTGGTATCAAGCGTGATGGTTCGCTTTGGCCCACAGAGAAAGTACTTTTTAGTGTTATATTCCTGATCGATAAAATCGATAATTTCTTTCTTAATATCTCTCATTAGAAGTACGTCCACTGAATGCGATCTTTAGGAACCGCCACACGATTAAATGTATCTTTAATATCACGCTGGATATCATAAATCGTAGTGAATGTCATAACCCAACCGAGCCAGGGTACATTACGACCAACGAAACGACCTAAATTATTCGTTGAGCTTAGCTGTAATGAGTTGATGGTTTTGCCTGTCAACGTTGGTAATCTGATCCCAGGTGGCAGTTTATAGTTCAACCAATTACTGATGTACTTAGAAGCAATTGATGTTCCTGGAGTTGTCCCACGAGGTTTACCCCTCGTAGGTAGAACTGGTTGCCCTGAGATAACCAGTGCAGCATCGACCGCTGAGATCCCCAGATGATCGCTCACAACGGCGATGGTGATAGCCCACCATAGTTGTTGTGGTGTCAGGTTGGATAACCCGCCGTAGAAGTACGTACCATTCAATGTTTCAGTAGTGTCCATTTACTCACCCCTTCTAACCATGACCAAAAATTATACAACACCTAATCTCTTTGTTCTAACTAATAATTACGGGGTAGTAAGCGATTCACCTCTTTGAAAAAAAAGATCATCGGGGTTGTTTTGCAGTACATGATAGGGGCACGCTGAAGGCTATCGGGTTTTGTATTCGGTCGAGGGAATCTTAGTAACCGCGCATGTGATCTTATCGCCCAGGCTGGATATCCCGCGGTTGCTCTTTAAGCGTCTGATCATGGCCTGAACCCATTGAGTGGGATTGTCTTTTTGCGTTAACGCTAAAGCTTCTTTTTCTTGCGCGGGCTTTTTAACGGATAACAGCTTAACGTTGTCCCGGCGTGGTGACAGAAAGCGATGATTGTTGCGCTTCTTTTTTATCCTGATGGTGCTGCCAGGCGCCGATAGAAGAGTAGACGAAACGTCCAAAGAAGAAGAGAAAACTGATAAGCAGTACGATACGGGTCATGCGAGTGTTAAATCGATGTCGTTTTCGCATACTGTTGGCCTGACTCACAAAGGGTTCCTTAACGTTGGCCCAGCGATATGGGCGGGATCAGGCTGGGTTCTTCAAGGGTATTATCAAGGCGAAGAACGTAACAAGCCTGCGTTCACTCTACATTAAGGCATACTGCGAACCGATGGTCAATTCCTCTTAATGTAAAATTGCGTCAGTTGATTTATCTTATATTGTTATGGAAGATAATTTTAGTATTTACATTAATAATAAATTAATGATAACAAAGAATAAAAAGGCGAATAAAGGCTGCAGGAGAAAGGTAATAATTGACTTAAATCAAATGTTACTTTTGTTTAATAATTACAATCGATGACTATCGTGTGATGTATATCGCATCATCAATTTAAAGTCAGGTGGGATGCCTGTCTGTTAACGCCCCTTTGGGATTGGGGGGTTCTGCTGAGCATCTATGAAACTAAATAAAACTTATATAAATATCAGAGATAAATGGTGGGGACTACCGCTCATTCTCCCTTCGATTTTACTACCTGTTTTAAGTAGCGCAAATACTTATGCGCTTACCAGCACTGGAAATGTGGTTCTTTTTTACCTGCCGTTAGCTTTTATGCTTAGCCTGATGCTCTTTTTCGGCTGGGCAGCACTGCCGGGCATTGTGCTTGCTATCTTCTGGCGCAGATACCCGCAGACAGGGCTGTATGAAACCCTTTCTGTGACGATGCACTTTATCATTACTATCGTGCTAAGTTGGGGCGGCTATCGTGTCTTTTCCCCCCGGCGAAATAATGTTTCCCACGGCGACGCCCACCTGTTGTTTCAACGAATGTTCTGGCAGGTATTTTGTTCAGCAACATTATTTCTGGTCATCTACCAGTTTGCCGCTTTTGTTGGCATGTACGAAAGCAAAGCCAGCCTGATGGGGGTAATGCCCTTTAATATCAACACGCTGATTAATTACCAGGCGTTACTGGTCGGTAACCTTGTCGGCGTGCCATTGTGCTATTTTATTATTCGTACTCTCCGCAATCCGCTGCACCTACGGGGGTATTATCAGCAATTAAAGCTACAGATTGATAGCAAGGCCACTAAAAAAGAGATCGTTATTTGGCTGGCCGTATTGACTACACTAATGTTTATACTGTGTATGCCATTGACTGATAATAGTTCAATATTTAGTACCAACTATACGCTTTCGTTATTATTGCCGGTCATGCTGTGGGGGGCGATGCGCTATGGCTATAAGTTTATTTCAATTATCTGGGCCGTCGTGCTAATTACGTCGATTCATTATTATCAGCGTTATATGCCCTGGTATTCAGGTTATGATACGCAATTAGCGATTACCTCTTCGAGCTATCTGGTTTTTTCTTTTATTGTTAATTATATGTCTGTACTGGCCACGCGTCAGCGCGTAGTGAGTGGTCGCGCACGGCGGCTGGCCTATCTTGACCCGGTTGTACATCTTCCCAATTTACGTGCGTTAAACCGCGCGCTCCAAAATGCGCCCTGGTCTACGATCTGTTTTTTACACGTGCCGGGCCTGGAGCTATTGGGTAAAAATTATGGCGTCATGCTACGCATCCAGTATAAGCAAAAGCTCTCTCACTGGATTACGCCGATGCTGGCCTCAAATGAGTGCGTCTACCAGATGTCAGGGCACGACCTGGTGCTGCGTCTTAATACAGAGGCGCATCAGCAGCGTATTGAAGCGCTGGATAAACATATTAAGCAGTTTCGGTTTATCTGGGATGGACTGCCGCTACAGCCGCCTGTCGGCGTGAGCTACTGCTGCGTGCGTTCTCCGGTTAGCCACCTTTATCTTCTGCTGGGCGAATTAAGCACCAGTTCCGATCTTTCGTTGACGACTAACGCGCCGGAGGATTTACAGCGGCGCGGCGCAATGCACCTGCAGCGCGATTTGAAGGGCAGAATTGCGATGATGAATCGCCTGCAACAGGCGTTGGAGCACGATCATTTTTTCCTGATGGCGCAGCCTATTTTTGGTGTTCGTGGGGACGTTTACCATGAAATTTTACTGCGACTCAGGGATGACAACGGCGACGTTATCAACCCGGACAATTTTTTACCCGTGGCGCATGAGTTTGGTTTGTCTTCCGCTATCGATCTCTGGGTGATTGAAAACACGCTGCGGTTTATGGCGGCCAGCCGGGAATATATGCCCGCGCATCGTTTTGCCATTAATCTGTCGCCAACATCGGTATGCCGCGCCCGTTTTCCTGCAGAAGTTAAGCAGCTGCTTACGCAATATCAGGTTGAACCCTGGCAACTGGTTTTTGAGGTAACGGAAAGCAACTCTCTCACCAATGCTGAGCAGGCACAGTTGACGCTGGGACAGCTACAGCAGTTTGGCTGTCAGATAGCGATTGATGATTTCGGTACTGGCTACGCCAGCTATGCGCGGCTGAAAAACGTTGACGCCGATATTCTTAAAATTGACGGCAGTTTTATTCGCAATATAGTGTCAAACAGTCTTGATTATCAGATTGTGGCTTCTATTTGTCATTTAGCACGAATGAAAAATATGCAGGTCGTCGCGGAGTATGTCGAGAGCGAAGAAATACGAAGCGTCGTGCTCTCGTTGGGAATCGACTATCTTCAGGGATATTTAATTGGCGAGCCGCAGCTATTATCTGAGATTCAGTAAAGGCAGACGCCGCGGCGCGGCGTCTGAACCACAATTTACGCGGCGATCTCCGGCGAGCTTTCTTCCTCAATATTGAGACGCCAGCCAGTTACCGCTTCCCAGTACTGCTGTTCTTTTTCCAGATCAAGCAGTACCAGCGCATTCTGGCTGAACCAGTCATGCGGAAAACATAACGTCCAGTGGCTGTCATCGGTCGTTAGCCGCAGCGTCGGCGGCGTGGTGGTCGCCTGCCGCTGGTTGTTCAGTAATACGCCCAGCCGAAGTAGCTGAATTAACGGCAGATACTGTTTTTTCTTAAACAGCGTAAAGCGGGGCATATCATCCAGTTTTATGGCTTTACGATGGTAACGTACCAGCGTCGCCATCATCATTTGCTGCTCCTGATTAAAGCCGGGCAAATCGCTGTGTTGCAGAATATAAGCCGAATGGCGATGTAAACCGCTGTGATTAATATTCAGTCCAACCTCATGCAGCATTGCCGCCCAGCGGAGCAACGCTTCAAGCTGCGGATGCGCCAGTTTTGGCTGCTGGGCCTGCCACTGTTCGTACATCTGCATGGTGGTTTCCAGCACGCGCCTGGCCTGTTCTCTGTCAATGTTGTATTGATTGGCCAGACTTTTTGCGGTACGGCTGCGAACATCCTGATGGCGGAAGCGGCCTTCCATTTCATACAGCACGCCTTCGCGCAACGCGCCGTCGGAAAGGCGAAGCTCGCGGATAGCCAGAGCATCAAAAACGCCGCACAGAATTGCCAGGCCCGGCACAAAGACCGCTTTGCGTTCTTCAGACAGACCCGGCAGGCTGAGCGCATTAAAGGAGCGGTGCTTCAACACTTCTGACTTCAGTTTATCAAGGCGCTCCGGCGTAATGAAGCCATCTTTCTCACCCAGCGCCAGGAGAACTTCATGAGCGGCCTTAATCGTACCGGAAGCGCCCATCGCCACGTTCCAACCCTGAATACGATACTGCCAGGTTAAGGTTTCCAGTTTTTGCGCCGCCGCCATTCGGGCGCGCTGGAAGTTTTCTTTATTGATAATGCCGCCGGGAAAGTAGAGCTGCGCGAAGCTCACGCAGCCCATACGACGGCTTTCAACCAGCCTGGGTTCGAAGTTTTCGCCAATGACCAGCTCTGTTGACCCGCCGCCGATATCGATCACCAGCTTGCGGCCTTTTTCCGGCTGCGTATGTTCTACGCCCATAAAAATCAGGCGCGCTTCTTCGTTACCGGAAATAATCTCTATCGGGTAGGGAATAACCTTTTCCGCGCGTTTGAGAAAATCAGCGGCATTTTGCGCCTGACGTAACGTATGGGTGCCTACGATACAGACGCTGGAAGGGGAGAAACCTTGTAAGCGTTCAGCAAACAGCGACAGACAGCTAAGCCCCCGTTCCATGGCTTCTTCGCTGAGTTTGTTATCTGCGCCCAGCCCGTCCGCCAGATGGACGCGCTGTTTTAAGCGCCCGATAATCTGCATTGCGCCGTCAACCACGCGGGCAATGACCATATGAAAGCTGTTTGAGCCGAGATCGACCGCAGCGAACTCCTGCGGGCGAGGGGATTTATCGTAAATTGGCATAGCGTTAGTCTGGTTGCTCGAGTGATTTGATGTAGTCATAAATTGCCAGCTGCGCCTGAACTTTACGGCGATTGCCGCGCGGTACGTAGCGGTTGCTGAGTTCTTTATCGATAAAACGCGCTTTTACCGTGTCGCTAAACAGAATGTCAATGATATCCAGGACGCGTTGTTTAAGCCGTGGGTCGAGGATAGGCGTAGCGACTTCGATACGGTAGTCAATATTACGCGTCATCCAGTCAGCTGAAGAGAGCCAAACTTGCTTATCACCGCCGTTTTCGAAAATATAAACCCGATCGTGTTCCAGATAGCGATCCACGATGCTAATCGCGCGAATATTATCGCTAATGCCTTCCAGTTGCGGAATAAGAGAACACATACCGCGCACCAGCAGATTGACCTGGACGCCCGAACCCGACGCGGCGTATAGCCTGTCGACCAGCCCTTTATCGACCAGGTTGTTAAGCTTTAAGGTAATCCCTGACGGTAAGCCTTGCTGGGCATTGGCGATTTCACGATCGATCATCTCATACAGCAGACGCCGTGAGTTTTGTGGAGAAACCATCAAATAATCGAAAGTGACCGGGCGATAGGGGTTTTCAATAAAATTAAAGACCCGGCGCACTTCATTGGTAATGCGCGCATCGGCGGTCAGCAGCGAATAATCGGTATACAGCCGCGCCGTTTTTTCGTTGAAGTTACCGGTGCCGATATGCGCATAACGCACCACGTCATCGCCCTCTTTTCGTGAGATGAGAAAGAGTTTGGCGTGAATTTTCAGCCCAGGCGCAGAGAAAATAACGTGGACGCCCGCTTCGGTTAACCGCTTGGCCCAGTGAATATTTGCCTCTTCATCGAAGCGTGCCTGCAACTCCACCACCACGGTGACTTTTTTGCCGTTATGGGCGGCATGGATCATCGAGTCAATAATGCGCGAGTCTTTCGCTACGCGATAAATATTGATTTTGATCGCCAGCACGCTTGGGTCAAACGACGCCTGACGCAGCAGTTCCAGCACATGTTCAAAGGTGTGATAAGGATAATAGAGCAGCACATCACGTTCACGAATCGCGTCGAAACCGTTACGAAATTTCTCTTTATCAAACCAAAGATGGCGTAACCGCGGTAACGGTTTATTGACCAGGTTGGCTTTACCGACATTCGGAAAATTAATAAAGTCTTTAAAATTGTGGTAGCGCCCGCCGGGTACGATTGAGTCATACCGGGAGATCGTCAGTTTTTCCCGCAGTACGTCGACCAGCGCGGCGGGCATATCGCGTTGGTAGACAAAGCGCACAGGTTCAGCGGTCAGGCGCTGCTTCAGGCTGGAAGACATCAGCTCCATCAGACTGGATTCCATCTCATGCACCAGGTCATATTCGGCATCGCGGGTCATTTTCATCGAATAGGCATTAAGCGCGTCATAGTCGAAGAACCCTTTAAAAATGTCATCCAGGCAGTAGCGCAGAATATTATCCAGAAGGATCATCGGTTTGCGTCTGCGCGGTGTCTCCGGCGGCAGATTAACGAAGCGTGGGACTTTGTCGGACGGTATCTCCAGCAGCGCATAGTTGATGGTGTCGCCGCGGATAATCTCCACCGCCAGATAGGTGTAATCATCCTTTAAAAACTGAACAAGATCCGTCTCCCGGTTAATGAGAATCGGGGTAATATGCTGGCGCAAATAGTGCTTAAAATAGTGGCGCAACCAGCTTTGTTGGTTCACCGAGAGCTGACGCTCGTTGATCAGAAAGATTTGATTACGCGCCATTTCCAGCAGTAATTCGTTGTACAGGCCGTCGAACTCCTGGTCTGCTTTCAACACGCGGGACTGAATTTTGCCTAACAAATGGCGTGAATGAGAATTTGAACCCTGTTCTTCGCTGATAATAATGCGTCGTTTCAGTTCAGCGAAACGCACTTTGTAGAACTCGTCGAGGTTATTAGAATAGATTCCCAGGAACCGCATCCGCTCAATCAACGGGTTGGATTTGTCCGCCGCTTCCTGTAACACGCGTTCGTTAAATGCTAACCAGCTTAGTTCTTTCTCGATATATAGCTTTTCCTGACCCATTACTACCTATACTCCGTTTTATTCACGGGACACTGCCTGATGATTATGGCGAGCATTACGCGTTAATGTCCAACTGCGCCAGAAAAATATGACAATAAACTGATAGCATAAAGGAAGGGAAAAGAGTAGGCCGGATAGGCATTTATGCCGCCATCCGGCAAGCAGACGCAGTCCTGTTCGATGACGTATTATTCGTCAGACGCATAACCTTGCGGCGGCAGACGACGCCCGTCCAGCCAGGCGGCGTTATCGCGCATCTTTAGACGCCCCTGCGCAAACCAGCTAATCACCAGCGGATAAATCGCATGTTCCTGAGTCTGTACGCGTGCGGTGATATCATCTTCGCTATCGTCGGCAAAAACCGGCACCTTCGCCTGGAGAATGACCGGGCCGCCGTCGAGTTCGTCTGTCACGAAATGCACCGAGGTACCGTGCTCCTCATCGCCGTTTTCCAGCGCCTGGCGATGGGTATGCAACCCCGGATATTTTGGCAGCAGGGAAGGGTGAATGTTCAGCAGACGCCCGTAGTAATGCGCGACAAACATCGGACTCAGAATACGCATAAAACCGGCCAGCACGACCACATCGGGCGCATACGCGTCTATCTTGCGAATCAACTCGCGATCGAAGGCGTCGCGGCTGTCAAACCGATCGGCAGTCAGCGCTTGCGCCGGAATGCCGGCTTCTCTGGCGCGTTCAAGGCCGAACGCGTCGGCCTTATTGCTGAATACTGCCCTGAGGGTGCCTTTAATTTTTTTCGCTTCGCAGGCATCGATAATCGCCTGTAAATTGCTTCCATTGCCGGAAATCAGCACCACAATATTCATTATTCAATAACCACACGCTGTTCGGAATCAGAGGCTTTGATGATACCGATTTTCCATGCGTTTTCACCTTTCTCGTTTAGCAGAGCAAGCGCTTTGTCCGCTTCCGGAGCGGAGAGCGCAATCACCATGCCGACGCCGCAGTTAAAGGTACGGTACATTTCATGTCGGCTGACATTACCGGCGGTTTGCAGCCAGGTAAAGATGGCGGGCCACTGCCAGGACGACTCATTAATTACCGCCTGGGTATTCTCCGGCAGAACGCGCGGAATATTTTCCCAAAAGCCGCCGCCGGTGAGGTGGGCGATAGCGTGCACATCGACGTTTTCAATCAGTTCCAGAACCGATTTTACGTAGATACGGGTCGGTTCAAGCAGATGATCGGCCAGCGGCTTCCCTTCCAACAGAGTGGTTTGTGGGTCGCAGCCGCTAACGTCAATAATTTTCCGCACCAGCGAATATCCATTCGAGTGCGGGCCGCTGGAGCCGAGCGCAATCAGCACGTCGCCTTCGGCAACCCGGGAGCCGTCGATGATTTCTGATTTTTCGACTACGCCGACGCAGAAACCCGCCACATCGTAATCTTCGCCGTGATACATGCCCGGCATTTCCGCCGTCTCGCCGCCGACCAGCGCGCAGCCGGATTGCAGGCAGCCTTCGGCAATACCGTTGATCACGCTGGCAGCGGTATCGACATCCAGTTTACCCGTGGCATAGTAATCGAGGAAAAACAGCGGTTCCGCGCCCTGAACGACCAGATCGTTTACGCACATCGCCACCAGATCAATACCGATAGCGTCGTGACGCTTTAAGTCCATCGCCAGGCGAAGTTTGGTGCCTACGCCGTCAGTGCCGGAAACCAGTACCGGTTCACGATATTTTTGCGGCAACGCGCACAGCGCACCGAAACCGCCCAGACCGCCCATAACCTCCGGGCGGCGAGTTTTCTTCACTACGCCTTTGATTCGATCAACCAGAGCGTTACCCGCATCAATATCGACGCCGGCATCTTTATAGCTAAGAGAGGTCTTATCGGTCACTGCCTGGTTCCCCACGTTTTTTCTTGCGGTAAAAGTTAAATTCGGCGCAATTCTAACAGGGAAAGCAAACGTTTGCGAGCGTGGTCTGCGCCCTGGATATCCGGACGATTTTTTTGGCATGGTTTCGGTCGCTGCTTGAAAATTTCTCTGTTGGTAAAAAAGAAAAGGATATCCAGCACTTGGTTTACGACAGGCGGTCGGGACAGGCTATTCACCCTTAAAATTGCTAAGATTCAAACGGTTGTTAGCCTTTATCGCCTGTTTCAACGTGAGTGATTTATACTCACTTTTCCGCTATCTGCGCTTTTGGTTGATCCAGGTCAAGCATACATTGTGTTGCGTCAGAGAGGAAAAGCGGTATAATCCGGCGATTTTTTTTGTGGTTGCCAGTCATCTGAGGATAGGAGAAGAGTATGAAGATCGTGGAAGTCAAACACCCACTCGTCAAACACAAGCTGGGTCTGATGCGTGAAAACGACATTAGCACTAAACGCTTTCGTGAACTCGCCTCAGAAGTAGGCAGCCTGCTGACGTATGAAGCGACAGCCGACCTGGAAACGGAAAAAGTCACCATCGAAGGCTGGAATGGCCCGGTGGAAATCGACCAGATCAAAGGTAAAAAAATTACCGTTGTGCCGATTCTGCGGGCGGGTCTGGGCATGATGGAAGGCGTTCTGGAAAATGTACCGAGCGCGCGTATCAGCGTAGTCGGGATGTACCGTAACGAAGAGACGCTTGAGCCAGTACCTTATTTCCAGAAACTGGTATCGAACATTGATGAGCGCATGGCGCTGATCGTCGACCCGATGCTGGCGACCGGCGGTTCTGTCATCGCGACCATTGACCTGCTGAAAAAAGCAGGCTGTAGCAGCATTAAGGTGCTGGTGCTGGTCGCCGCGCCGGAAGGCATTGCGGCGCTGGAAAAAGCGCACCCGGACGTTGAACTGTACACCGCCTCTATCGATCAGGGGCTTAACGAACACGGATACATTATTCCGGGGCTTGGCGATGCCGGCGATAAGATTTTTGGTACCAAGTAAGTGAATAAATAATTAAAAGCCGACTTTAAGAGTCGGCTTTTTTTTGAATAAAACAACTCATAACAAACACACTTAGAGGAAAACACTATGACGCGCCGTGCTATCGGGGTGAGTGAAAGACCGCCGCTTTTACAGACAATCCCGCTTAGTTTACAGCACCTTTTCGCCATGTTTGGCGCGACCGTGCTGGTGCCAGTTCTGTTTCATATCAACCCCGCGACGGTGCTGTTGTTTAACGGTATCGGAACACTGCTGTATCTCTTTATCTGCAAAGGTAAAATTCCGGCCTACCTCGGATCGAGCTTTGCCTTTATTTCCCCGGTACTACTGTTGTTGCCGTTGGGTTATGAAGTGGCGCTGGGCGGTTTTATTATGTGCGGCGTGCTGTTCTGTCTGGTCTCTTTCATCGTTAAAAAAGCGGGCACCGGCTGGCTGGATGTGATGTTCCCGCCTGCGGCAATGGGCGCAATCGTTGCCGTCATCGGTCTGGAGCTGGCTGGCGTCGCGGCGGGGATGGCCGGATTGCTGCCTGCGCAAGGGCAGTCGCCGGACACGAAAACAATTATCATCTCCATGGTCACGCTGGCGGTGACGGTGTTCGGCTCCGTACTGTTTCGCGGTTTCCTGGCGATCATTCCGATTTTGATCGGCGTGCTGGCAGGCTATGCGCTGTCATTCGCGCTGGGAGTGGTCGATACCACGCCGATTGCCCAGGCACACTGGTTTGCGCTGCCGACCTTCTATACGCCGCGTTTTGAATGGTTCGCGATCCTGACGATTCTGCCCGCGGCGTTGGTCGTGATCGCCGAGCATGTCGGTCATCTGGTGGTGACGGCGAATATCGTCAAAAAGGATTTAGTGCGCGATCCCGGTTTGCACCGCTCGATGTTCGCTAACGGACTGTCGACGATCGTCTCCGGTTTCTTCGGCTCCACGCCGAATACCACCTATGGGGAAAATATTGGCGTCATGGCGATCACCCGCGTTTACAGTACCTGGGTTATCGGCGGCGCGGCGATTTTCGCCATTCTGCTTTCCTGCGTCGGCAAACTGGCGGCGGCGATTCAGATTATCCCGTTACCCGTGATGGGCGGCGTCTCACTGCTGTTGTACGGCGTTATCGGCGCGTCGGGGATTCGCGTCTTGATCGAATCGAAAGTCGATTACAACAAAGCGCAAAACCTGATCCTCACCTCGGTGATTTTGATCATCGGCGTGAGCGGCGCGAAAGTGCATATCGGCGCGGCAGAATTGAAAGGGATGGCGCTGGCGACCATCGTCGGGATTTGCCTGAGCCTGATTTTTAAACTGATTAGCCTGTTGCGTCCGGAAGAAGTGGTACTGGAGGCAAATGATGCGGAGTCTCCGCATCAGTAACGGGTTGCCGGGCAGCGATGCTGCCCGGTTCTATCTCACGGGAATTATGTGGTAAACTCAGCGCGATTTTATGTCATCCTGGGTTGAGGTATCTCTGAACACACCGGCACAGCTCTCTTTGCCACTTTATCTTCCTGACGACGAAACTTTCGCAAGTTTCTGGCCGGGGGATAACGCCTCTCTACTGGCCGCGTTACAAAACGTGTTGCGCCAGGAACATAGTGGATATATCTACCTTTGGGCGCGTGAAGGCGCGGGCCGCAGCCATTTGCTGCACGCCGCCTGCGCTGAATTGTCGCAGCGTGGAGATGCGGTAGGCTACGTCCCGCTCGATAAACGTACCTGGTTCGTGCCGGAAGTGCTCGACGGTATGGAACACCTCTCGCTGGTGTGTATTGATAACATTGAGTGTGTCGCTGGCGATGAACTGTGGGAGATGGCGATCTTTGATCTCTATAACCGCATTCTGGAGTCCGGTAAGACGCGGTTATTGATCACCGGCGATCGTCCGCCAAGACAGTTAAATCTGGGCTTGCCCGATCTCGCTTCCCGTCTGGACTGGGGGCAAATCTATAAACTCCAGCCTCTTTCCGATGAAGACAAACTTCAGGCGCTACAGTTGCGCGCCCGGTTACGGGGGTTTGAACTGCCGGAAGATGTCGGGCGGTTTTTACTCAAACGTCTTGATCGCGAAATGCGCACGCTGTTTATGACGCTGGATCAGCTCGATCATGCGTCGATCACTGCCCAGCGAAAACTGACGATCCCGTTTGTCAAAGAGATCCTGAAACTGTAATACGCCGCGACGGCGGCGTTCAACGGTTAACCGAGGATGTCCAGCACCTGCTCAGGCGGTCGGCCAATGCGCGCCTGACCATTTGCCACCACAATGGGGCGCTCCATCAGTTTAGGGTGTTCAACCAGCGCCTGGATTAACGCCTCTTCACTTAGCTGGCTATCCGCCAGGTGAAGCGTTTTATAGAGATCTTCTTTCTGGCGCATCAGTTCGCGCGCGCTGGACATGCCCAACATACGCAGCAGTTCCCGCACGGTGGCGGCATCGGCGGGCGTATCCAGATAAAGCACCACTTCCGGTTCCACGCCGTTAGATTTCAGCAGGTTCAGCGTGTCGCGGCTCTTCGAGCAGCGCGGGTTATGGTAGATTTTAATCGTGTCGGTCATGAGTTCTCCTTGTGACGCCATCCGGCTAATAAACGGCGATTACATTTTCGTGTATGGCTTGAAGCGTTCCTGTAACTGGCGCAACTGGTCGATACGCGCATCGTAACGCGCCTGTTGCTGGCTACCCAGTTTTGCCTGGGCGCTGGCGCTACTGAGCAGTGAAATTGCCTGATCCAGTCGTCCCGCCAGCGCATAACTTTCAGCGCGCGCCGCCAGCTCCTGATCGCGGTTGTTCAGCGCGGCTTCGGCCTGAGCAAGCAGATCCCAGCCGTTACCGTCATCTTTATGGCTAAAGGTATAGCGATTCAGAATGGTTTCCGCCGCTTTCGGCTGGCCTCCCTGGAGGTACGCATTGGCGAGGTTTAACTGCAGCACAGGATTAACGCGCAGATCGCGGGCATTTTTCAGGCGATTAATCGCGTCGTTGGCTCTTTTCTGCCCCAGGTCAATATCGGTGGCGAGGTCAAGATACCAGGCATTGTTCGGTTCCGCGCTTAACAGCGGCTGCAACGTTTTGCGCGCTTCATCGTACTTGCTCGCTTCCATCGCCTGCAACGCCCGGCCATATTGCGCCGCATGTTGCTGACGCACGTTGCCTTTAGACCACTGATCCAGCAGGTCGCTGGTAAGCTGGTTACGTCCGGAATTGTACATTCCCAGGGCGCGCGCTTTGGCGAGATAGAAGTCGGCGGAAGATTGCACCACGACCGGGCGCATCTGGTTGGCACGGTTGCGGGCATCCGCAAGGCGGCTTTCCGGTAAGGGGTGAGTGAGCAAAATTTCAGGCGGACGCGTGGAGTAACGCGCCTGGTCGAGCAGTTTTTCGAGGAAAGAGGGCATCGCCTGTGGGTCAAATCCGGCGCGTTGCAGTACCTGAATACCAATACGGTCGGCTTCTTGCTCATTTTGCTGGGTGAAACTTATCATTCCCTGGCGCGTTCCCGCCAGAGTACCGGTTAGCGCCGCCATACCGGCCTGTGGGCTGGCCATGGCCAGCAAAATGGAACCCAGCGCGCCCACCCAGGTAAGCGGCGCGCTGCGCTTTTGATCTTCCATCGCGCGCGCCAGGTGGCGCTGCGTCACGTGGGAGATTTCATGCGCCATGACTGAAGCTAGCTGGCTTTCGTTATCCGCGTAGCGAAAAAGCGCCGAGTGCAGCACCACATTGCCGCCAAAGAACGCGAACGCGTTGATTTCGTCATTATTGATCAAGAAAAAATGGAAGGGCGTTTTGACGGAGTCGGCGTGCGAGACCAGACGCATCCCCAGCGCGTTAATGTATTGCACCAGCAGCGGATCGTTGATTAACGGCGCGCTGCCGCGTAGCTGGCGCACATAAAAGTCGCCCATTTGCATCTCTTGTCCGATAGAAAGCGTGCTTCCTGCCGAGGTTCCCATATCGGGCAGCGTGTCGGCAGGGTCGGCAAATGCGGGCGCGACCTGACCGAGAGCCAATGCTGCAATGAGGGTTGCCACCAGGTTTTTTTTCAACTGCCTGAACATAACCTCTATCCTGTTGTTTTGAGATAGCCCTTTGACCAACGTCGTGAAATATCGTTCCACGCTCCGACACTTCATAAGTGCAACTGTGATGAGCACAGACTCACTATTTTAGTTTCCTGAATCAACGATAAAAAGCGAAGTCTTTTTTGTGACATTTCGATACAATTCGGCATCACAATCCCGCAGTTGAGTTCTGGGAAGGGTTTTATGCTCGAAATGTTAATGCAATGGTATCGCCGTCGCTTCAGCGACCCGGAGGCGATTGCCTTGCTGGTCATTCTGGTGGCTGGTTTTAGCATCCTCTTTTTCTTTAGCGGCCTGTTAGCGCCGCTGCTGGTCGCTATCGTACTGGCCTACCTGCTGGAGTGGCCGACGGCGCGCCTGCAGGCGATTGGCTGTTCCCGGCGCTGGGCAGCCTCCATTGTCCTTATCCTCTTTGTCGGCATTCTGTTATTAATGGCGTTTGTGGTGATGCCGATTGCCTGGCAGCAGGGTATTTACCTGATTCGTGATATGCCCGGTATGCTGAATAAACTGTCCGATTTTGCCGCGACCTTGCCGCGACGCTATCCGGCGCTGATGGATGCGGGCATTATTGATGCGATGGCGGAAAACATGCGTACCCGGATGCTTAACATGGGCGATTCGGTGGTGAAGTATTCGCTGGCTTCGTTAGTCGGGCTACTGACGCTGGCGGTATATCTGGTGCTGGTGCCGCTGATGGTCTTTTTCCTGGTAAAAGATAAAGAGCAGATGCTGAATGCCGTGCGCCGCGTGCTGCCGCGTAATCGCGGGCTGGCGGGGCAGGTGTGGAATGAGATGAATCAGCAGATCACCAACTATATCCGCGGAAAAGTGCTGGAGATGGTGGTGGTGGGCGTAGCGACCTGGCTGGGCTTTTTGCTGTTTGGCCTCAATTATTCGCTGCTGCTGGCGGTACTGGTGGGCTTTTCGGTCCTGATCCCCTATATCGGCGCCTTTGTGGTGACAATTCCGGTGGTGGGCGTCGCGCTGTTTCAGTTTGGCCTGGGGACGGAATTCTGGAGCTGTTTTGCCGTTTATCTGATTATTCAGGCGCTGGATGGCAATTTGCTGGTACCGGTACTTTTCTCCGAAGCGGTGAATTTGCATCCGCTGGTGATTATTCTGTCAGTGGTGATTTTCGGCGGTCTGTGGGGATTCTGGGGGGTGTTTTTCGCCATTCCATTGGCGACGCTGATTAAAGCCGTTGTCCATGCCTGGCCGGATGGTCAGGTGACAGATGCCTCATCCTGAGCGGCCTGTACAAAAGTTGTAAAGCGTGAACGACATCATAGTGCCCTGCCGCCATTTTGCGCACGCCTGATGAGGGACAAGCGCTTAGAAAGCCGCTCTTTTTTTTAATGCCGCACCGTGTTGCGGCATTTTTATTGTCGGAACCTACAAAATTCTCGCTGTAAAGCCGCCAAAATTTGGTGACTTAGCCTAAGCATTCTTCTGAGAAATTCGTTAATAAGTGACATCATTGATGCGAGATTGTTTTTTTAATGTGAAGCGATAACGAAACAGGGAATGAGTGTGTTGAGAAAACATTACTTGAAAGGGTATACCGCGCGGCAAATTGTACAGCGAGCCATGAAAATTATTCCTTACTCGGTAAACGTCATGGATGAACATGGCGTCATTATCGCGTCTGGCGAACCTTCGCGGCTTCGCCAGCGTCACGAAGGGGCCATTCTGGCGCTGAAGGAAAACCGTATTGTAGAAATTGATTCCGCTACCGCCAATCAGCTAAAAGGCGTGCGATCCGGCATTAATCTTCCCATCTCTTTTCATGAACAGCTTATCGGCGTGGTCGGCATTACCGGCGAGCCGGAGGAGGTTCGCGCGTATGCCGAGCTGGTTAAAATGGCGGCGGAGCTGGTGATCGAGCATATGGTGCTGATCGAACAGCGACAGTGGGATAAACGCTATCGCGAAGAGCTGATCAACCAATTGATTTTGCGAGAAAATTCAACAGAGTCGTTGCGCTCTATGGCGGCCTATCTGGGCATTGATCTGGCGGTTCCCAGAGTGGTGCTGATTATTGAACTTTCCCAGCCGGATCGCGAAGCGCTGCGCAATGTAATGGATTATTTCGAGAATCACGCGCGCAACCATTTGGTGACGTTTACCGAATTTAATGAATTAATCATTATTAAGCCTATCACGTTAAAAGAGGGAAAGTGGAATACCCGCCAGGAAATGGGTGAATTGCAGATTTTTAAATCATGGGCTGCATCATCGGGCTTTAGCCGTATTTTGGTTGGGGGCTATTTTGCCGGCGAGACGGGATTGCACCGATCTTTGCTCACTGCGAGAGCCACGCAGGCGATGGCGAAAAGACAAAAGCTGCGCAGCCAGTACATTTTTTATCATGACCACGCGCTTCCCGCGCTGCTAAGCGGGCTGTCTGAAAGTTGGCAAGTGCAGGAGTTATCGCGTCTGTGGCTGCAACTGGCGCAACATGACGCGAAAGGCGTATTGCAACAGACGCTGCGGACCTGGTTTGAACATAATTGTGACCTGACGCAAACGGCCAAAGCATTGCATATTCATGTGAATACATTGCGCTATCGCTTACAGCGCTGTGAGGATATTACGCACATAAAAATCAATGAGTTAAAAAGTACGCTTTGGCTTTATATCGGTATGGAGCTCCAGGCCGAATCTGTACCGTCCGACAAGTTACCGCTGCCAGGTCGAATCGAAATTTGTTGAAAGCTCCAGCGGATTTTTAGGCGGGTTTTTCCATACTGCGCGCTCCATGTTAAAGGAGGCGCAGTATATGACGTCGATATCCACCCTGGGAGCCATTGCCGCATTGGTTGTGGCCATCGTATTAATTTTAAGAAAAGTGTCGCCAGCCTACGGCATGATGGCGGGCGCGCTGGTCGGCGGTTTGATTGGCGGCGCCGATCTTCTGCAAACCGTGTCGCTGATGGTGTCAGGCGCGCAGGGCATCGTTAATGCTGTATTGCGTATTCTGGCCGCAGGCGTACTGGCGGGCGTATTAATTGAGTCCGGGGCGGCGAATACGATTGCTGAGACGATTGTCCGCAAAGTGGGGGAAACCCGGGCATTATTGGCATTAGCCATTGCCACACTATGTTTGACCGCTGTCGGCGTATTTATTGATGTGGCGGTGATTACCGTCGCGCCGATTGCGCTGTCGATTGCGCGTAATGCAGGGCTGTCAAAAAGCGCTATTCTGCTGGCGATGGTTGGCGGCGGCAAAGCGGGTAACGTGATGTCACCCAACCCGAACGCTATTGCCGCCTCCGATGCGTTTCATGTTCCTCTTACCTCTATTATGCTGGCGGGCGTGGTTCCGGGCATCGTTGGGCTTATTATCGCCTATCTGTTAGCGAAACGGCTGAATAATAAAGGCGCGGGCGTCGCCGATCATGAAGTGACTCACCATGATGACTCCGTCGCCAGACCCGGCTTTCTGGTGGCGATTAGCGCGCCGCTGGTCGCTATTTTCCTGCTTTCTCTCCGTCCGTTTGCCGGCATTTCCATTGACCCGTTAATTGCCCTGCCCGTAGGGGGATTGGTCGGTCTGCTGTTGATGGGACGCGCGCGCCACTGTAACCAGTACATGGTCGCCGGTCTGATGCGTATGGCGCCTGTCGCTATTATGTTGCTGGGAACCGGTACGCTGGCCGGCATTATCGCTAATTCCGAACTTAAAGATGTCCTGATTCATGGCCTCACCGCTTCGGGATTGCCGTCCTGGCTGCTGGCGCCCGTGTCTGGCGCCATGATGTCAATGGCGACGGCCTCAACCACGGCGGGAACGGCGGTGGCGTCCGGCGTTTTCTCTCCCACGTTACTTGAACTTGGCGTTTCCGCCCTGGCGGGAGCCGCTATGATCCATGCGGGTGCCACGGTGCTGGACCATCTGCCGCACGGCAGCTTTTTCCACGCGACGGGCGGCAGCGTCAATATGCAAATTCATGAACGTTTAAAGCTAATGCCGTATGAAACGCTGGTGGGGCTAGCCATTACCTTTATTTCTACTCTGATGTTCGGTTTCTTTGGTTTTGCAGGATAATCCCTATGAAAATTGTTATTGCTCCTGATTCATTTAAAGAAAGTTTGTCCGCAATGGCGGTCGCTGAGGCGATAGAAAAGGGGTTCCGCGAAATTTATCCTGACGCCGACTACGTTAAAGTGCCCATGGCGGATGGCGGGGAAGGAACCGTACAATCAATGGTGGAGGCCAGCGGCGGGCGTTATGTCGACCAGTGGGTACAAGGCCCGCTTGGGCAACCGGTGGCCGCGCGCTGGGGAATGCTGGGCGATAGCGATACCGCCGTGATTGAAATGGCGGCGGCATCCGGGCTGCATCACGTTTCGCCTGAATTGCGCAACCCGCTTAATACCACCAGCTACGGCACCGGCGAGTTAATCGTCGCGGCGCTGGAGCGTGGCGTAAAGCGTATTATTCTGGGAATTGGCGGCAGCGCGACGAATGACGGCGGCGCGGGGATGATGCAGGCGCTTGGCGTTATATTGCGCGATAAACAGGGGCGCTCGCTTTCTCCGGGCGGCGAGGCGCTGGCGGCGCTGGCCTCTATCGATCTGTCCGGTTGTCACCCATTGCTGCGTAAGGTATCGATAACCGTGGCGTGCGATGTCAACAATCCGCTGTGTGGTCCCCAGGGCGCATCGGCCATTTTTGGTCCACAAAAAGGGGCGACAGCGGAAATGGTGAACACCCTGGACGCGGCGCTGGAAAACTGGGGCCGACATATTTATCAGGCTACGGGGCGTGAGGTGATTAATGCTCCCGGCGCGGGCGCGGCAGGTGGAATGGGCGCCGCGCTTTTAGGGTTGCTCAATGCGGAATTACGCGCCGGCGTAGAGATTGTCGTGGAAACGCTACAGCTTGAGCAGGCGGTTAAAGATGCCGATCTGGTGATTACCGGAGAAGGGCGGCTGGACAGCCAAAGTATTTGCGGCAAGACGCCGATTGGCGTCGCCAGAGTGGCGAAGCGGTATCATAAACCGGTTATCGCGCTCGCCGGTGGGCTGCAACACGATCATCACGTTGTGTATCAGCAGGGTATCGATGCGGCGCTGTCGATTTTGTCGCATATCGTTACGCTGCCGGAAGCCTTACACGAGGCGGAATATAACCTGAGCCTGTCGGCGCGCAATGTGGCGGCGATATGGCGTCTGGCGCGGCAAGCCTGACGGCGCATTCCCTTTCCAGGCCGCACATCAGCGCGGCCTGAGGCTTTTACGCGTTTTCTTTCAGCCAGTTCAGCACCACATCATGGTGATTGCTGGTTTTAAAATCATTAAAGACGTGTTCAATCTTACCATCAGCGTCAATCAAAAAGCTGATGCGGTGAATGCCGTCATACGTTTTGCCCATAAACGACTTTTCGCCCCAGACGCCGAACTGTTCACACACCTGATGGTTTTCATCGGACAAAAGGGTAAAGTTCAGCAGCTCTTTTTCAGCGAAACGGGAGAGTTTTTCAGGTTTATCGGTGCTGATACCCAGCACGTCCACGCCTGCTTTTTTGAGCTCGTCCATGTTATCGCGTAAGCCGCAGGCCTGCACGGTACAGCCGGGTGTCATGGCTTTTGGGTAGAAATAAACCAGAACGCGCTGTCCCTGGAAGTCGGTCAAATTTACTTGTTCCCCGTCTTGATCCGGCAAGCTAAATTTCGGTGCGATATCACCGGCTTTCAGTGGATTCATTACTTAACTCCATCCTGTTCATCATGTTGTGAGTAATTGACGACGTTTATACTGCCTTGCGCATTGAGTTCTGTACATAGTGCTTTAAAGGCTTGCTCAATATTTGCGGAATTTTGCGACGCCGGGCTATGTGCGGTGATTTGAATAAATAATTGCGCAGCTTTATCACCTTCAGCCGGCTGCGTGCGGGAGACCAGCTCCGCAATATTCATTTCATGACTATTAAACAGCGCGGTGAATCGCTCAATTAAATGCGGGGAGTCGGCGACCTCAACCTGAACCCATACCGTCGCGGGCATTGCCGGGCGGGGGCGGTCGGACGTCCGTTTCATCACAATCAGCAGATCCAGCTCCGCGCCTTTTAACGGCAATGTCGATTCAATCAAGGTAATCGCGTTCCACGTGCCGGACAACAGCATAATAAACGTGAATTCATCGCCCAGCATCGCCAGTCGGCTGTCTTCGATATTACAGCCGCAACTGCTGACATGGCGAGTAATGGTATTCACAATACCGGGCCTGTCGGCGCCCAGCGCAGTGATAACCAAATAGTGTTGTGATGACGGTGTCAAACCAGTTATTCCTTTGAGCGGTGAGGTAATCTTAAGGAAACCATAAAAAAAACCTGCATACAACAATCAGAACGGCTTTGGTCGCTTGCTTTTATTGCCATACCAAACGTACCATTGAGAGACTTGTTTGCACAGAGGATGGCCCATGTTCACGGGAAGTATTGTCGCGCTTGTTACGCCGATGGATGAGAAAGGTAACGTCAGTAGGTCTTGCCTGAAAAAACTCATTGATTATCATGTCGCCAACGGTACCTCGGCGATTGTTTCGGTTGGCACTACCGGCGAGTCTGCCACGCTAAGCCATGATGAACATGGCGATGTCGTGATGATGACGCTGGAACTGGCTGACGGACGTATTCCGGTTATCGCCGGCACGGGCGCAAACGCGACCGCGGAAGCGATTAGCCTGACGCAGCGTTTTAACGATAGCGGCATTGTTGGCTGCCTGACGGTAACGCCGTACTACAATCGCCCGACGCAGGAAGGTTTGTTCCAGCATTTCAAAGCCATCGCGGAACACACTGACTTGCCGCAAATTCTGTATAATGTGCCGTCCCGTACCGGTTGCGACATGTTGCCGGAAACCGTGGGTCGTCTGGCGGAAATAAAAAATATTATCGCTATCAAAGAGGCGACAGGGAACTTAACTCGCGTTCACCAGATCAAAGAGCTGGTTTCAGACGATTTTATTCTGCTTAGCGGCGATGACGCGTCTGCGCTGGACTTTATGCAACTGGGTGGTCATGGCGTGATTTCCGTTACGGCTAACGTAGCGGCGCGCGAGATGGCTGACATGTGCAAACTGGCGGCGGAAGGGCAATTTGCCGAGGCGCGCGCTATCAACCAGCGTCTGATGCCGTTACACAACAAACTATTTGTCGAACCCAATCCTATCCCGGTGAAATGGGCATGTAAGGCATTGGGTCTTGTGGCGACCGACACGCTGCGCCTGCCAATGACGCCTATCACGGACCATGGTCGTGACATCGTCAAAGCAGCGCTTCAGCATGCTGGCCTGCTGTAAAGTTTAGGGAGATTTGATGGCTTACTCAGTACAAAAGTCGCGCCTGGCGAAGGTTGCGGGTGTTTCGCTTGTTTTGCTGCTCGCTGCCTGTAGTTCCGATTCGCGCTACAAGCGCCAGGTAAGCGGCGATGAATCCTATCTGGATGCCGCGCCGCTTGCTGAACTTCACGCCCCGGCAGGAATGATCCTGCCGATAACGACCGGCGACTACGTTATTCCGGTCACGAAGGGGAGCGGCGCGGTTGGTAAGGCGTTGGATATCCGTCCGCCAGCGCAGCCGTTAGCGTTAGTGAGCGGCGCGCGTACCCAGTTCTCTGGCGATACCGCTACGCTATTGGTGGAGAATGGCCGGAGCAGCACGCTGTGGCCGCAAGTCGTCAGCGTGATTCAGGCGAAAAATTATCCGATTGAAAAACGTGACGATGCCAGCCAGATCCTGACGACCGATTGGGTGAGCTGGAACCGCCTGGATGAAGACGAACAGTATCGTGGACGTTATCAAATCTCGGTGAAGCCGCAGGGCTATCAGCAGGCGGTAACGGTAAAATTGGTTAATCTGGAACAGGCTGGCAAGCCGGTCGCTGACGCGGCGTCGCTGCAGCGCTATAGCACTGAAATGATGAACGTCATTTCCGCCGGTCTGGATAAGACCGCTACGGATGCGGCAAATGCCGCGCAGAACCGCTCCGCCGCAACGATGGATGTGCAGAGCGCCGCTGATGATACCGGTTTACCTATGCTGGTCGTTCGCGGTCCGTTCAACCTCGTGTGGCAACGCCTCCCGGCCGCGCTGGAAAAAGTGGGCATGAAAGTCACCGACAGCACTCGCTCTCAGGGCAGCATGGCGGTAACGTACAAACCGTTGTCTGACAGCGACTGGCGGGATCTGGGCGCTAGCGACCCGGGCCTGGCATCCGGAGACTATAAATTGCAGGTCGGCGATTTAGATAACCGCAGCAGCTTGCAGTTTATCGATCCTAAGGGGCATACTCTGACGCAAAGCCAGAACGACGCGCTGGTTGCCGTCTTCCAGGCAGCGTTCAACAAGTAATTTAACAGGGCTGGAGTAATCCGGCCCTTTTTTCTGATAAGATACGCAAACGTGTGCGTCGGTACAAAAACGCGATTTAACCGCTATTTCGCACCACAATTACAGGCCGACGTCTCCGGCAGGCGTAGCAGGAAATGAATACTTATCGTTAATTCACACCCAGGAGTGTTAAAGATGCAAAAGCAAGCTGAGTTGTATCGTGGTAAAGCGAAAACCGTATACAGCACGGAAAACCCGGACCTGTTGGTGCTCGAATTCCGCAATGATACGTCAGCAGGGGATGGCGCGCGCATTGAACAGTTTGATCGCAAGGGCATGGTAAATAACAAATTCAACCATTTCATTATGACCAAACTGGCCGAGGCGGGCATCCCGACCCAGATGGAACGTTTGCTGTCTGATACCGAGTGTCTGGTGAAGAAGCTGGAGATGGTGCCGGTTGAATGTGTGGTGCGCAACCGTGCGGCTGGGTCGCTGGTCAAGCGTCTGGGCGTGGAAGAAGGCATGGAGCTTAACCCGCCGATATTCGATCTGTTCCTGAAAAACGACGCGCTGCACGACCCGATGGTGAATAGTTCCTACTGTGAAACGTTCGGTTGGGTAAGTCAGGAAAATCTGGCGCGTATGAAAGAGTTAACCTACAAAGCCAACGACGTACTGAAAAAACTGTTTGATGACGCGGGTCTTATCCTGGTGGATTTCAAACTGGAGTTTGGCCTGTATAAAGGCGAAGTGGTGCTGGGCGATGAGTTTTCGCCGGACGGCAGCCGCCTGTGGGATAAAGAGACGCTGGACAAAATGGACAAAGACCGCTTCCGCCAGAGTCTGGGCGGTCTGATTGAAGCCTATGAAGCCGTCGCGCATCGCCTGGGCGTGAAATTAGATTAATTCCGCTTCTGACCGGGGGGCAACCGCTCTCCGGTATCATCCTTTCCTCATTCTGATAGCGTTTACCTGTGGTAATCCTGCGCCTGACCGCCTACGATCATCTGTATAACAAAGAGAGAATGAGGTGATTATGCGCTGGCAAGGGCGTCGTGAAAGTAACAATGTAGAGGACAGACGTAATCGGCCAGGCGGCCCCTCGCTGGGTGGTCCTGGCTTTCGTCTTCCGCGCGGAAAAGGCGGCATCATTCTGTTGGTGGTGGTGTTGGTCGCAGGGTACTATGGGGTGGATTTAACCGGTCTGTTGACCGGCCAGCCGGTTTCGCAGCAGCAGTCGACGCGTTCGATAAGCCCCAATGATGATGAAGCGGCAAAATTTACCTCGGTGATTCTGGCGACGACCGAAGATACCTGGGGGCAACTCTTTCAAAAAATGGGGCGCGGCTATCAGCAGCCAAAACTGGTGATGTACCGTGGTATGACGCGCACCGGCTGTGGTGCGGGTCAGTCCGTGATGGGGCCGTTTTACTGCCCGGCGGACGGCACCGTCTATATCGATCTCTCATTTTACGATGATATGAAAAATAAGCTGGGCGCGGACGGTGATTTTGCCCAGGGTTATGTCATCGCCCACGAAGTCGGCCACCACGTACAAAAACTGTTAGGTATCGAGCCGAAAGTACGCCAGTTGCAGCAAAACGCGTCGCAAACGGAGGTGAATCGCCTTTCGGTGCGCATGGAGCTACAGGCGGATTGCTTTGCCGGCGTGTGGGGACACAGTATGCAGCAGCAAGGCGTACTGGAGGCGGGCGATCTGGAAGAGGCGCTCAATGCCGCACAGGCTATCGGCGACGATCGCTTACAGCAACAGGGGCAGGGGCGCGTCGTGCCGGATAGTTTTACCCACGGCACCTCAGAACAGCGCTACAGCTGGTTTAAGCGTGGATTTGACAGCGGTGACCCGGCGCAATGTAATACGTTTGGCAAAAACTTTTGATAAACCGGGGCAGGGATGTCTGATATCGATGCGCTACAGGCGTTAACGTCGCAAATGACACAGGAAGGCATTCGCCGTTTACTGGTCATCAGCGGCGATGCGGCGTGGTGCCGGGAGCGGGCCGAGGCGATACGCGCTGCGCTGCCCGGTGACTGGCTGTGGGTCGCGCCTGATGCGCCCGCCCAGCCGTGCTGTACGCCACAGGCGTTACAAACGCTGCTGGGCCGTGAATTTCGTCATGCGATATTTGATGCCTGGCAGGGCTTTGACGCCGCAGCGTTTGCCGCCCTGAGCGGGACCTTGCAGGCCGGAAGCTGGCTGCTTCTGCTGATGCCGCCGTACGAGACGTGGGAAAGCAGGCTTGATACTGATTCACTGCGCTGGAGCGACTGCGCGCAGCCTATCCCCACACCGCAGTTTGCACAGCATCTTAAACGGACTCTTTCCCGCGATCCGCAAACTCTGCTTTGGCGACAGCGCCAGCCGTTTTGCTGGCCATCTTATCCTACCCGTGAACGCTGGCGACCCGCCACCGGCGAGCCGCAGCCGGAGCAGGCGGCTATCTTATCGCGTTTACGTGAAATGCCGCCCGGCGTGGCGACGGTGATTGCCCCCCGTGGGCGCGGCAAATCGGCGCTGGCCGGGCAATTCATCTCCCGGATGGCGGGCACGGCTATCGTGACCGCACCGGCGAAAACGGCAACGGATATCCTGGCAGCGTTTGCCGGTGAGCGGTTCTGCTTTATGGCGCCGGATGCGCTGCTGGCGAGCGGGGCAAGAGCCGACTGGCTGGTGGTTGACGAGGCGGCGGCAATCCCCGCGCCGCTGCTGCTGCAACTGGTTTCGCGCTTTCCCCGCATACTACTCACCACCACCGTTCAGGGCTACGAAGGCACCGGACGCGGTTTTTTACTTAAGTTTTGCGCCCGTTTTCCGCAGCTTCACCGCTTCACGCTTCGTCAGCCTGTCCGCTGGGCGCCAGAATGCCCGCTGGAAAATATCGTCAGCGAGGCGCTGATATTCGACGATGAAGCGTTTGCGCAGGCGCCACATGGCGCGATAGCAATCTCGGCGTTTTACCAACAGGCCTGGGGGGAGACGCCCGCGTTGCCGAGGGCTGTGTATCAGTTACTGTCGGGGGCGCACTATCGTACTTCGCCGCTGGATCTGCGCCGAATGATGGATGCGCCAGGACAGCATTTCTTGCAGGCCACGGCGAATAACCGTGTGGCGGGCGCCGTCTGGCTGGTCGAAGAGGGTGGGTTATCCGCAGAACTCAGTCACGCTGTATGGGGCGGTTTCCGGCGTCCACGTGGAAATCTGGTGGCGCAGTCGCTGGCGGCGCACGGTAGCGACCCTTTAGCCGCGACGCTGGTTGGGCGTCGCGTAAGCCGTATCGCAGTGCACCCCGCTCGCCAGCGTGAAGGCATCGGTCAGCAGTTGATTGCCTGCGCGTGCATGCAGGCGGCGCAGTGTGATTATCTCTCCGTCAGCTTCGGCTATACGCCGGAGCTGTGGCGTTTCTGGCAACGCTGCGGCTTTGTACTGGTACGGATGGGCAACCATCGGGAGGCGAGCAGCGGTTGCTATACGGCGATGGCGTTATTGCCGCTGAGCGACGCGGGAAAACGGCTGGCGCAGCAGGAACACCGACGTTTGCGCCGCGATGCGGATATCCTGACGCAGTGGAACGGCGAGGCGATACCGCTGGCGGCGTTAGATGAACAGGCGCTTAATGATGAAGACTGGCGTGAGCTGGTCGGTTTTGCGTTCGCGCACCGCCCGCTACTGACATCGTTAGGTTGCCTGCATCGTTTACTGCAATACAGCGCATTGCCATTACCGGCGCTGAGAGGGCGGCTGGAGGAAAAAGCCAGCGATGCCGAACTGTGCGCCCGGCTACGCATTTCAGGCCGTAAAGCTCTGCTGGCGTTGCAACGTGCGCAGGCAGCGCAGGCGCTAATTGCGTTGGATGCCGGACGAACGCAGCGTTTGCGCGACGTAATGTCCGGCGGTGGGGAGCATGCCGGATAACGATACCTGTCCGGCATGATATCCGGTTACTTTTTCGGCTGATCTTTCTTCGGCCAGTCGTCTTCATCGTCCCACTTATCGTTAAAATCGCGATGCGGGGGCAGCTCAGGTTTATTGGCAAGGAATTTCTTATGGTCGATGCGTTTGAGATCTTTGATCACATTCAGCAGTACGCCTACCAGAAACACCAATACCAGAATCCACCAATATTTTGCCAGCCAGTCCATGCTTATTTCCTCTTACCGGAACGCTCATCAGGCGACGAGCTGTTCCATAATGCGTTGATACATACGGGCCAGTAGCTGGAGATCGGCGGCATTCACACATTCATTAATTTTATGAATGGTGGCGTTCACCGGCCCCAGTTCTACCACCTGCGCTCCCATACGGGCGATAAAACGTCCGTCGGACGTACCGCCCGTCGTCAGTAATTGCGGTTTAATTTCATTATAGTGCTCAATGGCGTTTACCACCGCGTCCACCAGCTTGCCGCGTGCGGTCAGGAACGGCTGGCCGGAAAGCCACCAGTCTACGGTATAACGTAGCTGATGCTTCTCAAGCAGCGCATGTACCCGCTCTTTGATCATCTCATCGGTCAGTTCCGTGCTGAAACGGAAGTTAAACTGCACGAACAGTTCGCCGGGAATGACATTATTGCTGCCGGTGCCTGCCTGGATATTGGCTACCTGCATACTGGTGGCCGGGAAAAAGTCATTGCCCCGATCCCACTCGATAGCGACCAGTTCATTAAGAAAAGGCGCAGCGCGATGAACAGGGTTATCCGCCAGATGCGGATAGGCGACGTGCCCCTGAACGCCATGAATAGTGAGGTTACAGGTGAGGGAACCGCGACGCCCGTTTTTGACGACATCGCCCACAATTTCAGTACTGGAAGGTTCGCCGACCAGACAGTAATCCAGCCGCTCGTTACGGGCCATCAGCGCTTCAACCACCTTTACGGTGCCATTTTTTGCGCTGGCTTCCTCATCAGAGGTAATCAAAAATGCGAGACGGCCCCGGTGATGAGGATGCTGCGCAACAAATCGTTCAGCAGCCACCACCATGGCCGCCAGTGAACCTTTCATATCCGCCGCGCCGCGACCGAACAACATTCCGTCGCGAATCGTAGGTTCAAACGGCGGATTGATCCAGCGATCGACATCGCCAGCCGGTACGACGTCAGTATGCCCGGCGAACGCCAGCGTTTCGCCACGCCCACGCCATGCCCAAAAATTTTGCGTGTCGCCAAAATCCATATGCTCAATGGTAAAACCGATTTTACGCAGGCGTTCAATCATTAATGCCTGACAGCCTGCGTCATCCGGACTCAGGGAGGGGCGACGAATAAGTTGCTGTGTCAGCTCAATAACCGGGCACGACATAGACTACACCTCATCAAAAAACTGCTGATAACGGGATTCACTGAAACCAAGCAGCATAGGCTTCCCGGGCGCGCAGAGCAATGGGCGTTTGATGATTGCCGGCTGTTCAACCATGAGAGCAGCGGCGGAGTCGGCATCGGTAATCCCGCTGCGATCGCCTTCATCCAGTTTGCGCCATGTTGTGCCGCGCGTATTCAGTAAAGGCTGCCAGCCGAGTTCGGCAATAAAGGTATTAAGAAGAGGGAGGTCTATGCCATCCACACGGTAATCGTGAAAACGATAATCAATGCCATGCTCCTCCAGCCAACGGCGCGCTTTTTTGATCGTGTCGCAATTCTTAATGCCATAGAGGGTAATCATATTGAATCCTTTAACGCGAAATTCGAATAAATAATCAATAGTATCGTCTGCGGGATAATAAGTGTGGCTGTTAATGGTTATTTATCCAGCGCTGATCGGCAATCAATATAACATTGTTGAGTGAATGTGAATAATGATTCCAAAACGTTCCAGATGTGGCTTGTTTATAATTCGCGGGACAAATCCTATTTTGCGTATATGCAATTGATTGTTTTTTAACCCGATTTGATAAAGTAGTAGAAAAGGTATTAATGTTGCTAAATATTGCAGTAAGTCACATAAAATTTACGGCTACAGCGCCATAGTAATATCATAGACAGCATAACCAGAGGATATCGCAACAATCGGTTAAATGAACTTCTCTCTATACCGCTAACTACGTAGAATACCCATAATAATAAGAGAGGCTATTATGATTGAACGTGAACTGGGGAACTGGAAAGATTTTATCGAAGTCATGCTTCGTAAATAAATGTCTGGAAGGCACCGCGCTCCCAAGGGGATAAGAAAAGGCGACTCAACGAAAGTCGCCTTTTTTGTGCCCGACACCTCGTATCAGGCTGGCCGGGAGCTTATTCCGGGCGCGGCTTCAGCGGGAAGCGGCGACGTATCAGCACGAAAAACAGGGGTACAAAGAAGATAGCCAGAATGGTTGCTGAGATCATTCCCCCCATCACGCCGGTTCCGACAGCATGTTGGCTACCCGAGCCTGCCCCGGTGCTGGTGGCCATCGGCAATACGCCAAAGATAAACGCCAGCGAAGTCATCAGTATCGGTCGCAGGCGCTGGCGGCTGGCGTATAGCGTGGCGTCTAACAGCGCGTGTCCCTTCTGATTCATTTCGTTAGCGAATTCCACAATCAGAATCGCGTTTTTCGCCGAGAGGCCGATAACGGTCAACAGCCCCACCTGGAAGTAAACATCGTTTTCCAGCCCGCGCATCCAGGTAGCGAGTAGCGCGCCAATGACGCCGAGCGGCACAACCAGCATCACCGAGAAGGGCACCGACCAGCTTTCATACAATGCCGCCAGACACAGGAAGACGACTAATAGCGAAATAGCGTACAGCGCGGGCGCCTGCGCGCCGGAGAGCCGTTCCTGGTAAGACATGGCTGTCCATTCCAGGCCAAAACCTCCCGGTAGCTGATGCACCAACGACTCCATGACATCCATCGCCGTCCCGGTACTGATCCCCGGCGCGGCCTCTCCGACAATTTCTACCGCCGAATAGCCGTTATAGCGTTCCAGACGCGGCGAGCCGGTTTCCCAGCGCGAGGTGGCGAAGGCGGAGAAGGGGACCATGCCGCCGTCTTTGTTACGGACATACCAAAGATTAATATCATCCGGCAACATACGATATTTCGCCGCGGCCTGAACATAGACCTTCTTCACGCGACCACGGTCCATAAAGTCGTTGACGTAGCTCGATCCCCAGGCTGTTTGCAGGGTGTCGTTGATATCGTCAATCGATACGCCCAGCGCCTGCGCTTTCCGTTGGTCAATATCAATTTGCAGTTGCGGGCTGTCGTCCAGGCCGTTGTGGCGCACGCGGGTCAAGGAACTGTTTTTCCCGGCCAGCTCAATGAGTTGATCTCGTGCGGCCATCAGCGCGTCATGGCCTGCTCCGGCGTGATCCTGTAATTCCATATCAAAACCGGCGGAGCTGCCCAGACCGCTAATTGCCGGCGGGCTGCTGGCGAAGACGCGAGCTTCTTTAATCTGGTTAAACGCTTTTGTCGCTCGCTCAATAATGGCGAACGAGGAGCCGGTGGTGGGATCGCGCGCGTCCCAGTCTTTCAAGCGAACAAACATGCGCGCGACGTTTTGCCCATTCCCGCCAGGGCCGGAACCTACCGTCGAGAAGACCGACATAATGTTGTCTTTCTCATGGGTGAAGTAATAGTTTTCAACCTTTTCAACGACTTTCAGGGTCTGCTGTTGCGTAGAACCGCTCGGTAGCTGGATAGACGTAGTGAACATACCCCGATCTTCTTGCGGCAGAAAGGAGGTGGGGAGGCGCAGAAACAGGAACACCATGCCGCCAAGCAACAGAACATAAATCAGAATCCAGCGCAGGCTGCGATGCAAAATTTTCGCTACGCCTTTCTCATAACGTTCGGCATTACGATTGAAGGTACGGTTAAACCAGCCGAAAAATCCGCGTTGCCCGTGTTGTTCGCCTTTGTGCAGCGGTTTTAATAACGTTGCGCACAGCGCCGGCGTCAGGATCATGGCGACCAGCACCGACAGCACCATTGCCGAGACAATGGTGATAGAAAACTGACGATAAATCGCCCCGGTGGTACCGCCAAAGAACGCCATCGGCACGAATACCGCAGACAGCACCATCGCGATACCGACCAGCGCCCCCTGGATTTGTCCCATGGATTTGCGCGTCGCTTCACGCGGCGTGAGTCCTTCTTCGCTCATGATACGTTCGACGTTTTCCACCACCACGATGGCATCGTCGACCAGGAGCCCGATCGCCAGCACCATCGCGAACATGGTTAATGTGTTAATACTGTAGCCAAACGCGTAAAGCACGGAGAAGGTGCCCATTAATACCACCGGCACGGCGATCGTCGGAATCAGCGTGGCGCGAAAGTTTTGCAGGAACAGGTACATCACCAGGAAAACCAGCGCGATAGCCTCCAGCAACGTTTTGACCACATCGATAATCGAGGCTTTAACAAAGGAGGTGGTTTCATACGCGATCTTGTATTCCAGGCCGTGAGGGAAGTACTGCGCCAGCTCGTTGAGGCGATCCAGCACCAGCTTCGCGGTCGCCATTTCATTCGCGCCGGAAGCCAGCTTAACCCCAAGACCGGAAGCCGGCTTGCCGTTAAAACGGCTGAGGTAGTCATACTTTTCCGCCCCCAGCTCCACGGTGGCGACATCGCCCAGTTTGACCTCGGAACCGTCCTGATTAACGCGCAGGGTAATATCGCGAAATTGTTGCGGCGTTTGCAGCAGTGACTGCGCATTAATGGTGGCGTTCAGCGCCTGTTTGTCGACCGAAGGCGTACCGCCAAGCTGCCCGACGGCGATTTGCGCATTCTGCGACTCAATTGCATCGGTCACGTCTTTCGTGGTCATCTGAAAACTATTCAATTTGGCCGGATCGAGCCAGATACGCATAGAGTACTGTGAACCATAAGCGTCAATATCGCCCACGCCGTTGACGCGGCTGAGCGGGTCCTGAATATTACTGGCGACGTAGTCGGCGATATCCTGCTTGTCCATAGAACCGTCGGTAGAGACGAAAGCGATGGTCAAAATATTGGTATCGCCCGTTTTGCGTACCGTGACGCCTTGATCCTGTACCGCCTGCGGCAGTTTACGCATCGCGGACTGTAACTGGTTTTGCACCTGCTGAACCGCCTCATCAGGATCGGTTCCCGCAATAAAGCTCAGCGTGATGGTCGCCTGTCCGGTTCCGCTGCTTTGTGATGACATGTACATCAGATTATCGAGGCCCGTCATATTCTGCTCAATAACCTGGGTTACGGTATTTTCCAGCGTTTGCGCCGACGCTCCCGGATAATTCGCGGTAATACGTACGTTGGGCGGCGCCAGATCGGGATATTGTTCAACAGGTAAAGAGAAAATGGCTAACGCCCCTGTCAGACACAACAGGATAGCCAGCACCCAGGCAAAAATGGGGCGATCGATAAAAAAATTCGCCATTAAAGGGAAACCTCGTGTTTCTACATATCGTTATAGATTTGAACTGCTTCACTGTAGCGGCAAGCTACGAGCCAAACGTGGAGAAATAAAGGAGATAATGTAAATTATCATGCGCTTTTACAGCATACTTTTTGTGCCAACGCCGGAAAGCCTGACATCTGGCCTTCCGGCGATTTGCCGTTCTTTACGTTAACTGACTCTCTTCCTTGTTGGAGGAGCGAAAACTGATACTGACCAGTGTGCCGCCGCCGGAGGGTTGCGAAAAATTCAGCGTGCCGCCAAGGCGCTCCGCGCGCTCACGCATTATATTCAGACCATAGTGTCCGGCAGGCTCATGCGGTTCGCCGATACCAATGCCATTATCGCGAATATAAACGGTATGATCGCCGTCAGGCGCGGTGACGCAGCTCACGGCGATTTCGCTCGCGTTGGCGTGTTTAATGGCGTTCAGGACCGCTTCGCGCACAATTTGCAACAAATGCACCTGCATTTGCGCATCCAGCGCCAGCGTGGGTAAACGGCAATCCAACGTGAGTTTGGCCGGGGTCTGACTCTGTAAATCTTCCAGCATCTCATGCAATGCGGAGGGTAAATCGGCCTGCTGTAACGTCAGACGGAACGTGGTGAGTAGCTCGCGAAGCTGACGGTAGGCGTCGTTCAGCGCTCTGGAAAAATCCGCCATGATGCTTTGCGCGCCGGCGTTATCCTCAGGAATAGCGCGCTTCAAAAGCGTTAACTGAATACGTAAATAAGAAAGTACCTGCGCCAGCGAATCGTGTAGCTCACGGGCAATCGTCGCGCGCTCTTCCATTAACAAAAGTTGCTGGAAGTGTTTTTGCGCCTGATTAAAGTACAAACCACGCCCCAGCATCGTGGAGACGCTGTTCAGCAGCGGCGTAGAGGCATTAACGTTGGGGCTTTGCCAGTGGAGTTCGCCATAGACCGTGTCCTGCATCGTCACTGGCAGCATTTGCATCGGCAGGTCGGGGCTTTGCATGCCTTCGCTAATCCGCCAGTTATCGCCCACGGTTAACTCCAGATACCAGGCGGCGTCATGTTCACGGACAATTTGCAAAATATGGCGAAAACAGTGGACATCGATTTGGCTGGTATTCAGCGCCTGGGAGCACTGGTATAACACCTCCAGGCGGCGATGCGCTTCGTGCAGATCGTGCGTTTTTTCTTCCACCGAGGCTTCCAGCGAACGGTAAAGTTTATGCAGCTCGCTCGACATCTGACTAAACGTTTTTGCCAACAATCCCAGCTCATTGGGTAAGCTGGTATCCAGCGGCAGCGGGGCGAACTGACCATGTTCAATACGCTGACTGGCGGTGACCAGTTGATTCAGCGGGCGAACGACCTGCTGGCGAATACGCCGTAGGGTAAAAAAGACCAGCGTAAAGATGCCGATACCGCCCGCCAGCGATATGGCGACGACCAGCATGACTTTACGCTCGGCGTAATGCTGTAATGCCAGAACGAAGAGATCAATTTGATCGACGTAATTGTTGATATTGGTCTGATACCAGGCAATGTCGCCGTCCTGTAGGCGGCTATTCATCTCCAGCCAGTTGGCGTGCAGGCGCGCGTAGCGAGTTTTCACCGCCTGCGGCACATACCAGGCGTTGAGATTTTGCAGTACCGGCGAGTTGAGCGCGTGCTGGAAAAGTTGACGATGCGCATTAATCTGCGGGCTACGGCTTTGCAGATCGTAACCCAGCCGATAGCTCTGCATTCGTAGCGAACCGGCGATATTGATCGCTTCGGCATCCCGTAAACTGCTGGTCAGCGTCAGTAATGCGCTGCCGGTGGACAGAATAGACAACAGCACAATATAGAAAAAAGCCTTAGCCAGACTGGCTGAGACCGGGCGTTTAACCGTCACGCTGGCACTCCCCGCATTTAGCTGAATCGCAATCGTATTTGCTTTGAAATAAATTGATCTGCCACAGGTTCTGGACAGATAGTTGTACTTCCTGGGCAGATGAACATTGCCGACCCCGCCTTCGTCAGTTAATAACAATGCTCATATAAAGAATAAGGTTTTTACAACCAAAACAGAAGGATGCCATGAATCGTTTTATTATGGCCAATAGCCAGCAGTGTCTGGGCTGTCATGCCTGCGAGGTCGCCTGCGTAATGGCTCACAATGATGAGCGACATGTCCTGACGTCACAGCGCTATCAGCCCCGAATTACTGTCATCAAACATCAGCACCAGCGCAGCGCGGTCACATGTCACCATTGCGAAGATGCGCCCTGCGCCCGTAGCTGTCCGAACGGCGCGATCGCGCATATTAACGACAGCGTGCAGGTCAATGCGCAGAAGTGCATCGGCTGTAAATCCTGCGTCGTCGCCTGCCCATTCGGCACCATGCAGATGGTATTAACGCCCGTCGCGCCAAACCAGTTCAAAGCCAGCGCGCATAAATGCGATCTGTGTCAGGGACGTGAACAGGGTCCGGCCTGTGTGGAAAATTGCCCGGCGGATGCGCTGCAACTGGTCACCGAAGACTCGTTGACCCGTCTGGCTAAAACGCGACGGCTGCGTACCGCCCGGCAGGAGATTCGCCCCTGGCATACCGTGGATACACAACACAGTGGGGCAGCAAGCAGCAAAGCCGAGCGTATGCAGGCGACGCCGCCGCGCGGCGAACCGGATAAACTGGCGATTGAAGCGCGTAAAACCACCTTTGAGGAAATTTATCTGCCGTTTCGCGCCGCGCAGGCGGAGCGTGAAGCGTCCCGCTGCCTCACATGCGGGGAACACAGTATCTGCGAATGGACCTGTCCGCTGCATAACCATATTCCCCAGTGGATCGAACTGGTGAAAGCCGGCGATATTGATGCGGCGGTAGAGCTTTCCCACCAGACCAACTGCCTGCCGGAAATTACCGGGCGCGTCTGTCCGCAGGACCGGCTATGCGAAGGCGCGTGTACACTCCGCGATGAGTATGGCGCGGTTACCATCGGCAACATTGAGCGCTATATCTCCGATCGCGCTCTGAGCAAAGGCTGGCGTCCCGACCTGTCGGACGTACAGAAGAGCGATAAGCGCGTGGCGATTATCGGCGCGGGGCCGGCAGGTCTTGCCTGCGCTGACGTGCTGGCGCGCCATGGCGTAAGCGCCACCGTCTACGATCGCCATCCGGAAATCGGCGGTTTGCTCACCTTTGGTATTCCGGCTTTCAAACTGGATAAATCTCTGCTGGCGCGCCGTCGGGAGATCTTCAGCGCGATGGGGATTCGTTTCGAGCTTAACTGCGAAGTAGGGAAAGATATTTCTCTGGAGACGCTGCTGGAGAGTTATGACGCCGTCTTTGTCGGGGTAGGAACCTATCGTTCCATGAAGGCTGATTTACCGAATGAAGACGCGCCGGGGGTATATGATGCGTTACCATTCCTCATCGCCAATACCAAACAGGTGATGGGGCTTCCGGCGTTGCCTGACGAGCCGTTTATTGATACTGCGGGCCTTAACGTGGTTGTGCTGGGCGGCGGTGACACCGCAATGGACTGCGTACGTACGGCGCTGCGTCATGGCGCTGCTAACGTCACCTGCGCTTATCGCCGCGATGAGGCCAATATGCCGGGGTCGAAAAAAGAGGTGAAAAACGCGCGGGAAGAGGGCGCGAACTTTGAATTTAACGTTCAGCCGGTTGAGTTGGTGCTGGATACGAACGGGCGCGCCAGCGGTATTCGCTTTTTGCGTACGCGGCTTGGCGAACCGGATGGTCAGGGGCGACGCCGCCCGGTACCTGTACCGGACAGCGAGTTCGTGATGCCGGCAGATGCGGTCATTATGGCGTTTGGTTTTCATCCGCATGGTATGTCGTGGCTGGAATCGCATGGCGTGAAGGTGGATAACTGGGGACGTATTGCCGCCAGCGTCGAGAGCGAGTTTCGTTACCAGACGTCCAACCCGAAAATTTTCGCCGGCGGCGATGCGGTGCGCGGCGCCGATCTGGTGGTGACGGCGATGGCAGAAGGCCGACATGCCGCGCAGGGGATACTCGACTGGTTAGCTAAATAAGCGTATTTGTAGGCCGGTTAAGGCCTGGAACGGTTAAATGATTGAGTGATAAAAAATCTTAAACTTATTGGCTAACCTTACTCCGTTTGCAGAAATGTTGACGCTCGCAGGGCTGGACGCCCTGCGATAAACATTTTCCCGTCGGGTCGACGTTTAACAGGCCTGATGAGGCCAATCTTAGTATTGAAAATAGAGTGTAAATTGAAGGAAGGGACGCTATCAGAATTCCTTCTTAGAGCCTATCCCATTAGGGCTATTTTACTTGCCATTTTGGTCCTGGGCAGTGCTCGCCAAAACGCGTTAGCGTTTTGAACGCCGCTAGCGGCGGCCCGAAGGGCGAGCGTAGCGAGTCAAACCTCACGTACTACGTGTACGCTCCGGTTTTTGCGCGCTGTCTGTGTTCAAACTGGCTGCGCCAATAACGCCTGGTGGGATAGGCTCTTAATTTTTATTTTAAGGAACCATATATCCGGTCAACAATCCAGCCATACGTCGCCGCAGGTAATAATCCACTGACAAAAACATTTGGATTCACTTTAGGATTTGCTACCGGCGAGTGCGGCCTGTTACCTAAAATCACAATCGCCATATGATTAACCGGATCGATAGACGTCAGCGTTCCGGTCCATCCGGTATGTCCATACGTTTGCGGACTGGCTAATACCCCGAACGTGGGGGTCATTGAGGCGTTGCCGTTAACGCGCCACCCCAGACCAAAGGTAGCGTCTTCTGGCGAGCGGCGAGTAAACTGCGCAACCGTTTTGTCGTCGAATAGCTTCACGTTACCGTAGCCGCCCCCATTGAGCATGACTTGCATTAACACAGCCATATCATGGGTGTCAGAAAACAGTCCGGCGTGTCCTGAAACGCCGCCCATTGAGTACCAGGCTTTTTCATCATGCACCTGGCCCCATAGTGTATTGGTGCGAATATTGGGGAAATGAATCACGCCGTCACGCGTATTGCCGTGTAGTTCCGTTGCGGCGATTTGCGGCGGCGTGAAGCCTTTCATCAGCGGGTTAAAGACGGTATGTTTTAATCCGAGCGGTTTATAAATGGTGGTTTCGACGTAGCGATCTAATGGCATTGCCGTTATCGCTTCAACGATAAAACCAAGAATCATATAATCCACGTCGCTGTAGATATGCTTTGACCCAGGTTGATATTCCAGCGGCGTCTTTTTAATCATCTCCAGAGTAGTGATTTTACTCTGTGAGAATAATTTACCAGCGACGTTTTTATTAGGATATTGTGGGTCGGCAGGAAAGCCCGCGACGTGATGAAGAATATCAATAATGCGGAGTTTATCTTTGCCTTTTATTTTATCCCCAGGCATATCCTTAAAGCCGGGGATGTATTTTGATACCAAATCATTGACATCTATTTTTCCTTCATACACCAGTTTTTGCAATGCAAAGTTAGTGGCATACATTTTTGTGTTTGAAGCCAGGTCATACATCGTGTTAGTGGTCGCCCGAATAGGATGGGCTAACAGCGTGGAACCGTCATATTTTTTGGCATAGCCCCAAGCTTTTTGTAGAACAATATGATTATCTTTTATCACCAGAAGATTGATGCTGGGATATCCGGCATCAATTTGATTTTGAATCCAGCCATCAAGTCGGTGAAGTTTTTGGCTATCAAACCCCACCTGATCAGGGCTCGCGGTGGTCAATACCGGGTACTCAACGGCAAAAGCTGAAAGGGAAAACGTCAGTAGAACCGTCGCAACGAGAGTAAATTTCATGATGATTCCCTCAGTCTCACTCCGGCCGTCAAATCATATCGCGAGCATGGACTCTGCGGCCCGGAGAAGCAGAATATGGTCATGGCAGTGACATAAAAATATGGCTGTACGTCCGTTCAGTTGGCATTAAGGATTAACCCTTCAGCAGACAAAACCGACCTCACGGCGTAATATTAATGCTCTTTTTACACCCTGGAGCCAGCATGTCGCAAACCATTACGCTTATTAAGGATAAAATTCTTTCTGATAATTATTTTACTCTGCGCAACATTACCTATGACCTGACCCGTCGTAATGGCGAGGTTATCCGTCACAAGCGTGAGGTTTACGATCGCGGGAATGGCGCAACCATTCTGCTTTACAACTCAACTAAAAAAACCGTGCTTCTGGTTCGCCAGTTTCGCGTGGCGACATGGGTCAACGGTAATCAAGACGGTATGTTAATTGAAACCTGCGCTGGCCTGCTTGATAACGACGAGCCGGAGGTCTGTATCCGTAAAGAGGCCATTGAAGAGACAGGGTATGACGTTGGTGAGGTACGCAAGATATTTGAGCTTTATATGTCGCCAGGCGGCGTCACGGAGCTGATTCATTTCTTCATTGCCGAATATCATGATAGCGAGCGTGCCAGCATCGGCGGCGGCGTGGAGGACGAAGAGATTGAGGTGCTTGAACTGCCGTTTTCCCGGGCGCTGGAAATGGTGCGCTCAGGCGAGATTCGGGACGGTAAGACCGTGTTATTGCTTAACTATTTACAGACGTCTCATCTAATGGACTGAAAAAAAAGAAATATATTTCTTTACACAAAAAAGACCAATCCGATAAATCTGATTGAGAACCCTGAGGCGCGCAAGGAAGATACCGCCTTAGCTGTGTTGTTCTGAATCTGGGGTTGTTCCGTTCATGCGCTACCGCGTTATTCTTTTTTGTCTGTTTGGCCTGTTGCCGGTCCAGCTACTGTGGGCTGCGCCAGCGCAACGGACTTTTTCCGACTGGCAGGTCACCTGCAATAACCAAAATTTTTGCGTAGCGCGCAATACTGGCGAACATCATGGGCTGGTGATGACATTAAGCCGCAGCGCCGGGGCGCGTACCGATGCGGTACTGCGTATCGACCGCGGCGGTTTGGCGCCGCCCGACGCTAAAGAAGCCGCAATTGCGCCTCGCTTATTGCTGGATGGCAAACCGCTTTCGTTCAACAGTCCACACTGGCGCGTGTCGCCCTGGCATCTCATGACCGGCGATCCTGCCACCATCACCGCATTTTTACAGACGATTCAGGATGCGCAGGCCATCACCTTAAAAAACGGCGTTCAGACGCTTTCGCTGGCGGGATTAAAAGCGGCATTACTGTTTATCGACGCGCAACAAAAACGTGTGGGTAGCGAAACCGCCTGGATTGAAAAAGGAAACGAACCGCCGCTCAGCGTGCCCCCGGCGCCGGCATTAAAGGGGATCGCCGTTATTAATCCAACGCCCGTACCGCTGAGTGAGGAAGAACGCGACGATCTGCTGGACTACGCAGCATGGCGGGTAAACGGCATTCGTTGTTCGCTTGACCCGCTGCGTCGTGAGACGCAGGTCAGCGCGTTGACGGATGATAAAGCGTTATTGATTGTTAACTGCGAAGCCGGCGCCTATAACACTATTGATCTCGCCTGGGTAGTTTCACGCAAAAAAACGCTCGTCTCGCGCGCCGTACGTTTGCGGCTACCGTTTAATCGCGGCGTCGAAAGTAATGACATGGAGTTGATGAATGCCTTCTTTGACGAGAAAACGCGCGAGCTGGTGACGTTGGCGAAAGGGCGGGGGTTAACCGACTGCGGTATCCAGACGCGCTGGCGTTATGGTGGCGATCGTTTTCGTCTGGTACGTTATGCCGAAGAACCGAGCTGCGATAGCTGGCACGGGCCGGATGCCTGGCCTACGCTGTGGATCACGCGTTGAATCCTGGTTGTTATCCCCTTTTCAGAATAAGGATACACCTATTGAGGTTTCATTTATGGTATAGAGATTGCTACGTTACGGTAGGATTGTTACTTTACCCGATAGCCTCACCACAGCAGGAAATAGTATGAAAATAAATAATGGCCCCGTATTATGCCCCCATTGTGGCTGCCTGAGCGCTTATTATGAAATAGATCGGCTGGCGGCGATAAGAGAAAAAGTGAATAAAGAAGGCGGATCAGCGGCGTGGGATTCAACATTACAGGCGCATAAAAAAAAGGCCTTTTGCCTGATGTGCCATAAATCCATTGATGAGGTCGTCATCGGGCAGTCAGATGCGCCTGAGTCTACGAAGTAATTTTGCACAGCCTACAGAACAGGTCTGCAGACTGTGCAAAGTCTGTGTTGCTAACGCTCGCCTTAGCCTTTGATATTCAGCACCCGGCGGGCTTTTTCTACAATATTTTCCACGGTAAAGCCAAAATACGGGAACAGTTTGTCAGCCGGGGCGGATTCACCGTATCCCGTCATGCCGATAATTGCGCCTTTTAGGCCAACATATTTATACCAGTAGTCGGCTATACCGGCTTCCACCGCGACGCGGGCGGTCACGTGCGCCGGTAGCACTGATTCGCGATATGCCTCGTCCTGCGCATCGAAAATATCCGTTGAAGGCAACGACACCACGCGAACGTTATGCCCCTCGCCAGTCAATTTTTCCGCTGCCTGTAGGGTAATTTCCATTTCCGATCCGGTAGCGATCAGAATGATATCCGGCTTGCCGCCGCTATCTTTGAGAATATAACCGCCGCGGGCAATTGCTTTCACCTGTTCCGGCGTGCGTTCCACCTGCGCCAGATTCTGCCGCGAGAGAATCAACGCCGTCGGCCCGTGCTGACGTTCAATGGCCAGCTTCCAGCCGACTGCTGCCTCAACCTGATCGCAGGGACGCCAGGTGCTGAAGTTTGGCGTTAAGCGCAGGCTCGCCAGTTGTTCCACGGCCTGGTGCGTCGGGCCATCTTCGCCCAAACCGATGGAGTCGTGGGTATAGACCATAATCTGCCGGGCTTTCATTAAGGCCGCCATACGCGCCGCGTTACGCGCATATTCGACAAACATCAGAAACGTGGCGGTATACGGTACAAAGCCGCCGTGGTGGGCGATGCCGTTGGCAATGGCGGTCATGCCGAATTCGCGCACGCCATAGTGGATGTAATTACCTGCCGGATCCTCTTTCAACGAGGTCGAACCTTTCCAGATAGTCAGGTTGCTCGGCGCCAGATCCGCCGATCCGCCCAACAGTTCCGGCAACAGGGGTCCATAGGCATTGAGCGTATTTTGCGATGCTTTACGGGTGGCGATTTTGGCCGGATTAGCCTGCAAGTCGTTAATAAATTTTTGCGTGGCGGATTCCCATGCCTCCGGCAATCCGCCGCTCATCCGGCGGGTAAACTCTGCGGCCAGCTCAGGATAAGCCTTCTCATAAGCAGCAAACTTTTCCTGCCACTGCTGCTGCGCTTTCTCGCCTTTTTCACGGCCATCCCACGCGCGGTAAATCTCTTTTGGGATCTCAAACGCCGGATGATGCCATCCCAGCTTCTGGCGGGTCAGCGCCACCTCTTCTTCGCCCAGCGCCGCGCCGTGCGACTCCTCCTTCCCGGCTTTATTCGGTGAGCCAAAACCTATCACCGTCCGACAGATAATTAGCGAAGGTTTATCTTTTACGCTCTGGGCTTCGAGAATGGCTTTTTTCACCGCCTCCGGATCGTGCCCGTCAATGTCATGCACGACATGCCAGTGGTAGGCTTCAAAGCGTTTGGCGGTATCGTCGGTAAACCAGCCTTCGGTTTCGCCATCAATGGAGATGCCGTTGTGATCGTAAAAGCCGATCAGTTTGCCCAGTCCCAGCGTACCAGCCAGCGAACACACCTCATGCGAGATACCCTCCATCAGACAGCCGTCGCCCATAAAGACATAGGTGTAGTGGTCGACAATCTCATGGTCCGGCCGGTTGAACTGTGCGCCTAACGTACGCTCGGCAATCGCCAGCCCGACGGCATTCGCCAGCCCCTGGCCCAGCGGCCCGGTGGTGGTTTCAACGCCGGGCGTATAGCCAATCTCCGGGTGACCAGGCGTTTTGGAGTGCAGTTGACGGAAGTTTTTTAGCTCCTCCAGCGGCAGGTCATAACCGGTTAAATGCAGCAGACTATAGAGCAGCATGGAGGCGTGACCGTTGGAAAGGATAAAACGATCACGGTCATACCAGGTCGGATCGGTGGGGTTATGTTTAAGAAAATCGTTCCATAGCACTTCAGCGATATCCGCCATCCCCATCGGCGCGCCGGGGTGCCCGGAATTGGCTTTTTGAACGGCATCCATGCTCAGCGCACGAATCGCATTGGCAAGGTCTTTACGGGACATAAATCACTCCATGCAAGGTTTATAGTTTGGCGGCAAGCAGGTCTTCCAGTTTGCGCTGGTCAACAGCAAAAAGACGGATACCTTCCGACAGCTTCTCTACGGCCATCGCGTCCTGATTATGTTCCCAGCGGAACTCCGCTTCCGTCATTGGCGTAGGACGGTGGAACATCTGCGAGGAAGGCACCAGTTTACGGATCACCGGTTCTTCTTTTTCTTTCAGCTCTTTAAGCAGATTAGGGGAGATAGTCAGTCGATCGCAGCCGGTTAGCGCGAGGATTTGCTCAGTACGGCGGAAACTTGCGCCCATCACGATGGTTTCATAGCGATGCTGTTTAAAGTAATCGTAGATATTGCGTACCGATTTCACGCCGGGATCTTCCTCCACGACATACGGCTCCAGCGGACTACGCGCCTGATACCAGTCGTAAATTCGGCCCACGAACGGAGAGATCAAATAGACGCCCGCTTCGGCGCAGGCGCGCGCCTGGGCAAAAGAGAACAACAACGTCAGGTTGCAATTAATGCCTTCTTTTTCGAGCTGCCCGGCGGCGCGGATACCTTCCCAGGTTGCGGCGAGCTTGATCAGAATGCGCGATTTATCAATACCCTGCTGCTGGTAGAGATCCACCAGATGGCGCGCTTTCTCGATACTTTTTTCTTTATCGAATGATAACCGCGCGTCGACTTCAGTGGAGACGCGACCGGGAATACTTTTCAGTATTTCCGCGCCAAAATTGACCGCCAGTTTATCGCTGGCTGCCGCAACCTGCTGTTCCTGCGTACCGCCGTGTTTTTTTCCCCAGGCAATCGCATCCTCAATCAAATGACCATACTGCTCAAGCCCGGCGGCTTTCAGCAGTAAAGAGGGATTTGTTGTGGCATCCTGCGGCTGGTAGTGGCGGATGGACTCGATGTCGCCGCTGTCGGCGACGACGGTAGTGAATTGTTTGATGCCGTCTAGCTGGTTCATAGGAAATACTCCTTGAAAAGTAAAGTGTTAGATGAGTGTGTTGATTCACACTTCTGAAAGATTGATACACTACATAACCAAAAAGCATAGCAGACAGGCATGGTATTGCTGGTATAAGCAGGTAACATGGCTGTTATAAGTTGATAACAAACTCTTGCGCCGCGTCGTGATAGTTTGCAGACCTTCAAAGTTTGTGTTGCGCAGTACGGTGATAATGTGCGGCGCACCAGGCCGCGTCACTTTTTGAACGATACGTGAAAGGAACAACAAAATGGATGAGCAGTTAAAACAAAGCGCCCTTGATTTCCACGAATTTCCGGTACCCGGTAAAATTCAGGTTTCTCCGACTAAGCCCCTTGCCACCCAACGCGATCTGGCGTTGGCTTACTCGCCAGGCGTGGCGGCGCCCTGCCTGGAAATCGAAAAAGATCCGCTGGCAGCCTACAAATACACCGCGCGCGGCAACCTTGTCGCGGTCATTTCCAACGGTACAGCGGTACTGGGGTTAGGCAACATTGGCGCGCTGGCCGGCAAGCCGGTCATGGAAGGCAAAGGCGTTCTGTTTAAAAAATTCGCCGGCATCGATGTGTTTGACATTGAAGTCGATGAGCTTGATCCGGACAAATTTATCAATGTGGTCGCAGCGCTGGAGCCGACCTTTGGCGGCATTAACCTCGAAGACATTAAAGCGCCGGAATGTTTCTATATTGAGCAGAAACTGCGCGAGCGCATGAACATCCCGGTTTTCCATGACGATCAGCACGGAACGGCGATCATCAGTACGGCCGCCATTCTTAATGGCCTGCGAGTCGTAGAGAAAAATATTTCCGACGTGCGGATGGTCGTCTCCGGCGCAGGGGCGGCGGCAATCGCTTGTATGAACCTGCTGGTCGCGTTGGGGATGCAAAAGCACAACATCGTGGTGTGCGACTCTAAGGGCGTTATTTACAAAGGCCGTGAGCCGAATATGGCGGAGACCAAAGCGGCCTATGCGGTAGACGACAGCGGCAAGCGCACGCTGGATGAGGTCATTGACGGCGCGGATATTTTCCTCGGCTGTTCAGGCCCGAAAGTGCTGACTCAGGAGATGGTGAAGAAAATGGCCCGCGCGCCAATGATTCTGGCGCTGGCTAACCCGGAACCGGAAATTCTGCCGCCGCTGGCGAAAGAAGTGCGTCCGGACGCCATCATCTGTACCGGTCGTTCCGACTATCCGAACCAGGTGAACAACGTATTGTGCTTCCCGTTTATCTTCCGCGGCGCACTGGACGTCGGCGCGACGGCGATCAACGAAGAGATGAAACTGGCGGCGGTCCGTGCGATTGCCGAGCTGGCGCACGCCGAACAGAGCGAAGTGGTGGCCTCGGCCTATGGCGATCAGGACCTGAGCTTTGGGCCGGAATACATTATTCCGAAACCGTTTGACCCGCGTCTGATTGTCAAAATCGCTCCGGCGGTCGCGAAAGCGGCAATGGATTCCGGCGTGGCGACGCGCCCGATTGCTGACTTTGATGCCTATATCGATAAACTGACCGAGTTTGTCTACAAAACCAACCTGTTCATGAAGCCGATCTTCTCGCAGGCACGCAAAGATCCGAAGCGCGTAGTGCTGCCGGAAGGGGAAGAGGCGCGCGTGCTGCACGCAACCCAGGAGTTGATCACCCTGGGGCTGGCGAAGCCCATCCTGATCGGGCGTCCGAGCGTGATCGAAATGCGTATCCAGAAACTGGGGTTACAGATCAAAGCGGGCGTTGATTTCGAGATCGTGAATAATGAATCCGATCCGCGCTTCAAAGAGTACTGGAGCGAGTATTACCAGATCATGAAGCGTCGCGGGGTAACTCAGGAACAGGCGCAGCGTGCGATGATCGGCAACCATACGGCCATTGGCGCGATCATGGTGCAGCGTGGGGAAGCGGATGCGATGATCTGCGGCACCATCGGCGACTACCATGAGCATTTCAGCGTAGTGAAAGCCGTCTTTGGCTACCGTGACGGCGTGCATACGGCAGGGGCGATGAACGCCTTACTGCTGCCAAGCGGCAACACTTTTATTGCCGATACTTATGTTAACGAAGATCCCACGCCGGAACAGTTGGCGGAGATCGCCGTAATGGCGGCGGAAACCGTTCGCCGCTTTGGTATTGAGCCGAAAGTTGCGCTGTTGTCGCACTCTAACTTTGGTTCCTCAAATTCGCTGTCCGCCAGCAAAATGCGCGAAACCCTTGAGCGGGTACGCGAACGAGCGCCCGATCTGATGATTGACGGTGAGATGCACGGTGATGCGGCGTTGGTGGAAAGTATTCGTAATGACCGGATGCCGGATAGCCCGCTGAAGGGTGCCGCCAATATTCTGGTGATGCCGAATATGGAAGCCGCCCGCATTAGTTACAACTTACTCCGCGTCTCCAGTTCCGAAGGCGTCACGGTCGGCCCGGTCCTGATGGGCGTGTCTAAACCGGTACATGTATTAACGCCGATCGCCTCTGTACGCCGTATCGTGAATATGGTGGCGTTAGCGGTAGTTGAAGCGCAAACCACGCCGCTTTAATAACGCATTACTCTCTCTTCTGGCGCAGGTTCTCCTGCGCTTTTTTTATGCGCCGCTGGGCTTCGCCATGGTATGAAAGGCTCGGGTGGGGATATTCTGGAACCTATTGCGTTACCCCTACTTATTTCACTGAATCTGTACTATGCACAAATCGAGTGATACGCATTATTTTTATCAATAGTAGTAATACAAAGAATAGCCGGTGGGTATTTATTGCGGAACAGGCTTAAATTCAGAATGACGCCTGAAAATGTGATGCACCACGATATTTATCGTTAACACCTTCGACAGAAGTCCCTTTTATTTTCTTTCTCTTAGTGATCTACCTCACTTTTTACATCACCTTGCCGAATTTTGTTATTTACTCCGACAAAAAATTGCCACGATGGCGGCAGTTTCAGTGGAGACGGTGAGCAATGAATAAAGAACGCATTATTCAGGAATTTGTGCCGGGCAAACAGGTCACGCTGGCGCATCTCATTGCGCACCCTGGTGAAGAACTGGCGAAAAAGATCGGCGTTCCCGATGCTGGCGCGATTGGCATTATGACCTTAACTCCGGGAGAAACGGCCATGATCGCTGGCGATTTAGCGATGAAGGCTGCGGATGTACACATCGGTTTTCTCGACAGATTTAGCGGTGCGCTGGTGATTTATGGCACCGTCGGCGCAGTAGAAGAAGCGCTATTACAGACGGTCAGCGGGCTGGGGCGATTATTAAACTTTACCCTGTGTGAGTTAACAAAAAGTTAATTGGTGGCGGTAATGAAACGTATTGCTTTTGTCGGCGTGGTCGGCGCCGGAAAGACAACGCTTTTTAACGCGTTACGGGGAAATTATTCCCTCGCCAGAAAAACGCAGGCCGTGGAATTTAATGATCATGGCGATATCGATACGCCGGGTGAATATTTTAGCCATCCCCGTTGGTATCACGCCTTAATTACCACGTTGCAGGATGTGGACACGCTGATTTATGTCCACGCGGCAAACGATAAAGAAAGTCGCTTACCTGCCGGGTTATTGGATGTTGGAACCCGTAAACGACATATCGCCGTTATCAGCAAAACGGACATGCCGGATGCCGACGTCGCCGCTACGCGGCAGTTGCTTTGCGAGATTGGGTTCCGGGAGCCGATTTTCGAGCTCAACGGCCACGACCCGCAAAGCGTGCGGCAGTTGGTGGATTATCTGGCAGCTCTCAGTGAACAGGAGGAAGAGGCAGGTGAAAAAACTTATCACAGCTAACGATATTCGTGCGGCCCACGCCCGCGGCGAACAGGCGATGTCGGTAGTGCTGCGCGCCAGCATTATTACCCCGGAGGCTCGCGAAGTGGCGGAACTACTGGGCTTCACGATTACCGAATGCGACGAGCCCGTCCCGGCATCCACATCGGCGCAGGTGTGTAAAAGCGAAAGCCAGCGCATTCGGGAAGCCATCATCGCGCAGCTCCCGGAAGGGCAGTTTACTGAAAGCCTGGTGGCGCAGTTGATGGAAAAAGTGCTCAAGGAAAAGCAGTCGCTGGAACTGGGGACGATGCAGCCGAGCTTTACCTCCGTCACGGGTAAAGGCGGCGTGAAAGTCATTGACGGCAGCAGCGTGAAATTTGGCCGCTTCGACGGCGCCGAACCGCACTGCGTCGGCTTAACCGATCTGGTTACAGAGCAGGATGGCAGCAGCATGGCCGCCGGGTTTATGCAGTGGGACAACGCTTTTTTCCCGTGGACGCTGAACTACGACGAAATCGACATGGTGCTGGAGGGCGAATTGCACGTACGCCATGAAGGCGAAACCATGATTGCCAAAGCCGGAGATGTCATGTTCATCCCTAAAGGCTCCAGCATTGAATTTGGCACGCCAACGTCCGTGCGCTTTCTGTACGTCGCCTGGCCTGCGAACTGGCAATCCGTATGAACGATTTCATCACCGAAACGTGGCTCAGAGCGAATCATACGCTCAGCGAAGGATCGGAGATCCATCTGCCCGCTGATGCACGACTGACGCCCTCGGCCCGGGAACTGCTGGAAAGTCGTCGCCTGCGCATTAAGTTTCTGGATCCGCAAGGTCGGCTGTTTGTCGATGATGACGAACAGCAGCCGCAGCCGGTACATGGCTTAACCAGTAGCGATACGCACCCACAGGCCTGCTGTGAACTGTGCCGCCAGCCGGTGGTGAAAAAGCCCGATACGCTGACCCATCTGACGGCGGACAAAATGGTCGCCAAAAGTGACCCGCGCCTCGGCTTTCGCGCCGCGCTCGACAGCGCCATCGCACTGACCGTGTGGCTACAAATCGAACTGGCGGAACCCTGGCAGCCGTGGCTTTTCGATATCCGCTCGCGGCTGGGCAACATTATGCGCGCCGACGCTATAGATGAACCGCTGGCGGCGCAGTCTATCGTCGGGCTGAACGAGGATGAGCTGCATCGGCTTTCCCACCAGCCGCTGCGCTATCTCGACCACGATCACCTGGTGCCGGAGGCCAGCCACGGTCGCGATGCGGCGCTGCTTAATCTGCTGCGAACCAAAGTCCGCGAAACGGAAACCCTCGCCGCACAAGTGTTTATTACCCGTAGTTTTGAGGTCTTGCGCCCGGACATTTTACAGGCGCTGAACCGACTCTCCAGCACGGTTTACGTGATGATGATTTTGAGCGTGGCGAAACATCCGCTGACGGTCGCCCAAATTCAACAACGGTTGGGAGAGAAGCCATGATCATTGAACGCGCCCGCGAACTGGCGGTACGCGCCCCCGCCAGAGTCGTCTTTCCCGATGCGCTGGACGAACGCGTGCTGAAAGCGGCGCATTACCTGCAACAGTGCGGTCTGGCTCGCCCCGTTCTGGTCGCCAGTCCGTTTGCGCTGCGTCAGTTTGCCCTGAGTCATCGTATGGCGATGGATGGCATTCAGGTCATCGACCCACACAGCAACCTGAGTATGCGCCAGCGTTTTGCGCAACGCTGGCTTGCCCGTGCCGGAGAAAAAACGCCGCCGGACGCAGTGGAAAAGCTTAGCGACCCGCTGATGTTCGCTGCCGCCATGGTGAGCGCCGGTGAGGCTGATGTGTGTATCGCAGGCAACCTGTCGTCAACGGCGAATGTGCTGCGCGCAGGGCTGCGGGTGATTGGCCTGCAACCCGGGTGCAAAACATTGTCGTCTATTTTCCTGATGCTGCCGCAGTATGCCGGTCCGGCATTAGGGTTCGCCGATTGCAGCGTAGTGCCGCAGCCGACGGCGGCGCAGCTGGCGGATATCGCTATCGCCAGCGCCGACACCTGGCAGGCCATTACCGGCGAAGAGCCGCGCGTGGCGATGCTGTCATTTTCAAGCAACGGCAGCGCCCGTCACCCCAATGTTGCCAACGTGCAGCAGGCGACAGAGCTCGTTCGCGAACGTGCGCCGCAACTGCTTGTGGACGGTGAATTGCAGTTTGACGCCGCTTTCGTCCCGGAGGTCGCCGCGCAAAAAGCGCCTGACAGCCCGCTGCAAGGCCGCGCCAACGTGATGATTTTCCCGTCGCTGGAGGCGGGCAATATTGGCTACAAAATAGCTCAGCGTCTGGGAGGCTATCGCGCGGTTGGGCCGCTAATTCAGGGGCTTGCCGCGCCGATGCACGATCTCTCCCGAGGCTGTAGCGTGCAGGAAATTATCGAACTGGCGTTGGTGGCAGCCGTGCCGCGCCAGGCTGACGTGAGCCGCGAACGCAGCTTACACACACTGGTTGAATGAACGGTCCCGTTCTGGACCCCTTTAATGAGAGGAAAACACGATGGAAGCATTAGGAATGATTGAAACCCGGGGCCTGGTTGCGCTGATTGAGGCCTCCGATGCGATGGTAAAAGCCGCACGCGTGAAGCTGGTCGGCGTGAAGCAGATTGGCGGTGGCCTGTGTACGGCCATGGTGCGTGGCGACGTGGCGGCGTGCAAAGCCGCAACCGATGCTGGCGCCGCTGCGGCGCAGCGCATTGGCGAGCTGGTCTCCGTACACGTGATTCCACGCCCGCACGGCGATCTGGAAGAAGTGTTCCCGATCAGCTTCAAAGGCGACAGCAACATTTGATGGTAGGCCGGATAAGACGCGCAGCGTCGCCATCCGGCATGAATGCGCGCCATTGCCTGATGGTGCGCAGATTCAAGGCCTACGACCCAACGGGCAATCCATGGAGGCGGATATGAAACTGGCAGTCGTCACAGGACAAATCGTATGTACCGTCCGCCATCAGGGACTGGCGCATGACAAATTGCTGATGGTGGAAATGATCGATGCCCAGGGCAACCCCGACGGGCAGTGTGCCGTCGCTATCGACAGTATCGGGGCGGGAACCGGAGAGTGGGTACTGCTGGTCAGCGGCAGTTCCGCACGCCAGGCGCATCGCAGCGAATTATCACCGGTCGATCTGTGCGTCATTGGCATCGTCGATGAAGTGGTGGCTGGCGGGAAAGTGGTTTTCCATAAATAGGACTGAACATCATGAATCAACAGGATATTGAACAGGTGGTGAAAGCGGTACTGCTGAAAATGAAAGACAGCAGCCAGCCGGCCAGCACTGTTCATGAGATGGGCGTTTTTGCCTCCCTGGATGACGCAGTGGCGGCAGCAAAACGGGCCCAGCAGGGGCTGAAGAGCGTGGCGATGCGCCAGCTTGCTATTCATGCCATTCGCGAGGCGGGCGAAAAACACGCCCGAGAATTAGCGGAGCTTGCCGTCAGCGAAACCGGCATGGGACGCGTTGACGATAAATTTGCTAAAAACGTGGCGCAGGCGCGCGGCACGCCGGGCGTCGAGTGTTTATCTCCGCAGGTGCTGACCGGCGATAACGGCCTGACGCTGATTGAAAATGCGCCGTGGGGCGTGGTGGCCTCGGTCACGCCGTCCACCAATCCGGCGGCGACGGTGATTAATAACGCCATCAGCCTGATTGCCGCAGGCAACAGCGTCGTGTTTGCCCCGCATCCGGCGGCGAAAAAGGTCTCTCAGCGGGCAATCACCCTCCTCAATCAGGCGGTGGTCGCCGCCGGTGGCCCGGAAAATTTGCTGGTCACCGTGGCGAACCCGGATATCGAAACCGCCCAGCGGCTGTTCAAGTATCCCGGTATTGGCCTGCTGGTGGTGACTGGCGGCGAAGCGGTGGTGGACGCGGCGCGTAAACATACTAATAAACGCCTGATCGCCGCCGGTGCCGGTAATCCCCCGGTGGTGGTGGATGAGACCGCCGACCTGCCGCGCGCTGCACAATCCATCGTCAAAGGCGCGTCGTTTGATAACAACATCATCTGTGCCGACGAAAAAGTGCTGATTGTGGTGGATAGCGTCGCCGACGAGCTGATGCGTCTGATGGAAGGTCAGCACGCGGTGAAACTGACCGCCGCTCAGGCCGAACAGCTCCAGCCGGTGCTGCTGAAGAATATCGATGAACGCGGCAAAGGCACCGTCAGCCGTGACTGGGTCGGTCGTGACGCGGGCAAGATTGCCGCAGCCATCGGCCTGAACGTCCCGGATCAAACGCGCCTGCTGTTTGTGGTAACGCCAGCCAACCATCCGTTTGCCGTCACTGAAATGATGATGCCGGTACTGCCGGTGGTGCGGGTCGCCAACGTCGAAGAAGCCATCGCCCTGGCGGTACAACTTGAAGGCGGTTGCCACCATACGGCGGCGATGCACTCGCGCAATATCGACAACATGAACCAGATGGCGAACGCCATCGACACCAGCATTTTCGTCAAAAACGGGCCGTGCATTGCCGGGCTTGGATTGGGCGGAGAAGGCTGGACCACCATGACCATCACCACGCCAACCGGCGAAGGCGTGACCAGCGCGCGTACCTTTGTGCGGCTGCGTCGATGCGTGCTGGTGGATGCGTTTCGCATTGTATAAGGGATGACTCATGGCGTACGACGAACAACTCTGGCTCACCCCAAGACTGCAAAAAGCGGCGGCCCTGTGTAACCAGACGCCCGCCGCCAGCGACGCGCCGCTGTGGCTGGGCGTCGATTTGGGCACCTGCGACGTGGTGTCGATGGTGGTCGACGGCAACGCCCAGCCGGTGGCGGTGTGCCTTGACTGGGCCGACGTTGTGCGTGACGGCATCGTCTGGGATTTCTTCGGCGCCGTCACCCTCGTGCGCCGCCATCTCGACACCCTTGAACAGCAGCTCGGCTGCCGCTTTACCCACGCGGCGACCTCGTTCCCGCCGGGCACCGACCCGCGTATTTCGATCAACGTGCTGGAGTCTGCCGGGTTAGAAGTCAGCCACGTACTGGATGAACCGACGGCGGTAGCGGATCTGCTGGCGCTTGATAATGCAGGCGTGGTGGATATTGGCGGCGGCACTACCGGCATTGCCATCGTCAAACAGGGCAAGGTGACTTACTCCGCCGATGAAGCCACTGGCGGGCACCATATCTCCCTGACGCTGGCGGGCAACCGCCGTATTCCCCTGGAAGAGGCGGAACAGTACAAGCGCAGCAATGCGCAGGAGATTTGGCCGGTAGTGAAGCCGGTGTACGAAAAAATGGCGGAAATCGTTGCTCGCCACATTGAAGGGCAAGGAATTGCTGATTTATGGCTGGCGGGCGGTTCCTGTATGCAGCCGGGCGTGGAGGCGTTATTTCGCCAGCGTTTCCCGGAGTTACAGGTGCATTTGCCGCAGCACAGCCTGTTTATGACCCCGCTGGCGATAGCCAACAGCGGGAGAGCGAAAGCGGAGGGACTCTATGCAAGCTGAACTACAGACGGCGCTATTTCAGGCATTCGACACCCTGAATCTGCAACGGGTGAAAACGTTCAGCGTACCGCCGGTCACGCTGTGCGGACTTGGGGCGCTCGGCGCCTGTGGACAGGAAGCGCAAGCGCGAGGCGTAAGCCATCTGTTTGTGATGGTCGACAGCTTCCTGCATCAGGCGGGAATGACCGCGCCGCTGGCACGCAGCCTGGCGATGAAAGGCGTGGCGATGACGGTCTGGCCGTGTCCGCCAGGCGAGCCGTGCATCACCGACGTCTGCGCGGCGGTCGCGCAACTGCGTGAGGCGGCGTGCGACGGCGTAGTGGCCTTTGGCGGCGGTTCGGTGCTGGACGCGGCGAAAGCGGTCGCCCTGCTGGTGACTAACCCTGACCAGACGCTGAGCGCCATAACCGAGCGCAGTACATTACGCCCGCGTCTGCCGCTGATTGCGGTGCCGACCACCGCCGGAACCGGTTCAGAAACCACCAACGTGACGGTGATTATCGACGCGGTCAGCGGGCGCAAGCAGGTGCTGGCACACGCGTCACTAATGCCGGATGTGGCGATTCTTGATGCTGCCGTGACCGAAGGCGTTCCGCCAAATGTGACGGCAATGACCGGTATCGATGCGTTGACGCATGCGATTGAGGCCTACAGCGCGCTCAACGCCACGCCGTTTACCGACAGCCTGGCGATTGGCGCGATAGCGATGATTGGCAAATCGCTGCCGAAAGCCGTGGGTTACGGCCACGATCTGGCGGCGCGTGAAAATATGTTGCTGGCCTCCTGTATGGCGGGAATGGCCTTTTCCAGCGCTGGTCTGGGGCTGTGTCATGCGATGGCGCACCAGCCAGGGGCGGCGCTGCATATTCCGCACGGCCAGGCCAACGCCATGCTGCTGCCAACAGTCATGGGCTTTAACCGGATGGTATGCCGCGAGCGCTTCAGTCAAATCGGTCGGGCGTTAACCAATAAGAAATCGGACGATCGCGATGCGATTGCGGCGGTGTGCGAGCTGATTGCCGAAGTGGGACAGAGCAAACGGCTGGCTGACGCTGGCGCCAAAACCGAACACTACAGCGCGTGGGCGCAAGCCGCGCTGGAGGATATTTGTCTGCGCAGTAACCCACGCACCGCCACACAGGCACAGATTATCGACCTGTACGCGGCTGCCGGGTAATGCCTGTAGGCCGGATAAGGTGCTCGCACCGCCATCCGGCAATAACACGGCGTTAATGCCGGAGGCGACGTAAACGTCTTATCCGGCCTACAAATCATAAATGGCAGGGAGTAAGGGCTATGGGAATTAACGAAATCATCATGTACATCATGATGTTCTTTATGCTGATTGCCGCCGTGGACAGAATCCTGTCACAGTTCGGCGGGTCGGCGCGCTTTCTCGGTAAATTCGGCAAGAGTATCGAGGGGTCTGGCGGCCAGTTTGAAGAGGGCTTTATGGCGATGGGCGCGTTGGGACTGGCGATGGTCGGTATGACCGCGCTGGCGCCGGTGCTGGCGCATGTACTGGGGCCGGTTATTATCCCGGTATACGAAATGCTGGGCGCGAACCCATCCATGTTCGCGGGTACGCTGCTGGCCTGTGATATGGGCGGGTTCTTCCTCGCCAAAGAGCTGGCCGGCGGTGATGTCGCGGCGTGGCTATACTCAGGATTAATACTTGGGTCGATGATGGGGCCGACCATTGTGTTCTCCATTCCGGTGGCGCTCGGCATTATCGAACCGTCTGACCGCCGCTACCTGGCGCTTGGCGTACTGGCGGGTATCGTCACCATTCCCATTGGCTGCATTGCGGGGGGATTGATCGCCATGTACTCAGGCGTGCAGATCAATGGTCAGCCAGTGGAGTTTACCTTCGCGCTGATCCTGATGAACATGATCCCGGTATTGATCGTCGCGGTGCTGGTAGCGCTGGGGCTGAAGTTCATCCCGGAAAAAATGATCAACGGTTTCCAGATTTTCGCCAAATTTCTGGTGGCGCTGATCACCATCGGTCTGGCGGCTGCGGTGGTTAAATTCCTGTTGGGCTGGGAGTTGATTCCGGGGCTCGACCCGATCTTTATGGCGCCAGGCGACAAACCCGGCGAAGTGATGCGCGCCATTGAAGTGATCGGCTCTATCTCCTGCGTGCTGCTCGGCGCGTATCCGATGGTGCTGTTACTGACCCGCTGGTTTGAAAAACCGTTGATGAATGTTGGTAAGCTGCTGAACGTAAATAATATTGCGGCGGCAGGCATGGTAGCGACCCTGGCGAACAATATCCCCATGTTCGGCATGATGAAGCAGATGGATACCCGCGGCAAAGTGATTAACTGCGCATTTGCCGTCTCTGCGGCGTTCGCGCTGGGCGACCATTTAGGCTTCGCCGCCGCGAATATGAACGCCATGATCTTCCCGATGATTGTCGGCAAGCTGATCGGCGGTGTGACGGCGATTGGCGTGGCGATGATGCTGGTGCCGAAAGATGACGCCGCCCAGGTGAAAACCGAAGCGGAGGCGCAATCGTGAACACTCGCCAGCTACTGAGCGTCGGTATCGATATCGGCACCACCACCACGCAGGTGATCTTCTCGCGCCTGGAGTTGGTTAACCGTGCGGCGGTGTCGCAGGTGCCGCGCTACGAATTCATCAAACGCGACATTAGCTGGCAAAGCCCGGTCTTCTTTACGCCCGTGGATAAGCAGGGCGGTCTGAAAGAGGCCGAACTTAAAGCGCTGATTCTGGCCCAGTATCAGGCCGCAGGCATCGCGCCTGAATCGGTGGACTCAGGGGCTATCATTATCACCGGCGAAAGCGCCAAAACCCGCAACGCCCGTCCGGCGGTCATGACGCTCTCGCAGTCGCTGGGCGACTTTGTGGTCGCCAGCGCTGGGCCGCATCTGGAATCAGTCATTGCCGGTCACGGCGCCGGAGCGCAAAGCTTGTCTGAGCAGCGGATGTGCCGGGTGCTGAATATTGATATCGGCGGCGGCACGTCTAACTACGCGCTGTTTGACGCGGGAAAAGTCAGCGGCACCGCCTGCCTTAACGTCGGTGGTCGCCTGCTGGAAACCGACGCTCAGGGGCGCGTGGTGCATGCGCATCAGCCGGGACAGATGATTGTCGATGACGTATTTGGTCCGGGCTTTGACGCCCGAACGCTCAACGCCGCACAACTGGTCCAGGTAGCAAGACGCATGGCGACGCTAATTGTGGAGGTGATTGACGGCACGCTGTCACCACTGGCGCAGGCGCTGATGCAAACCGGTCTGCTGCCTGCGAGCGTGAAGCCGGAAGTGATTACGTTGTCCGGTGGGGTAGGTGAATGCTACCGCAACCAACCTGCCGACCCGTTCTGCTTTTCTGATATCGGGCCGCTGCTGGCGACCGCGCTGCATGAGCACCCGCGTCTGCGCGAGATGAACGTGCAGTTTCCGGCGCAAACCGTGCGCGCCACGGTGATTGGCGCTGGGGCCCATACGCTCTCGCTTTCCGGCAGTACTATCTGGCTGGAAGACGTCCAACTGCCGCTGCGCAACCTGCCGGTGGCGATCCCGCAGGATGACGCCGATCTGGTGAACGCCTGGCGGCAGGCGCTTCTCCAGCTTGATCTCGACCCGCAAACCGACGCTTACGTGCTGGCGCTTCCCGCCACGCTTCCGGTGCGTTACGCCGCATTACTCACGGTCATCAACGCGCTGACGGCTTTTGTCGCGCGTTATCCCAATCCACATCCCCTGCTGGTGGTGGCCGAGCAGGATTTTGGTAAAGCGCTGGGCATGTTATTGCGCCCACAGTTACCGCAACTTCCGCTGGCGGTCATCGATGAGGTGGTCGTGCGGGCGGGAGACTATATCGACATTGGTACGCCTCTTTTTGGCGGATCGGTTGTGCCGGTGACGGTGAAATCACTCGCATTTCCTTCCTGAGGGAACGACTTATGAAACTAAAGACCACATTGTTCGGCAATGTTTATCAGTTTAAGGATGTAAAAGAGGTACTGGCCAAAGCCAACGAACTGCGTTCGGGGGATGTGCTGGCCGGGGTTGCCGCGGCAAGTTCGCAGGAGCGCGTAGCGGCAAAACAGGTACTGTCGGAAATGACGGTGGCGGATATCCGCAACAATCCGGTGATTGCCTATGAAGAGGACTGCGTGACGCGCCTGATTCAGGACGACGTCAACGAAACGGCCTATAACCGGATTAAAAACTGGAGCATCAGCGAACTGCGCGAATACGTACTGAGCGATGAAACCTCCGTGGACGACATCGCGTTTACCCGCAAAGGCCTGACCTCCGAAGTGGTGGCGGCAGTAGCGAAAATCTGCTCCAACGCTGACCTGATCTACGGCGGCAAGAAAATGCCGGTGATCAAAAAAGCCAATACCACCATCGGTATTCCGGGCACCTTTAGCTGCCGTTTGCAGCCGAACGATACCCGTGACGATGTACAGAGTATCGCCGCGCAAATCTACGAAGGGCTTTCTTTCGGCGCAGGCGATGCGGTGATCGGCGTTAACCCGGTGACCGATGACGTGGAGAACCTGACCCGCGTGCTCGACACCGTTTACGGCGTTATCGATAAATTCAATATTCCGACCCAGTGCTGCGTGCTGGCGCACGTCACCACCCAGATCGAAGCGATTCGTCGCGGCGCGCCGGGCGGACTGATTTTCCAGAGCATTTGCGGCAGCGAGAAGGGCTTAAAAGAGTTCGGCGTGGAACTGGCGATGCTCGACGAAGCGCGGGCTGTGGGGGCGGAGTTCAACCGCATCGCCGGGGAAAACTGCCTGTACTTTGAAACCGGGCAAGGGTCTGCGCTGTCGGCTGGTGCGAACTTTGGTGCCGACCAGGTGACGATGGAAGCGCGTAACTACGGGCTGGCGCGCCACTACGATCCGTTCCTGGTGAACACCGTGGTGGGCTTTATCGGGCCGGAGTATCTCTACAACGACAGGCAGATTATCCGCGCCGGTCTCGAAGATCACTTTATGGGCAAGCTGAGCGGCATCTCGATGGGCTGCGACTGCTGCTATACCAACCATGCCGACGCCGACCAGAACCTTAACGAAAACCTGATGATTCTGCTCGCCACTGCCGGCTGTAACTACATCATGGGGATGCCGCTCGGCGACGACATCATGCTCAACTACCAGACCACCGCTTTCCACGATACCGCCACCGTCCGTCAGTTGCTGAATTTACGGCCATCGCCGGAGTTTGAACGCTGGCTGGAAACGATGGGCATTATGGCAAACGGTCGTCTGACCAAACGGGCGGGCGATCCGTCACTGTTCTTCTGATGACGCGGAGATAACACCATGGATCAAAAACAGATTGAAGAAATTGTACGTAGCGTGATGGCGTCAATGGGACAGGACGTACCGCAGCCCGTCGCGCCGTCAACGCAGGCAGGCGCAAAGCCGCAGTGCGCCGCGCCGACGGTGACCGAAAGCTGCGCGCTGGATTTAGGTTCCGCAGAGGCAAAAGCCTGGATTGGCGTCGAGAACCCACATCGTGCGGACGTGCTGACCGAACTGCGTCGCAGTACCGCTGCTCGTGTATGTACCGGGCGCGCTGGCCCACGTCCACGTACCCAGGCGCTGTTGCGCTTCCTGGCGGATCACTCCCGTTCGAAAGATACCGTGCTCAAAGAAGTGCCGGAAGAGTGGGTAAAAGCGCAAGGGCTGCTGGAAGTGCGTTCGGAGATCAGCGACAAAAACCTGTACCTGACGCGCCCGGATATGGGGCGTCGCCTGAGCCCGGAAGCTATTGACGCGCTGAAGTCGCAGTGCGTGATGAACCCGGATGTGCAGGTAGTGGTCTCCGATGGCCTCTCTACGGATGCGATCACCGCCAACTATGAAGAGATCCTGCCGCCGCTGCTTGCCGGTCTGAAGCAGGCCGGGCTGAACGTCGGCACGCCGTTCTTTGTGCGCTATGGCCGCGTGAAGATTGAAGATCAGATTGGCGAAATTCTCGGCGCGAAGGTCGTCATCCTGCTGGTGGGCGAACGTCCGGGGCTGGGGCAGTCGGAAAGCCTCTCCTGCTACGCCGTCTATTCCCCGCGCGTGGCGACCACCGTCGAGGCCGACAGAACCTGTATTTCAAACATTCATCAGGGGGGGACGCCGCCAGTAGAAGCTGCCGCCGTGATTGTGGATTTGGCCAAACGGATGCTGGAGCAGAAAGCGTCCGGCATCAACATGACCCGTTAAGGAGACATCATGCCTGCATTAGATTTGATTCGACCTTCAGTGACTGCCATGCGCGTGATTGCCTCCGTGAATGACGGCTTTGCGCGGGAACTTAAATTACCGCCACATATACGTAGCCTCGGACTCATCACGGCAGATTCTGATGATGTGACCTATATTGCCGCTGATGAAGCAACAAAACAGGCGATGGTGGAAGTGGTCTATGGCCGTTCCCTCTATGCCGGGGCGGCTCACGGGCCGTCGCCGACCGCCGGTGAGGTGTTGATTATGCTGGGCGGACCGAACCCGGCGGAAGTGCGCGCCGGTCTGGATGCAATGGTCGCCAGCATTGAAAACGGCGCGGCGTTCCAGTGGGCGAACGATGCGGAAAATACCGCATTCCTGGCGCATGTGGTTTCGCGTACCGGCTCGTACCTCTCGTCTACCGCAGGTATCGCGCTGGGCGATCCAATGGCCTACCTGGTGGCGCCGCCGCTGGAAGCGACATTCGGCATTGACGCGGCGATGAAATCCGCTGACGTTCAACTGGTGACTTACGTGCCGCCGCCGTCGGAAACCAACTATTCGGCCGCGTTCTTAACGGGAAGCCAGGCCGCGTGTAAAGCCGCCTGCAACGCCTTTACCGACGCCGTGCTGGATATCGCCCGTAACCCTGTCCAGCGTGCGTAACGGAGGCTGCCAATGATCAATGCCCTGGGATTACTGGAAGTGGACGGAATGGTCGCCGCCGTCGATGCGGCGGATGCCATGCTGAAAGCGGCCAACGTGCGTTTGCTTAGTCATCAAGTGCTCGACCCTGGCAGGCTAACGCTGGTGGTAGAGGGCGATCTGGCGGCGTGTCGTGCGGCGCTGGATGCCGGAAGCGCCGCCGCGCAGCGCACAGGCCGTGTGATTAGCCGCAAAGAAATTGGTCGTCCGGAAGAGGACACCCAGTGGCTGATTGGCGGGTTTGCGCGTGCGACAACGCCGACTGAGAAAGCGCCCCAGGTACCCGCAACGCCTGAGTTCGCTGAAGCGTTACTGGCGCTGCTGGCATCAGTACGCCAGGGAATGACGGCGGGAGAGGTTGCCGCGCATTTTGGCTGGCCGCTGGAGCAGGCCAGAAACGTGCTGGAACAACTCTTTTCTGACGGAGCGTTGCGTAAACGCAGTAGTCGCTATCGCATCAAAAATTAATCTGTCGGAGGGCCGGGCGTCCTGGCGGGCGTCCGGCATAGAAGATCATGAAAAAGACCCGTACAGCGAATTTGCACCATCTTTATCATGAAGCGTTACCCGAAGACGTTAAACTTACGCCCAGAGTCGAGGTGGACAATGTTCATCAGCGACGGACGACGGATGTCTATGAACATGCTCTGACTATCACCGCCTGGCAGCAGATCTACGATCAGTTACACCCGGGTAAATTTCATGGCGAGTTCACGGAAATCCTGCTTGATGAGATTCAGGTGTTCCGTGAATACACCGGCCTGGCGCTGCGTCAGTCGTGTCTGGTTTGGCCAAACTCTTTCTGGTTTGGTATTCCGGCGACGCGCGGCGAACAGGGATTTATCGGCGCGCAGGGGCTCGGCAGCGCCGAGATTGCCACCCGACCGGGAGGCACCGAGTTTGAACTGAGCACGCCGGATGATTACACCATTCTGGGCGTCGTTATCTCGGAAGATGTTATTTCCCGTCAGGCCACGTTTTTGCATAACCCGGAAAGGGTGCTGCATATGCTACGTAACCAGTTAGCGCTGGAGGTAAAAGAGCAGCATAAAGCGGCGCTGTGGGGCTTTGTGCAGCAGGCGCTGGCCACCTTCAGCGAGAGTCCTGAAACCCTGCATCAACCTGCGGTGCGTAAGGTCTTGAGTGATAATTTGTTGCTGGCGATGGGCACGATGCTGGAAGAGGCGAAGCCGATTCATAGCGCCGAGAGCATCAGCCATCAGGGATATCGTAGGCTACTGTCGCGGGCGCGGGAATATGTGCTGGAAAATATGTCGGAGCCGCTGACGGTGCTCGACTTATGTAACCAGCTACACGTAAGCCGTCGCACGCTGCAAAATGCGTTTCACGCCATTTTGGGCATTGGCCCCAATGCGTGGCTGAAACGTATTCGCTTAAACGCAGTACGCCGGGAACTGATTAGCCCGTGGTCGCAGAGCGCCACGGTCAAAGATGCCGCGATGCAGTGGGGATTCTGGCATCTGGGGCAATTTGCCACCGATTATCAGCAATTATTTGCCGAAAAACCGTCGTTGACGCTGCATCAACGGATGCGGCAATGGGCTTGATATTGATGGGGAGGCTCTCCGGTTGCTGATAACGTGCGCGTGTCGGGAATTGCCCGGTGGCGGCTGGCGCCTTACCGGGCCTACGGATTCGCTGCTGTCTGTGGTTGGTAGCCCGGACAAGGCGCGCCAGCGCCGCCTCCGGGGAACCGCGCGCACAACGTGCAAAACAGTTTTGTCATCAGATCATGAGGATGAGCGTTTATGTTTGCTGATAAGACGTTGCCGTTGTTTGGCAGGAGGGGCAGATAAACCCATAAAGCATTCCTTCCGCATATTCCTCTTCCTCGATATCTTCATAGCTTAGCTGCGCAAGAAACATCATCGTTTGCGCGCACGTTGGGCACGTGGGATAGTCTGCATCCTGAACCCATGCGGGATGGCCGCCGAGCTGTGAGAAGGTGGTGGGTAAAAATATTTCAGCAGCGAATAGCGGCAAACGGGATTCCCCGGGGTGCAGAACATCAAGCGGTAGCGTTATCCAGTCAGAGGAATTCTCCACCGCCAGCGTCGAGAGCGCATTTTTTTCGTACCATCGCGGCTGGCCTTGCGGATCGACGGTGGCGAAAACGGTGTTATATGCCGTACAACACTGACAGGTCAGAATACGAATTTGACCGGGCCAACCCTGCGTGCTGAGGCCGACGGCGCTCGGCGAAACCTCAAACAGATTGATTAGCGGCAGGGAACAGTGTGGGCAGTTTTCACCATATTCTGCGACGGCGCGAAAAACGGCAGGCTGTTCAGGTGCCTGTTTTACCAGATGGGTACATTGCGTAAAGTAAAGATCGCGCCTGCGGCCATTTTCAGTGAGCTCCCATCCCGCCTGGTGAGCATAGCGATGAGGGAGGATATGAAGTGAAGCACTCCACGCAGGTGGTTCCTGGTGCCAGCGGTTAAAATGCTCAACGACAACCTCATCGCCAATCCAGGCCAGGGCACAAAGAATGCCGTCACGGTTTTCGTCATCGGTTTCCACCTTCTGCAAAAGCGCGTCGCGTACGTCAGGCGGCGCACGGTGAAAAGGTAGGGGTGAAGAGAGCTCCAGTTCTTCTTCATTTATTACCTGGCGCAGGAAATTATCCAGATTGGCCTGGGTAAATGCCGCCAGGCACAGCGCAATTTCCTGAGCTTCCTCCTGCCATCCGGAATCAAATAATTCTTCTGCATAATCGACCATGTCGCGGCTTTCATCATCGGAGAGCTTTTTGTAAAGCTCATCGGTCGGAATGGGGCAGGGAATCCACTCGATTAACGGATCGTGTTCCCGGGGTTCATGAACGAGTTTAAGCATTTCAACAGGGTTGGTAATGCCACTGAACGCGTCGATCGTTTTTCTGTTTTTCCGGATATATTCTTCCTGCTCTTGCCGATAGCGCGCCTGGACGCAGGGCATGCAATAGCCCTCCGTGCGGGCAGCCGTTGCTGGCAGGATGAAATGTGAGCATTGCGGGTTTTTACAAGGAATACGCTCGTCCATGCGGTAGTGCTCCACTGCAAATTCTACGAGTGTTTACTGTACTGTTTTACTAATGATAACGGCAGCGGGCGGTTATCCGAATTCTTTATCTACAATGAACTCGTTTATTTCTACGAGCCTGCTTTTATTCAACGGCCAACCGGATAGGCGATAAACAAACCGGCTATCGTCAGAATACATGCCAGTATGCATAGCAAGATACAGTTAACGCTTTTACGCGGAATATGAACAATAAAACAGAGTAATGCTATCAGGGCCATGACCACAGGGATGGTCACCATATTGATAACCAGAAGCACGATCAGACCGAAGCTCACCCCTCCGCTATGAGGGATGAATATTCTTTCTTCAAAATATATTTCTAGCGTAATGGCAAGCAGGCAGCCAATAAAACTTATACCCAGATGGGGATGCCATTTGGCGTCACTGGTTACTACTTTCCGTGTATTTGTTTGCATTGTTTTACTTTATAAATAAGTTAAATCCAGTCGCGTACCTGAATAAACTCGCTCAGCGCCGCTTCCGGGCTACCCGCTTCTGGCTGCCAGTCGTACTCCCAGCGCACCAGCGGCGGCATCGACATCAGGATAGATTCAGTGCGCCCGCCGGTTTGCAGACCAAACAGGGTGCCTCTGTCCCACACCAGATTGAACTCCACGTAGCGACCGCGGCGATAAAGTTGAAAATTACGCTCCCGCTCTCCCCAGACCATCGCTTTGCGTCGTTCGACAATCGGTAAATACGCCTCGGTGTAGCCGTTACCGACCGCCTGCATAAAAGCAAAACAGTGGTCGAAATCCGGCGTATTCAAATCGTCAAAAAACAGGCCGCCGATACCGCGCTGCTCGTTACGATGCTTGAGGAAAAAGTAGTCGTCGCACCACTTTTTATAGCGCGGATACACATCGTCGCCAAACGGCTGACACAGGTCGCGGGCGGTGCGGTGCCAGTGAACGGCATCCTCTTCAAAGCCGTAGTAGGGCGTTAAATCGAACCCGCCGCCAAACCACCACACCGGATCGGCGCCCGGTTTTTCGGCAATAAAAAAGCGCACGTTAGCATGGCTGGTGGGAATATACGGATTGTGCGGATGCACCACCAGCGATACGCCCATCGCTTCAAAGCTACGCCCGGCCAGCTCTGGCCGATGCGCGGTGGCGGACGCGGGCATTGCATCGCCGTGAACGTGAGAGAAATTAACGCCCGCCTGTTCGAAAATCCCGCCGTTGCGTAATACCCGGCTGCGTCCGCCGCCGCCCGCTTCGCGTCGCCAGCTATCTTCGACAAAGTTTGCGCCATCCGCAGCGGATAACTTTTGGCAAATATCATCCTGCAGGCGTAGCAGAAACTGTTTTACGTGATGTGCATCGGGTTTCATGATTACCGTTTCTTCGTGTGTGCTTTCTGATTATCAAACCAGTGAAAATAACTGATGATGCCGTTGGCGATCGCCGTAGCGATTTTCTGGCGAAACGCCGTCGTGCCCAGCAGGCGTTCTTCTTCCGGATTGGTAATAAACGAGGTTTCGACCAGTACCGACGGAATTGACGGTGATTTTAGCACCACGAAAGCCGCTTGTTCGGTAGTGCGGCTGTGTAATTTATGTATAGGTTTGATTTTCTTGAGAATATGCGAACCCAGCGTCAGACTGTTTTTAATCGTATCGGTTTGCACCAGATCAAACAAAACTTGTTGTAATAGATGATCCCGGTCAGTGGCTTTTTTACCCGCCACTTCGTCTGCGCGGTTTTCACGTTCGGAGAGATACTTCGCCATGGCGCTACTGGCCCCGCGGTTGGAAAGCGCAAAAACGGAAGCGCCCGCCGCTTTCGGGTTGGTAAAACCATCGGCATGAATGGACATAAACAGATCCGCGCCGTGCTTATGGGCGATTTCCACCCGATCGTACAGCGGAATAAAGGTATCCCCTGTCCGGGTTAAACGCGCATCGATTCCGTGATTTCGCAAAATAGCGCGCACGTTTTTGGCAATTGCCAGCACGACGTGTTTTTCCTGAGAACCGTTGCGGCCAATCGCGCCGGTATCGATGCCGCCGTGTCCGGGGTCGAGCATCACCAACCGTTTACTGCCGGTTTTTTTGGTTTTGGGTTTGCTGTGACCATTACTGGTTTTTAGCGTTTCTTCTTTGGCTATTGCGTGCGACATACCTGACAGCGTCAGGGCCGCCAGACCTGTTTTGAGTACCTGGCGGCGCGATGTGAGAGTTTTTAGGAGTTTAAAAGTGCTCATACGGCCTGAGTTGTGAAAATTAAGTTCAAGATGTTATATCGTATCGCGTAATCCGTTACGACGGTTGGTGATGAGAATTGTTTTACTTTTCATTTCAATACGTGACACATCGCCATTATGCCATTTTTTCCGCTACATCGCGTCAGATATTGGCTGAATCAGATGTTTGCGCCATAATCTTGGTTTTTCCACCCGAAAAGGCAACGAATACCATGGAAATACGCGTTTTTCGCCAGGAAGATTTCGAAGAGGTGATTACCCTCTGGGAGCGTTGCGACCTGCTGCGTCCATGGAACGATCCTGAAATGGATATTGAACGCAAGGTGAATCACGATGTCAGCTTGTTCCTCGTTGCGGAAGTTAGCGGCGAAGTCGTCGGTACGGTAATGGGCGGTTATGACGGGCATCGCGGCTCGGCGTATTACCTGGGCGTTCACCCGGAGTTCCGCGGGCGCGGCATTGCGAATGCGTTGCTTAACCGGCTGGAAAAAAAACTCATCGCCCGCGGGTGTCCGAAAATCCAAATTATGGTGCGCGATGATAACGACGTTGTGCTGGGCATGTATGAACGTCTGGGGTATGAGCATTCTGACGCCCTAAGTTTGGGTAAACGCCTGATTGAAGATGAAGAGTACTGAGTTTCATCCAGCCGATTATGATGTACACGGACGTTTACGCCTGCCGTTTCTGTTCTGGTGCGTACTGCTACTTCAGGCGCGCGCCTGGGTACTCTTTGTCATTGCCGGTTCATCCCGTGGACAGGGTAATACTTTGTTAAACTTTTTTTATCCCGACCATGACAATTTTTGGCTGGGGCTGTTGCCCGGCATTCCGGCGGTAGTGGCATTTTTACTCAGCGGGCGGCGTGAAGCGGTTCCTGGTGTGTGGCGCTGGCTGCGCGGACTCCTGATCCTTGCTCAACTGGTGTCGTTGTGCTGGCTGCCGGTGATGTGGCTGGGTGGCGACCCGGTCAACGGCGTCGGGCTGGCGCTGCTGCTGGCGGACATCGTCGCGCTGATCTGGCTGTTAACCAATCAACGTTTGCGTGCCTGTTTTTCCCTTGAGAAAGAATAACGGCACTTTTTGGCGAACCCGCACTCCAACCAACGTTAATTAATAAAAGAAAGGAAGTGAGATGAAATCGCTGCGTTTGACTTTACTCGCACTGCCGCTGGCGCTGACCGGCTGCTCGACGCTCTCCTCGGTCAACTGGTCTGCCGCAAATCCATGGAACTGGTTTGGTTCCTCGACAGAAGTCACTGAGCAAGGCGTGGGAGCGCTGACCGCCGCCACGCCGCTGGAAGAACCGGCTATTGCAGAGGCATTAGATGGCGATTATCGCCTGCGTAGCGGTATGAAAACCGATAACGGCAACGTGGTGCGCTTTTTCGAAGCGATGAAGGGCGACAATGTCGCGATGGTGATCAACGGCGAGCAGGGAACCGTGAGCCGTATTGATGTGCTGGACAGCGATATCCCAACCGCCGCGGGGGGCAAAATCGGTACGCCGTTTAGCGACCTTTATAGCAAAGCGTTTGGTCACTGCGAGCCGGTTTCCAGCGATAGCCATACCAGCGTTGAATGTAAAGCCGAGGGAAGTCAGCATATTAGCTATGTTTTCTCCGGCGAGTGGAGCGGACCGGAAGGCTTAATGCCTCCTGATGACATCTTAAAAAACTGGGACGTGCGCAAAATTATCTGGCGTCGTTAATTTGCGCCTGAACAAACCGCTTCGCTTAAAAACAAGGTAAAATAGCCTCCATTAATGCCACGACTGCGTGGCATTCTCATTTTCAGGAGGAATCATGTCTCAGGTTCAAAGTGGCATTTTGCCGGAACATTGCCGTGCGGCAATTTGGATTGAAGCCAATGTAAAAGGCGACCTGGACGCCCTGCGCGCGGCCAGCAGAACATTTGCCGATAAACTGGCGACCTTCGAAGTCAAATTTCCGGACGCCCATCTTGGGGCCGTTGTGGCGTTTGGCAACAATACCTGGCGTGCCCTGAGCGGCGGCGTCGGGGCGGAAGAACTGAAAGATTTTATTCCTTATGGTAAAGGGCTGGCGCCGGCCACGCAGTATGACGTGCTGATCCATATCCTTTCCCTGCGCCACGATGTGAATTTTTCTGTTGCTCAGGCGGCGATGGAAGCCTTCGGCGACTGTATCGACGTGAAAGAAGAAGTTCACGGCTTCCGTTGGGTGGAAGAACGCGATCTGAGCGGCTTTGTCGACGGGACAGAGAACCCGGCGGGCGAAGAGACGCGTCGTGAAGTGGCGGTGATCAAAGATGGCGTGGATGCCGGCGGCAGTTATGTGTTCGTGCAGCGTTGGGAACACAATCTCAAGCAACTTAACCGGATGAGTATTCACGATCAGGAGATGATGATTGGGCGTACCAAAGAAGCCAATGAAGAGATTGACGGCGATGCGCGTCCGGCAACGTCTCACCTGAGCCGCGTCGATCTCAAAGAAGATGGCAAAGGGCTGAAGATTGTGCGCCAGAGCCTGCCATACGGCACCGCCAGCGGTACTCATGGTCTCTATTTCTGCGCTTACTGCGCACGTCTGCACAATATCGAACAGCAGCTTCTGAGTATGTTCGGCGATACCGACGGTAAACGCGACGCGATGCTGCGCTTCACCAAGCCGGTGACTGGCGGCTACTATTTTGCGCCGTCGCTGGATCGCCTGTTAGCGCTATAAAGTAAAACCCTGTTGGATGGCAGCGCAAACGCTTTATTCGACCTACGATTGGTAGGCCTGATAAGCGCAGCGCCATCAGGCAGAACAGCATGAAACAGCATGAAAATGGTCATCCCCGCCTCCGCGGGGATTTTTTTACCTAATATTTACCTGAATTAGTGAGCTATTCCTCAGCACTTATTTGTTATTACTGTATTTTCAGTGTTAATGGAGTGTAAGACTCCATATTCAAAAGGAGACATTGAAAATGGGTAAACTCACGGGCAAGACAGCATTGATTACGGGCGCATCGCAGGGCATTGGCGAAGGGATCGCTCGCGTATTCGCACGCCACGGCGCGAACTTAATCTTGCTGGATATCTCCGATGAGATTGAAAAGCTGGCGGATGAGCTGGGCGGGCGCGGACATCGCTGTACTGCCGTTAAGGCTGACGTCAGAGATTTTGCTTCGGTGCAGGCGGCGGTTGCGCGCGCCAAAGAGACTGAAGGTAGAATTGATATTTTGGTGAATAACGCTGGCGTGTGCCGTCTGGGCAACTTCCTCGATATGAGTGAAGAAGATCGCGATTTCCACATTGATATTAATATTAAAGGTGTCTGGAACGTCACCAAAGCCGTCCTGCCGGAGATGGTTAAACGTAAAGATGGCCGCATTGTGATGATGTCTTCCGTCACGGGAGATATGGTGGCGGACCCGGGTGAAACGGCCTATGCGCTGTCAAAAGCCGCCATTGTCGGTTTAACCAAATCGCTGGCGGTAGAGTATGCGCAGTCCGGTATTCGCGTGAATGCCATTTGCCCCGGTTATGTAAGAACGCCGATGGCGGAAAGCATTGCCCGTCAGTCTAATCCTGACGATCCGGAATCGGTATTAACGGAAATGGCAAAAGCTATTCCGCTACGCCGCCTTGCCGATCCGCTGGAAGTAGGGGAACTGGCGGCATTTCTGGCTTCCGATGAGTCCAGCTATCTTACCGGAACGCAAAACGTCATTGATGGCGGCAGTACCCTGCCTGAAAGCGTAAGCGTAGGCGTCTGATTGATGCCGGTCTCCTCCCCGCGCCGCGTGGGGAGGGATTCTCTTATTCCCTTTTCAACTTTCAAATCATCAAACGGTATATAAAACCGTTACTCCTTTAGCGCTGGTTATAAATATGATGACCATAAGAAAGTCATTAAATTTATAAGGGTGCGCAATGGCCGTTAACTTACTGAAAAAGAGACCCCTGACGCTGGCAGCAATGCTGTTACTGGCAGGGCAGGCGCAGGCAACGGAGCTGCTGAACAGCTCATACGATGTCTCCCGCGAGCTGTTTGCCGCCCTTAACCCGCCGTTTGAGCAACAATGGGCGAAGGATAACGGCGGCGATAAGCTGACGATTAAGCAGTCTCATGCCGGGTCATCAAAACAGGCGCTGGCGATTTTGCAGGGACTGAAGGCAGACGTCGTGACCTACAATCAGGTGACCGACGTACAGATTCTCCATGATAAAGGCAAACTGATCCCTGCCGACTGGCAAAGCCGTCTGCCGAACAACAGTTCGCCATTCTATTCCACGATGGGCTTCCTGGTGCGCAAGGGGAACCCCAAAAATATTCACGACTGGAGCGATCTTGTACGTTCCGACGTGAAGCTGATTTTCCCTAACCCGAAAACCTCCGGCAACGCCCGTTACACGTATCTGGCGGCATGGGGCGCGGCGGATAACGCGGACGGCGGCGATAAAGCCAAAACCGAACAGTTTATGACCCAGTTCCTGAAAAACGTCGAAGTGTTTGATACCGGCGGCCGCGGCGCTACGGCTACCTTTGCCGAGCGTGGTCTGGGCGATGTGCTGATTAGTTTTGAATCGGAAGTGAACAACATCCGCAAACAATATGAAGCCCAGGGATTTGAAGTGGTGATCCCGAAAACGAACATTCTTGCTGAATTCCCGGTTGCCTGGGTAGATAAAAACGTGCAGGCCAACGGCACAGAAAAAGCCGCCAAAGCTTACCTGAACTGGCTGTATAGCCCGCAGGCGCAGACCATCATCACCCATTACTACTACCGCGTGAATAACCCGGAAATCATGGGCAAGCAAGCAGATAAATTCCCGCAGACCGAACTGTTCCGCGTGGAAGACAAGTTTGGCACGTGGCCTGAGGTGATGAAAACGCACTTTGCCAGCGGCGGCGAGCTGGACAAACTGTTGGCGGCGGGGCGTAAGTAATGCTTGCCGTTTCTTCCCGACGCGTGCTGCCCGGCTTTACGTTAAGCCTCGGCACCAGTTTGCTGTTTGTCTGCCTGATCCTGCTGTTGCCGTTGAGCGCGCTGGTGATGCAGCTCTCACAGATGAGCTGGTCGCAATACTGGGATGTCGTGACCAACCCTCAGGTGGTGGCTGCCTATAAAGTGACGCTACTGGCGGCATTTGTGGCATCGATTTTTAACGGCGTGTTTGGCCTGCTGATGGCGTGGATTTTAACCCGCTACCGTTTTCCAGGGCGCACGTTGTTGGATGCGCTGATGGATCTGCCGTTTGCGCTGCCGACAGCGGTGGCGGGGTTAACGCTGGCCTCGCTGTTCTCAGTGAACGGTTTCTACGGTCAGTTTCTTGCGCAGTTTGATATCAAAGTGACCTATACCTGGCTCGGTATTGCGGTGGCGATGGCCTTTACCAGCATTCCATTTGTGGTGCGCACTGTCCAGCCGGTACTGGAAGAGCTGGGGCCGGAATATGAAGAAGCGGCACAAACGCTGGGGGCCACCCGCCTGCAAAGTTTTCGCAAAGTCGTGCTGCCTGAGCTGTCGCCTGCGCTGATTGCCGGCGTGGCGCTCTCTTTTACCCGTAGCCTGGGCGAGTTTGGCGCGGTGATTTTTATCGCCGGAAATATCGCCTGGAAAACAGAAGTGACCTCGCTGATGATTTTTGTGCGTTTGCAGGAGTTTGATTACCCCGCCGCCAGCGCCATTGCCTCGGTGATCCTTGCGGCATCCTTGCTGCTGCTGTTCTCTATCAATACTTTGCAAAGTCGCTTTGGTCGACGTGTGGTAGGTCATTAATGGCGGAAGTGACTCAATTGAAGCGATACGACGTCCCCCGCATTAACTGGGGAAAATGGTTTCTGATTGGCGTCGGGATGCTGGTTTCGGCGTTTATCCTGCTGGTGCCGATGATTTACATCTTCGTGCAGGCGTTCAGCAAAGGGTTAATGCCGGTACTGCAAAATCTGGCCGATCCGGACATGCTGCACGCCATCTGGCTGACGGTGTTGATTGCCTTGATCGCAGTGCCGGTGAATCTGGTGTTCGGTATTCTGCTGGCGTGGCTGGTGACGCGCTTTAACTTCCCCGGACGTCAGCTACTGCTGACCCTGCTGGATATTCCCTTCGCCGTCTCGCCGGTGGTGGCCGGTCTGGTTTATCTGCTGTTTTATGGCTCCAACGGCCCGTTGGGCGGCTGGCTGGATGAGCATAATTTGCAAATGATGTTCTCCTGGCCGGGGATGGTACTGGTCACTATTTTTGTCACCTGTCCGTTTGTGGTGCGCGAACTGGTGCCAGTGATGCTCAGCCAGGGCAGTCAGGAAGATGAGGCGGCGATTTTACTGGGCGCATCCGGCTGGCAAATGTTTCGCCGCGTGACGTTGCCGAATATTCGCTGGGCGCTACTCTACGGCGTGGTATTAACCAACGCCCGCGCGATTGGCGAGTTTGGCGCGGTGTCGGTGGTGTCCGGCTCGATTCGCGGCGAAACGTTATCGCTACCGTTACAGATTGAATTACTGGAGCAGGACTACAACACCGTCGGCTCCTTTACCGCCGCCGCATTGTTGACGCTAATGGCGATTATTACCCTGTTTTTGAAGAGCATGTTGCAATGGCGTCTGGAGAATCAGGAAAAACGCGCGCAACAGGAGGAAAATCATGAGCATTGAGATCGCCAGAATTAAGAAATCGTTTGGTCGTACTCAGGTACTGAATGATATCTCGCTGGATATTCCTTCCGGCCAGATGGTTGCCTTGTTGGGGCCGTCAGGTTCCGGCAAAACGACGCTGCTGCGCATTATTGCTGGGCTGGAACATCAGTCCAGCGGCCATATTCGTTTCCACGGTACGGACGTTAGCCGCCTGCACGCGCGTGAGCGTAAGGTGGGTTTCGTGTTCCAGCACTATGCGCTGTTCCGCCATATGACGGTGTTTGACAACATTGCTTTCGGTTTGACGGTGCTGCCGCGTCGTGAACGACCTAATGCCACCACCATTAAAGCGAAAGTGACCAAACTGCTGGAGATGGTGCAACTGGCGCACCTGGCCGATCGCTATCCGGCGCAGCTTTCCGGCGGGCAAAAGCAGCGTGTGGCGCTGGCTCGCGCGCTTGCCGTAGAACCGCAAATTCTACTGCTGGATGAACCCTTTGGCGCGCTGGATGCCCAGGTACGTAAAGAGTTACGTCGCTGGTTGCGCCAGCTACATGAAGAACTGAAATTCACCAGCGTCTTTGTTACCCACGATCAGGAAGAAGCGACGGAAGTGGCGGATCGGGTGGTGGTGATGAGTCAGGGCAATATCGAACAGGCTGACGCGCCGGATCGGGTGTGGCGTGAACCGGCAACCCGCTTCGTACTGGAGTTTATGGGCGAGGTGAACCGCCTGACAGGCACCGTCCGCGGCGGGCAGTTTCACGTTGGCGCGCATCGCTGGCCGCTGGGTTATACGCCCGCGTACCAGGGGCCGGTCGATCTGTTCCTGCGTCCGTGGGAGGTGGATATTAGCCGCCGCACCAGCCTGGATTCTCCGCTACCAGTACAGGTCATTGAGGCCAGCCCGAAAGGTCACTATACACAGTTAGTGGTACAGCCGCTGGGGTGGTATCACGATCCGCTGACGGTGGTGATGGCGGGTGAGGATGTTCCGGTTCGCGGCGAGCGTTTGTTTGTCGGCTTACAGAACGCACGTCTCTATCATGGCGACCAGCGTATTGAGCCCCATGAGGCGCTTGCTCTTGCGGAGTCTGCCTGATAGGTTAATTTGCATAGTTATCGCCCGGTGGCGCTTCGCTTACCGGGCCTACAGCGTATATCGTGATTTTGTAGGCCGGGTAAGCACAGCGCCACCCGGCATTTTTATTGAGCTGAAAACGTGAATACATTAGAACAAACCATCGGTAATACGCCGCTGGTCAAATTACAACGTCTGGCGCCGGATAACGGCAGTGAAATCTGGGTCAAGCTGGAAGGCAATAATCCGGCAGGATCGGTGAAAGATCGCGCGGCGCTATCGATGATTGTCGAGGCGGAAAAGCGCGGGGAAATTAAACCGGGCGATGTCCTGATTGAAGCGACCAGCGGCAACACTGGCATTGCGCTGGCGATGATTGCCGCGCTGAAAGGTTATCGCATGAAGCTGTTGATGCCGGACAACATGAGCCAGGAGCGTCGGGCGGCAATGCGGGCCTATGGCGCGGAACTGATTCTGGTCACTAAAGAGCAGGGAATGGAAGGGGCGCGCGATTTGGCGCTCGCTATGTCTGAGCGAGGCGAGGGCAAACTGCTCGATCAGTTTAATAATCCTGATAACCCCTACGCCCACTACACCACCACCGGCCCGGAAATCTGGCGGCAAACGTCAGGTCGCATCACCCATTTTGTTTCCAGCATGGGCACCACCGGCACCATTACCGGCGTGTCGCGTTTTCTGCGCGAGCAGGAAAAGCCGGTCACTATCGTTGGCCTGCAGCCGGAAGAGGGCAGCAGTATTCCGGGCATTCGCCGCTGGCCTGCGGAATATATGCCGGGCATTTTTAACGCCTCGCTGGTAGATGAGGTGCTGGATATTCACCAGAATGATGCCGAAAACACCATGCGTGAACTGGCCGTTCGTGAAGGCATTTTCTGCGGCGTGAGTTCCGGCGGCGCGGTAGCGGGCGCGTTACGCGTCGCACGAGCCACGCCCGGCGCGATAGTGGTGGCGATCATCTGCGATCGCGGCGATCGTTACTTGTCTACCGGCGTGTTTGGTGAAGAGCATTTCAGCCAGGGGGCAGGGATTTAAACGAGGTGCCATCGTCGTATGGCACCCGTGTGTTATAGCGTTTTATCCGTTTCCGCAATAAGCGCATGTAAATAAGGCTGCGCGTTTTCATCGCTTTTACCGGGAATTTTAACGATATAGGGCTTTCCGGTGATGGACGACGACGACGCGACTTTATCGATAAACTGTTCGGCGGTGTCGATACGATTGCGCGTGTTGCCCAGTTTTAAGCGCAGGTGCGATACGGCTTCCTCGCAGTTATGCGCATCACCGTTACGAACGAATGTCAGATCCTTTTTCTGCGCCAGCGCATTAAGCATGGCGTTAATGCGCGCTTCTTCGTGGGCGTTTAGCTTCGCCCAGGCGGGTAGGGCCAGCAGGAGCGCAACGACGGCGCAGACAATTTTCTTCATGGTAAAATCCTTTTTCATGCGATAATTACTGCACCTCAGACCGTTAGCCGGGTAATAAGTTGCACTCCTGGTGGGGTTATTTCTGTGAGTGCGCCAGCGTGAGTTCATCCAGAAAACGCCACAGCTTTTCATTCATTTGCTGATAATCCCATGCGCGCATCTCGGCGACCGAGCGGATAAAACGCTTCCCTTGCGCGTCGGCCAGCTCCTGCTGCGAATGTTGGATTAATCCTTCAACCGCCTCGACGGTAAATTCCATATGACACTGGAAGCCGTAGACAAAATTACCGTACTGCACTATCTGACGTGGACAGCCTTCGCTTTCGGCCAGCACGGTCGCCTGATCGGTGAGTCCTGGCATATCGTTGTGCCAGTGGCCGACGGTTAACGGGGAGCCAAAGTGGGCGATAAGCGGATGCCGCAGACCGGCTTCAGTGAGCGTAATAGGGTAGTGACCAATCTCTTTTTCCGGACTTTGGCACACAGCGGCGCCCAGCGCCTCGCCAATGAGCTGCGAACCAAGACAAATGCCGATAACCATTCGCCGGGCCGTAATCGCCTGATTAATTAAGTGCTGTTCGGCGCGAGAGTCAAAGTACGGGCACTCTTCGCGGGTGGTGCGCGGCGACTGCGGACCGCCAAATACCACGAGCATATCGAACTCATCGGCATTGGGCGGTAGCGCTTCTCCGGCATAGACGCGCGACCATGAAATGGTATAACCGCGATCTTCAGCCCATTTCAGATAAGCGCCAGCGGATTCAAACGACTCATGGACAACAAAATGAACTCGCACGTTATTTTCTCCTGTTAGCGATTTAGCGCCTGATGGATATCAGCCGCCAGCGTGTTGATCTCGCTGTCATTTAATGTCGACAGCGTGATACGTAGACCGTGAGACGGCGCGCTTACGCCAAAGGCTTCTCCCTCACGTACCAGCCAGCCGGATTTTGCCAGCGTAAACGCGGTAGCCTGGCTATGGGTGTCCAGTGGGAGCCAGGCATTCACGCCGTCGCCGGGAGAAATGGCGATGCCATATTGCTGTAGGGCGCGGGCCAGTTTTTGTTGCCGGGCGGCGTAAAACAGCCGCGTTTGCGTCAGCCTGTGCTGATACTCAGGGTCGGTCAGGCAGGCGTAGACCAGATCCTGTAACAGATGGCTGACCCACTGACTACCGGCATTTAGTCGCAGCCGAAGTTTTGCCGAGGTCGCGCTGTCGCTGGCGACAATAGCAAGACGTAAATCGGGGCCGAGGGCTTTGGAAACGGAGCGTATCACCGCCCAATGTTGCGTTGTCTGCGCAATAACCGGCTGCCAGGGCGACAAAGAAAGCAGGGCGAAGTGATCGTCGATAATGACCACTACCTGAGGGTAACGCGCCAGTATATTTTGCAGCGCAGCGGCACGGCGAGCGCTCAGGCTACAGCCGGTAGGGTTGTGTGCGCGCGGCGTTAAGATCACTGCCCGCGCGCCCTGGTTTAGCGCCTGTTCCAGCTTTTCAGGCTGCATTCCTTCGCTATCCACACTGACCGGGCTGGCGCTAAAACCGGCATAGCGCAGCATATTGATACTGCTTAAAAAACAGGGATCTTCCACCGCGACGCTGTCGCCCGGCAGCAGATGCGCGCAAAGCAGTCTTTCGATAGCGTCGATAGCTCCGCTGGTGATATCAATTTCACCTGCGACGGGGGTGGCATCCCGTAGCCAGCGCGCCGCCCAGGCGTGTAGTTCAGGGGAAACGGGCGCATCGCCGTAGAGATGCGGCGTGCGGCTGAGACGGGCAAAATAACGGCTGAGGTCAGGCAGACGCTGCGGATCGGGATTGCCGCCGGAAAGGTCGTGCAGAGGCGTATGCGGATCGCCGCCTTCCAGTGCTACGGGAGACGGACTGCCTTTAATCACCGTCCCATTGCGGCCTAAACTTTGCGCCAGTCCCGCCGTTATCAGCCGTTTATACGCCGCTGCGACGGTATTGCGGTTCACCTTTAATTCGCTTGCCAGCTCCCGTACCGGCGGGAGCGAATCCTCCGCCCGTAACGTGCCGGCGATAATGTGTTGACGGATACTGTCAAAAATTTCGTTAGCGGTTTTTCCGTCGATCATTATTGACCTATGACAAAATGAATTTTAGCATATGACAATGATAATGAGGCGGTAGCCTGCTGTCCAGCGAGAGGAAAATTTTATGGGACAAGAGAGTGATATTCAGTCAGTGCTCTTCGACGACAACCATCGGGCGTTACAGACCGATATCGTCGCCGTCCAGTCACAGGTCGTGTACGGCAGCGTAGGCAACAGTATCGCTGTTCCGGCCATTAAAGCGCAGGGACTACGCGTGACGGCGGTTCCGACGGTGCTGTTCAGCAATACGCCGCACTATAAAACCTTTTATGGCGGCATTATTCCCGCCGAGTGGTTTGCAGGCTACCTTACGGCGTTGAATGAGCGCGATGCGCTACGTGAATTAAAAGCGATTACCACCGGTTACATGGGCAGCGCAGACCAAATTGTCTTGCTTTCGAAGTGGCTAATGGCGATCCGGGCTTTGCATCCGGAGGTGTGTATTCTTGTTGATCCCGTCATTGGTGATACCGACAGTGGAATGTATGTGCAGGCGGAAATTCCGCAGGCTTATCGCACACATTTGTTGCCGCAGGCGCAGGGGCTAACGCCGAACGTATTTGAGCTGGAGATGCTGAGTGGTAAACCGTGTCGCACGCTGGAAGAGGCGGTGGCGGCGGCGCAATCTCTGCTTTCCGATACGCTGAAATGGGTGGTTATCACCAGCGCGCCGGGCGAATCTTTGGAGACCATAACGGTTGCCGTCGTTACCGCGCAGGTCGTGGAGGTCTTTGCCCATCCGCGGGTGGCGACGGAGTTAAAAGGGACGGGAGATCTCTTCTGCGCCGAGCTGGTCAGCGGTATTGTGCAGGGAAAAAAACTGACGACCGCGGCAAAAGATGCGGCGCAGCGCGTGCTGGAGGTGATGACCTGGACACAGCAGTGTGGCTGTGATGAGTTAATTCTGCCGCCGGCAGGGGAGGCGCGATGAAGAGTTATCGGCTGGTGGTTCGCCAGCAGGGGCGTATCGTGGGGTATTTTGAAACGAGCGGGCTGGACGCGCTTGAAGATATCTGCGTGGCGCGAGCGATGTTTGGCATCACTGGCGGCTATCAGTGCGAGTTGCAAGTGTCCGATTCCGAACGCAGGATGCTGGAGAGTGGCCCGAATGGGATGAAGATCCTGATGCGCGAGAAGTGCTTTCGCCCGGTGACCTCGCAGTTGTAACCCGTGGATTGGCGCTGAAATGTTCGCAACCTTGTAGGCCTGATAAGCGTAGCGCCATCAGGCAGTGCGCCGCACCATCGCCGGATGGCGGCGCAAGTACAGGCAAAAAAAATGGCGCCCAAAGGCGCCATTCTTCACTGCGGCAAGAATTACTTCTTAATGCGGATAACCGGAGTTTCACCCACGGTCACGCTACCGGACAGTTTGATCAGTTCTTTGATTTCATCCATGTTGGAGATAACAACCGGAGTCAGGGTAGACTTGGCTTTTTCTTCCAGCAACGGCAGATCGAACTCGATGACCGGATCGCCAACTTTCACGCGCTGACCTTCTTCAGCAATACGCTTGAAGCCTTCGCCTTTCAGTTCAACGGTGTCGATACCGAAGTGAACGAACAGCTCAATGCCGCTATCGGATTCGATAGAGAACGCATGGTTGGTTTCAAAGATTTTGCCGATGGTACCGTCAACAGGGGCGACCATTTTGTTACCGGTTGGTTTGATAGCGATGCCATCACCAACGATTTTTTCAGCAAAAACTACATCCGGCACGTCTTCGATGTTGACGATCTCGCCAGAGAGCGGGGCAACAATCTCAATAGTTCCGGTGTCTTTCTTATCATCAGAAACCAGAGATTTTAGTTTATCGAACAAACCCATGATCTTCTCCTAAGCAGTAAATTGGGCCGCATCTCGTGGATTAGCAGATTGTTTTTTCTTCAATGAACTTGTTAACCAGCGTCATTAACTCGTCCGTTGTCGGTTGAGCAAGAGCCTGCTCTGCTAACACCTTCGCATCTTCGAAGTTCGTGTTACGGATAATCTTCTTAATGCGCGGGATAGAAATGGCGCTCATAGAGAATTCGTCCAGACCCATCCCCAGCAACAGAAGTGTAGCACGTTCGTCGCCTGCAAGCTCACCACACATGCCAGTCCATTTACCTTCTGCATGAGAAGCATCAATAACTTGCTTGATCAAGTTCAGTACGGACGGTGACATTGGCTGGTAAAGGTGTGAAATCATATCATTACCACGGTCAACTGCCAGGGTGTACTGCGTTAAATCATTGGTGCCGATACTAAAGAAATCAACTTCTTTGGCTAAATGACGCGCAATTGTCGCCGCAGCCGGTGTTTCCACCATCACGCCAATCTCAATGCTTTCGTCAAATGCTTTACCTTCGTCACGCAGTTCCTGTTTGTAGATTTCAATCTCTTTGCGCAGCGCGCGAACTTCTTCAACAGAGATGATCATCGGGAACATAATGCGCAATTTACCGAAAGCGGAGGCACGCAGAATCGCGCGAACCTGGTCACGCAGGATCTCTTTGCGATCCATGGCGATACGCACGGCGCGCCAGCCCAGGAACGGGTTCTCTTCTTTCGGGAAGTTCATGTACGGCAGCTCTTTGTCGCCGCCAATGTCCATGGTACGGACGATAACCGCCTGCGAGCCGCACGCTTCAGCGACCGCTTTATAGGCGGCAAACTGCTCTTCTTCCGTCGGCAGCGCGTCGCGATCCATGAACAGGAATTCAGTACGATACAGACCAACGCCTTCCGCGCCGTTACGCTCAGCGCCTTCAACGTCGCGAACGGTACCGATGTTGGCGCAAACTTCGACCTGATGTCCATCCAGCGTGATTGCCGGCAGATCTTTCAGTTTTGCGAGTTCCGCTTTCTCGGTCGCAACCTGCTCCTGGACGGCGCGCAGTTGCTCAATAACATCGTTGGTCGGGTTGACGTAAACCTGGTTGTTTACGGCATCCAGAATCAGATAGTCGCCGTTTTTCACCTGAGAGGTGACGCTACCGGTACCTACGATCGCTGGCAGTTCCAGAGAACGCGCCATGATGGAGGTATGAGACGTACGTCCGCCCGCGTCGGTGATGAAGCCCAGCACTTTCTGCAGGTTCAACTGTGCGGTTTCTGACGGCGTCAGGTCAGCGGCAACCAGGATAACTTCTTCCTGAATCGCGCTCAGATCGATAATGGCCAGACCCAGGATGTTGCGCAGCAGGCGCTTACCGATATCACGTACGTCAGCCGCACGCTCTTTCAGGTATTCGTCATCCAGTTCTTCCAGGGCAGTGGCCTGACCTTCGATAACTTCATGTGCGGCTGCGTCAGCCGTCATGTGCTTATCTTTAATCAGGGCTATGATTTCCTGCTCCAGCTCCTCATCTTCGAGCAGCATAATATGCCCTTCAAAGATGGCTTCTTTTTCTTCACCGAACGTTTCACCAGCTTTTGTCTTGATCGCTTCCAGTTGCGCAGATGCCTTGGCACGACCGCTCAGAAAACGTTCAACTTCCTGATCAACCTTGTCGGCAGAAATTTTTTTCCGGTCAATGACGATTTCGTCTTCTTTCAGCAGCAGTGCTTTGCCGAAAGCGATACCCGGGGATGCTAAAATGCCTGAAATCATAACCCTACCTTACTTGTGACTGATTTTTAAAAGAACCCGGAAAAAAACTTACTCGAGTTCCGCCATCAGTTTGACCAGATGTTCAACCGCTTTCTGCTCATCTTCACCTTCTGCGGAGATGGTGACGACGGTGCCTTGAGTCAGGCCCAGAGTCTGCAGTTTAAACAGGCTTTTCGCGCTGGCGCTTTTGCCGTTGGAAGTCACAGTAATCTCAGAAGTGAAGCCTTTTGCTTCTTTAACAAACTGAGCAGCAGGGCGGGTGTGCAGACCGTTCGGAGCGGTAATGGTAACTTCTTGCTGGAACATTGTATTTCCCCAACTTATAGGTTTAGTGTTGTGGAACTAAAGTCTAGCCTGGCGGCTCAACTTTAGCCTGTATTGTTAGCGCCGGCGTAAACGGGACGCGACACAAAAGGTGTTCTACGCAATCCGTTGCTGGCAACTTATGGCCGCTGACGTTTCGCTCGTCATTAAACATTATGCCGCGAAAGGAAGATTTGAACCAAATCATAAAATCGATTCAGCTAACGCTTTTCCTGTAACGATTAATTTCGCGCATCAAAATAATTAGTCTGGTTAAATACCAGTTCCGGCAGGGTGAATCAATGCCAGGTGAGGTGAAAGTTTGAAGCAGGCCACAAAAAAGCACCCAAAAAGGTGCTTTTTTACGCGTTTTTAACATGCTGGCATCACTGTTGCAGTTCTTTCTCAGTAAAGAGATCGGCGAATAACGCGGTGCTCAGATAACGCTCACCTGATGAGGGTAGGATAACCACAATATTCTTATTGGTAAAGCTTTCATCTTCCTGCAGCTTAAGCGCTGCAGCAACCGCGGCGCCGGAAGAAATTCCCGCCAGAATACCTTCCTCTTCCATCAGACGGCGCGCGGTAGAAATGGCTTCTTCATTGGTGATGCCAACCACTTTATCAATCAGTTTCAGATCCAGGTTGCCTGGGATGAAGCCTGCGCCGATGCCCTGAATTTTATGCGGGCCCGGTTTGATCTCTTCACCAGCCAGCGCCTGGGCGATAACCGGGGAGTCAGTGGGTTCTACCGCAACGGTGATAAGATCGGTTTTACCCTTCGTCCCTTTGATATAACGCGTGACGCCGGTTAACGTACCGCCAGTGCCGACGCCGGAGATAAACACATCCACCTGACCATCGGTGTCTTCCCAGATTTCCGGGCCGGTGGTTTTTTCATGGATTTCCGGGTTGGCAGGGTTGCTGAACTGCTGGAGCAGGAGATATTTTTGTGGATCGCTGGCGACAATTTCTTCGGCTTTCTGAATAGCGCCTTTCATCCCTTTCGCCCCTTCGGTCAGCACCAGATTCGCGCCTAATGCTTTGAGTAGCTTGCGGCGTTCAATGCTCATGGTTTCCGGCATGGTCAGGGTGAGTTTGTAACCGCGCGCGGCGGCGACATACGCCAGCGCAATACCGGTGTTGCCGCTGGTCGGCTCCACCAGTTCCACGCCAGGTTTCAGTACGCCACGCTTTTCGGCATCCCAAATCATATTGGCGCCGATACGGCACTTGACGCTGAAGCTCGGGTTGCGCGACTCCACCTTCGCCAGAATGCGTCCATTACCGATACGGTTCAGTCGAACCAGCGGCGTATGACCGATAGTCAGCGAGTTATCTTCATAAATCTTACTCATGGCCTGTCCTTAACTGTATGAAATTGGGATACCTTCCCAGCATACCTTCCAGCCAGATATGGGGAAGTAAGGATTTCGCATATCTATATGCTGATGGGAAATAATGGTTATCAGTATGGAATAAGAGACAGCATAAGCCATCTCTTATTTATACATTTTTACGTTATTTCCATAACGCGTGCTTAGCACGCCAGCAATCAACCCACATTGCCGTCGCGCCACAGACGGCGACAGGCATAATGAACAGGTTAAGCACCGGAATCATCGTAAAGAGGCTGGTGAGCGCGCCAAATTGCATATTCGCCACCTTCTGCGTGCGCAACGCGGCGCGCATCGTTTTAAACGGCACTTTGTGGTTATCAAACGGGTAGTCGCAATACTGGATCGCCAGCATCCAGGCGCTGAACAAAAACCACAGCACCGGCGCGATGGTTTGGCCAATGCCAGGAATAAAATAGAGAACCAGCAGCACGATAGCGCGCGGCAGATACCACGCCAGCTTTTGCCATTCACGTTTCATAATGCGCGGTACATCTTTCATGATGCCGAGTATGCCGGTATCTGGCGGCGTGGCGCCGGTTAACCGCGCCTCAAGCTGTTCGGCTAAAAGGCCGTTAAACGGCGCGGCGATCCAGTTGGCGAGGGTAGAGAAAAAATAGCCAAAGACCAGCAGAACAGAGATAACCGCAATCGGCCACAGCAGATAGCTCAGCCATTGCAGCCAGTCCGGCACATGACTCATCAACGAAGGTATCCAGGCGTCAAGCTGGGTAAACAGCCACCAAAATGCGCCGCCCATCAGCACAATGTTGACCAGCAAAGGTAAAATAACAAAGCGGCGGATTCCCGGTAGGGTGACTAACTTCCATCCTTGCGAGAAATAATAGACGCCGCTACGTGGTACGGTTGTGGATGATGAAACCATATTCAGGACATACTCCTTTTTCTTAAAGCCCTGGGTAAACGTGGGATATCTTACCCGGTTATCAGACGGTGGATAGTTCGGAAATGTTCGAAAAAACAGCAAAAAGCACATTTTCCTTCATCTTTATGCTGCGAAAGCCAACAGTACACTTGCACTTGACGTAATCGGCAAATACTCTTAGTGAGTAAATGTTTGCCGTGGTGGCAAGGTGTTAGAACAACAGAGAATATAATGATGCAGGATTTGCGTCTGATATTAATCATTGTTGGCGCGATCGCCATAATCGCTTTACTGGTACATGGTTTCTGGACCAGCCGTAAAGAACGATCTTCTATGTTCCGCGATCGTCCACTAAAACGCATGAAATCGAAACGCGACGACGACTCGTATGACGACGATGTCGAAGAAGACGAAGGCGTGGGTGAAGTTCGTGTTCACCGCGTAAATCATGCCCCCGGCCAGTCGCAGGAGCATGATGCCCCTCGTCAGTCGCCGCAACACCAGTACCAGCCGCCTTATGCGTCTGCGCAACCGCGTCCAGCGCCGCCGCCGCAGCCGCAAGCGCCGATGCAACAGCCGGTTCAGCAACCGGTCCAACCTGCGCCGCAGCCTCAGCAGGTTCAGCCATCTGCGCCGCCGGTACAGCCGCCGCAACAGCAGCCTGCACCGCCGTCGCAAGCGCCGCAGCCTGTTGCGCAGCCCGCGCCGCCGCCATCAGCGCAAACCTTCCAGCCTGCGGAACCTGTGGTTGAGGCGGAACCGGTAGTGGAAGAAGCGCCGGTTGTGGAAAAACCGCAGCGTAAAGAGGCGGTCATCATTATGAACGTCGCGGCCCATCATGGCAGCGAGCTTAATGGTGAAGTGTTACTGAACAGTATTCAGCAGTCAGGCTTTAAATTTGGCGATATGAATATTTTCCATCGTCATTTGAGCCCGGACGGCAGCGGCCCGGCCTTGTTCAGTCTCGCGAATATGGTCAATCCGGGAACGTTCGATCCTGAAATGACGGACTTCACTACGCCTGGCGTCACTATCTTTATGCAGGTACCGTCTTACGGCGATGCGCTGCAGAACTTCAAGCTGATGCTGCAATCCGCGCAGCATATCGCTGATGAGGTCGGCGGCGTTGTGCTGGATGACCAGCGTCGGATGATGACGCCGCAGAAACTGCGCGAATATCAGGACCGCATCCGCGAGGTGATGGACGCTAACGCCTGAGGTTAACGCAGGTGTGACATTTTTAACGTAACCCCCGCCTGTCGGGGGTTTTTTATCATTGATGGTGTGATATGGAACCAATCGAACAACAACTGACAGAACTGCGAACCACGCTTCGCCATCATGAATATCTGTATCATGTGATGGATGCGCCCGAGATTCCCGACGCCGAATATGACCGCCTGATGCGGGAACTGCGAGAGCTGGAGGCGCAACGTCCGGACCTTATCACGCCGGATTCGCCCACGCAGCGCGTTGGCGCGGCGCCGCTGACGGCATTCAACCAGATTCGTCATGAAGTACCGATGCTGTCGCTCGATAACGTATTTGATGAAGAAAGCTTCCTGGCGTTTAACAAGCGAGTGCAGGATCGTCTAAAAAGCACGGAAAATGTCATCTGGTGCTGCGAGCTAAAACTGGATGGCCTGGCGGTCAGCATTCTGTATGAAAACGGCGTGCTGGTGAGCGCTGCGACGCGTGGCGACGGCACCACCGGTGAAGATATCACTTCAAACGTGCGCACGATTCGCGCCATTCCGTTAAAGCTGCACGGCGATAACATTCCGGCGCGTCTTGAAGTTCGCGGAGAGGTATTTTTACCGCAGGCCGGGTTTGAAAAGATCAATGAAGACGCGCGCCGCACTGGCGGCAAAGTGTTTGCTAACCCGCGTAACGCGGCGGCGGGCTCGCTGCGTCAGCTCGATCCGCGTATTACGGCGAAGCGACCGCTAACATTTTTCTGCTACGGCGTCGGTATTCTGGAAGGCGGCGAGTTGCCGGATACGCATCTGGGACGTTTGCTGCAATTTAAAGCGTGGGGGTTACCGGTCAGCGATCGCGTGACGCTGTGCGATTCTCCCCAGGCGGTACTGGATTTTTATCGCAACGTCGAAAAAGATCGCCCCACGCTCGGTTTTGATATCGACGGCGTGGTGATTAAGGTCAACTCGCTGGCTTTGCAGGAACAGCTGGGCTTTGTGGCCCGCGCGCCGCGCTGGGCGGTGGCGTTTAAATTTCCTGCTCAGGAGCAGATGACTTTTGTGCGCGACGTTGAGTTTCAGGTAGGGCGTACTGGGGCGATTACGCCGGTGGCGCGTCTGGAACCGGTTCAGGTGGCTGGTGTGCTGGTCAGCAATGCCACGTTGCATAATGCCGATGAAATTGAGCGACTTGGCTTGCGCATTGGCGATAAGGTGGTTATCCGTCGGGCAGGCGATGTGATCCCTCAGGTGGTCAACGTGGTTCTGTCCGAACGCCCTGAAGAGACGCGTCCGATTGTGTTTCCAACGCACTGTCCGGTGTGCGGATCGGACGTAGAGCGCGTCGAAGGCGAAGCCGTTACCCGTTGTACCGGCGGGCTGATTTGCGGCGCGCAGCGTAAAGAGTCGTTGAAACATTTTGTGTCGCGCCGGGCAATGGATGTAGACGGGATGGGCGATAAGATCATCGACCAACTGGTGGAAAGGGAGTATGTCCATACGCCAGCGGATCTGTTCCGTCTGACGGCGGGTAAACTGACCGGTCTGGACCGAATGGGGCCAAAGTCCGCGCAAAATGTTGTAAACGCGCTGGAAAAAGCCAAAGCGACGACTTTTGCGCGTTTTCTCTATGCGCTGGGCATCCGTGAAGTGGGTGAAGCGACGGCGGCGGGGCTGGCGGCTTATTTCGGCACGCTGGAGGCGCTGCAGACCGCTACCATTGACGAGTTGCAGAAAGTACCCGACGTGGGGATTGTGGTCGCTACGCACGTCTTTAACTTTTTTGCCGAAGAGAGCAATCGTGACGTGATTGGGCAGCTACTGGCGGAAGGGGTTCACTGGCCCGCGCCGGTAGTCATTAATGTGCAAGAGATCGATAGCCCGTTTGCCGGTAAAACCGTGGTACTAACCGGTAGCCTGAGCCAGATGTCCCGCGATGACGCTAAAGCGCGTTTAGTGGCGCTGGGCGCGAAAGTAGCAGGCAGCGTATCGAAGAAAACCGATCTGGTGATTGCCGGTGAAGCGGCGGGTTCCAAACTGGCAAAAGCGCAGGAACTGGGTATTACCGTGATTGATGAAGCGGAAATGATCCGCTTACTGGATGCCTGAGATGGAGAAAGAGCAGCTGGTTGAAATCGCCAACACCGTGATGCCGTTCGGCAAATATCAGGGACGTCGATTGATCGACCTTCCGGAAGAGTATTTGCTGTGGTTTGCCCGTAAAGATCAATTTCCGGCGGGTAAACTGGGGGAATTGATGCAAATCACGCTGCTGATTAAAACCGAGGGGCTGACGCAACTGGTGCAGCCCCTGAAACGCCCGCTTTAAGCTTTCGCGGCGCGGCTTTCCTGCTGCGCCTGTAACTTCTCGGTCTGGCGTTTGTAGCGCCGCGCCAGCCCTGCGCAGACCATCAGTTGGATCTGGTGGAAGATCATCAGCGGTAATACCATCATACCCAGCACTGACGTCGGAAACAGAATATTGGCCATCGGGATCCCGTTGGCCAGGCTTTTTTTCGAACCGCAGAAAACAATAGTGATTTCGTCGGCTTTATTGAAGCCGCATTTACGGGCGACAAAGACGTTAATGGTGATGACGATCGCCAACAGTATGAGACTGACCACGACGATAAACAGCAGCGATCCCCAGCCGACTTTGTGCCAGATGCCATTGACCACCGCTTCGCTGAACGCCGAGTAGACCACCAGCAAAATAGAGGTCTGATCCGTTTTCGCGATCCACTTTTTGTTGCGCGCGACCCAGTTGCCGATCCACGGGCGAGACAGGTGTCCCAGCACAAAAGGCAGCAGCAGTTGCAGCATAATTTTGCCCACCTCTTCCAGACTGCCCTGCGCGCCATGAATATTCATTACCAGACCGACCAGCAGCGGCGACAGGAAAATGCCCAGCAGACTGGACGCAGACGCTGAGCACACAGCGGCCGCGACGTTACCGCCCGCGAGTGAAGTAAATGCAATCGCCGACTGCACGGTGGCGGGCAAAATGCACAGATACAGAAAGCCACTGTAGAGCATAGGGTCGACATTGACAGGCGCCCACCAGGCAAACAGTACGCCGAGGACAGGAAAGAGCACAAAAGTGCTGCACATGACCCACAGATGCAACCGCCAGTGGCTGCCGCCAGCGATGATCGCTTCACGCGAAAGCTTCGCGCCATGCATAAAAAACAGCAGAGCGATGGCCGCTGTCGTAATGCCTTCAACGACAGGCACAAAGCCGCCTTCCGCCGGGAAAAAAGAGGCCAGTAGTACCACGGTGATAAGTGTCAGCGTGAAAGGGTCAAGGATACGAAAAAGTTTCATAAAAACTCCTGAAAGTCGGTGCAGCTATTTTGCGTTTTTCGCTTTGAGAAATAAAATTGATTTATTGCATCTATATATGAATCTAGTCGATGAACTATTCACTGCGTCAACTGCGGATTTTTATTACCGTCGCCCAGGCCAAAAGTTTTAGTCGGGCAGGGGTCAGGATTGGACTGAGCCAGTCTGCGGTCAGTCATAGCGTAAAAGAGCTGGAGCGGCAAACCGGCGTCAGACTGTTGGATCGCACTACGCGTGAGGTGGTGCTGACCGAGGCGGGGCAACAACTGGCGACGCGTCTGGAGCGGGTGCTTGATGAACTGAACAGCATACTGCGCGATGCAGGTAGAGTAGGGACACAATTAACCGGCACCGTGCGCGTTGCCGCGAGCCAAACCATTTCTGCGCATCTTATTCCGCAATGCATTGCCCAAAGTAATTCACTTTATCCCGCTATTGATTTTGTATTGCACGATCGTCCGCAGCAGTGGGTGCTGGAGAGCATCCGCCAGGGGGAAGTGGATTTTGGCATCGTTATCGATCCCGGCGCAGCGGTGGATTTACAGTGTGAAGCCATCTTATCAGAGCCTTTTTTACTGTTGTGTCGCCAGGATCATCCGCTGGCGCATCAGGAATGGGTAAGCTGGCAGGATCTTAAACAGGCCTCGCTGGTCTTACAGGATTATGCTTCCGGCAGTCGACCGCTGATTGATGCGGCGCTGGCCCATTTTGCTATTGAGGCGGATATCGTGCAGGAGATTGGTCACCCGGCCACGCTGTTTCCAATGGTGGAAGCGGGAATCGGCATCAGCGTGCTGCCCGCGCTGGCGTTACCGCTCCCGCAGGGCAGCCACTTACAGGTTAAACGGCTGACGCCCGTAGTTGAAAGGCAGCTCATGCTGGCGCGGCGAAAAAACCGATCGCTCTCCACGGCGGCGCAGGCGTTGTGGGACGTGGTGCGTACTCAGGCCAGCGAATTAACCGCCGCGAGGGCGAAAGATCCGCTGTATCAGCTATAAATATCTATCTGTCCGTGTGTGAGGTGCGGTCTTGCCCTGCCATTTTTGACAGGGCAGTGTGTTAAAACAGGTATTTGATGGAATAAATAATGCCATCCTGCAGGAAGGATTCTCCTAACTTATTATCAGCGTAACGATATTGTACTCCTGCGGTCAGGTGAGGAGTCGCATTCCACCACAGCGCTACTGCGCCATTAATGCCATCTTTCCCGCCATTGCCCGCAGCGTAGGACGCATCGCGGTCAAACTCATACTCATTCCAGTTCGTTACGCTGAATTTCTCACTACCCAACGAGAAGCTATAGCCGGCCACCCAACCTAATACATAACCATTATCGCCTGTGTAGTAGGTCTGATCGGTATAACGTTTGGCAAAGAAGGGTTTAAACCAGTAACCGTTACCTGTGAAGTTATAGCCTAAACCATAGAGAAACATGTCATCATGGAAATTAGCGCGATGAGGTGAACCGTACGTCCCGTAGGCATGGAGATAGAGGTTTAATCCTGTATCGCCCAGATAAATACGGTTGGTATTTTTAAAGGTGTAACGCTGTTCGCTGCCTGGTTTAGCGTGGCGGCCATTGTAAAAATTTTCCCAGTCGAAGAATCCGTACATTTCTCCCCAGCTAAAATTCGCTCCGCCTTCCAGTTCCAGGTACCCAAAATCATCTTTATGGGATTTTTTACTGGTTTTTTCCGTGGTGTCTGATGTCCAGTCGAGGTAATGGAGGCCGATATCGGCGAACCCGCCTTTAAATTCCGCATGGGTGAGTGCGGGAATAATGAGTAAAGAAGAAAGCGTCAGAGTAAGAATTTTTTTCATAGCATATTTCCCTATGCCGATAATTATTAATGGGTTAATTAAAAAGAGGCAATTTATAAATATGAAAGCGGCATATTGTTAATATGAAGTGCAAGCAAAAACCAATACTGTTTTCCCTCTGTATTAATACAGAAGCGATCTAAATCTATCGATATTAAATGGCTATTGATGACACGTGAAAAGTGTATTGGTCAGCAAGGGGCGATGGTCGTTATAAAAAGGAGTCAAATTAAATCCGATAGAACAAGGAAACTTATGCCTCACGCTCTTTTTTCTCATAATCCTGAGTATTGTATTGATATTATTCATGCACATAAACCGGCATTTACCCCGCGAGTCGCGTTTATTTTAGGCTCCGGGTTGGGTGCTCTGGCGGATCAAATCGAAGATGCGGTAGCCATTTCTTACGAGAAATTGCCGGGATTTCCCGTCAGCACCGTACACGGCCATGCTGGTGAACTGGTGCTCGGCCATCTGGCGGGGGTTCCGGTGGCCTGTATGAAAGGCCGCGGACATTTTTATGAAGGGCGTGGAATGGCGGTGATGACCGATGCCATTCGCACGTTGAAATTACTGGGCTGTGAAGTGTTGTTCTGCACCAATGCGGCAGGATCTCTGCGTCCGGAAGTGGGGCCGGGTAGCCTGGTTGCGCTTAGCGATCACATTAATACGATGCCCGGTACGCCGATGGTGGGGCCAAACGATGATCGTTATGGCGATCGCTTCTTCTCGCTGGCTAATGCTTATGACGCGGATTATCGCGCCATGCTTCAGTCCGTTGCGGCAGAGGAGGGATTCCCCCTCACTGAAGGCGTATTTGTTTCTTATCCGGGTCCGAACTTCGAAACGGCGGCAGAAATCCGCATGATGCAGATTATTGGCGGCGATGTGGTCGGAATGTCCGTTGTCCCTGAGGTGATTAGCGCACGTCATTGTGGCCTCAAAGTTGTTGCCGTCTCAGCGATCACCAATCTGGCGGAAGGGCTGGGCGATGTAAAACTCTCCCATGCGCAAACGCTGGCGGCGGCTGAACTTTCCCGGCAGAACTTTATCAATCTGATTTGCGGCTTTTTACGTAAGCTGGCCTAAACACAATGACTACGGCCCCGTATTGGGGCTTTATCTCACGGCAAGGAATAAAAAATGGGTATTACGTCCCGCTTAAAAGTCATGTCGTTCTTGCAATATTTTATCTGGGGGAGCTGGCTGGTTACCCTGGGCTCTTACATGATCAACACTCTGGATTTTACCGGCGCGAATGTCGGTATGGTCTACAGCTCAAAAGGGTTGGCAGCGATTATCATGCCGGGCATTATGGGGATCATTGCTGATAAATGGCTGCGCGCTGAGCGAGCCTACATGCTTTGCCATCTGGTTTGCGCGGGGGCGTTATTGTACGCCACCACCGTTACCGATCCCCAGACGATGTTCTGGGTGATGTTGGTTAATGCGATGGCGTATATGCCAACGATTGCATTATCCAATAGCGTTTCGTACTCCTGTCTGGCGAAAGCAGGTCAGGATCCGGTAACGTCATTTCCGCCTGTGCGCGTTTTCGGCACAATAGGTTTTATTGTTGCGATGTGGACGGTGAGCCTGATGGGGCTGGAACTGAGCAGTGCGCAATTATACATCGCTTCTGGCGCATCGTTATTGCTGGCCCTGTATGCGCTGACGTTACCGAAAATTCCGGTAGCCGAGAAGAAGGCGAACACCACGCTTGCCAGTAAGCTCGGACTGGATGCTTTTGTTCTGTTTAAAAATCCACGCATGGCAATCTTCTTTTTGTTTGCGATGATGTTGGGGGCGGTGCTGCAAATTACCAATGTCTTCGGTAATCCGTTCTTGCATGATTTTGCCCGTAATCCTGAGTTTGCCGACAGCTTTGTGGTGAAGTATCCCTCTATCTTGCTTTCAGTTTCGCAGATGGCGGAAGTGGGCTTTATCCTCACCATTCCGTTCTTCCTTAAACGCTTTGGTATTAAAACAGTAATGCTGATGAGCATGCTGGCGTGGACGCTACGTTTCGGCTTCTTTGCCTTTGGCGATCCATCCCCGTTTGGCTTTGTGCTACTGCTGCTGTCGATGATTGTTTATGGCTGCGCATTTGATTTCTTCAACATCTCAGGGTCAGTATTTGTAGAGCAGGAGGTGGACTCAAGTATTCGCGCCAGCGCGCAGGGGCTATTTATGACCATGGTTAACGGCGTGGGGGCGTGGATTGGGTCTCTTTTAAGCGGTATGGCCGTGGATTATTTTTCTATTGATGGCGTAAAAGATTGGCAAACCATCTGGCTGGTTTTTGCCGCCTACGCTCTGGCATTGGCCGTTATTTTTGCATTGTTCTTTAAATATCAGCACCATCCAGAAAAACTGTCGACCAAATCATTAGCACATTAATTTTATTTGACTGGCGAGAGGATGTTCGCCAGTCCATTTTTATGAACAAGGACACAGCATGAAAGAAATTATTCTCTCCTCCGGTATTGGATTTGGTATTGGCGCATTTTTTACTTTATGCCGTATACCTATTCCCGCACCAAATGTTTTACCCGGGGTATTATCTATTGTATTTATGTATATTGGGTATCTTGTCGTTAAATCTATTTTTTACTAGGTAATATGGTAAATTCCAGACGTTATCCCTTATTCCTGGAGTGCGATAGTGATGGAACGAGCCCATCGTATTGATCTAAAGCTATTACGTTATTTCCTCGCTGTTGCAGAAGAATTGCATTTTGGCCGGGCTGCTGCCCGGTTAAATATGTCACAACCTCCCTTGAGTATCCATATCAAAGAACTTGAACAGCAACTGGGTACATTGCTGTTTATTCGTCATTCCCGCAGCGTTGCATTAACCCATGCCGGGAAAGTTTTAATGGAGGAGTCACGTCGCTTGTTAGCCAATGCAAATCAGGCGCTGGCGCGAGTGGAGCAGATTGGTCGCGGTGAAGCGGGGCGCATTGAACTGGGTGTGGTTGGTACGGCGCTGTGGGGAAGAATGCGTCCTGCGATGCGTCACTTTTTGAAAGTAAATCCCAATGTTGAAGTACTTTTTCGCGAAAAGTCTCCAGGTATGCAAATGGCGTTGTTAGAGCGTCGGGAACTTGATGCAGGGATCTGGCGTATGGCTATCGAACCGGCAGTCGGTTTTACCAGCATACGTTTGCATGAATCTGCATTCATGGTTGCAGTTCCGGAAGATCACGATCTGGCATCCAGAGATTCTGTGCCGTTGGCGGCGTTGCGCAATGAATATTTTGTTACGTTGCCTTCCGTACATTCTGATTGGGAATTTTTACAACGTGTATGCCAACAGGCAGGCTTTTCGCCAATGATTATTCGGGAAGTGGTTGAGCCGCAAACGGTGTTGGCGATGATCAGTATGGGGATTGGGATTACGTTGATGGCTGATGGCTATGCGCAAATGAGCTGGCCGGGTGTGGTGTTTCGTCCGTTAGAGGAACGTATTCCGGCGGATTTGTATACTGTGTATGACCAGCAGCAGGCAACGCCAGCACTGGAGAAACTGGTGGCGGCGTTGACGGTATGATGTCTGTGCCGGATGGCGACTAACGTCTTATCCGGCCTACGTGTGCGGTGTCGTCTGTGCCGGATGGCGGCTAACGTCTTATCCGGCCTACGTGTGCGGTGTCGTCTGCGCCGGATGGCGACTAACGTCTTATCCGGCCTACGTGTGCGGTGTCGTCTGTGCCGGATGGCGACTAACGTCTTATCCGGCCTACGCGTGCGGTGTTGTCTGTGCCGGATGGCGACTAACGTCTTATCCGGCCTACGCGTGCGGTGTCGTCTGTAGGCCTGATAATCGCAGCGCATCAGGCAAGACCCGAACCTGCGGCAGGTTCGAATCTTATAAATCGCAGATAGCAAAAAAGCGCCTTTAGGGCGCTTTTTTACATTGGTGGGTCGTGCAGGATTCGAACCTGCGACCAATTGATTAAAAGTCAACTGCTCTACCAACTGAGCTAACGACC